>NZ_CP034279.1:4800000-5400000 GCF_009739905.1 Streptomyces ficellus | reverse complement strand
CCTCGTCCGCGACGTCGGCCTCCTTGTCGTCCTGCGCCATGGCGTCCACGCGCCGGGCCGTGAAGGCCAGGTAGTAGCCGATCATGATCGCCAGACCGAAGGCCAGGAACAGCGCCGTCGTACCGGCCGGCTCCTTCGACCACACGCCATAGAGGATCGCCATGGCGAGGATGAAGATGCTCAGCCAGATGAACATCTTGCCCTGGATCTTCACTTGCCGACCTCCTTGCCACCGAACAGCGCGGTGTCCTTCTGCCCGTGGTTCTCGAGCTGGCCGACAGCGGCGATCTCAGGGTGATGCAGGTCGAACGCCGGGGATTCCGAGCGGATGCGCGGCAGCGTGAGGAAGTTGTGCCGCGGCGGCGGGCAGGAGGTCGCCCACTCCAGCGAACGGCCGTAACCCCACGGGTCGTCGACCTCGATCTTCTTGCCGTACTTGGCGGTCTTCCAGACGTTGTACATGAACGGCAGGATCGACAGGCCCAGCAGGAACGAGGCGATCGTGGAGATCGTGTTCAGCAGGGTGAAGCCGTCGGCCGCCAGGTAGTCCGCGTAACGGCGCGGCATGCCCTCGGCGCCCAGCCAGTGCTGCACCAGGAACGTGCCGTGGAAGCCGATGAACAGCGTCCAGAACGTGATCTTGCCGAGGCGCTCGTCCAGCATCTTTCCGGTGAACTTCGGCCACCAGAAGTGGAACCCGGCGAACATCGCGAACACCACGGTGCCGAAGACGACGTAGTGGAAGTGCGCGACGACGAAGTACGAGTCCGAGACGTGGAAGTCCATCGGGGGCGAGGCCAGGATGACACCGGTCAGACCACCGAAGGTGAAGGTGACCAGGAAGCCGATGGTCCAGAGCATCGGTGTCTCGAAGGACAACGACCCCTTCCACATGGTGCCGATCCAGTTGAAGAACTTCACACCGGTTGGCACCGCGATCAGGAAGGTCATGAAGGAGAAGAACGGCAACAACACGCCGCCGGTGACATACATGTGGTGCGCCCACACCGTCACGGACAGACCGGCGATCGCGATGGTCGCGGCCACCAGGCCGATGTAACCGAACATCGGCTTGCGGCTGAAGACCGGGATGATCTCCGACACGATGCCGAAGAACGGCAGGGCGATGATGTACACCTCTGGGTGACCGAAGAACCAGAAGAGGTGCTGCCACAGCAACGCGCCGCCATTGGCCGCGTCGAAGATGTGGGCACCGAACTTGCGGTCCGCCTCCAGCGCGAAGAGCGCCGCGGCCAGCACCGGGAAGGCGAGCAGGACCAGCACACCGGTCAGCAGCACGTTCCAGGTGAAGATCGGCATGCGGAACATCGTCATGCCGGGCGCGCGCATGCAGATGATCGTGGTGATGAAGTTGACCGAACCGAGGATCGTGCCGAAGCCGGAGAAGGCCAGACCCATGATCCACATGTCGGCGCCGACACCCGGCGAACGGACCGCGTCCGACAGCGGGGAGTAGGCGAACCAGCCGAAGTCGGCCGCACCCTGCGGGGTGAGGAAGCCGGCCACCGCGATGATCGAGCCGAAGAGGTACAGCCAGTACGCGAACATGTTCAGCCGCGGGAACGCCACGTCGGGCGCGCCGATCTGCAGCGGCATGATCCAGTTCGCGAATCCGGCGAACAGCGGCGTCGCGAACATCAGCAGCATGATCGTGCCGTGCATCGTGAACGCCTGGTTGAACTGCTCGTTCGACATGATCTGCGTACCCGGACGGGCCAGCTCGGCGCGCATGAAGAGCGCCAGCAGACCGCCGATGCAGAAGAAGGCGAACGACGTGACCAGGTACAGCGTGCCGATGGTCTTGTGGTCGGTGGTGGTCAGCCACTTCACGACCACACCGCCGGGGGTACGGCGCCGGACGGGCAGCTCGTTCTCGTACGGCTCACGCGAGCCGTCGGCTGCCGTGGCGGCACCCTGAGGTTCGTTGAGGATGCTCACAGTTGGTTGCTCTCCGCATTCCTGGCCGGGTCCGTCTGCTGAATGCCCGACGGGATGAAGCCGGTCTGCCCCTTCTCGGCCAGCTCCTTCAGGTGCTGCTGGTAACGCTCCGGCGAGACCACCTTGACGTTGAACAGCATGCGGGAGTGGTCGACGCCGCAGAGTTCGGCGCACTTGCCCTTGAAGGTGCCTTCCTGGGTCGCGGTCACCTCGAAGACGTTCGTGTGACCCGGGATGACGTCCTGCTTGAACAGGAAGGGGACGACCCAGAAGGAGTGGATGACATCACGGGAGGTCAGGATGAACCGGACCTTCTCGCCCTTCGGCAGCCACAGGGTCGGACCCGGGTTGCCGTTCTGCGGGTTCCGCGTGCCGGGGATGCCGTAGTCGTAGACGCCGTCGGCTCCCTGGGGGAAGTCCTTCTGGTACTTGTCCGGAATGGCGGCGAGGGACTTGTCGGTCTCGGCGGCCGTGTTGGGCTTGCCGTCGACGTTCTCGATGTAGTTGAAGCCCCAGCTCCACTGGTAGCCGACCACGTTGATGGTGTGGGCGGGCTTGTCGGAGAGGGCGAGGAGCTTCGACTCGTCACGTGCGGTGAAGTAGAAGAGCACCGAGACGATGATGAGCGGGGTCACCGTGTACAGCGCCTCGATGGGCATGTTGTACCGGGTCTGCGGAGGAACCTCGACCTTGGTGCGGCTCCGCCGGTGGAAGATGACGCTCCACAGGATCAGGCCCCAGACCAGCACGCCCGTGGCGAGCGCAGCCGCCCACGAGCCCTGCCAGAGGGACAGGATCCGTGGGGCCTCCTCCGTCACCGGGGTGGGCATACCAAGGCGGGGGAAGTTTTCCCAGTTGTACGAGCAACCGGAGGCGGTAGCCAGGACTAGGCCCGCAGTCAGCACCTGCGGCAGCTTCCGCCGCATCGGGCGCCGCGACGAGCGGTCGGAGCCGTTGGGACTCACGTAGCGCCTTCCCGAGAGTCTCGCCCGCGCGGTCGGCTGCGGCCGTCACGCTGGTCGGTCGCCGGCCCTGACGCGGGCAGGGGTTTGGATGTTTATGCGGACCAAACCCTACTGGACGCTATTTGGGGTCGCGCGGGGAGGGTGCCCAACGCGCCGCAGCGCCCCTCTTTAGAGGGCTCGGTTCGCCTCCGGGGCGCCTCGGACGGTGTCGACGGTCGATCGTGCTCGGCTCGTTCGTCCCTCGCGAGCCTGCGCGCGTTCTCCCTTTCGGCACCGCCGCGCCCCTTCGGCTCACTCGCCTTCACGTGCCGGGAGGAGCCGCCGGGGTGGGCCGACAGCGTTAGCTTGGGCGTATGCCGTACTTCGACGCCGCTTCCGCCGCTGCCCTCCACCCTGTGGCCCGTCAGGCGCTGGTCGCCGCCTTGGACGAGGGGTGGGCGGACCCCGCGCGGCTGTACCGGGAGGGGCGGCGGGCGCGGATGCTGCTGGACGCGGCGCGGGAGGCCGCCGCGGAGGCGGTGGGGTGCCGGCCCGACGAACTCGTCTTCACTCCTTCGGGTACCCGCGCGGTGCACACCGGGGTTGCCGGGGCGCTCGCCGGGCGGCGCCGGGCGGGGCGGCACCTGGTGCTGTCGGCGGTGGAGCACTCGTCCGTGCTCCACTCGGCGGCGGCGCACGAGGCGGACGGCGGGACGGTGACCGAGGTTCCGGTGGACCGGACCGGGCGGGTCGCGCCGGACGCGTACGCCGGGGCGCTGCGGGCCGACACGGCGCTGGCCTGCCTCCAGTCGGCCAACCACGAGGTGGGGACCGAGCAGCCGGTGGCGGAGGTGGCCCGGGCGTGTCGCGAGGCGGGGGTGCCGCTGCTGGTGGACGCGGCGCAGTCGCTCGCGTGGGGACCGGTGCCGGGCGACTGGTCGCTGCTGGCCGCGAGCGCGCACAAGTGGGGCGGGCCCGCCGGGGTGGGGCTGCTGGTGGTGCGCAAGGGTGTGCGGTTCGCGCCGCAAGGTCCGGCGGACGAG
Source organism: Streptomyces ficellus (assembly GCF_009739905.1). Classification (NCBI taxonomy): domain Bacteria; kingdom Bacillati; phylum Actinomycetota; class Actinomycetes; order Kitasatosporales; family Streptomycetaceae; genus Streptomyces; species Streptomyces ficellus. Next base: position 5,396,054 of record NZ_CP034279.1, on the reverse strand, counting down.
CGGGAGTCGGGGCGGGCGGCCGGGTTCGAGAACATCCCGGCGATCGTGGCGGCGGCGGCGTCGCTGCGGGCGGTGCGGGCGGAGGCGGACGCGGAGGCCGCGCGGCTGCGGGAGCTGGTGGAGCGGATCCGCGCGCGGGTCGCGCGGTCCGTGGGGGACGTGGAGGTGGTCGGCGATCCGGAGCGGCGCCTCCCCCACCTGGTGACGTTCTCGTGTCTCTATGTCGACGGGGAGACCCTGCTGCACGAACTGGACCGGGCGGGCTTCTCGGTCTCCTCCGGTTCGTCCTGCACGAGTTCGACGCTGACTCCCAGCCACGTCCTGCGCGCGATGGGCGTGCTGTCGGAGGGCAACGTCCGGGTGTCGCTGCCGGCCGGCACGGCGGAGGAGGACGTGGACCGGTTCCTGGAGGTACTGCCGGGCCTGGTCGCCGGCGTACGGGAGCGGTTCGGCGCGCCGGGCGGGGCGCCGGCGGGCGGGGGTGAGGAGTCGCTGGTGGTGGACGCGCTCGGCAGGAGGTGCCCGATCCCGGTGATCGAGCTGGCGAAGGTGTTCGGTGAGGTCCCGGTCGGCGGCACCGTGACGGTGCTGTCCGACGACGAGGCGGCTCGCCTGGACATCCCGGCCTGGTGCGAGATGCGGGGCCAGGAGTACGTGGGCGAGCGTCCGGCGGACCACGGCACGGCGTACGTGGTCCGCCGGACGTCCTGAGTCCGGGCGGCTACGGCAGGTGGGCCTGCACCTCGGCGGCGGCCTCATGGCCGTACGCCTTGGTGAAGCGGTCCATGAAGTTGGCGCGGCTCAGGGTGTACTCCTGGGTGCCGAGCGTCTCGATGACCAGCGTGGCCAGCATGCAGCCGACCTGGGCGGCGCGCTCCAGGCCCACGCCCCAGGACAGGCCGGACATGAAGCCGGCCCGGAAGGCGTCGCCGACACCGGTCGGGTCGACCTTGGCCTCCTCCTCCGGGCAGCCGACCTCGATGACCGGCCCGTCGACGCTCTCGATCCGCACGCCCCGCGAGCCGAGGGTGGTGACGCGGTGGCCGACCTTGGCGAGGATCTCCCCGTCGGTCCAGCCGGTCTTGGACTCGATGAGCCCCTTCTCGTACTCGTTGGAGAAGAGGTACGTCGCGCCCTCCAGGAGGGTGCGGATCTCCTCGCCGTCCATGCGGGCGATCTGCTGCGAGAAGTCGGCGGCGAACGGGATGCCGCGGGCGCGGCACTCCTCGGTGTGGCGGAGCATCGCCTCGGGGTCGTCCGCGCCGATCGACACCAGGTCGAGGCCGCCGACGCGGTCGGCGACGGCCTTGAGCTCGATGAGGCGGGCCTCGCTCATGGCGCCGGTGTAGAAGGAGCCGATCTGGTTGTGGTCGGCGTCGGTGGTGCAGACGAAGCGGGCGGTGTGCAGGACCTCGGAGATCCGTACGGAGCCGGTGTCGACGCCGTGCCGGTCGAGCCAGGCGCGGTACTCGTCGAAGTCGGAGCCCGCGGCGCCGACCAGGACGGGGCGGGTGCCGAGCTGGCCCATGCCGAAGCAGATGTTGGCCGCCACCCCTCCCCTGCGCACGTCGAGGTTGTCGACCAGGAAGGAGAGGGAGACCGTGTGCAGCTGGTCGGCGACCAGCTGGTCGGCGAATCGGCCGGGGAAGGTCATGAGGTGGTCGGTGGCGATGGAGCCGGTGACTGCGATACGCACGGCTGGGCGCTCCTGCGGGGAGGTGGAGTTGACGGTTCACGCTACCGGGTCCGGCGAGGACCCCACATGCGGAAACTACCCGATAGTAGGTCTTTTTCGGCCGGGTCCCCCGTGCGTACGGTGCGGTTATGCCTATGTTCAGCGTTCCGCGTGAGCAGCACGAGTCCGATCTGAGCCTGGCCGAGCTGCGCGGGGACAGCGCGCGCATGGTTCCGCACTGGGTGGTTCCGGCGGAGGGCGCACCGCCCGGTCCCGTGTCGCCCTCCCTGATCCACGGTGTCGTCGTCCCGCCCGCGTCCGCCCGGCTGATCGACGCCACGCCGGAGTACGGGGCCTGAGGGAACCGACTGCTCCCGCGTTCCGTCCCACGGATGTCTCCCGTCAAGGGGCCACGGCGTTCGAAGGAGCAATGCGGTGAGCAGTACGGAGCCTGAAGCGGCCACGGAGCCGACACAGGAGAGCCCGCGCCGACGGCGTTCGCAGTTCGCCGTCGCCTCGGTGGCGGCGGCGGTGCTGCTCGCCGGGGGCGGTGGCGCGTACTTCGCCACGGCGGCGTCCGACGGTGACGACCGGCGCGGTGGGGTGCCCGCGGCGGGCGGTACGAAGCCGCCGCCGCTCGCGCTGGACGGTCACACCGAGAGCGGGACGGGTCCGGGGATCGCGCCCGGCGAGCCGGACCCGGGCGGCGTGGTCTACCGGGCCTCGGGTGAGCTGCCCGAGGGTCCCGCCTCGGCGCGCGTGTACCGCCCCCAGGGCACCGTCGGCGCCACCGAGGTGGCCCGGCTCGCGAAGGCGCTCGGTGTGGCGGGCACGCCCACGCTGGCCGGAACGGCGTGGAAGGTGGGCCCCGACAAGGACGGAACGGGTGCGACGCTCCAGGTGGAGCGCCAGGCGCCCGGCGTGTGGACGTTCGGCACGGCTCCGGTCGGGGACAACTGCCTCAAGGGCAAGGACTGCCCGTCGACCAGCGTCATGCCCCCGGACGGTCCGGGGGGCGGCCAGGGCGGCCGACCGGTGAGCGAGGAGGCCGCGAAGAGGGCCGCGGCCCCGGTCCTGGAGGCGCTGGGCCAGCAGGACGCCGACCTGGACGCGACGCAGGTCATGGGTGCGGTACGCGTCGTCAACGCCGACCCGGTCGTGGGCGGGCTGCCGACGTACGGCTGGTCGACCGGCATCCAGGTCGCCGCCGACGGTTCGCTCAGCGGCGGCAGCGGGCGGCTGAAGGCGCCCGCGAAGAGCCACGAGTACCCGGTGATCGGCGCGGCGGAGGCCCTGAAGCAGCTGAACGCCGGGACGGGCGACGGCCGGGTGGGCATCGGCGGGTGCGCCACACCGGCTCCGCTGGAGGACTCCGGTACGAAGCCGGTGGCTCCCTGCGAGCCGGGGACGGCGGCCCCGAAGGAGACGGTGACCATCACCGGGGCGGTCTTCGGGCTGGCGTCGCACTACACGGCCGGGCGCCCCGCGCTCGTACCGTCGTGGCTGTTCGAGGTGGCGCCGAAGGGCGACGCGCCGCGGTCCGTGATCACCCACCCGGCGGTGGCACCCGAGCACCTCGCCCCAGCGCCGCCGCCGGCGAAGCCGGATCCCACGGACAGCCCCGGGAAGGCGCCGCGGCAGGTCGAGTCGTACGGCATGGACGGGAAGATCCTGACGGCGCGCTTCTGGGGCGGGGTGTGCAGCAAGTACACCGTCAAGGCCGAGGAGAGCGCCACGCAGATCAGGCTGACGGTGACCGAGACACCGGTCGAGCCGGGCAAGGTCTGCATCCTGATCGCCAAGGAGGTCACCGGGACGGTGACCCTGGACCAGCCGGTCGGCGACCGGCAGGTCGTGGACGCGGCGAGCGGCGAGCGGGTGCCGCGGCGGTAGCGGTTCGGGCACGGACAAGGCGGCGGCCCCGGAGGTGTCCGGGGCCGCCGCCTCACGTTCGCCCGCCGGGGGCGTCAGCTGAAGGAGTCGCCGCAGGCGCAGGAGCCGGTGGCGTTCGGGTTGTCGATCGTGAAGCCCTGCTTCTCGATCGTGTCGACGAAGTCGATGGAGGCGCCACCGAGGTAGGGGGCGCTCATGCGGTCGGTGACGACCTTGACGCCGTTGAAGTCCTTGACGACGTCGCCGTCGAGCGACCGCTCGTCGAAGAAGAGCTGGTAACGCAGGCCGGAGCAGCCACCGGGCTGAACGGCGACGCGCAGTGCCAGGTCGTCGCGGCCTTCCTGGTCGAGCAGGGCCTTGACCTTGGCCGCGGCGGCGTCCGACAGGAGGATGCCGTCGCTGACAGTGGTCTTCTCGTCCGATACGGACATCTGCTTCTCTCCCGGGTTGTACGGAGACTGCTTGCCGACCGGTTGCAACCGGCGGGGCCGCGGATTCATTCCGGGCACAGCGCTTGTCTTTCCCCTTCATGCTCGCACACCGGGCCTCAAGCAAGCACCGGCGCGTGGAGGGGGGATGTGTCACATCGACACTATGGCCATCGTCAAAGTGACGTGAAGCGGTTATGATAGATAGCGTCATTTCGACGAGAAGGTTCACCGCAGAGAAGAAAGGGTGCGTGACGTGACCACCGCCCAGCCCCTGGACGTCCAGCCGTCGCCCCTCGCCCTGCTGCTGCTCGGCCGCGAGGCCGACCCGAAGAGCGAGCGGGGCGTCGACTGCCCCGGTGACCTGCCCTCGCCCTCCGACCCCGACCTCGTCGAGCGCGCCCGCGCGGCGAAGGAGAAGCTCGGCGACAAGGTCTTCGTGCTGGGGCACCACTACCAGCGCGACGAGGTCATCCAGTTCGCGGACGTCACCGGCGACTCCTTCAAGCTCGCCCGGGACGCGGCGGCACGGCCGGAGGCCGAGTACATCGTCTTCTGCGGTGTGCACTTCATGGCCGAGTCGGCGGACATCCTGACCGGCGACGAGCAGAAGGTCGTCCTGCCCGACCTGGCCGCCGGCTGCTCCATGGCCGACATGGCGACGGCCGAGCAGGTCGCCGAGTGCTGGGACGTGCTCACCGAGGCGGGCGTCGCCCAGGCCACCGTCCCGGTCTCGTACATGAACTCCTCCGCCGACATCAAGGCCTTCACCGGCAAGCACGGCGGCACGATCTGCACCTCCTCCAACGCCAAGCGCGCGCTGGACTGGGCGTTCGAGCAGGGCGAGAAGGTCCTGTTCCTGCCGGACCAGCACCTCGGGCGCAACACCGCCGTGCGGGACATGGGCATGTCGCTCGACGACTGTGTCCTCTACAACCCGCACAAGCCGAACGGCGGCCTGACCCCCGACGAGCTGCGCGCCGCGAAGATGATCCTGTGGCGCGGCCACTGCTCGGTGCACGGCCGCTTCTCCCTGGACTCCGTGAACGACGTACGGGAGCGCATCCCGGGTGTGAACGTGCTGGTGCACCCCGAGTGCAAGCACGAGGTCGTGGCCGCGGCGGACTACGTCGGCTCGACCGAGTACATCATCAAGACGCTGGAGGCGGCCCCGGCCGGCTCGAAGTGGGCGATCGGTACGGAGCTGAACCTGGTCCGCCGCCTGGCGAACCGTTTCGCCGACGAGGGCAAGGAGATCGTCTTCCTCGACAAGACGGTCTGCTTCTGCTCGACGATGAACCGCATCGACCTGCCGCACCTGGTGTGGGCGCTGGAGTCGCTGGCCGAGGGGAACCTGGTCAACCGGATCCAGGTCGACCGGGAGACGGAGAGCTTCGCGAAGCTGGCGCTGGAGCGGATGCTGGCGCTGCCGTAGCGGTGACCACACGGCCCACGACCCCGCACCCGGCCGCGCGCCCGGGGTGGGGCCGTGCCCACCACCCACCGTCCCGCACCCGGCGACGCACCGGGGGTGGGGCCGTGCAGGGTCGCCCCCGCAGGGGTTGGCGGCGCAGGCGCGGCTCCCCTACGCGTAACCCGAGGCCGCCGGCCCCGAGGAGGCGAGCCCGGAGGGGCCACGCCCCCACCCCACCGGGGGTGACCGCAGCCCACCGAGCCGCACCGGAGCGAACCGGGAGAAGGCACCGCCCCCGGAGCGAACCGACGACAGGCACCGCCCCGGTCCCGTTGTGCCCACCCGTCCCGCCCCAGCGGGACGATTGCCCACAACGGGGATGGGAGCCCCAGCGGGGCGAGCCCACAACGCGTAAGGGGGGAGCCGTCCACAGGACGGCTCCCCCCTTTTGGCGTGCGGTCAGGCGTTCGCCGGGGTCGGGGTGTCCTCGTGGTGCGGGGACTCCGGGGCCGGCTTGGCCGCGCGCTTCGCGGCGCGCTTGGCGCGGCGGCGTTCCTTGCGGAGCTCCACCATCGCGTACAGCGTCGGGACCAGCAGCAGCGTGAGCAGCGTCGAGGTGACCAGGCCGCCGATCACCACCACCGCGAGCGGCTGGGCGATGAAGCCGCCCTCGCCCGTGATGCCTAGCGCCATCGGGAGCAGCGCGAAGATCGTCGCCAGCGCGGTCATCAGGATCGGGCGGAGGCGGTGGCGGCCGCCCTCGACGACCGACTCGACGACTCCGAGGCCCTGGGCCCGGTACTGGTTGATCAGGTCGATCAGGACGATCGCGTTGGTGACCACGATGCCGATCAGCATCAGCATGCCGATCATCGCGGGGACGCCCATCGCCGTGTCCGTGGCGACCAGCAGACCGATGGCGCCGGTGGCCGCGAAGGGGATGGAGACCAGCAGGATCAGCGGCTGGACCAGGGACTTGAAGGTCGCCACCAGGAGCATGAAGACGATCGCGATGGCCGCGAGCATCGCGAGGCCAAGGTTCGCGAAGGCCTCCTCCTGGTCCTCGGAGACGCCGCCGATGGAGGCGGTGGCGCCGTCGGGGAGGTCCAGGGCGTTGATCTTCGACTGGAGGTCGGCGCTGACCGCGCCGGTGTTGTCACCGGTCGGCTTCGCGGTGATGGTCGCGGCGCGCGAGCCGTCGATGCGGGTCATGGAGACCGGTCCGGGGACCAGCTTGACGTCGGCGACGTCGCCGAGCTTCACCGGGCCGAGGGGCAGCTGCTGGAGCTGGGCCATGGTCCTGGCCGGGACCGCGGAGGTGATGACGACGTCGCGCTCGGTGTCGTTCAGGATCGCCTTGCCGGCCGGGGTGCCGCGTACGGCCTGGGCGACCGCCCCGCCGAGGGCGGCGTCGGTGAACCCGGCCTGGGCGGCCTTGGCGTTGGCCTTGACGGAGATGCGGGGGACGGACTGCGACAGGTCGCTCTGGACGTCGGTGACGTCCTTCAGCCCGGCGACCTCGGCGCGGACCTGCTCGGACGCCTTCTTCAGGGTGGCCGCGTCGGCCGCCTTCACCACGACGCTGAGGTCCTGGCTGCCGAAGCCGTCGCCGGCCGCGATGGTCGTGTCGCCGATGCCGTCGAGCTTGCCCAGCTCGGCGTCGATGCCGTCGCGGGCCTTCTCGTACGAGGCGGAGTCCTTGAGCGTCACCTGGTAGGAGGCCTGGTTGGCGCCCGTACCGCCGCCGAAGGCCGCCATGAAGCCGGACGAGCCGACGGTGACCTGGTAGTCCTTCACCTCGTCCGTGGCGGCGAGGACCTTCTCGACCTTCTTCGCCGCGGCGTCGGCCGCCTCCAGGCTGGTGCCTGCGGGCAGCTCCTGCTTGATGGAGAGGATCTCCTGCTCGCCCTGGTCGAAGAAGTTGGTCTTCAGCAGGGGTGCCATGCCGAAGGTGCCGACCAGGACGACGAGCGCGAGGGCGACGCTGGTGAGGCGGCGGCGGGTGGCGAAGCGCAGGACGGGAACGTACATGCGCTGCAGGACGCTGCGGTTCTCCTTCTCCTCCGCCTTGCGGCGTGCCTCCTCCGGGTCGCTGGACGTGCCCTTGGGGGCGCGCAGGAACCAGTACGACAGGACGGGCACGACGGTCAGCGAGACCAGGAGCGAGGCGAGCAGGGCGGCGGTGACGGTGAGGGAGAACGAGCCGAACAGCTCGCCCACCATGCCGCCGACGAGGCCGATCGGGAGGAAGACGGCGACGGTGGTGAGGGTGGAGGAGGTGACGGCGCCCGCCACTTCGCGTACCGCCGTGAGGATCGCGGCCTGGCGCTCCTCGCCGTAGCCGAGGTGCCGCTTGATGTTCTCCAGGACGACGATCGAGTCGTCGACGACCCGGCCGATCGCGATGGTCAGCGCGCCCAGGGTGAGCATGTTCAGCGACAGGTCGCGGGTCCACAGGACGATCAGCGCGAGGACCACGGAGAGGGGGATGGAGACCGCGGTGACCAGGGTGGAGCGCAGGGAGGCGAGGAAGACCAGGATGACGAGGACGGCGAAGACCAGGCCGAGGGCGCCCTCGGTGGTCAGGCCGGAGATCGACTTGGAGACCGCCGGGCCCTGGTCGGAGACGACGGTCAGCTCGGCGCCCGCGCCGAGGTCCTCGCGCAGTTCGGGGAGCTTGTCCTTGACCGCGTCGGAGATGGCTACGGCGCTGCCGTCCTTGTCCATGGTGGCCATGACGGCGAGGCTGGGCTTGCCGTTGGTCCGGGTCAGGGAGACCCGGCGGGACTCCTCCTGCTTCACGGTGGCGATGTCACCGAGGCGGACCGCGTCGCCCTTCCCGGGCTTGATGGTGAGGTCCTCGATCTGCTTCAGCGAGGTGAAGCCGCCGCCGACCTGGACCGTGCGGCTCTTGCCCGCCTCGGAGAACGAGCCGGCCGGGACGGTCGCGCCGCCCGCCTGGAGCGCCTCGGACAGGGTCATCGGGTCGAGGCCCGCCGCGGCGAGCTTCTTGCCGTCGGGCGTGACGGAGACCTGGAGGTCCTGTACGCCGTCGATGGACACCTGGCCGACTCCGTCGATGTCCTCCAGGGCGGGGACGACGGTCCGTTCCAGCTGACCGGCCAGGGCCTGCTGGTCCTGGTCCGAGGTGACGGCGAGGACGACGGTCGGGATGTCGTCGGTCGAGCCGGCGACGACCTGCGGGTCCACCTCTTGCGGCAGCTGCGCGCGGGCGCGGTTCACGGCCTGCTGGACGTCGGCGACGAGCTGCTTGGTGCCCTCGTCGCCGTAGTCGAAGGTGGCCATGATCAGGGCGTTGCCCTCGCTGGCCGTGGAGGTGACGCCCTTGATCCCGTCGACCGCCTTGATGCTGCTCTCGAGCGGTTCGACGACCTGCTTCTCGACCACGTCGGGGGACGCCCCCTGGTAGGGCGCGAGGACCGACACCATCGGCAGTTCGATGGAGGGCAGCAGTTGCTGCTTGAGCTGCGGAATGGCGATCGCCCCGAAGACGATCGCCACGATGGACATCAGCCCTATCAGGGCCCGTTGCGCGAGGCTGAATCTGGACAGCCAGGACATGGGGTCTCTCTTCTGTGGCGGATCGGCAGGTATTCATACGATCAGCCATGGAGGAGGAGGATCCGTCGCCCCCAGGTCCCGTTTGCTTATGCCCGGCCTACACCGAACGGAGTACACGGCGGTACTCGCTCACTCCACCCTGGGGCGGACCAACCCCGACTCGTAGGCGGTGACGACCAGCTGGGCCCGGTCGCGGGCCCCCAGTTTGGCCATGGCCCGGTTGACGTGGGTCTTGATGGTGAGCGGGCTGACCTCCAGCCGCTCGGCGATCTGGTCGTTGGAGAGGCCGCCGGCGACCAGGACGAGGACTTCGCGTTCGCGCACGGTGAGGGCGGACAGGCGTTCCGCGTAGCCGCCCCCGTCCGGGCCGGCCGGGTCCGCGCTGCCGCCCTGGGCGAGGAACGTGGCGATCAGCCCCTTGGTGGCGGCGGGCGACAGGAGGGCGTCGCCGGCGGCGGCGATCCTGATCGCGTTCAGCAGTTCGTCCGGTTCGGCGCCCTTGCCGAGGAAGCCGGACGCCCCGGCGCGCAGCGACTGCACCACGTACTCGTCCACCTCGAAGGTGGTCAGCATGACGACGCGTACGCCGGCCAGGTCCGGGTCCGCGCTGATCATGCGGGTGGCGGCGAGACCGTCCGTGCCCGGCATGCGGATGTCCATCAGGACGATGTCGGCCCGCCGGGAGCGGGCGAGCGCGACGGCCTCGGCGCCGTCCGCGGCCTCCCCGACGACCTCCATGTCCGGCTCGGAGTCGACGAGCACCTTGAACGCGCTGCGCAGCAGCGCCTGGTCGTCGGCGAGCAGCACCCGGATGGTCATGAGGCCTCCCCTGTACGTGCGGTGAGCGGCAGTATCGCCTGGACGCGGAACCCGCCCCCGTAGCGGGGGCCCGCGGTGAGGGCGCCGCCGAGGGCGGTGACCCGCTCGCGCATGCCGAGGAGCCCGTGGCCGCCGCCCTCGCTCCCGGCTCCGGCCTCCGTGTCGGCCGCGGTGCTCGCACCGGGCGGTACGCCGTCGTCGAGGACCGTCACCTCGACCGTGCGGCCCACGCGGACGACGCTCACCTCGGCCCTGGCGTCGGGGCCGGCGTGCTTGCGCACGTTCGTCAGCGCCTCCTGGATGATCCGGTACGCGGCGAGGTCGACGGCGGCGGGGAGTTCGGTGCCCTGGTCGGTGCGGGCCAGTTCCACCGGCAGGCCGGCGTGGCGGAAGGTGTCCAGCAGGTCGTCGAGGACGGCGAGGCCGGGGGCCGGTTCGGTGGGTGCCTCGGGGTCGCCGGACTGGCGCAGCAGCCCGACCGTGGCGCGCAGCTCGTTGAGGGCGGAGCGGCTGGCCTCCCGGACGTGCGCGAGGGCCTCCTTGGCCTGGTCGGGGCGCTTGTCCATGACGTGGGCGGCGACGCCCGCCTGCACGTTGACGAGCGCGATGTGGTGGGCGACGACGTCGTGCAGGTCGCGGGCGATGCGCAGCCGCTCCTCGGCGACCCGGCGGCGGGCCTCCTCCTCCCGGGTGCGCTCGGCGCGGTCGGCGCGCTCGCGGATGGCGTCGACGAAGGCGCGCCGGCTGCGTACGGCGTCGCCGGCTGCCGCGGCCATGCCGGTCCACGCGAAGACGCCCAGGTTCTCCTGGCTGTACCAGGGCGCCGAGCCGCACAGCATGGCGGCGCCGGTCAGGACGGCCATGGTGAGGAGGCCGACACGCCAGGTGGTGGGCCGGTCGGTGCGCGCGGCGACGGTGTAGAGGGCGACGACGGCGCTCATGGCGACCGGGGCGGGCGGGTCCTGCGCGATGTGTTCCACGAGCGTGACCGCGCCGGTGAACAGCAGGACGCCCAGCGGGTTGCGGCGGCGCAGGACGAGGGCTGCGGCGCCGATCAGCATCAGCAGCACGCTGCTCGCGTCGGGGGTGCGTCCGCCGAAGTCGGGCGTGCCGTGCGGCCCGCCGTGCCGGTCGACGAACGAACCGGCGACCATGCACACGAGCACGCCCAGGGCCAGGGCGGCGTCGAGCGCGAGGGGGTGCTCGCGCAGCCGTCCGCGCCCGCGCGCGAGCCGTTCTCCGAGGGTGGTCACGGGAGGAAACGGTACGGCCTGGCGCGACGGGCCCCTACCCGCCCGTGCCCGGTGAGGCCCTCGCCCGGGAACGGCCGTGCCCCGCTCCCGGGGTGTCCGGTGCGGGGCACGGCGTGTGCTGGAGTGGCTGCCGGGGCGGCGGTCAGCCCGGGATGAGGCCGTCGTCGGAGAGCATCGCGCGGACCTCGTCGAGCGTCGCGTCCGGTGACGGCAGGATCAGTTCGGAGGGTTCGAGCGAGTCGTCGGGCAGCGGTTCGCCGAGCTGGCGGACCGTGTCCAGCAGGGCGTGGAGCGTGCGGCGGAAGCCCTCGCCGTCGCCGCGCTGCATCTCCGCGAGCAGTTCGTCGTCCAGCTTGTTGAGTTCGGCGAAGTGGCTGTCGGCCAGCTCCACCTGACCCTCCCCCATGATCCTGACGATCATGATGCGCCGTCCTTAGCTCTTGTCGAACCGGGTCTGCGACTGCGACTGCTGCTGCGCCTGGTCCTGCGGGGTTCCCGCGCCGCCCTCCAGGGCCTGCTGCGAGGTGGACCCGCCGGCCAGCTCGGCCCTCATGCGCTGGAGCTCCAGCTCCACGTCCGTACCGCCCGACAGGCGGTCCAGCTCGGCCTGGATGTCGTCCTTCTGGAGGCCGGACTGGTCGTCCAGCGCCCCGGAGGCGAGGAGCTCGTCGATCGCACCCGCCCGCGCCTGGAGCTGCGCGGTCTTGTCCTCGGCGCGCTGGATGGCGACGCCGACGTCGCTCATCTCCTCGGAGATGCCGGAGAACGACTCGGCGATCCTGGTCTGCGCCTGGGCGGCGGTGTAGGTGGCCTTGATGGTCTCCTTCTTCGTGCGGAAGGCGTCGACCTTGGCCTGGAGGCGCTGCGCGGCCAGCGTCAGCTTCTCCTCCTCGCCCTGGAGGGTCTGGTGCTGCGTCTCCAGGTCGGTGACCTGCTGCTGGAGCGCGGCCCGGCGGGACAGCGCCTCCCGCGCCAGGTCCTCGCGGCCCAGCGCGAGCGCCTTGCGGCCCTGGTCCTCCAGCTTGGAGGACTGGCTCTGGAGCTGGTTCAGCTGCAACTCCAGGCGCTTGCGCGAGGTGGCCACGTCGGCCACGCCGCGGCGCACCTTCTGGAGCAGCTCCAGCTGCTTCTGGTACGAGTAATCGAGGGTCTCGCGCGGATCCTCGGCCCGGTCAAGGGCCTTGTTTGCCTTCGCGCGGAAGATCATCCCCATACGCTTCATGACACCGCTCATGGGCTTCGCGCGCCCCCTTCTGACGGACTTCGGCTCCAGCACTCCAACAGAACCCACAGTACGGGCCCTACATCCATTACCGCACTGTTCGGGCGCGGATGCGCTCATCCCCAAGGACGACTGCGAAGCCCCCGGATCCGGCGCAGGGAGTAGGGATCCCTCCCGGGGGGACGCAGGCCGTTGCCGGATCGTTCCCCGCGGGGGTGGGGTCCATGCGGCGCACCCCGTACCCTTGGGCTTTGTGTTCCGTAGCCGTTCGAAGGATGAGAAGGCCCCCACCGACAAGGTGACGGCGGACCTCTCCAAGCAGCCCCGCGACCCCGAGGCCCCCAAGGGCCGCCCGACCCCGAAGCGGAGTGAGGCCCAGACGCAGCGCCGTCGTGCCCAGACCGTGCCGACCGACCGCAAGGAGGCCATGCGCCGCCAGCGCGAGGCCCGCCGCACGGACCTGGCCAGGCAGCGCCAGGCACTCGCCAGCGGTGACGAGCGCTACCTGCCGGCCCGCGACAAGGGTCCGGTCCGCCGCTTCGTGCGCGACTACGTGGACTCGCGCTTCTGCGTCGCCGAGTTCTTCCTGCCGCTCGCGGTCGTGATCCTGATCCTGTCCAGCCTGCCCAGCACCCAGCTGAAGAACATCTCGCTGCTGCTGTGGCTCGCGGTGATCGCCCTGATCGTCCTGGACTCCGTCGGCATCTGGCTGCGGCTGAAGAAGCAGCTCGCCACCCGCTTCCCGAATGAGCCCAAGCGCGGCGCCGTCGCGTACGGCCTGATGCGTACGCTCCAGCTGCGCCGGCTGCGGCTGCCCAAGCCGCAGGTCAAGCGCGGAGAGCGGCCCTGAGCACCCTGGTCTCCGGTTTCGGAGGCGCATCGGGGAACTGGCTCGACGGGCTCGGCGGACTGCGCAACACGGTCCGCCAGGAGCTCGTCGCCCGCCAGCTGGACGAGCAGATAGCCGCCCGCTACCCGGTGGGGCAGCGGCTGCGGATCCTCGACGTCGGCATGGGGCAGGGCACGCAGGCGCTGCGCCTGGCCCGGGCCGGGCACACCCTCACGGGCCTGGAGTCCGACCCGGAGATGCTCAGGGCCGCCCGCGAGTCGCTGGCGGCCGAGCCGGCCGGTATCCGGGAGCGCGTGCGGCTCATCGAGGGGGACGGCCGGGAGACCGGCGTGCACTTCCTGCCGGGCAGCTTCGACGTGGTGCTGTGCCACGGCGTGCTGATGTACGTGGAGGAGCCCGAGGCCATGCTGGCCGGGCTCGCCCGGATGCTCGCGCCCGGCGGCCTGCTGTCGCTGCTCGTGCGGAACGCGGACGCGCTGGCCATGCGGCCGGGGCTGGCCGGTGACTGGGCCGGGACGCTGTCCGCGTTCGAGTCGGACGCCTACGTCAACCGTCTGGGGCTCCCGGTGCGGGCCGACCGGCTGGACCGGCTGACGGCGACGCTCGCGGGGATCGCGGCGCCCCTCCACGCCTGGTACGGCGTCCGGGTCTTCACCGACAACGTCCCGGACGAGGAGGGCCTGCCTCCCGCGGACGAGCTGGAACGGCTGCTGGCGGCCGAGGACCGGGCCGGGCGCACCGAGCCCTACCGGCGGGTGGCGGCGCTGCTGCACCTGTGCGGGGTGCGGGGCTGACACCGGGTCGTCCGCCGCTCAGGTGGACACCGGGTTCTGGCGTCCTCCTGTGACGTGAGCATCAAGGAGACAGGCACCAGCACGCCCAGGCTTCCCGCCCGCGACACCTGGCGGGCGCTGTACCGGCACTTCCGGCCGCACCGGTGGACCGTCGCGCTCGGCACCCTCCTGGCCCTGGTCGGCGCGGGCACCGGCATCCTCCAGCCGCTGGCGGCCAAGGCGCTGGTGGAGCGGCTCGGCCAGGACGAGCCGGTCGGCCAGGTGCTGCTGGCGCTGACCGCGCTGGTGGTGCTCGGCACCGCGATCGAGTCGGTCGGCGCGTACGTACTGGAGCGGACCGCCGAGTCGGTCGTGCTCGCCGCCCGCCGCACCCTCATCGGCCGTCTGCTGCGGCTGCGGCTGCCGGAGGTGGAGCGCACCCAGCCCGGTGACCTGATGTCCAGGATCACCTCCGACACCACGCTGCTGCGGGCCGTGACGACCGACTCGATCGTCTCCGCCGTGACGGGCGGGCTCGCGTTCCTCGCCACCCTCGTGATGATGGCCGTGATGGACGCGGTGCTCCTCGCGGTGACGCTGGGCGTGATCGTGCTGATCGGCGGCGCCATGGCGCTCGTCATGCCGCAGATCTCGCGGGCCACCCGGCGCTCCCAGGAGGCGGTCGCCGAGATATCGACGCGGCTGGAGCGGGTGTTCGGCGCGTTCCGCACGGTGAAGGCGTCGGGCGCGGAGGCGCGCGAGGCGGCGGTCGTGGAGGCGGCGGCCGAGGAGGCCTGGCGGCAGGGGCTGAGGTCGGCGAAGTGGCAGGCCGTGTCGGGCTCGTCGGTGGGGCTGGCCGTGCAGGTGTCGTTCCTCGCGGTGCTGGGCATCGGCGGCGCGCGGGTGGCGTCGGGCGCGATCTCCGTGGCGGACCTGGTCGCCTTCCTGCTCTACCTCTTCTACCTGACGGAGCCGATCTCCAAGCTGGTGTCGGCGGCGACCGAGTACCAGGTCGGGTCGGCGGCCGTGGCGCGGATCGAGGAGGCGGAACGGCTGGCGGCGGAGGGCCCCGGCGGGGTCGTCGTCCCCGCGGGCGGCGGGCCCGCCACGGTCGTCTTCGAGGACGTCGCCTTCCGCTACCGGGACGATCTGCCCCACGTCCACCACGGGGTGTCGTTCGAGGTGCCCGGCCCGGGGATGACGGCGTTCGTCGGACCGTCGGGGGCGGGCAAGACGACGGTGTTCGGACTCGTCGAGCGGTTCTACGAGGCGACCGGCGGCCGGGTCCTGGTCGACGGCAGGGACGTACGGGACTGGCCGCTGGCCGAACTGCGCGCCGCCATCGGCTACGTGGAGCAGGACGCCCCGGTCCTGGCCGGGACGCTGCGCGAGAACCTGTGCTTCGCCGCGCCGGACGCGACGGAGGAGGAGATCCGCGAGGTGCTGCGGCGGGCCCGGCTGGACGGGCTGGTGGAGCGGCTGCCGGAGGGGCTGGAGACCCCGGTCGGGCACCGCGGTTCGAAGCTGTCGGGCGGTGAGCGGCAGCGGGTGGCCGTCGCGCGGGCGCTGCTGCGCAGGCCGCGGCTGCTGCTGCTCGACGAGGCGACCTCGCAGCTCGACGCGGTCAACGAGCTGGCGCTGCGGGACGTCGTCGCGGAGGTGGCGCGGGAGGTGACGGTGCTGGTCGTCGCGCACCGGCTGTCCACGGTGACGCTCGCGGACCGGATCGTCGTCATGGACGCGGGGAGGGTGCGGGCGGTGGGCACCCATGCGGAGCTGGTGGCGGCGGACCCGCTGTACGGGGAGCTGGCGGCGACGCAGTTCCTGACGGCCGCCCCGGGGTGAGGGGCTGGGCGCCCCCGCCCCGGGTGGCGGGGCCGGGGGCCCCGCCGGGTGGGTGGGCCTACGCGTTCTCCGCGTGGAGGCTCATCGGGCCGTAGACCTTCGCCTCGTCCTCGAAGAGGACGACCTGGTCGGCGCCGCCCTCCTTGAGGGCCTGCCAGTGCTCGCCGACCCAAGATTCCGCGTCGCCCTGGGTGGTGAAGTCCTCAGGGTCGACCGCCGGCTGGACCTCCGTGCCGTCGGACCGCTCGAACCGCCACGTCCATGCCATGTGGGCCTCCAGATGATCGGTTTCCTGCCCGCAGCGTAGCCGGGCGCGCACCCCGCGCGGGGACGCGGGAGGATCGTCCCGTGGAAGTGACTCTGCTCGGTACCGGCGCCCCCGAGGGCCTGCCCCGCCCCGACTGCCCCTGCGCCGCCTGCGCCGCCGCCCGCGGCACCGGGGCGCGTGCCGCCACCGCGCTGCTGGTGGACGGGGCGCTGCTGCTCGACCTGACGCCCGGCGCCGCGCTGGCGGCCGCGCGGGCGGGGCACTCCCTGACCGGGGTGCGGCAGGTGCTGCTCACCCATCCGCACGACGGGCCCGCCCTGGAGCTGCCGGCCGGGCTGCCGGCGGCCGGGCGCGTACCGGACGGGCGGGAGCTGACCCTGATCAGTGGGCATCGGGTGCGGGCCGTGCCGATGGACTCCCCCGGCACCGGGTACGAGGTGACGTCGCCGGAGGGGGTGCGCCTGCTGTACCTGCCGCCGGGCGGCGCCCCCGCCGGGGTGGCCGAGGTCGGGCGGCCGTACGACATGGTGGTGGCCGACGTGATGGGCCGGCCGGACGGGCTGGCCCGGCTGCGGGCGGCCGGGGGTGTGGGGGCGGCGACGGACGTGGTCGCCGTGCACCTGGACCACGACGTGCCGTCCTGCGGCGAGGTGGACCGGCGGCTGGCCGCGGCGGGCGCGCGTGCCGTGCCGGACGGGTCGACGCTGGTCGTCGGCGAGTACCACGCGGTGCCGGACGTGCCCCGGCGCACGCTGGTCACCGGCGGGGCGCGGTCGGGCAAGTCGCTGGAGGCCGAGCGGCGTCTGGAGTCGTTTCCGGAGGTGCTGTACGTCGCGACGGGCGGGGCGCGGGACGGTGACACCGAGTGGGCGGCCCGGGTGACGGCCCACCGCGACCGGCGGCCCGGGTCGTGGCGTACGGAGGAGACGTGCGAGCTGGCGCCGCTGCTGGGGCGGGACGGGCCGCCGCTGCTGATCGACTGCCTGTCGCTGTGGCTGACCGACGCGATGGACCGGGTCGGGGCGTGGGACGACGACGTCTGGGCGAAGAGCGGTGAGCGGGAGCTGCGGGAGCGGGTGGCGGAGCTGGTCGGGGCGGTGCGGGCCACCGCCCGTACGGTCGTGGCGGTGACGAACGAGGTGGGCGCGGGGATCGTGCCGGGTGACGCGGGCACGAGGCGGTTCCGGGACGAGCTGGGGCGGCTCAACGCGGCGTTCGCCGACGAGTGCGAGCACGTGCTGCTGGTGGTCGCCGGGCAGGCCCTCGGCTTGCGGGGGTGACCGGTACTGTTCAGCGAATGAGCAGGCTGAATCTCGACGACTTCTCCGATCTGATCGAGCGCCCCGACAGCGGTACGCGGCGTGACGCCGAGGAACGCCGGGAGCGCCTCACCGTGCCGCCGGGTGCGCTGGGGCGTCTGGACGAGCTGGGCGAGTGGCTGTCGGCCGCGCAGGGGGCCGTCCCGGTGCGGCCGGTCGAGCGGCCGCGTGTGGTGCTGTTCGCGGGCGACCACGGGGTGGCGGAGCTGGGCGTGTCCGGGCGGCCGGCGGGCGGGGCGTACGCGCTGGTGCGGGACGTGCTGGACGGGGCGAGCCCGGTCGCGGTGCTGGCGCGGCGGACGGGTGTGCCGGTGCGTGTGGTCGACGCGGGGGTGGACTGCGATCCGGAGCTGCTGCCCGCCGAGGTGGTGCGTCACCGGGTGCGGCGGGGCAGTGGCCGTATCGACGTCGAGGACGCGCTGACGGCGGAGGAGGCCGAGGCGGCCGTACGGCTGGGGATGGCGGTCGCGGACGAGGAGGCCGACTCGGGCACCGACCTGGTCGTGCTGGGCGATCTCAGTGTGGGCGGTACGACGCCCGCCGCCACGCTGATCGCCGCCCTGTGCGGGACGGACGCCTCGGTGGTGACCGGCCGGGGCGGTGCGGGGATCGACGACCTGGCGTGGATGCGCAAGTGCGCGGCCGTGCGGGACGCGCTGCGCCGGGCGCGGCCGGTGCTGGGTGACCAGCTGGAGCTGCTGGCCGCGGTCGGCGGGGCGGACCTGGCGGCGACGACCGGGTTCCTGCTGCAGAGCGCGGTGCGGCGGATGCCGGTGGTGCTGGACGGGGTGGTGTCGGCGGCGTGCGCGCTGGTGGCGCAGCGGGCGGCGTTCCGGGCGCCGGACTGGTGGCTGGCCGGGCACGTGAGCGGTGAGCCGGCGCAGTCGAAGGCGCTGGACCGGATGGCGCTCAACCCGCTGCTCGACCACGGGGTGACGGTCGGGGAGGGGACGGGGGCGCTGCTGGCTCTGCCCCTGGTGCGGGCGGCCGCGGCGTTCGCGGCGGACCTGCCGGAGCGGAAGGCGCCGGAGGAGACGCCGCCGGAGGACTGAGGGGATGGCGGGCGGCCGCCGCCGGGGCGGCCGCACCGCTGGACCGGCCGGGTCGCGCGATGCCCCATATGATCACTTTTCATGGGAGATGTTCGGCCGGTCGGCGAAACCCCCCGAGGCACCGTCCGCTCGCGGCGCTGCGCCGCCTTCGCCGTCTGGTACCTGCGGCTCGCCACCTGCGTCAACCTGCTGGGCGCCGTGTGGGTCTCCTTCGGCCAGGACCTGCGCCGGCACAACACGGACGACCACTTCACGCCGTACCTGCTGACGGCCGGCTTCGCCTCCGGCGCGTTCACGCTGTTCCTGGCCATCACCATGCGCCGCCGCAAACGGGCCGCGTGGATCCTCAACCTGGTCCTCAGCGCGCTGTTCCTGCTGGTCTTCGCGTTCGCCATGGCCTTCCCCGAAATCCGGGGGCACGCGCAGAACTGGGTCTCGCTGACCCTGACCGCCGCCTTCGTCCTGGCGCTGCTGCTGGGCCGCCGGGAGTTCTACGCCAAGGGCGACCGCGCCAACCCCCTGCTGGCCACGGCCGTCGCCGTCGGCGGGCTGCTGGTCACCTCGCTGCTCGCAGCGCTGCTGGTCACCGCGACCGACACCACCCCCTCCACCTTCGCGGAGCGCTGGCGCTACGGCGTGCTGCGCCTGATCACGCTGGCCACCGACACCTCCCCCGACATCGTGACGCCCGGCTGGGTCGACGTCCTCGTCAACATCATGTCGACGGTGCTGTTCGTCTCGGTGCTGTACGCCGCGTTCCGCTCGCGCCGGGCCGTCGACCCGATCGGCGAGCGGGACGAGGAGGACCTGCGGGCGCTGCTCGCACGGCACGGTGAGCGTGACTCGCTCGGCTACTTCGCGCTGCGCCGCGAGAAGAGCGTCGTGTGGTCGCCCAGCCGCAAGGCGGCGGTCGCCTACCGGGTCGTCGGCGGTGTGTCGCTCGCCTCCGGCGACCCGGTCGGTGATCCCGAGGCGTGGCCGGGCGCCATCGAGCCGTGGCTGGCCCAGGCCCGGGCGCACGGCTGGGTCCCGGCCGTGATGGGCGCGAGCGAGGAGGCGGGCACCGTGTACGCCCGGCACGGCCTGGACGCCCTGGAGCTGGGCGACGAGGCGATCGTGGAGACGGCCGAGTTCACCCTGGAGGGGCGGGCGATGCGGACCGTGCGCCAGGCGTACAACCGGGTCCGCCGCGCCGGCTACGAGGTGCGGATCCGCCGGCACGAGGACATCCCCGCCGACGAGATGGCCGCTCTGCTGGAGCTGGCCGACGACTGGCGCGACGGCGCCACGGAGCGGGGCTTCTCGATGGCGCTGGGCCGGCTCGGCGACCCCGCCGACGGGCGGTGCGTGATGCTGGAGTGCGCCGACGCCGACGGCGTACCGCGCGCCCTGCTGTCGTTCGTGCCCTGGGGTCCGGACGGGCTGTCGCTGGACCTGATGCGGCGGGACCGCGACGCCGACAACGGCCTGACGGAGTTCATGGTCATCGAACTCCTCCAGCGCGCCGGAGAGATCGGGATCACTCAGGTGTCGCTCAACTTCGCGATGTTCAGGTCGGTCTTCGAACGTGGCGCGAAGCTCGGGGCGGGTCCCGTGCTGCGGCTGTGGCGGTCCCTGCTGAGCTTCTTCTCCCGCTGGTGGCAGATCGAGTCGCTGTACCGCGCCAACGCCAAGTACCGACCGATCTGGGAGCCGCGATTCATGCTCTTCGAGAAGAGTTCCGACCTGTTGCGCATCGGCCTGGCCGCGGGGCGGGCCGAGGGGTTCCTGGAGGCGCCCGGTCTGCCCAAGTGGACGCACCGGCACCTGGAAGGCCGGCGCCGGTGAGACGGTTCGCGCGGCGCGAGTGGGGGACGCTGTACGCGGCCGTGCGCACGGCCCTGGTGACGCGGAGGTGGCGGGCGGTCGCCATGACGCTCGGCGCGGTGTGCCTGACGGCCTCCTTCCAGGTCGTGCAGAACCAGCCCTGGGGGTACGGGCTGGTTCAGGGCATCGGCTCGGTGCGGGCCGAGGACCCGCTGTGGCAGGCGCTGCTGCGTACGCCGCTGTCGCTGTTCGTCCCGGCGCTGGACCTTCCGGTGTGGGGCGCGCTGGCGCAGATCCTGCTGGTGTTCGGCATCGCCGAGATCTGCCTGGGCCGGCTGCCCACCCTGCTGATCGCGTACGCGGCGACGCTGGCCGGGACGATGTACGCGCGGATCGGCCTCGCGCTCGGACCGGACGTGCCGCTCGGGCTGGGGCTGCCCGCCTCCGACGCGCACGTGGTGGACACGGGGCCGTCGGCGGCGGTCGTCGGGCTCGCGGTGTTCGTGTGCTGGCGCCGGAGGGCGTGGGTCACGGGCGCCCTGGTGATCGTGGCGATGGTGGTCGAGGTGCTGATCAAGTGCAACCTCGCGGGCAAGGAGCACCTGGCCGCCATCGCGGCGGTACTGGTGGTGTGCGCGGTGCTCTCGTGGCGTCAGCGCCGGTCGGGCGGCCCGGGATCCGGCGGGGGCGCCGCCGGGGGTTCCGGCGGGGCTTCCGGCGGGGTTTCCGGCCTGTCGTCGCCGGGCGCCGCGCGCTCCCCGGGCGGGTGGCGCAGGGGCAGGACGCGGTCGGGGGCGCCCGCGATCAGGTCCTGAAAGCGGCGCCTGACCCGGTTCCAGCGCTGGTCGTGGTGGAAGGCCCGCAGCCCGGCCTTCGCCCGCGCCCGGGGCCTGCCGCGATAGAAGCGGCGGGCCCACAGGGACCCCGGGCGGGCCAGGCGCAGCGCCCCGAAGATCGCGACGGGTGACAGGAACAGGCCGATGACGGCCATCCGGAACTTGCCCTTGAACAGCGTGATCAGCGCGAAGAGGAAGTTCAGGAACAGATTGAGGATGAAGCTGCCCCTCCCCTGCCGCTCCTCCGGGGTGACCTCGTCGACGCCCCACGGCGCGAAGCCCCCGAGGACGAGCAGCAGGAGGGCGGTGGTGAGGACCACGGCCTCCACGCTCTGGCGGCCCTGCTCGGTCCAGTACACGTCGTCGAGGTGCAGGATCAGCGCGAACTCGTCGAGCACCAGCCCCGCGCCCATCCCCACGAGCACCGCGCAGATGATGGGCCCCGGCCCGTGCCGTCCCACCGCCACCGCGCCGAAACCACCGATCAGGGTGAGGACGACGCCGGGCACCACGTGGTGGATGTGCAGCCCGCCGGGCCGGATGTTGCGGAAGGGCCCCCTCCCGGCCCGGATCAACCGGGTGATGGTGCGGGTGGCCAGGAAGGTCAGGACGAACGAGGCGAGGGCCACGAGCAGCGGGAGTTTCCCCGGTTCGACGATGTTGCGATAGAACCAGCTGCCCATCCACCCGCTCCCGGCTCGTGCGTCGTACCGACTACCCTGCGCGCGGTGACCACATCCCGCACCGTTACCCACGTCCGTACGAGCGTCGACGGCATACGTTTCGCCTTCGGCACCCTCACCGTCCTGCCGGTACGGGTGAGCCGCTGGGACCGCGGGGCGGCCCGCGCGGGGATGCTGGCGGCGCCGGTGGCCGGCCTGGTGGTGGGCCTGGCCTCGGCGGCGGCCGGCGGGCTCTTCTGGCTGCTCGGGGCGGGCCCGCTGCTCGCCGCGGTGGCCTCGGCCGCCGTCCCCGCCGTCCTGACCCGGGGCCTGCACCTCGACGGGCTCGCGGACACCGCGGACGGGCTCGGCAGCGGCAGGCCCGCCGAGGACGCGCTGCGGATCATGAAGCAGTCGGACATCGGGCCGTTCGGGGTCATCACGCTGCTGTTCGTGCTGTTCGCCCAGGTGGCCGCGGTGCACGAGCTGTACGCGGCCGGCGGCTGGGCGCACGGCGCCGCGGGTGCCGTCACCGCGGGCGTGGTGGCCCGGCTGGCGCTCACTCTCGCCTCCCGCGCCTCCGTCCCGGCGGCCCGCCCCGAGGGGCTGGGCGCGGTCGTCGCGGGCACCGTCCCGGTGCGGCCCGCCCTGGCGGTCACGGCGCTGGTCCTGGCCGGCGCGGCCGGGCTGGGCGCGGCGCTGGACGGCCCGTACGGGGCGCTGCGGCACGCCGTGGCCGTGGTGGTGGCCCTCGTGGCGGCGCAGTGGCTGCTGGGGCGCTGTGTGCGCCGGTTTGGCGGCGTGACGGGCGATGTGTTCGGGGCGGTGGAGGAGACGGCGCTGACGGTGACGCTGGTGGTGCTGACGTTCGGCTGAGACCCGGCCGCCGCCTCAGCAGGGCTTGCGCCAGGCGTCCAGCTCGTACCGCTTCAGCATGGAGCTGAGCCCCAGCCGCTTCGCCTCCGGGCAGAACTCCCGCGTGGGCAGCTCGTACTCGACGTGGAAGACCGCCTTCCCGGCCGCGACGAACGGGCTGAGCGCCGCGCACTCACCGTATTCGGCGCACTGCTCGTTGACCGCGAAGTCGAAGTCGTCCAGCAGCTGCGGAATCTGGTCCAGGTCGTTCTTGAGGCCCACCGCGAGGCCCCGCTCATGCGCGAGGCGGGCGACGAGGCGGTTGTAGCGGAGCTGGTCGGCCGCGGTGAGGGGGAAGCCGGTCCTGTTGGCGTAGCCGTCCATGTTGTCGGGCTCCACCGCGTCGAAGCCCTTGTCCCGGCACATGTCGATGCGGCCGGCCATCAGCGGTTCGAGGACGTCGGTGCGGCGGATGTCGAGCCACCGCTCGCCGTCCCAGCCGTTGCCCCTGCCGAGGACCGAGCGGGGGAACTTCCCGGCGTCCGGGCGCCAGTCCTCCCACGCTCCGGTGGACAGGTAGCAGATGACCTTGCGGCCCCGCTCGTGCAGGGAGGTGACGGTGGAGGCGGGGTGGTCGAAGCCGTCGATGTCGTACACCGGCACGTCGACGGACGTGTCGAGCCGGCCGCTGAGCTGCCACTGCCACGGCACGCCCGGCTCGGGCTGCCAGCGGCCGGCGGCGTGCGGCGGGTCCGGGTCGTCGTCGTCCCCGGGCGAGCCGGTGCAGCCGGCGAGGAGGAGCAGCAGGGCGGCGAGGAGGAGCGGTACGCGGCGGTTCACGGGCACTCCAGCGCATGGGGGAGGGTTCCCCAGGGATGTGCCCCGCCGCCGGGGACCGCGCACTTCACGCGCGTGGAGAGGCGTGCACTCGCCGGGGCGGCGTACACCAGGTGGCAGTAGTGGTCGGCGACCGGCAGGTCCAGCTCGCGGTAGGTGTCCCAGGGCCCCTCGAACGTGACGAGCAGGTCGGCCACCTCGGCGTACGAGGGGTGGGGCTGGGCCCCGTGGTTGAGGACGACGGTGGCCGCGCCGGCCGCGCGGGCGGCCACGCCCAGGCGCCCGTAGTGCGCGGTGGCCTCGGGCGCGGTCGGCACCTGGTCGAAGAACGCCCCGTCGGCGCCGTACCAGTCGCGGTGGCGGACCAGGTCGGTGAGGACGTCGGCGTGCGGGCGGCGCCCGTAGTCGGTGTCGGTGTAGCCGAGGACGCACACCCCGGCGGCGCGCAGCCGGTCGGCGACGGTGACGAACGCCGGGTCGGGCGCCCGGCCCGCGCCGCTCGCCGGGTTGAGCACCACCCCGTACAGCAGTGGGGCGGCGGCGACGAGCGCGTCCCACTCGGCGGGGCGGAGGGTCGGGTGCTCGTAGTAGGGCACCAGCAGGTCCACGTGCGCATCCTTCGTGTGGTCACGGACGGTGGGCGGTCGCCCGCCCGAGCAGTACGCCGCCGAGCAGGGCCAGCACCAGGGCCGCGGCGCCGGCGACGCCCGCGCCGACCAGCCGCGGGTCGCCCGCCCCCGAGACGAGGGCCACCGTCTGCGCGGCCGTCGCCGCCCCGCACACCACCGCCGCGCTGAGCGCCGCCCCGAACGACTGGAGCAGCAGCGCCGCCCACAGCACCGTACCGATCAGGAGCAGGGACGCGAGGCGGATTCCGCCGATGTCCGGGGCGCCCGGCCACAGCAGGGTGCCGGTCACCGCGAGGGCCAGCAGCACCGCGAGGTACACGGTCAGGCACAGCGCCAGGGTGCCGGCCGTGGCGCGGCGGAAGGCGCGGGCGCTGGTGGTGGCCCGCAGCCCGGCGAGGCTCTCGCGGCGGAAGCGGTACAGCAGCCACTCGGCGGGCCCCATGGACAGGGTGAGCGCGACGGCGGTCGGCCCGGCCACCGACGCCCCGGCGCCGGCGCCCAGGGCGATCACGTCGCCGATCGCGGCGTACAGCACGAGCCCGCCCGTGCCGAGCCCGAACAGCCCGTACGGCACGGACGCGGCGAGCCGGGGCCCGGCCCTTCCGGGGGCGTCCCCCGGGGGTGCCGGCGCCGGAGGCAGCAGTTCCCGCCCGGCGAGGGCGACCGCCAGGGCCAGCGACGTGCCGAGCAGGGCCGCCCGGGCCGGGTCGGGCAGGCCGAGCCAGAAGGCGACGGGCGTGCCGGCGACGAGCGGGGCGAGCGCGGCGAGCAGCGCCCGTTCCCGGCCGAGGACCAGCAGCACGGTGGCGGCGCCCAGATACACCGCCTGGCCCGCCGCGAACACGGCGCCGCCCCACTCCCCCGGGCCGGCCGCCGCGGCGAAGGCCACCAGGGCGCCGAGCAGCGCTCCTGCCGGGGCGCCACGCAGCAGGGTCCGGGCGGCGGCGCGGCGGTCGCCGAGGCCGAGCCAGGAGTGGGCGCGGTGGGACAGGGCCTGGTTCCACACCCAGCCGGTGACCGCCCCGGCGAGCAGCGGGACGGTGCCGGCGGGCAGGCCGGGCGCGCTGGGCGAGCCGGTGAGGAGCGGGGCGCCGAGGACGTAGGCGAGGCCGGGCAGGGCGAAGACGAGGCCGCGCAGCAGGCAGCCGCCGAGGCCGGTGTGCCACAGGTCGGAGGGCGGGCCCTCCGGCTCGGTGAAGCGCCGCTCCACGCGCGCGTAGAGGTCCTCGGCGAGGGCGAAGGAGTCCTCCCGGCCGTAGGTGAGCCGTATGTGGTCGTCCGTCATGCCGTCGGACTCGAGGATGGCGGCTATCTCGTCGGGGTGGACGGCGGCCGCTATCACCTCCTCCAGGCGGGTGGTCAGTTCGTCGATGGGGTCGGCGGCGGCCCAGCTGGGCCGGGGGCGGGGCAGGGCGGGCAGGGTGTCGAGTCCGGCGGACTCCTCCTTCAGCCACAGGGAGCCGCTCATCAGGCCGCCTCCCCGGTGACGAGGTCGTCGTCGCACGCGTCGTCGGCGGCGAGGTCGCGCCAGGGGTCGGTGATGCGGAGCTGGAGCGTCCAGTCGCGGATGTCGTCGACGGCCGGTGCCGGGTCGGGATGTCCGGCCAGCTCCCGGTAGATGCGGCGGAAGCCGTCGACCGAGCGGCGCAGGGTGAACTGGTCGACCACCCGCTGCCGGGCGCGCCTGCCGAGGGCCGTGCGGCGGTCGTCGTCGCGCAGCAGGGTTACCACGGCGTCGGCCATCACGGCGGGTTCGCGGGGCGGCACCACGAGCCCGGTGTCGCCGACGGCCTCCCGTACGCCGCCGACGTCGGTGGAGACGGTGGCGCGGCCGCACGACATGGCTTCGATGAGGGAGAAGGGGAACCCCTCGCTGATGGAGGACAGCATCACCAGGGTGCCCGCCGCGTAGGCGCTCGCCACGTCGGTGATCCGGCCCTCGTAGGTGATGCCGTCGGTGACGCCGAGTTCGGCGGCGAGCTTCTCCAGCCTCGTCCGGTAGTCCTCGTTGCCGGCCGGGACGGGGCCGAACAACCGCAGCCGCAGCGCGGGGAGTTCGGCACGGGCGATGGCGTACGCCCTGATGAGTGTCTCCAGGTCCTTGATGGGGTCGACCCGGCCGCACCAGCTGAGGGTGGGCACGTCCGGTTCGGGTCCCGCCAGGGGGAAGGCGTGCGGGTCGACACCGTTGTAGACGGTGCGGATGCGCTCGGTGGGGGCGCCGCCGCGCTCCTCCCAGCGGCGGTTGTACTGGTTGCAGGGGGTGATGAGGTCGGCCTTGCGGTAACCGAGGGTGTTGAGCTCGCGGTAGAAGCCGAGCATCAGGGCCTTGACGGGCCAGCTCTGGGCGGCGCTGCGGTAGCCGAGGTAGCGCTCGCGCAGGTAGATGCCGTGCTCGGTGAGGAGGAACGGCACGCCGTCGAAGTGCTGGGCGGCGAGGGCGGGGAGGGTGGCCAGGCCGCTGGAGACGGCGTGGGCGACGCTGTCGCCGGGGACGCGGGCGGCGAGCGGCCGGAGCGCGTGCTCGAGGAGGTCGGTGGCGGTCAGGGCGTCGTGGACGGTGGGGCGGGCGGCCGCGGTCCTCAGGTGGGGCAGGGTCCATATCCACATCAGCGAGCGGAGCGCCGATTCGGAGCGGAGGGCCGCCGAGAGCCTGCCGCGCCGGGCGAGCTCGGCGAGGGCGTACAGGCCCTCGCCGAAGTCGCAGCCGGCGGACGGGTCGAGCACCGACAGCAGGAACCGCTCGTAGGTGTCGGTGAAGCGGCGCCGCTGCCGGCCGACGAGGGGCCGGCCGCGCCCCTGGGCCGGCCCCCACAGCGGGAACGAGGTGTGCCGGTAAAGGTTGGGCGGCAGTTCCCAGGTGACCGGTTCGCGGCCGCTGCCGGTCAGTGCCAGGACGTGGAAGTCGACTTCCGGCATGCCGCGGACGAGTTGGTCGCACCAGGTGCTGACGCCCCCGTGGACGTGCGGATAGGTGCCTTCGGTGAGCATGGTGACATGGCGGCCACTGCTCGGCATTGGTGTCCCCCCGGATGAGAAGTGGTCAGGTGGTGGTCGGCAGCGTGAGGGTGATCGCGGACTGGAGCACCTCGGGGGTGGTCCAGGCCGAGCGGCCACCCGCGTACGCCGTGCCGAACGCCGCCGTGCCGAGCAGCAGGTTCTTGCGGGTCCCTTCGGGGGCGGTGAGAGGGGCGTGCACTCCGGCGGGGGCCGTGACGGTGACCTTGTTGCCGATGCGGTACGCGGTGACCCTGCCCTCGGCGAGTGCCTTGTCCCAGGCGGTGCGCCGGGACAGTTCCGTGCCGGCGTCGCGGTGGCGGGGGACGACGAGCGGGGTGTTGTCGGCGAACAGGCCCCGGTAGTCGGCGAGGATCCGGTCGAGGACGGGGTAGAGGATGCGGTCCTCGGCGAGGTTGGACTGGTGGACGTAGTGCGGCCGGGGGTCGTTCGCCATGACGTGGCCGAGGGCGATGCGGGCTTCCTGCGGGACGATGTGGTCGGCGTACCCGGTGGTCACGTCGAGCGGTTCGGGCAGACAGGTGGAGGCGGGGTTGGTCTCGCAGACGCCGCTGCCGCCGTCCTCGCGGGAGGTGTAGATCCAGTTGTACTCGTCGGCCATCTCGGCGGCGGTGCCCACGTTGTAGTACACGTTCATCGGGTGGCGCGGGACGGTGCTCGCGGCGCCGACGGGGCGCTGCTGGGGTTCGCGGGAGTTGTCGCTCGCGATCCACTTGACGCCGTTGTCGGCGAGGGCGCCGGCGAGGTTGGGGTTGTCGGCGGGCTGCTGCGGGAGGGTCTTGAGGCCGGAGTGCTCGCCGGTGACCAGTTCGGTGCGGTCGACGGGGATGCCCTTGGAGACGGCCCAGTTGTGGTTGTCGCGGATCTGGGCGGCGATCTCGGCGCGGCTCATGTAGCGGGTCTTGCCGGTCGCGTCCTTGGCGCAGGTCCACGGGACGGTGGAGGTGTCCTGGACGCAGCCGAGGAAGGGGTGGGTGTAGGTGTGGTTGATCCAGCGGTACTGGGCGCGGTCGGCCACCAGTCGCGCGGTGAGCGGGTCGCTGCCGCCGTTCTGCGTCTTCCACTCCTCGCCGGAGCCGGCGTTGTAGACCATGTCCATGGTGAAGCCGGAGGAGCGCTGCCACTGGGCGGCGTACTGGGCGTCGGCCGGGGTCATCCGGATGGGCGGGGTGGACTCGCCGCCGCCGTCGGCGCAGTCGATGTCGCCGGGGGTGCAGTTGCGTTCGGTGTCCCAGCGGGCGTCGGGGGCGAAGACGTCGTCGACGTGGACGGAGAAGTAGTTGCGGTTCTGGCCGAGGTGGACGCCGTCGGTCAGCCACTCCACGATGCCGCGGGCCAGGGCGCGGAACTGCCGCTGGTGCTGGTTGTAGGCGAAGGTGACGACGAGTTCGCGCCGCCCGTCGTGGGCGTACTGCCCGATGAGGCTGGCGCGGCCGCCGCCGTCGACCGGCACGTCGAGGTAGCTGGTGTAGCCCGCGCGGGGCCGGCCCGCGTACCCGTAACTCTCGGCGACATCGGGGGCGTTGTCCTCGAAGGTGAGCGGCCCGTCGAGGTACCGGAACGGGCCGGCCCTGCCGGCAGCGGTGACGTCCGTGCGGACGCCGTCCATCACGCCGGAACGGCCGCCCTCGCTGGTGTAGTCGAGGCCCACGCCCGGGTGGGCC
Source organism: Streptomyces ficellus (assembly GCF_009739905.1). Lineage (NCBI taxonomy): Bacteria > Bacillati > Actinomycetota > Actinomycetes > Kitasatosporales > Streptomycetaceae > Streptomyces > Streptomyces ficellus. The sequence continues at coordinate 5,367,354 of NZ_CP034279.1, read as the reverse complement.
CAGGTGTAGGCGTCGACCTGGGGGATGGCGTACTTCTGCTCGTACGCGGTGAGGGCGGCCCGCTCGGCGGCGCCCAGGGCCTGCGGCGCCTCGTCCGGCAGGACCACGCCCTGGTACTTGGCGCGGGGCCGCCCGGAGACGGTGTCCGCGAGGAACGCGGCGTCGATGACGGGGCGGGCGGGGTCGGAGAGGCGGACGGTGCGGTACGGGACCCCGGAGCCCTTGAGTTCGGAGGTGATGGCGCCGACCGCGCCGCCCCCGTCGTCCACGACCAGCACGGTCAGGTCGACGCGCGGCGCCGGGTCGGCGGCGGCGGCCGGTCCGGCCGGGACCGTCGTGGCGAGCAGGGCTGTGACCAGCAGTGTCGCGGCGGGCAGCGCTCCGGCCGTTCTCCCGCCGCGGACTCCGGATGTCTGCATGTGACTTCCCCCCTGATGGGTCCTCCGCGCGCGTGGAAGCACCGGGAGGATCTGTGGAGATGATGCAAAGGGGTACGTTGCTCCCTTGCACGAATGCAGGGAGTGTGACGCAGCTCTCAACTGTTGACCCGGCAATCGTTGGGCAGACGCCACGGATGAGTGAATCGCCGCCGCCGTGAGCGAAACCGGGCGGCACGCGTAGGCTCGTTCCCGGTCTTTCCCGGTCTTCCCCGGGCGCGACCGCCCGGCCCTCCCGGACGCGACTTACGATGCGGCAGGACCCGGTCGCCCCACCCCTCGACCGCCTCAGAACTCAATGAAAGCGAGATTTCACCACCGTGACTGCTCTCACTCTCAGCACCGCCGGCGCGGCGACCCTGCGCGCCGACGCTCTCGTCGTCGGCGTCGCCAAGAGCCCGAAGGGCGGCAAGGGACTCGTCGTCGCACCGGGCGCCGAGGCCGTGGACAAGGCGTTCGACGGAAAGCTCGCCACCGTCCTGGAGACCCTCGGCGCCTCGGGCTCCGAGGGCGAGGTGACCAAGGTGCCCGCGCCGTCCGGCCTGAAGGCCCCGGTCGTGCTCGCGGTGGGACTCGGCGCGGCTCCCGAGAAGGACGAGACGTACGACGCCGAGGCCCTGCGCCGGGCCGCCGGCTGCGCCGCCCGCGCGCTGAACGGCACCAAGAAGGCCGCGTTCGCCCTGCCGGTCGAGGCCGTGGAGGACGCCGAGGCGATCGCCGAGGGCGCGCTGCTCGGCGCGTACGCCTTCACCGCCTACCGGGAGCAGGGCAAGGACGCCAAGGGCCCGCTCGCCGAGGTGACCCTGCTGGGCGGCAAGCCGCGCGACAAGGCGTTCAAGGCCGCGGCCGAGCGCGCGGCCGCACTGGCGGAGGAGATCAACCGCGCCCGCGACCTGGTCAACACCCCGCCGAACGACCTGTACCCCGAGTCCTTCGCGGCCATCGCCACCGCGGCCGGCAAGGAGCACGGCATCAAGGTGCAGGTCCTCGACGAGAAGGCGCTCGTCAAGGGCAACTACGGCGGCATCGTCGGCGTCGGCCAGGGCGCCGAGCACGGTCCGCGCCTGGTGCGGCTCGCCTACACGCACCCGAAGGCGGAGAAGACCCTGGCCCTGGTCGGCAAGGGCATCACCTACGACTCGGGCGGCATCTCGCTGAAGCCGGCCGGCCACAACGAGACGATGAAGTGCGACATGAGCGGCGCCGCCGCGGTGTTCGCCGCCGTCGTCACGGCCGCCCGCCTGAAGCTGCCGGTGAACGTCACCGGCTGGCTGGCGCTCGCCGAGAACATGCCGTCCGGTTCCGCCGTCCGCCCCGGCGACGTGCTGCGGATGTACAGCGGCAAGACCGTCGAGGTGCTGAACACCGACGCCGAGGGCCGCCTGGTCCTGGCCGACGCCCTGGCCAAGGCGTCGGAGGAGAACCCGGACGCCATCGTGGACGTCGCCACCCTCACCGGCGCGATGGTCCTCGCCCTGGGCAACCGCACGTTCGGGATCATGGCGAACGACGACGCCTTCCGCACCTCGATCCACGAGATCGCGGAGGAGGTCGGCGAGCAGTCCTGGCCGATGCCGCTCCCCGCCGACCTGCGCAAGGGCATGGACTCCCCCACCGCCGACATCGCCAACATGGGCGAGCGGATGGGCGGCGGTCTGGTGGCCGGCCTGTTCCTCAAGGAGTTCGTGGGCGAGGGCATCACCTGGGCCCACCTGGACATCGCGGGCCCGGCCTTCAACGAGGGCGGCCCCTTCGGCTACACCCCGAAGGGCGGCACCGGCTCCGCCGTCCGGACCCTGGTCCGCCTCGCGGAGCGCACCGCCGCGGGCGACCTCGGCTGACACGTGCCGTGACGGCACGGTCACGGCCCCGGACCCCCGGTCCGGGGCCGCGGCCGTACCGGCCCCTGAGGAACGAGCGAATCGAGCACGGTCGACCGTCGACGCCGTCTGAGGCGCCCCGGAGGCGTACCGAGCCCGTAATCACACAGCCCCGCGTCCCGCCTCCCGCCAACAAGTGCGAAGATGGGTTCTCGGCAGGACAGGGCCCCCACCACAGGGCCGACGAAACAGCGGCCGAACACCAGCCGCCGCCCGGTCGCGACGACCGGCGACCGGCGCACATGCATGGAGGACGTGACGTGGCGAACGACGCCAGCACCGTTTTCGACCTAGTGATCCTCGGCGGTGGCAGTGGCGGGTACGCCGCGGCCCTGCGGGGTGCGCAGCTGGGCCTGGACGTCGCACTGATCGAGAAGAACAAGCTCGGCGGCACCTGCCTGCACAACGGCTGCATTCCCACCAAGGCCCTGCTCCACGCCGGTGAGATCGCGGACCAGGCCCGTGAGGCCGACCAGTTCGGTGTGCTCACCACCTTCGAGGGCATCGACATCAAGGCCGTCCACAAGTACAAGGACGATGTGATCTCCGGCCTGTACAAGGGCCTGCAGGGTCTCGTCGCCTCGCGCAAGGTGACGTACATCGAGGGTGAGGGCCGGCTGTCCTCCCCCACCTCCGTCGACGTGAACGGCCAGCGGGTCGAGGGCCGCCACGTCCTCCTCGCCACGGGTTCGGTGCCGAAGTCCCTGCCGGGCCTGGAGATCGACGGCAACCGCATCATCTCCTCGGACCACGCGCTGACGCTGGACCGGGTGCCGGAGTCCGCGATCATCCTGGGCGGCGGCGTCATCGGCGTCGAGTTCGCCTCGGCGTGGAAGTCCTTCGGCACGGACGTCACGGTCATCGAGGGCCTGAAGCACCTCGTCCCGGTCGAGGACGAGAACAGCTCGAAGCTTCTTGAGCGCGCCTTCCGCAAGCGCGGCATCAAGTTCAACCTCGGTACGTTCTTCCAGAGCGCCGAGTACACCGACAACGGCGTCAAGGTCACCCTGGCGGACGGCAAGACCTTCGAGGCCGAGGTGCTGCTCGTCGCCATCGGCCGCGGCCCGGTCTCGGCGGGACTCGGGTACGAGGAGCAGGGCGTCGCGATGGACCGCGGCTACGTCCTGGTCGACGAGTACATGCGGACGAACGTGCCGACGGTCTCGGCCGTCGGTGACCTGGTCCCGACGCTCCAGCTCGCGCACGTCGGCTTCGCCGAGGGCATCCTGGTGGCGGAGCGTCTGGCCGGTCTGAAGACCGTTCCGATCGACTACGACGGCGTGCCCCGGGTGACGTACTGCCACCCCGAGGTCGCCTCCGTCGGCATCACCGAGGCGAAGGCCAAGGAGATCTACGGCGCGGACAAGGTCGTCGCCCTGAAGTACAACCTCGCGGGCAACGGCAAGAGCAAGATCCTGAAGACCGCGGGCGAGATCAAGCTCGTCCAGGTCAAGGACGGTGCCGTGGTCGGCGTCCACATGGTCGGTGACCGCATGGGCGAGCAGGTCGGCGAAGCGCAGCTGATCTACAACTGGGAGGCGCTGCCGGCCGAGGTCGCGCAGCTCATCCACGCCCACCCGACGCAGAACGAGGCGCTCGGCGAGGCGCACCTGGCGCTGGCCGGCAAGCCCCTCCACTCCCACGACTGAGCCCCCAGTCAGGGCGCGACGACCACTTTCCGCAATTCGTTAGGAGCAACTGAAACCATGTCGGTTTCCGTAACCCTGCCGGCGCTCGGCGAGAGCGTCACCGAGGGCACTGTCACCCGCTGGCTGAAGGCCGAGGGCGAGCGCGTCGAGGCCGACGAGCCGCTGCTGGAGGTGTCGACGGACAAGGTCGACACGGAGATTCCGGCGCCCGCGTCCGGTGTCCTCGCCTCCATCAAGGTCGCCGAGGACGAGACCGTCGAGGTCGGCGCCGAGCTGGCCGTCATCGACGACGGTTCGGGCGCCCCGGCCGCCGAGGCCGCCCCCGCCGCCGAGGCCGCTCCGGCTCCGGCGCAGGAGGCCCCGGCGCAGGAGGCCCCGCAGGCCGCGCCGTCCACCGAGGCGGAGGCCCCGGCCCCCGCCCCGACCGCCGAGGCCGCCGCCGGCGGCGGTTCGGCCGAGGGCACCGACGTCGTGCTGCCCGCGCTGGGCGAGTCGGTCACCGAGGGCACCGTGACCCGCTGGCTGAAGGAGGTCGGCGAGGAGGTCGCGGAGGACGAGCCGCTGCTCGAGGTCTCCACGGACAAGGTCGACACTGAGATCCCCGCTCCGGCCGCCGGTGTGCTGCTGGAGATCGTGGTCGGTGAGGACGAGACCGCCGAGGTCGGCGCCAAGCTGGCCGTCATCGGCGCGAAGGGTGCGGCCCCGGCCGCCGCCCCGGCGCAGGAGGCCCCCAAGCAGGAAGCCCCGGCTCAGGAGGCCCCGAAGCAGGAGGCTCCCCAGCAGGAGGCCCCGGCGCCCGCCCCGGCTCCGGCGCAGCCCGCGCCCGCCGCCCCGGCGCCGCAGGCCGCGCCCGCCACGCCCGCGCCCGCCCCCGCTGCCGCACAGCCGGCGGAGGACGGCGCGTACGTGACGCCGCTGGTCCGCAAGCTGGCCGCGGAGAACGGTGTCGACCTGGCGTCCGTCAAGGGCACCGGCGTCGGTGGCCGTATCCGCAAGCAGGACGTCGTCGCGGCCGCCGAGGCCGCGAAGGCCGCCGCCGCTGCCCCGGCTCCGGCCGCGGCCGCCCCGGCCGCCGCCAAGGCCCCGGCCCTGGAGACGTCCCCGCTGCGCGGGCAGACGGTCAAGATGACCCGCATGCGCAAGGTCATCGGCGACAACATGATGAAGGCGCTGCACTCGCAGGCCCAGCTGACCTCGGTCGTCGAGGTCGACATCACCAAGCTGATGAAGCTGCGCGGCCGCGCGAAGGACGCGTTCGCCGCCCGTGAGGGCGTCAAGCTCTCCCCGATGCCGTTCTTCGTGAAGGCGGCGGCCCAGGCGCTGAAGGCCCACCCGGTCATCAACGCCCGGATCAACGAGGACGAGGGCACGATCACGTACTTCGACTCGGAGAACATCGGCATCGCCGTGGACTCCGAGAAGGGCCTGATGACCCCGGTCATCAAGAACGCGGGCGACCTGAACATCGCCGGCATCTCCAAGGCCACCGCCGAGCTGGCCGGCAAGGTCCGCGGCAACAAGATCACTCCGGACGAGCTGTCCGGCGCGACCTTCACGATCAGCAACACCGGCTCGCGCGGTGCGCTGTTCGACACGGTCATCGTGCCGCCGAACCAGGTCGCCATCCTGGGCATCGGCGCCACCGTCAAGCGTCCGGTGGTCATCAACCACCCGGACCTGGGCGAGACCATCGCGGTCCGCGACATGACGTACCTGTCGCTGTCCTACGACCACCGCCTGGTGGACGGTGCCGACGCGGCCCGGTACCTGACGGCCGTCAAGGCCATCCTGGAGGCCGGCGAGTTCGAGGTCGACCTCGGCCTGTAACCGCCTGGCCACCGCACCTTTCGCGGCGTACGACAGCGGCGCCCGCGACCGGAACGTTCCGGTCGCGGGCGCCGCTGTCGTGTCCACGGCACCAGGCGTGACGGGTGTCTCGCACCTGAGGCGGCCGCTCGGGGTTACCGGGCGGGAATAATGGCCAGCGACCGCCGCAGCAGCGAAGGAGCCCCCATGACCCCGCCCGTCGTCCACTCGCTGCGCGAGCAGATCCGCGAGCACATCGTGGAGGGCATCGTCAGCGGCCGCTGGAAGCCGGGGGAGCGGATCGTCGAGCGGCGCATCGCCACCGAGCTGGCGGTCAGCCAGACCCCGGTGCGCGAGGCGCTGCGCGAGCTGGAGAGCCTGCGGCTGATCGAGTCGGCGCCCAACAAGGGCGTCCGGGTGCGCAACCTGACCGCGGCGGACCTGGAGGAGAGCTACCCGGTGCGGGCGGGCCTGGAGCAGATCGCCGCCGAGCTGGCGGCCGGCCGGCTGGGCGAGGACTGCTCGGCCCTGGAGCCCCACGTGGCGGCCCTGTACGAGGCGGACGCGCGGGCGGACGGTACGGCGCAGGTGCGCCACACGGTGGGCTTCCACCGCGAGCTGGTGCGGGCGGCGCACAACAGCGTGCTGCTGCACACCTGGGAGGGCCTCGGCATCGAGGTCTTCACGGCACTGTCGATCCGCTGGCTCGGCACCGTACAGAAGTCGTACGCGGAGGAGCACGAGGAGCTCGTCCAGGCCTTCCGCCGCGGCGACCCCCGGATCGGCGTCCTGGTGAAGGAACACGTCCTCGGCTGCGCCCCGCGCGCCTGACCCCGCCCCCTGGGCGCCTCCCGCGCGCCCCCGCGTACGCCCGGCGCTCATCGGGCGGCGCACGCGCTCATCCGGTGCTCTCGCCTGCGAAAACAAGGCACCGGGTGCCCATTTTTGTGGCACCGAATGCCGACTTTGGCCTCTGGGGCAAGAATTTTCGCCCAACGCTTTGATCGATCATCGATCACGGTCGTACAGTCGTCCGCGGACTTCAACAGAGGTCCCCTCGCCCTGTCCTGCCAAGACCAAGGGCTCCACACCCCTTCGACTCCGGAAGGCGGCGACTATGACCGACCCCACCCGCATCCAGCCGAGCGAGCTCGACCAGCTGCCGGACCGCGACCCCGAGGAGACCGCCGAGTGGCAGGCGTCCCTCGACGCCGTCGCCAAGGCCGCCGGGCCGCACCGCGCCGCGTACCTGATGCGACGCACCCTGGAGCGCGCCGAGGGCGCCGGTCTCGCGCTGCCCAAGCTGCTCGAAACCGACTACGTGAACACCATCCCCACCGCCTCCGAGGCCGGCTACGGCTTCGACGGCGACGAGGAGATGGAAGCGAGGATCACCGCCTGGAACCGCTGGAACGCGGCCGCCATGGTCTCCCGCGGCTCCAAGTACGGCGTCGGCGGCCACATCGCCACCTTCGCCTCCGCGGCCTGGCTCTACGAGACCGGCTTCAACCACTTCTTCCGCGGCAAGGAGCAGGACGGCTCCGGCGACCAGCTCTACATCCAGGGCCACGCCTCGCCCGGCATATACGCCCGCGCCTTCCTCGACGGCCGGCTGTCCGAGCAGCACCTGGACAACTTCCGCCAGGAGGCCGGCGGCAACGGCCTGCCGTCCTACCCGCACCCCCGCCGCCTGCCCTGGCTGTGGGAGTTCCCGACGGTGTCCATGGGCCTCGGCCCGCTGTCGGCGATCTACCAGGCGCGGTTCAACCGCTACCTGACCAACCGCAACATCAAGGACGTCTCGAACTCCCACGTGTGGGCGTTCCTCGGCGACGGCGAGATGGACGAGCCCGAGTCGACGGCGGCCCTCGCGCTCGCCGCCCGTGAGGAGCTCGACAACCTCACCTTCGTCATCAACTGCAACCTCCAGCGCCTCGACGGCCCCGTCCGCGCCAACTTCAAGATCGTGCAGGAGCTGGAGGCCCAGTTCCGCGGCGCCGGCTGGAACGTCGTGAAGTCGCTGTGGGGCACCGCCTGGGACGAGCTGTTCCAGCTCGACACCACCGGCGCGCTGGTACGCCGGCTGCGCGAGGTGCCGGACGCGCAGATCCAGACGTACCAGACCCGCGACGCGGCCTACATCCGCGAGGACTTCTTCGGCAAGGACCCCGCCCTCGCCGAGATGGGCCGGCTGCTGTCCGACGACAAGATCATCGAGTGCTTCCAGTACTCGCGCGGCGGCCACGAGCCCCGTAAGGTCTTCGCCGCGTACAAGGCCGCCCTCTCGCACAAGGGCGCGCCGACCGTGATCCTCGCCCAGACGGTGAAGGGCTTCACGCTCGGCAAGGGCTTCGAGTCCAAGAACGCCAACCACCAGATGAAGAAGCTCTCGGTGGACGAGTTCAAGGGCATGCGGGACCTGCTGGGCCTGCCGATCTCGGACAGCGACTTCACCGACGGCCAGGTGCCCTACGGCCACCCCGGCGCCGACTCCCCCGAGGTCCGCTACCTCCAGGAGCGCCGCGCGGCCCTCGGCGGCCCCGCCCCGGCGCGCCGGATGCACGCGCTGGACCCGCTGCCCGCGCCGGCCGACAAGACCTTCGCCGCCTTCGACAAGGGCTCCGGCTCGCAGTCGGTCGCGACGACCATGGCGTTCGTCCGTCTGATGAAGGACCTGATCCGCGACAAGCAGACCGGCAAGCGCTGGGTGCCGATCGTCCCCGACGAGGCCCGCACCTTCGGCATGGAGTCGCTGTTCCCGTCGCTCGGCATCTACTCGCCGAAGGGCCAGACGTACGAGCCGGTCGACCGCGACCAGCTGATGTACTACCGCGAGGCCAAGGACGGCCAGATCCTCAACGAGGGCATCACGGAGGCCGGCTCGATGGCCGACTTCATCGCCGCGTCGACCGCGTACTCCACGCACGGCGAGCAGATGATCCCGTTCTACATCTTCTACTCGATGTTCGGCTGGCAGCGGACGGCCGACCAGATGTGGCAGCTCGGCGACCAGCTCGGGCGCGGCTTCCTCGTCGGCGCCACCGCCGGCCGCACCACGCTGACCGGTGAGGGCCTCCAGCACGCCGACGGCCACTCCCCCGTCATCGCGGCGACGAACCCGGCGGCGCTGACGTACGACCCGGCGTTCGCCTACGAGGTCGCGGTGATCGTCAAGGACGGCCTGCGCCGGATGTACGGCGAGACGGCACCGGGCGAGGACCCGAACGTCTTCTACTACCTGACCGTCTACAACGAGCCGATGCCGCAGCCGGCCAAGCCCGAGGGCGTGGACGAGGGCATCGTCAAGGGCCTGTACCGCTTCAAGGAGGGCACCGCCCCGGCGGCGGACGCCCCGCGCCTCCAGCTGCTGTCCTCCGGCACGGCGATCCACTGGGCGCTCAAGGCGCAGGACATGCTGGCCGCCGACTGGGGCGTGACCGCCGACGTGTGGTCCGCGACCTCCTGGTCGGAGCTGCGGCGCGACGCGCTGGAGGCCGACGCGGCGCTGCTGCGCGGCGAGGAGCGCGTGCCGTACGTGCGCCAGGCGCTGGCCGACGCGCAGGGCCCGGTGCTGGCGGTCACCGACTACATGCGCCAGGTCCCGGACCAGATCGCGCAGTGGGTCGAGCAGGACTACAGCTCGCTCGGTGCCGACGGGTTCGGCCTGTCGGACACCCGCGAGGCGGCCCGCCGCCACTTCGGCGTGGACGCCGAGTCCGTGGTGGTCGCCGCGCTGGCGCAGCTCGCCAAGCGCGGTGAGGTCCCGGCCTCCCTGGTGAAGGACGCCCGCGAGCGCTACGGCCTGTAGGAACGGTGCTCAGGAAGGCCCCCGCCGCGGCGGGGGCCTCTTGCATGATGTGTCCATGCGCGCTGCCCGCCTGATCAAGATGGTGCTCCTGCTCCAGTCCCGTCCGTCCATGACGGCCGCCGAGCTGGCGCGCGAGCTGGAGGTGTCCGAGCGGACCATCACCCGGGACGCGCTCGCCCTGTCGGAGGCCGGGGTGCCGGTGTACGCCGACCGGGGCCGGGCGGGCGGCTACCGGCTGATCGGCGGCTACCGGACGCGCCTGACGGGACTCGCGCGCAGCGAGGCGGAGGCGTTGTTCCTGTCGGGGGTGCCGGGGGCGCTGCGGCAGATGGGGCTTGACGACGCGGCGTCGGCGGCCCGGCTGAAGGTCTCGGCGGCGCTGCTGCCGTCGCTGCGGGACGCGCCGTCCTCGGCGGCGCAGCGGTTCCACCTGGACGCGCCCGGCTGGTACCAGGAGCCCCGGACGCCCGAGCTGCTGCCGGTCCTGGCGGAGGCGGTGTGGGACGACCGGACAGTGTCGGTGCGCTACCGCCGCGGGGCCCGGGCGGCGCGGCGGGACGTGGAGCGGGAGCTGGAGCCGTACGGGCTCGTGCTGAAGGCGGGCGTCTGGTACCTGTGCGCCCGCGCCGGGACGTCCTTCCGCGTCTACCGGGTGGACCGTTTCACCGCCGTCACGCCCGTGGAGGAGCGGTTCTCGCGGGACGAGGGGTTCGACCTGCCGGCGTTCTGGGAGGAGCGGGCGGCTGAGTTCGCGCGGTCCATCCTGCGGGCGGAGGCGGTGGTGCGGCTGACGGAGGCGGGCGCGCGGAGCCTGCCGCACGTGACGGACCGGGCCGCCGCCCAAGAGGCCCTGGCGGCGGCCGGCCCGCCGGACGCGGAGGGCCGGGTGACGGTGACCCTGCCGGTGGAGTCGGACGAGGTCGCCTACGCCCAGCTGCTGCCGCTCGGGCCCGAGGCGGAGGTGCTGGAGCCGCGGTCGCTGCGGGCACTGTTCGCGGACGCGGCGACCCGGCTGGCCCGGCTCTACGGGTAGCCGTCTCCACCGGGAGCCGTCTCCACGGGTAGCCGCATCTGCGGGTAGCCCTACCGGTAGTCGTCGGCGGTGGCGTCCTTGCCGCCGTGGACGACGTCGATGAAGTACGCCCAGCCGTCGGGCCGCGACCCGTCGGTGTCGGTGAAGCCGTACTCCCGGGCGAGCTGCCCGCTGGACAGCGACCGGCCGTTCCAGCGGTGCCGGCCGGGGTCGGCGGCGAGCGCGGCGACCGCCCGGCCGACGTACGCCGGGGATTCGGCGATCGCGAAGTGCGGCTCGCGGGCCACGGCGTCGCGCCAGTTCTCCTCCGTGACACCGTAGATGTCGAGCATCATCTCGGAGCGGAGGTAACCGGGGCTGAGCGCCACCGCGGTGCCGCCCACCTCCTTCAGGTCCTCCCCGAGGCTGAAGGCCATCCGCAGGGGTGCGTTCTTGGCGAGGTCGAAGTAGAAGTTCTCACGGAACCGCGCGTTGTACTCGGACGTCCCGTCCGTCATCTCCACGACCAGCCCTCCCGGGTTCCGGACCAGCAGCGGAAGCGCGCAGCTGCTGGTGATGACGTGGCTGCGGACGCCCAGTTCCAGCATCCGCAGGCCCTGCTCCAGGTCGGTGTCCCACATCTTCCTGCCCCAGGGGATGAGGTGGTCGCCTCCCCACAGGCTGTTGACGAGGACGTCGAGCCGCCCCCGCTCGCGGTCGATACGGGTGACCAGCGCGCGCACCTCGTCGGGCACGAGGTGGTCGGTGGGCACGGCGATGCCCTCGCCGCCCGCCGCCGTGACGAGCTCGGCGGTCTCCTCCACGGTCTCGGTGGGCCGCCCCACCTCGCTGACACGGGTCCGGGTGGTGCGGCCGGTGACGTACACCGTCGCTCCGGCGGCGCCGAGCTGTACGGCGATGGCGCGGCCCGCGCCACGCGTGGCGCCCGCGACGAGGGCGATCGTTCCGGCGAGGGGGGTGCGCTGAGGCGTGTCGTTCGTCATACGGTCACCATGCCCGGCAAACCCGACATCCTCTGTCCGGTTTCATTTTGGCCGCTCCGCGTGCACGGTCCTCCCCGACCCAGGATGCTGGTCCCGTGATGGACGAGACGGAGTTCTGGGAGATCATCGACACCACCCGCGAGGCCGCCGAGGGCGACCCGGAGGACCACGCCGAGCTGCTCGTGGAGCGGCTGCTCCAGCTCGACCCCGACTCCGTGCTCGACTTCGCGCGGCACTTCGAGGCCCGCTACAACCGCGCGTACACCTGGGACCTGTGGGGTGCGGCGGCCGTGTTGCTGGGCGGCGCGAGCGACGACGCCTTCGACTACTTCCGCTGCTGGCTGATCGGCCAGGGCCGGGAGGTGTTCGAGGGGGCGGTGCACGAACCGGACGCGCTGGCGGAGCTGCTGGACGACTTCGACGAGGAGATCGACGGGGACGGCGAGGAGCTGGGGTACGCGGCGGACGAGGCGTACGAGCAGCTCACCGGCGTCGTCGCACCCGATCTGGGGATCGCGCCCCAGGCCCCGGAGCCGGCGGGCACCCCGTTCGACTTCGACGACGACGCGGGCCTGGAGGAGCGCTTCCCCCGGCTCTGGGACCGGTTCGGGGTGTGAATCAGACCAGGGCGCGCCCCATGAAGACGTCGTCGACGTACCGCCCGTCCAGGAAGAACTCCCCCGGCAGGACGCCCTCGACGGCGAACCCCTCCGACGCGTAGAGGGTGCGCGCGGGCTTGTTGTGGCCGAGGACGCGCAGGGTGATCCGGGTGGCGCCCTGGCGGAGCGCCTCCTCGCAGGCCGCCCGCAGCAGGGCCCGCGCGAGGCCCCGGCCGCGCGCCCAGTCGGCGACGGCGAGCCCCTGGATCTGCCGTACGTGCGCGTTGCACGCGAGGCGCGTGGGGGGCACGAGCCGTACGTATCCGGCGGGCCGCCCGTCGGCCTCGGCCACGAGGTAGTCGTCCGGGCGGTGGCTGGAGTCGAAGAACGGGTCGTACGGCGGCTGCGGCCGCGGCTGTACGGCGTGCAGCGGCGACCAGGTGTCGCGGTCGAGCCGCGCGAGGGCGTCAGCGTCCTCCTGGCGCGCCGGGCGTATGTGCGGGGTCGTCATGACCGCCACTGTGCCACGGGGCAGGATGGGCCCATGAAAAATATCGGTATCGCCCGTGTCGCGGTCACCGGCTCCTCGGGGCTCATCGGTACGGCCCTGGTCCGCTCGTTGCGGGCCGACGGCCACGAGGTCGTCCGGCTGGTGCGCCGCCCGGCGCGGTCCGGTGACGAGGTCGAGTGGGACCCGCGGCGCCAGTACGTGGACGCCGCCGGGCTCGCCGGGTGCGACGCGGTCGTCCACCTCGCGGGGGCGGGGGTCGGTGAACGCCGCTGGACCGAGGCGTACAAGAAGGAGATCCGGGACAGCCGGGTGCTCGGCACGGCGGCGATCGCGGAGGCCGTCGCGTCGCTGGACGTCCCGCCGAAGGTCCTGCTGTGCGGGACGGCGCTCGGCTACTACGGCGACACCGGCTCGCGGGCGGTGGACGAGACGGCACCCGCGGGCGACGGTTTCCTGCCGTCCGTGTGCGTCGAGTGGGAGGAGGCCGCGGCGGCCGCGGAGGAGGCGGGGATCCGTGTCGCGTACGCCCGCACCGGCCTGGTGGTGGCGCGCGAGGGCGGCGCGTGGGGGCGGCTGTTCCCGCTGTTCCGCGCCGGGCTGGGCGGCCGGCTCGGCGACGGTGAGCAGTACTGGAGCTTCATCTCCCTGCACGACGAGGTGGCCGCACTGCGGCACATCCTCGACACCGAGTCGCTCGCCGGCCCGGTGAACCTCACCGCCCCGGACCCGGTCACCAACCGGGAGGTCACCGCCGCGATGGGCCGCGTCCTGCGCCGCCCCGCCTTCCTCCACGTCCCGGCCCCGGCCCTCCGGGTCGCCCTCGGCGACTTCGCCTCCGACGTCCTCGGCAGCCAGCGCGTGCTCCCCACCCGGCTCCTCGGCTCGGGCTTCCGCTTCGCGTTCCCCACCATCGACACGGCGATCGCGTCGGCGGCGTAGCAGCGTTCCCGCGGGCCGCGCCGGCCTGCGGGGGGCGGGGTCGCCGCGCCCGGGGGAATTCCGGCCGTGTGCGACCCCCGTTGCTTCGGTGACCCCGATCGCGCGCGTGTGACCAGGCACACCGCTCGCTCGTACGCTCGGAGCCCGAACTCGGGTATTCCTCCGCCCTGTTAAGGGCATGAGCCCCCCACGCACCGAACCGCCACCCCGGGGAGGGACACGTGCTCAAGCACGCACGCCACGCGGACGTCGTCATCGTAGGAGCCGGAATCGCGGGCCTTGCCGCGGCTCAGCATCTGACCAGTGCGGGAGTGACCGTCAGCGTCCTGGAAGCCGCTTCGCACATCGGCGGCCGGATGGCCACCGAGCACATCGACGGGTTCCGGCTCGACCGGAGCGGGCAATGGCTCAGCACCTCGTACCCCGGCCTGGGCGGCGCCGGGCTCCGGCTCTTCCAGCCGGGGGTCCTGGTGCACAGCGAGGGCCGGCTGCACCGCACCGGAGAGGTCGGCAGGAGCGCCGCCCGGTGGGCCAGGGCGCGGGCCCTGGCGAGCGCGCCGCGCCCCCTGGACCAGGCCCGGCTGGGCGCCTCGCTGGCGCGGCTCGCGGCGGCCGGGGACGCCCGGCTGCTGGCCCGCCCCGAGCGTCCGGCGCTGGACGCGCTCGCGGGCCGCGGGCTGCCGGCGCGTACCGTCAACGGGTTCGTCCGCCCACTGCTGTCGGCGCTGCTGTGCGACCCGGACCTGACGACGTCCAGCCGCCCAGCCGACCTCGCGCTGCGGGACTACGCGCGCGGCCGGCTGTGCGTACCGGCGGGCGGCGCCGCCGCGCTGCCCGAGCGGCTGGCGGCGACGCTGCCGCCGGACACGGTGAAGACCGGCGTGCACGTCAAGGACGCCTCCATCAACAAGGTCGTCACCGCCGAGCACGGCGAGCTGGGCTGCCGGTCCCTGGTGGTGGCCACCGGCGCCCGCGCGGCGGCGGAACTGCTGCCGGGGCTGCGCGTACCGGGCTTCCACCCGGTCACGGTGGTGCACCACACGGCGCCGGCCGCCCCGCCGACGGAGGCCGCGCTCGTCCTGGACGCCGACCGCACGGGCCCGGTGTCGCACACGGCCGTGATGAGCGAGGTCGACCCGGCGCGGGCACCGCACGGCCGCGTGCTGGTCAGCTCGACGGTGCTGGGCGCCCCGCCCGAACGGCTCGAGCACCGGGTGCGCAGGCACCTGGCGGCCCTGTACGGCACCGACACGGACGACTGGGAGCCGCTGGCCGTGCACCACGACCCGGAGGCCGTCCCGGCGATGCCCCCGCCGCACGATCCGCTCCGGCCGGTCCGGCTGCTGGGCGGGCTGTATGTGTGCGGCGACCACCGCGACACGAGCACCGTCCAGGGCGCGTACCGGTCCGGCCGCCGTGCCGCGGAGGCGGTGCTCCGCGACCTCGGCGTCCCGGTCCCGTCGTCCCGCGACACGACCGCGCTGCGGGCGGCCGCCTAGGACGGCTGCGCGACCTCACGCACACGCCCTAGCCGATGGCGCCGATCCGGTCCCGATAGTTCCGGACGGCGCTCGCGTCCCGGTAGGGCTCCAGTCGACGCTCGAAGTCGCGGACGTACTCCACCGCCCGTGCCGAGCGCATCTCGGAGGCCTGCTGGGCGGCCTCCGCGCCGAGCGCGCACGCCTGGTCCAGCTCGCCGAGGCCCAGGCGGGCGGTCGCGAGGACGAGCCGGCAGAAGAGGCGGCTGCGCGCGAAGGCGGGCGCGCGCAGTTGCAGGGAGCGTTCCGCGTGCTGCGCGGCGGCCCGGTACTGCTGGAGGTCGCGGTGGCAGTGGCCGAAGTCGTCCGCGAGCTGGGCCTCGTCGAAGAACCGCGCCCAGTGCGGGACGTCGTCGCCGGGCCGGGCGGCGTCCAGCGCGCGCTCGGCCCTGACGAGGGACGAGGTGCAGGCCCGTACCTCGCCGAGGACGGCGTGGCCGCGCGCCTCCACGGCGTGGAGCATGGCCTGGACGACGGGCGGCGCGGCGGAGCCGACGCCCTGCTGGGCGACGCGCGCCAGCTGCACGGCCTCGCGTCCGTGGCCGAGGTAGACGGCCTGGCGGCTCATGGTGATCAGGACGTACGAGCCGTAGGCGCGGTCGCCGGCGGCCTGGGCGAGCCGCAGGGCCTGCACGAAGTACCGCTGGGCGAGGCCGTGGGCGGCGATGTCGTACGAGGTCCAGCCGGCCAGCCGGGTCAGGTCGGCGGCGGCGCCGAAGAGCCGGCGCCCGACCGTCTCTCCGTACACGCCGCGCAGCATCGGCTCGGCCTCGTGCTCCAGGTAGCGGACGAGGGCCTGGCGGGCGTGCCCGCCGCCGTAGGCGTGGTCGAGGGTGCGGAACAGTTCGCCGACGGAGCGCAGGGCGGCGATGTCCCCGCCGGTGACGCGCTGCCCGGGGCCGCGGTCGGTGGAGCGCTGGCGCGGTACGGAGGCGGCGGGGGCGGGTGAGCGGCCCTGGACGTGGCCGGCGGCGGGGGCGCGGCCCTGGGCGGGGACGCGGGGTTCGGCGAGGCGGGGCGCGTCGGCGCGGCCCGGCCGTTCATCGGGGCGTCCGGCGCGTTCGTCGGCCCGGCCGACGCGTTCGTCGGCCCGGCCGATGAGCCAGTCGCGGCTGGGGACGACGAGTCCGGCCGGGGTGAAGGCGATCTTGCGGAGTTCGGCGTGGCTGCCGGAGTCCTTGCGCCACAGGCCGCTGACGATGTCGACGGCCTCCTCCGGCGTCGCGGCGAACTCGAGCCCGGCGTACACCGGCGCGCAGGCGTCCAGGCCCAGGTCCTGGGCGGACAGCCGGCGGCCGAGACGGCGGGTGAACACCTCGGCGATCAGCGCCGGTGTGGTGCCGCGCGGCTGCTGTCCGCGCAGCCAGCGGGTCACCGACGTCTTGTCGTACCGCAGGTCGAGGCCGTGTTCGAGTCCCAGCTGGTCCACGCGTCTGGCGAGGCCGGCGTTGGAGAACCCGGCTTCGGCGATGAGGGCGGCGAGCTGGCGGTTGGGGGTGCGCTGCGGGGGGCGATCCGTCATCGGCTGTGCGGTCTCCTGCCTTGCCTTCTGGGCCGGGGTGCAGACCCCCTTGGAACGGCGCGAATTTAACTGCCTTCGACGTCCGTACCGCCGCCTTCGCCCCACATTCATCCGATCGTGTGAGGATTGAGGGCGCTGCTGACGGGAAGCGTCCGGGCCTCCGAGGAGCCGTACCTGCCCGTCCGCGGCCGCCGGCGCCGCCGTACAGTGGCGTGGGGCGCGATGAATGCACGCTGCAAGATTCTTGTGCAAGGTTCTAGGGAGGCGTTGCCGTGAGTGAGCTGCGATTCGTCCATGTGGGCTTCGGCGCGGACGCGGTCGAGTACCAGCTGGCGTGGGACAGGCAGCGCGAGGTCCACGCCGCTCGTTTCGCGGACGAGATCCCCGACACCTGCCTGCTGCTGGAGCACCCGCCGGTGTATACGGCCGGGCGGCGCACCGAGGACAGCGAGCGCCCCCTGGACGGTACGCCGGTCATCGACGTGGACCGCGGCGGCAAGATCACGTGGCACGGACCGGGCCAGCTCGTCGGCTACCCGATCATGAAGCTTCCGCGCCCGGTGGACGTGGTGGCTCACGTACGCCGCCTGGAGGAGGCGTTGATCCGCACGGCGGCGGAGTTCGGCGTGGGGACCACGCGGATCGAGGGCCGCAGCGGGGTGTGGGTGCTGGGCGACCCGGTGGCGGAGCGCCCGGCGCTGGGCGGGCTGTCGCTGGACTTCGATCCGCGCCTGCACGACGACGAGTTCGACCCCCGGCTGAACGGCCCCGAGTACGCCCCGTCCAACGCCGGCCAGCGCCGCGAGGACCGCAAGCTGGCGGCGATCGGCATCCGGGTCGCCAAGGGCGTCACGATGCACGGGTTCGCCCTGAACGTGAACCCGGACAACACCTGGTTCGACCGGATCGTCCCGTGCGGGATCCGGGACGCGGGGGTGGCGTCGCTGTCGGAGGAGCTGGGCCGGGAGGTGACGATCGCCGAGGTGCTGCCGGTGCTGGAGCGCCATCTGCGGGAGGTGCTGGAGAACGCCGACCTGCGACCCCGTACGGTCGAGTCCGCCGCGGCGGCCGTTACGAAGACCGCCGCCGGGACCGTTCCGGGGGCCGTCGCGACCGCCTAGGCGGCGCCTGGGAATGCGCCTCTTGGGCCAGAGGTTGGCCAGGCGTAACGACAGTCGCCGAGAGGCCACACTTTTATCGGGCGTACCCTGGTGTTCGCCGACGAATCGAAGCCGTAGGAGCCAGCCGTGTCCGCAGTCGCACCCGACGGACGCAAGATGCTGCGCCTGGAGGTCCGGAACAGCCAGACCCCCATCGAGCGCAAGCCCGAGTGGATCAAGACCCGGGCGAAGATGGGTCCCGAGTACAACCAGCTCCAGAAGCTCGTGAAGAGCGAGGGACTGCACACGGTCTGCCAGGAGGCGGGCTGTCCCAACATCTTCGAGTGCTGGGAGGACCGCGAGGCGACCTTCCTCATCGGTGGTGACCAGTGCACCCGGCGTTGTGACTTCTGCCAGATCGACACGGGCAAGCCGCAGGCGCTGGACCGTGACGAGCCGCGCCGGGTGGGCGAGTCGGTCGTCGCCATGGACCTGAACTACGCCACGATCACCGGTGTCGCGCGTGACGACCTGGACGACGGCGGCGCCTGGCTGTACGCGGAGACCGTGCGCCAGATCCACGCCATGACCGCGGAGCGCGAGGGCGGCCACACCAAGGTCGAGCTGCTGATCCCCGACTTCAACGCGGTGCCCGAGCAGCTCGCCGAGGTCTTCTCGTCCCGCCCCGAGGTGCTGGCCCACAACGTCGAGACGGTGCCGCGGATCTTCAAGCGCATCCGCCCCGGTTTCCGTTACGAGCGTTCGCTGGAGGTCATCACCAAGGCCCGCGAGGCCGGTCTGGTGACCAAGTCGAACCTGATCCTCGGCATGGGCGAGACCCGCGAGGAGGTCAGCGAGGCGCTCCAGCACCTGCACGACGCGGGCTGCGAGCTCATCACGATCACCCAGTACCTGCGCCCCTCGGTGCGCCACCACCCGGTGGAGCGCTGGGTGAAGCCGCAGGAGTTCGTGGAGCTGCAGGAGGAGGCCGACGAGATCGGCTTCTCCGGCGTGATGTCGGGCCCGCTGGTCCGCTCCTCGTACCGCGCGGGCCGCCTCTTCCAGCAGGCCATGGAGCGGCGCAGCCGAGCCGCAGCGTAGGTTGCGGGTCCGCCCGAGGTACGAGGGCGGGCACGCGGCCGCAGCGGAGGCGAGGCGGAGCGCGACCAGCAGGCGCTGGGCGGCGCGGCCGAGCCGCAGGTGGGGGTCCCCCCTGCTCGAGCGAAGCCGAGAGCTTGGGGGAGGTTGCGGGTCCGCCCGAGGTACGAGGGCGGGCACGCGGCCGCAGCGGAGGCGAGGCGGAGCGCGACCAGCAGGCGCCGGGCGGCGCAGCCGAGCGGCCGCGTAGAGCGGCGACTGTGTGAATCGGCGCACAAGCTAAGAGTGGTCCATGACGCGGCCCGTGCGAGTTCCCCTGGTGGGGGGCGTGCGCGGGCCGCTTCGTGTGGCGGGGGCGTGGCACACGGTTTCACCGGCGTTTGACCCGTCGGTCACGCCCTGGTAACACCAGTCTGTGACGATGCTTGTACGCCCCGCGCACACGCCGCCGCGCGCGGAGCGCCGAGCACGCCCGAGCACGCCCCCCACTCCCGCAGAACCCGCTCCCAGGGAGGACCCTGATATGCAGTCCGCGACCCCTCAGGTACGCGAGGCACAGCAGGCGAGCCGGACACGGCCGATACGCGACGTCCACGAGGTCCGGGCCAACGCCTTCCCGACCGTGACCGACGCCCTGCGCGCCGTCGAGTCGCTGTTCCTGCGCGGTGGGCAGCGCACCGCCCGCCGCAACGCCTGGACGTCCGTCCTGGAGGACCGGCGCCGGGCCAGGGACCGGGTGGAGGCACAGCACGTACTGGAGGCCGTGGCGGGCCGCACTTCGCGGGCCACGTAAACTTCACAGCATGGCGAGGAAGGCAAAATCAGACAGCGGTGACACCGCTGCGAACCCCGGGCGACTGAAGCAGATCGCTCTGACGTACAAGATGACCCGAAAGGCCGATCCTAAGGTCGGTCTTGTCGTCGCGGGTGTGGGACTCGCCGTCTTCGGCGTCCTCCTCGCGATCGGCTTCCTGATCGGGCATCCCGTTTATCTGGGCATCCTGGGCTTCCTGCTGGCCTTCCTCGCGATGGCGATCGTCTTCGGGCGCCGCGCCGAGCGGGCGGCCTTCGGGCAGATGGAGGGCCAGCCGGGTGCGGCGGCCGCCGTCCTGCAGAACGTGGGCCGCGGCTGGACGACCACCCCCGCGGTGGCGATGAACCGCAACCAGGACGTGGTGCACCGGGCGGTCGGCAAGGCCGGCATCGTGCTGGTCGCCGAGGGCAACCCGAACCGGCTCAAGACGCTGCTGGCGGCCGAGAAGAAGCGCATGGGCCGCATCGTGGTGGACGTGCCGGTGCACGACATCATGGTCGGCAACGGCGAGGGCCAGGTGCCGCTGAAGAAGGTCCGTACGACCATGCTGAAGCTGCCGCGGGTGCTCTCCGGCCCCCAGGTGACGACCACCAACGACCGGCTGCGCGCCATGGGCGACCTGATGAGCAACATGCCGCTGCCGAAGGGCCCGATGCCCAAGGGCATGCGGATGCCGCGCGGCGGCAAGATGCGCTAGGCGGCGCACACGTACGAATACGAGGAGGGGCGCCCCGCCACGACGGCGGGGCGCCCCTCCTCGTATCGCATGGGGGCCGGACCGGATCAGGCCCGATCAAGCCCGATCAGGTGCGCACCTGCACGGCGCGCGCGAGCCGGTCGTGCAGCCCGCGGCCGTCGCGGTCCCAGATGAGCGCGGGGACGGCGAGGCACAGCAGCACGCTGCGGACGACGACGCGCCCGAAGCCCAGCCGCTCGCCGTCCACGGAGATCACCCGCAGCCCGAGCAGCCGCTTACCGGGCGTGCTGCCGATCGTGCCCACGGTGAGCACGCTGAGTAGG
The DNA here is from genome assembly GCF_009739905.1 of Streptomyces ficellus. Lineage (NCBI taxonomy): Bacteria > Bacillati > Actinomycetota > Actinomycetes > Kitasatosporales > Streptomycetaceae > Streptomyces > Streptomyces ficellus. Next base: position 5,346,617 of record NZ_CP034279.1, on the reverse strand, counting down.
AACAGCACACCGACGGCCCAGTTGCCCGCAGCCGCCTGATCACCCCGCGCGATCAGGCCGTATGCGATCAGCATGCACAGCGTCCAGTCGATGAACAGGGCGCCGAAACGGCGTCCGAGGGGGGCGGCGGAACCGGGACCCTCCTGCGGCAGGCCGAGCCGTTCACCCCGGTAGCCGAAGTCGGCACCCATTTCCTCGGCGGCCGCGCGCGGCCCGGAGAGCCACGATCCGATTGCTTGCCTGTTGTCCACCCGACAACCGTACTGTGCCCGCTTTCGATCACTTCGACCCGGGTCTGCCGGGGCGCGCGGGGACGCGAGCCGGTTAACTTGGTCGAAACAAATGGGTCACGCTCGAGAAATCCCGCGTCCCTAGGGTCGGAACGAGCGTGTGCCACCGCACTGGCCGCACGACCGAGCTACAACCCCGCCCTCCCCCGGGTGGGAGTAGGAGGAGTTGGATGTTCCAGAACGCCGACGACGTCAAGAAGTACATCGCGGACAACGACGTCAAGATGATCGACGTCCGCTTCTGCGACCTTCCCGGCGTGATGCAGCACTTCACGATTCCGGCCACGGCGTTCGACCCGTCCGAGGAGCTGGCCTTCGACGGCTCGTCGATCCGCGGCTTCCAGGCGATCCACGAGTCCGACATGGCGCTGCGCGCGGACCTGTCGACGGCGCGCGTGGACCCCTTCCGCCGTGACAAGACGCTGAACATCAACTTCTTCATCCACGACCCGATCACGGGCGAGCAGTACAGCCGCGACCCGCGCAACATCGCCAAGAAGGCCGAGGCGTACCTGGCCTCCACCGGCATCGCGGACACGGCGTACTTCGGCCCCGAGGCGGAGTTCTACGTCTTCGACTCGGTGCGCTTCAACACCTCCGCGAACGAGGGCTTCTACCACATCGACTCCGAGGCCGGCGCCTGGAACACCGGCAAGGTCGAGGACAACCGCGGCTACAAGGTCCGCTACAAGGGCGGCTACTTCCCGGCCCCGCCGGTCGACCACTTCGCCGACCTGCGGTCGGAGATCTCCCTGGAGCTGGAGCGGGTCGGCCTGCAGGTCGAGCGCCAGCACCACGAGGTGGGCACCGCCGGCCAGGCCGAGATCAACTACAAGTTCAACACGCTGCTGGCCGCGGCCGACGACCTGATGCTCTTCAAGTACATCGTGAAGAACGTCGCCTGGCGCAACGGCAAGACCGCGACCTTCATGCCCAAGCCGATCTTCGGTGACAACGGCTCCGGCATGCACGTCCACCAGTCGCTGTGGCAGGGCGGTTCCCCGCTCTTCTACGACGAGCAGGGCTACGCGGGCCTGTCGGACACCGCCCGCTACTACATCGGCGGCATCCTCAAGCACGCCCCGTCGCTGCTGGCGTTCACCAACCCGACGGTGAACTCGTACCACCGCCTGGTGCCCGGCTTCGAGGCCCCGGTCAACCTGGTCTACTCGCAGCGCAACCGCTCCGCCGCGATGCGCATCCCGATCACGGGCTCGAACCCGAAGGCCAAGCGCGTCGAGTTCCGCGCCCCGGACCCGTCCTCGAACCCGTACCTGGCGTTCTCGGCGCTGCTCCTCGCGGGCCTCGACGGCGTCAAGAACAAGATCGAGCCGGCCGAGCCGATCGACAAGGACCTCTACGAGCTGGCCCCCGAGGAGCACGCGGGCGTCCCGCAGGTCCCGACCTCCCTCCCCGCGGTCCTGGACGCGCTGGAGGAGGACAACGAGTACCTGCAGGCCGGCGGCGTCTTCACGTCCGACCTGATCGAGACGTGGATCGACTACAAGCGCACCAACGAGATCGCCCCGATCCAGCTGCGCCCGCACCCGCACGAGTTCGAGCTGTACTTCGACCTCTAGGAGGCGGGGCTGGGCGACCTGGGCCGAAGCTTTGGAAACAGGCTGTGACCTGTGAAAACTCTTGCCAGAAGTTCTCACCGTCACCGCCTGCTTTCCGCCCCCTTGCGCACCGAGTGTGCACCGCCCGGCCAATCCTCTGGCTGTTGTCAGAACGCCGCGAGGGCCGCTACCCCATAGTCGGGGTGGCGGCCCTCGCCGGCTCGTGGTCCACACCCGGTTCACGAACCCCGGACGGGCGGCGGACGGGCGGGTACGTTGCCCTCATGGCGGACTTCCTGATCATGATCACGACCGTGGACAACCAGGACGCCGCGCGGAAGCTGTCGCGCTCGGCAGTGAGAGGCGAGTCTGGCCGCCTCCGGACAGGTGACCAGCCCCATCGAGACGACGCACCGGCACCTCGGCGAAGTCTCCCACCTGCATCTCCATGACCTTTACCGCTGGGAGGACGGTACCTACGTCTTCGAGGCAGAACTGATTGACTACATCGTCCAGCCCGTCAGCTCCCCGGAGACCCCCGGCCTGACCGAGGACCCTGGTCTGCCGAACTCCTGGTGGGCGACGCTGCGGGAGAGCCTGGACGAACTCAGCACCGCCGAGCCGCCCCGCGAGACCATCCGGCAGTCATGGGCGGACCGTGTGTTCCCCGAGTTCCTCGGCACCCCCGCGCCGGCCATCACCGAACGCATCACCGGCCACGCCGATCTCCAGTGGGCGAACCTCACCCACCACCCCCTCGTCATCCTGGACTGGGAGCGCTCAGGCGGACAGTTCGGCCCACACCAGCTGGCCGGTGTCCGTAGGCCGGGCGCCCCAGGCACAGCTCAGAGCGGCGACCAGTTGCAGGCCTCGGCCCGAGCAGCTCTCGCCCGGGTCAGGGCCCGGGCGCACGGGCGTAGCGGAACGGGGGTCGAAGCCCGGGCCGGTGTCCTCGACCTCCAGGCGCACCACCCGGCGGCCCGGCTCGGCTTCGCGCAGCGCCAGGGTCACCCGGGCGCTGGTGCCCGCGTGCTCCACCGCGTTGGTGGCCAGCTCGGTCGCGATCAGGGCGAGGTCGTCGTGGAGGCGGCGCAGTTGCCAGCGGTCCAGCAGGCCCGCGATCCACGTCCGCAGCGAGTGCGTGGCCCCGACGTCGGCGGCCAGCTCGCAGCAGTGCGTGCCCGGGGGCGTCCGGCGGGAGCAGGTACCGGGCGGGACGAGAGTGGCGGGGCGAGGCATGGGAACTCCTCGGATGGTGGGTGCGGCGTACGCCCGGGGAGGGGAGCACGCTCGGGAGCGCCGCCGGCGGAAGGGTGGCATGGGGGTGGTACCACCCCTCGCACCGGCCGGAAAGGAACCGGACGCGACCGCCGACGGCGGCATCCTCCCGGATGCCGGCCGCGTACGTCCGGATCGTCCGCCGTGGACCACAACGGTCGCGCCGGGCGCCGCGACACCACCACCACACCGCGTGGATCAGTAGGTATTCAATCCGGGTCCCTACCTAAGTCCGTCCCGGTCACCCCCTCCCCCGCACCGAGCGCGCCCGGGCCACGACGCGCCCGCGGGACTAAAATGGGGGCCACGCGCCGTGGTCCCCCGTCTTCCGGGGAGTGCGAACGGGCGCGGGGAGCGGCCATGGACGATGTCAGTCGGCAGGGGGCCGCCGCCGGGCTGCGGGGCTGCGCTTTCGCGGGCCGCGCCGAGGAGCTGCGGACGCTGCTCGCCGCCGTGTCCGACGCCCGCCCGGCGGTCGTCCGGATCGAGGGCGAGGCCGGCATCGGGAAGTCGCGGCTGGTCGCCGAGGCCTCGGCGGTGTGGGAGGCGCGAGGGCTCCGGGTCATGACGGGCGCCTGCCATCCGCTGCGCGAGCCGCTGGCGTACGGGCCGGTCATCGACGCGCTGCGCCGGGTGAAGCCATGGCTGCCGTCCACGGACCGGATGGGTGCGTCGGCGGGGGCGCTGGCACCTCTGCTGCCGGATCTGGCCGAGGCGCTGCCCGCGGAGCCGCCGCAGGTGCCGTCGGGTACCGGCGCGCCGGGCGCGGAGCGGTTCCGGGTGGTGTCGGGTGTGCGGACGCTGCTGGCGGCGGTAGGGCCCGCGGTGCTGGTGGTCGAGGACCTCCACTGGGCGGACGACGCGACCAGAGAGCTGGTGTTCCTGCTGGCCAGCGACATGCCCGCGGACACCGCGTTGGTGCTCACCTACCGTACGGAGGACCTGCCGGACCCGGGTCTGGTCCTGGGAACGGCGTTCCGGCGTCCCCTGGGCACGGGCGGGGCGGACATCGCCCTCGGGCCGCTGGGCGAGGCTGAGTTGCGGACGATGGCACGGGACATGCTCGCCGAGGAACCGGCGCCCGCCCTGGTGCGGGCGCTCCTGAGGCGCAGCGAGGGTCTGCCGCTGGTGATCGAGGAGGACCTGATCACCCTCGCGCGGTCGCGGGGAGCGTCAGGTGATCCGGCGGAGGCGGGCGGGCGGACCGGCGGCCCCGGCGGCGCCCGCGCCGGTTCGCCGGAGGCCGCGGCCATAGACGCGCTGGGGGTGCCGCGGAGTCTGAGCGAGGTGCTGGCCGGCCGGACCGGCCGGCTGGGACCGGACGCGTCGGCCCTGGTCGAGGCGGCGGCGGTGCTGGCCGTCCCGGCCGGGGAGACGCTGTTGGCCGAGACGGCCGGCCTGGACGCGGAGCGCGGTGGCGCGGCGCTGCTGGAGGCGCTGAGGGCGGCGGTCCTGCGCCAAGTGGGGCCGGACTCCTATGGATTCGCGCACGTGCTCGCGCAGCAGGCGGTGTACGACGGCCTGCCCGGGCCGGTGCGGTCGCGCGTCCACCGGCGGGTCCTGGCGGTGCTGGAGGCGCGGGATCCACCGCCCCTGGTGCAGATCGCCCACCACACCCGCGCGCTGGGAGACCGGGCGGCCTGGCTGACGCGGGCCCAGGCCGCCGCCGACCACGCCGCGGAGGTGGGCGACTACGGCACCGCCGCCGTCGTCCTGCGCGCCGTCCTCGACCAGCCCGACCTGACCCCGGACCAGCTCAGCCGCGCCGCCCGGGTCATGGCGGAGGCCGCCTCGTTCGGTTCCGAGCACACCACCACCGTCGCGGCCCTGCGCCGGATCCTGTCGCTGCCCCGGCTGCCCGCCCCCGTCCGGGGCGAGATCAGGATGTGCGTGGCGGCGCTGCTCATCTACCGCGCGGGCGACCAGGCGGGCGAGGAGGAGCTGGTGACCGCCCTGTCGGAGGTGGAGGGGACCAATCCGGCGCTCACCGCCAGGCTGCTGGGCTACCTCGGTCTGTCGCAGTCGGGCCGGTTCTCCCTCGCCGAACAGCGCGCCATGGTCGAGCGGGGCTTCCGCCTGTCGGAGTCCGGGCAGGACCCGCTCGCCCAGCTGATGCTGTACCTCGCCGACATCGTGCAGCGAGGCATCGCGGCCGACCCGGCCCTGCCCGAGCTGCTGGCGGCGCTGCCCCGGGAGGGCGATGTGCAGACGCTCCAGGGCGCGGCGCTCCTCCTCAGCGCCGGCACCGGCTGCGCGATGGGTGTCGGGCACGACCGGCGGGCGGCCGCGATCCTCGCCGAACTCCGTTATCTGGGGCCGCGCGTCCACCTGCCGATCCTGGATCTCTACGTCGACTACCACCAGCTGGAGCTCGACTGGCTGGCCGGTCGCTGGGACGAGGCCCAGCGGGGCGTGGCCACCTTCCGGGAACGGCACCCGGACACGCGGCTGGACTCGGGAGGGATGGCGGCCACCATCCGGGGACTCGTCGCGGCCGCCCGCGGCCGACGCGCGCAGGCCGCCGCCGCGTTCGACCGGGTCCTCGCCCGTGAGGGCCTGCACGTCTTCTCCGTCGCCGCCGCCGCGGGCACGGCGCGCCTGCACCTCGGGGACGGTGAACCCGAGGCCGCCTGGCGGGCCCTCACCGACCCTCACGACTTCCTCGCCTTCCTCGCCGCCAAGGAAGCCTGGGGTTACGCCCGGGATCTGGTACCGGTCGCCGTCGAGACCCTTCTGGCCCTGCACCGGACCGGTGAGGCCGGGGCGCTGGCGGAACGCCACGCCGCCGAGACCGGCACCCGCGACGCGCCCGGCGCCGTCGCCGAACAGCACCTGTGCCGGGGCCTCCTGCTGGGCGCGGAGGACGCGGACGGGGCGAGGGACGCCTTCGACCGGGCGGCGGAGGCATGGCGGCGCATGGGCCGCCCCTACCACGCCGCCCTCGCCGAGGAACGCGCCGCCGGTACTCGTACCGACCCTGAGGACGTCGCCGCCCGGCTGGCCGCGCCGCTCGCCGCGTTCGACGCGCTGGGCGCCACGTCGGATGCCGCGCGCTGCCACAGCCTGCTGCGCCGACTCGGCCGGGAACACCCCAATCCGCACGGCCGCGCCGGCTACGGCGACCGGCTCTCCCCCCGCGAGCGGCAGATCCGCGACCTGCTCGCCTCCGGCGCCAGGAACAAGGACATCGCCGCCGCCCTGTTCCTCTCCCCGCGCACCGTCGAGAACCATGTCGCCCGGGTCCTGGCCAAACTCCACACCACCCGCGCCGACCTCGCGCGCCTGCCCGACTGAACCCGCCACGGCACCTGCGGGGGCCGCCTTACGGCGTGGGGGCCCCGCCGAGACGGAGTTCCTGACCCTCCGCGGCGGTGAGGACGCTGTCCAGGAGACCGGGCAAGAGGGCGTCCAGATCGTCCCGGCGCAGGGCGTTGAGCTTGGCGGTGCCCCGGTAGATCTGCTGGTTGACGCCGTTCTCGCGCAGCACCCGGAAGTGGTGCGTGGTCGTGGACTTGGTCACCGGGAGATCGAAGGTGGAACAGCTCAGCTCCCCCTGCTCCCGGGCCATGTCGCGCACGATCCGCAGCCGCACGGCGTCCGACAGGTCACCAGACGAGGCCGCCCAGCGGGTCGCGGAACTACTCGGAGAAGGACCCCGTCTGACGTGAGGCGGCGACCAGCGCAGCAGCCTTTCTGAAACGATCAGTCAGGGCCCCTTTGATGCCCCTGAGCGAACGCCCGGGAGCGGCCCGGACCCCGCGCCGGGTGTGAGGCGGGCGAACTCCCACGGGTCGTGCGCGCTGAAGACGGTGACCTCGTCCGCGTGGTCGCGGCGGAGGGCGCGCAGCCGGTCGCGGGTGGCGACGCGCGCCGCGGCCTCGGTCTGCGCCCCTTGCTGGACCGGGTCGAAAACGGGGTGGGAGAGGGGCGGGGTGTGCTCGATCTCGCCGTGGTACATGTACGCGTCGCCCGCGTGCAGCAGCCACCGCCCGTCGCCGTCCCGTACCGCGACGCCCGCGTGCCCCGCCGAGTGGCCGGGCAACGGCACCAGCAGCAGGTCGCACCCGAGCCCCGCCGGGCGGGCTACGCCGCGGAAGCCGAACCACTCCGCGTCCGGGTCCACGGCGGCGGGGGTGAGCACGGGAGAGTGCGCCCGGTGGGCCGGCATGAAACGGTCGAGGCTGTGCCGGTGGTGCGGCGCCGCAGCATCGGTGACGGCCCGGTACTCGTCGGGATGGACGTGCACGCGCGCGTGCGGGAAGTCCGGCAGCCCGCCCGTGTGGTCCCGGTGCAGGTGGGTCAGCACGATGTGCCGTACGTCCCGCGGCGCGTACCCGAGGCGTACGACCTGGCGCAGCGCGCTCTCCTCCGGGTCCAGCAGGGGCTGGGCGTAGGCCACCCAGTCGGCCCCCAGCGACCGGTCGGAGTGCCGTACGTCGGCGGTGCCGAGCCCGGTGTCGACCAGGACCAGCCCGTCCGCGTCCGTCTCGATGAGCAGGCAGTGGCAGACGGCTGCCGGTTCGTGGTGCGCGGCGCCTGCCGCCCGCTCGTCGCCGAGCGGCGGAATCTCGCGCAGCGAACCGCAGTTGAGGTGATGGATACGCACACGTCTCCTCGGATACGCGGGGGTGAACCGTTTCCCGACGGACGGTAGGAGGGCCCTTCGTGACTCACCAAACGGTTGGACACGCACACACACGCACACCTGCGCAGGCGGCAGGGCGGGGCGGCCCGCTGGGAGACTGCCCGGCCGACGCCCTCGTCCCACCGGGCGACGAACCGTGGTGTCCCGTCGACATCACCCTCGCCGCGCTGGGCGGCCGGTGGACGCCGCTGGTGGTCCGCGAGTTCCTGCGCCGCGGCGAGGCCACGTACTCCGAACTGTCCGCCGCCCTGCCCTCCCTTTCGGACAAGGTCCTCTCGGACCGCTTGGCCCACCTGACCCGGGCGGGCGTCGTCGAGCGCCACCGCACCCCCGGCTGGCCTCCCCGCGTCCGCTACGTCCTCACCGTCCAGGGCCGTGCCCTGGAGCCGGTGGTGCGCAGTATGTGGGAGTGGGGCACGGCGCGGCGGGGGCATGGTCTAGAAAAGGATCATGGACACGGTGATGAGTGACGGGGAGCGGATCCACTGCGTGGTGCGGGATCCGGGCGGGACGGCCGATCAGACCGGTGCGGCCGGTGTGACCGGTGTGACCGGTGTGACCGTGGTGGTGCTGCACGGGGCGGGGAACGGCAGTGCCGGGCTCCTGGTGCCGGTGCTGGACGAATTCGCCGCACGGGGCTGCCGGGTGGTGGCGCCGGACTTCTCCGGGCACGGGCGCAGCAGCGGTGATCCGGACGGGCTGAGCCTGGAGCGGCGCTTCGTCCAGGCCCGTGCGGTGATCGACCGGATCGTGCCGGACGGCGACGACCTGGTGCTGGTGGGCTTCAGCATGAGTGGCCAGACCGTCGCCGACCTGGTCGGGCACTACGGCGGGCGGGTGCGGGCGATCGGGCTGTGCGCGCCGGCCGTGTATGCGCGGGAGGCGTGGCGGGTTCCGTTCGGGCACGGCTTCACCGAGATCATCCGGCGGGAGGGCGGCTGGCGCGACACGACGGCCCTGGACACGCTGCGCGGGTACGAGGGTACGGCGGTGCTGGCCGTGCCCGGCACCGACGACGTGATCCCGCCGGACGTCACCGGGGCCGTCGAGGACGCGCTCACCGCCCGGTCCCGCTACCGGCGGCTGGACGTGCCGGGGGCGGGGCACCGGCTGGGGGTCTGGTTCGTGACGGCGGCCGAGGACCGGCGCCGGTTCGCCGACGCGGTGCTGGCCCCGCCGGGGACGCCGGCCTGGGTGGAGAAGGCGCTGCCCGGCGGCGAGCGGGTGGTGTCCGAGCGGTGGCTGACCGGGGGCTGGACGTCGCAGATGCGGCTGCTGCGGACGGAAGGGCCCGCACTGGAAGCGGGACCGGGGCCCGGACGGGAAGCGGGACCCGTACCGGGGCGAGAAGTGGGACCGGGGCCCGGACGGGAAGCGGGACCGGGGCCCGGCGGTGGCCGGGACGTCGTCCTGCGGTCGTTCGTCAAGCCATTCTACCGGAGGCACGCGCCGGGGCTGCTGGCCCGGGAGGCGGACGTCCTCGCCCTGCTGGCCGGGACCGGGATCCCGGCACCGGAGTGCCTGGCCGTCGACGCCACCGGCGAGTTCTGCGACGCGCCCTCGCTGCTGATGACCCGGCTGCCCGGCGCCGTACGGGTCGACGAGGCGGGCCTGGACGCCCGTGCCGGACTGCTGGCGCGGCAGCTGGTGCGCATCCACGCCGTGAGCGTCACCGAGGGCACGCGCCCGCGCCCCTACCAGGCGTGGACGTCGCCGGAGCGGGTCAGGGTGCCCGCGGGCACCTCCCGGCCGCGGGTGTGGGCGCGGGCGGTGGAGGTGATCGGCCGGGAGGCACCGGCGTACGAAGGGGTCTTCCTGCACCGGGACTTCCACCCGGGCAACGTCCTGTTCTCGGGCGCCGGGGCGGACCTGCGGCTCAGCGGTGTCGTCGACTGGGTGGAGACCTCCTGGGGGCCGGCCGACCTCGACGTGGCGCACTGCTCGACGGCGCTGGCCCTGCTCCACGGGGTGGAACACGGGCTCGCGTTCGCCGGGCGGTACGCCGCGCACGGCGGTGTGCTGTCCCGGGACCCGGAGGCCCGGCTGTACTGGCGGCTCCTGGACGCCCTGGCGTTCGCCCCGGACGCGGAGAAGGTCGCACGTCCCTGGCGCGAGCTGGGCCGCACGGACCTGACACCCCAGCTGCTGGCGGCACGTCTGGAGACGTACGTGGCCGAGCTGCTGGAGGGGGCCGGGGGGTGACCGCGCCGACCCGGGCGGCGCCCGACCGCCCCGGTCGGCTCCGTGCCCGCCGGCCGCCGTGGCGGGGCGGCGGGCACGGGGCGGGGCGGTCGCCCGCCGTGCCGTCGGCGACCGCTAGGTCGTGTCCGTGAAGTCTCGCCTGGCCCGTGGCCCCCGCCCTCCGGGCGGACGCCGATACTTTCCGGACACTCCCTAGCCGTCAGCGGCTGCTGTGGATCAGCGCCCGGACCATCCGGCACGTGATCTCCGACGGCGGGTGGATACCGATGCGCTCCGCCGTGCTCCGTATCGTCTCGTTGTCCGCCTTGGACGGGTGGTACACGCCCGAGTCGAGCAGGGCGATGGCCAGCCGCATGGCCTTCAGGCGGCGGTTGTGCGTCACGTACCACTCGCGGGGCCGGCCCGCCGGAAGTGGCTTCTTCTGCAACGGTTCGAAGGGTTCGAGGGGCAGTGTGGAGAGTGCGGCAACGGCCATCGGCGACCTCCTGGTACGCGGTGTGGGGACCCTCCCCCGGGCCCTCACCAACTCCTTCGATTTTACTGCCCCCCACTGACAATCGGCCCTGGCCAGCACCGCTTTGCGCGAGGGCGGGGGTACGGTGACGGGCATGGAGATCTGGATCAATCCCGCGTGTTCCAAGTGCCGTGGCGCACTGCGGCTGCTCGATGAGGAGGGCGCGGACTACACCGTCCGCCGCTACCTGGAGGACGTGCCGTCCGCGGACGAGATCCGGGACGTACTGAACCGTCTCGGGCTCGAACCGTGGGACATCACCCGCACCCAGGAGCCCGCCGCCAAGGAGCTCGGGCTGAAGGACTGGCCGCGCGAGGCCGGTTCGCGCGAGCGGTGGATCGCGGCCCTCTCGGAGCACCCGAAGCTCATCCAGCGCCCCATCATCACCGCCGACGACGGCACGGCGGTCGTGGGCCGGACGGACGACGCGGTGCGGGACGCTCTCAGCCGGTCGTGACACAAGAAGTCGGCTGAGGCGTTGGGGAGTTGAGTAAATTCCCGGGGCTACTCGTACGTAGGGGTACACACGGAACCGATCCGGCCGTCACTCCCCCGAACGGCCGGGGACAGGGAGCCCCTACGTGTCACGCAAGAAAACGCTCAGCGGGAAGAAGAAGCTCGCCCTGCTCATCGGCGCGGCCGCCATGGTCGGCGGTACGGCGATCGTGATGACCGGGACGAGCCAGGCGTCGGTGGCCTGCGACGGCTTCGCCACGGCGCTGGGCAACAACGAGAAGTTCATCGCCGGCCAGCGGGCCAACCCGGACGCCCAGTCGGAGGCCCGGATCGCGAACCGTCAGGCGGTCATCGAGCAGATCAAGCGCCAGCAGGAGGCCGCCGGGTGCGAGGTGGGCCAGGGCGGCGCCGAGGCGGGTGCCCAAGGTGGTGCCCAGGCCGGCGACCAGGCGGCCGGGAACGCGGGCGCGGGCCAGGACGCCGGCCAGGGCGCCGGGCAGGACAACGGCCAGGGCCAGGGCAACGCGCAGGGTCAGAACAATGGTCAGGGACAGGGAGCCGGACAGGGCAACGCTGATGGCGCGGGTAATGGTCAGGGCCAGGGCAACGGCAATGGCGCTGGTAATGGCGATGACCAGCAGGGCGGCGGGGCGGCCGGTGAGGTCGTCTGCGCCGGCTCGACCGTGACCCTCTCCGGCGAGGGCGGCGCCCCGGCCGCCTCCAGCAACCAGTTCCCGGTGGGAACGCAGCTCAAGGTGACCAACCTCGACAACAACAAGTCCACGACCGTCGAGGTCACCTCCACCTCCGGAAGCTGCGCCCTGCTCAACAACGCGGCGTTCGAGCAGGTCCGCGAGCCCGGCAAGTTCCTGATCCGCAAGGCCCGTATCGAGCGCGTCGGCTGACGGGCGCGGACGGACACCCAGGACAGGGGGCGCGGTTCAGTCGGCGAGCCGCGCCCCCGCCCACGCCTGCACCCCCGCCGACGCTTCCCCTCGCGCCCCTGCCCCCGCCTCCACCGACGCTTCCGCCTCCGCTTCCGCTTCCGCTTCCGCTTCCGCCAGGATCTCCGTCAGGCGCAGCCCGAACCGTGCGTCACAGGCGTGCGCCTCCCCGCCGCGTACCGCGCCGAGCAGGGCGTCGACGGCCCTCGTGAACGAACCGACCGCGTCCCCCCACGCCGGCATCACGGCCCGCCCGTGGTCGCCGAACAGCGTGACGCCCGCATCGGAGGCGCGTACCGGGGCGCTCAGGCTCAGCGTCAGGGTGCTGGCCGCGCCCGAGGCGTGCCGCAGCACCAGGTGCCGGGCGTCTCCGGGGCCCGTGACCGCCGAGGCGATCCGGGTCACGTCCCCGAGCACGGGCAGCAGTACCGACAGCACGTGCGGGCCCACGTCCCACAGGCCGCCCTTCTCCCGGCGCCAGGGCGACGCGGCGTACGCGCTCGTCGAACCGGGCGAGAACAACGCGCCCAGCCAGTGCGCCTGGGCGTGGTACCAGCCGCCGAGCACCGCCTGTTCCTCGACCCACGGGGCGGTGTCGGCGGCGAACCGGAGCGTGCAGAAGACCACGGACGCGACCCCCGCCTTGTCCGCGGCCTCGGCCACCTCCCGGGCGCCCGCCACGCTCGTCGCGACCGGCTTGTCGAGCAGCAGGTGGCAGCCCGCCGCCGCGGCCCGTGCGGCGAGCGGGGCCTGCACGTCCGGCGGCAGGGCGAACGCGACCGCGTCGCTCGCCGCCAGCAGCGCGTCGACGTCGTCGTACGCCCGCGTGCCGTGGGCGGCGGCGAGGGCGGCGGCCGCCTCGGGGCGCCTGCCCCACACCCCGCTGAAGGTGACGCCCGGGTGCGCGGCGAGCGCCGGGGCGTGGGTGCGGTCGGCCCAGGGACCGGTGCCGAGGAGTCCGATGCGGGGCTTGCTGTCCGTGCGGGGCTTGCTGTCCGTGCGGGGCTTGCTGTCCGTGCGGGGCGTGCGGGGCGTGCTGTCCATGCCCGCCAGTCTGCCCGCTGTACGAAGATCACACCGCACGAGTGTCGTGTGTCGCGTCCGTCACAATAGGCACCCGAGTAACACGGGGTTCACAAACGGGCAACGGACGGGAAATGCCCCATTGCCATGCTGCGCGGCATACCGCTGCACCCGCACAGGATGAGGCCCCCGTGACCACCATCAAGGCTGAGTACATCTGGATCGACGGCACCGAGCCGACCGCCAAGCTCCGCTCGAAGACGAAGATCCTGGTCGGCGCGGCCGCCACCGGGGTTGCCGACCTTCCCATCTGGGGCTTCGACGGGTCCAGCACCAACCAGGCCGAGGGCCACGCCTCCGACCGCGTGCTCAAGCCGGTCTACGTCTGCCCCGACCCGATCCGCGGTGGCGACGACATCCTCGTCCTGTGCGAGGTCCTGAACACGGACATGACGCCGCACGTGTCCAACACGCGCGCCGCGCTGGCCGAGGTCTCGGAGCGGTTCGCCGCGCAGGAGCCGATCTTCGGCATCGAGCAGGAGTACACCTTCTTCAAGGGCGCCCGTCCGCTCGGCTTCCCCGAGGGCGGCTTCCCGGCCGCGCAGGGCGGCTACTACTGCGGTGTCGGCTCCGACGAGATCTTCGGCCGTGACGTGGTCGAGGCGCACCTGGAGAACTGCCTCAAGGCCGGCCTCGGCATCTCGGGCATCAACGCCGAGGTCATGCCCGGCCAGTGGGAGTTCCAGGTCGGCCCGCTGGCGCCGCTGGAGGTCTCGGACCAGCTGTGGATCGCCCGCTGGCTGCTCTACCGCACGGCCGAGGACTTCGACATCTCCGCCACCCTCGACCCCAAGCCGGTCAAGGGCGACTGGAACGGCGCCGGCGCGCACACCAACTTCTCCACCAAGGCGATGCGCGAGGGCTACGACGCGATCATCACCGCCTGCGAGTCGCTGGGCGAGGGCTCCAAGCCGATGGACCACGTGAAGAACTACGGCGCCGGCATCGACGACCGTCTGACGGGTCTGCACGAGACCGCGCCCTGGAACGAGTACAGCTACGGCGTCTCGGACCGCGGTGCCTCGGTCCGCATCCCGTGGCAGGTCGAGAAGGACGGCAAGGGCTACATCGAGGACCGCCGCCCCAACGCCAACGTCGACCCGTACACGGTGACCCGCCTGCTGGTGGACACCTGCTGCGCCGCTCTGGAGAAGGCCGGCCAGGTCTGACCGCACGGCCGCACGACCGCCGCACGTCCGATCGCGCGGCCGCACACCACTGCACGTCCGGCAGGGCGCTCACCGTTCGCGGTGGGCGCCCTGCCGCGTGTCCGCCGGGGGCCGGTCGCCGGACGGCCCGTTGTCAGTGGTGTCTGCGAGGGTGGATCCATGCTCGCGATCAGGGTGAAGACGGAGAAGTACGGCGACGAGTGCGCCCGCGTCACGGCGGAGCGGCTCGGGGAGCTCGTGCGGCGCATCGGCACGGACGGGGACCGCTTCCTGGTCGTCGAGCGGATACCGGACGTGCCGGACGTGTTCGTCCAGGTGTGGCACGAGGACGGGGGCGGCTACCAGCTGGAGCACCGGGACGGGGCGCCCGAGCGGCACTTCACGGTGGAGTGCGCCGACGCCGGGCGGGTCGCCGAGGTCATGGTGCGGTGGGCCCGGCAGGAGAGCGGCTGGGACACCGGACTGGCCTGGCGGGCCCTGGAGTTGCCGGTGCCCGAGCCGGTGCCGGACCTGCCTCCGGAGGTCCGTACGGAGGTGGAGGAGTACGTCCGGGGGCTGCTCGTGTGCGGGTACGACTCGCGGGCGCGGCTCGCCGAGGCGGCCGAGGAGTGGCTGGTCAGCGGTGAGGACCGGCCCGTGTCGCCGGCGCAGGCGCGGCAGCTCGTGGACCGGCTGTGGCGGGAGCGGCTGGAGGAGCAGGCCGGGTGGGAGGGGACGACGGACCCGGAGCGCATATCGCGGGCGTTCGCGGCGCTCGACGCGCGCGGCATCGTGGCCCGGGAGCACTTCACCTGCTGCCGCACCTGCGGGACGGCGGAGATCGGCGCGGAGGCGGACGACGACGCGCGCGGGTTCGTCTACTTCCACAGCCAGTGCACGCAGGGCGCCGCGGCCGGGCAGGGGTTGTTCCTGTTGTACGGCGGGTTCGACGGCTCCGCCGGGACGACGGCCGCGGTCGGGCGCGAGGTCGTCGCGGCGCTCGGGGACGAGGGGCTGACGGTGGACTGGGACGGTTCCCCGGAGCGGGCCGTCGTCGTGACCGGTCTGGACTGGCGCAAGCGGCTGCCATGAGGCGGAGCGCGGGAGGGGCGGGAGCGGGCGGGATGTTACGGGGAAGGCGGGGTACGCCGGGGTGGCATCTGGTTGAATGGGGGCATGGCCAGCCTTCAGGACACCGCGACGGGTCGCAGCGACCTCCAGCCGTTCTGGCCGTCCCGTCAGCACCACGACTTCGACCGGGTGTGTTGCCGCGCGATGAACGCGCCGGCCCTCTAAAGCCTTTCGGCAGACCTGGTTCTCCCTGTCGGATCCGACAGGCCTTCGGCCGCCGCGCACGACGTACCTGCCGTCCGTCCCTTCGCGCGAAAGAGCTGACCTCCCATGGCGAACAGCCGTCCCCTCTCCGTCCTTTCCTCCGCTCCCGTGTCTCCCGTCTCGCCCGTGTCGTCCTCCGCCACGTCCTCCTCGGCCGTGTCGCCCTCGTCCCACGCGACGGGGTCCGCCCCGGCCCGGCACCACCTCCGGGCCGTCGGCGCCCTCGACGAGGCGGCCGTCCGTCTTCCGGGTGGCGTCGACGTCGCCGAGTTCCTGCCGCCCGGGGCGACCTGGGTGCCCGCGCCGCCGCACACCGTCCCGTCGCTGCCGGGGCAGCCGCCGATGATCGGGTACCTGGTGCTGGTACCGGCGGAGCAGCAGCCCGTACCCGGACCGGCCGCCGCAGCGGACGGCGCCCCGGACGGCGGGCCGGTCACCATCGACGGTGCCCGGCGCGTCGCCCGGGTCGACGGGAGGGAACTGGACCTGACGTACCTGGAGTTCGAGCTGCTGACGCACCTGGTGGCCCACCCCCACCGGGTGCACACCCGCGACCACCTGGTGACGACCGTGTGGGGGTACGGCCACGTGGGCGACGGGCGGACCGTCGACGTCCATGTCGCCCGGCTGCGGCGCAAGCTGGGCGCCGAGCACCGCCGCACGATCCGGACCGTGCGGCGGGTCGGCTACACCTACGCGCCCTGACGGCTAGGGAGTGTCCGGAAAGTATCGGCGTCCGCCCGGAGGGCGGGGGCCGTGGCGTCCGGTGCGTGCTGTCGCAAGGCGGAGGAGGGAGACATGGCGGAGCCATGGCGACCGACGACAACGCGGCGACAGTGCGTGCAGGGCGTCACGGGCCAGGCGAGACTTGACGGACACGACCTACGGCGTGTTGGCACGGGTCCGGGTCCGGGCCCGTACCCGTGCCCGCAGGCCCAGGGCCGCGTCGACGACCAGGAACGCCAGCAGGCTGAGGCCGAGCATGGGCACGAACCAGCCCACCAGCGCGGTCGCGGCGGCCAGCGGCAGGAGCGTGGTGACGGGCAGCTTGCGCCAGGCGCCGCGCGGCACGGGCCGGCCGGCGCTCAGCTTCCGCTCCTTCGTCGGCCGGCGCAGCCACCACATCCGGTAGCCCCAGACGACGAGGAGGATCAGGGCGACCATGAGGGCGGCGAGCGCGAGCTGGTTGGCGAGCCCGAAGAGGACGCCCATGTGGCCGTCGATGCCGTAGCGGGTCAGCTTGGCGAGTACGGGGTAGTCCGCGAACCGGAGTTCGTCGATGACGGTTCCGTCGGCGGGGTCGACCGCGACCGAGTCCAGGTGCACCGGGAACTGGGTGTCGGTCTCCTTGACGACGTACCCGTTGCCCTCGGTGGGGAGGGTCACGGCGATCTTGCCGCTCACCCCGGCGTCGTGGGCGGCCTGGACCGCCCGGTCGATACCGACGTCCGGGCCCTGGGCGGCGGGTGCGGTGCCGTGGCCGGAGCCGTGGCCCTCGTGCCCGGTGTCCCCGCCGGCCGCGGCACCGTCGAGGGTGGCGGACACGGCCGGGGTGGAGCCGCCGAGCTGCGTCTGCACGGCGTCGATGTTCTCGCCCGCGTACCGGGACCAGGTCAGACCGGTGGCGGAGAGGATGACGAGTCCCGTCACCGCCCACAGGCCGACCGAACCGTGCCAGGAGAGGGTGCGGCGGCGGGACTTGGGGCCGCGCTCGGGGAGGACGAGGGCGCGCTTGGCGGTGCGCCGGCGGCCGATCCAGAGTGCCAGGCCGCCGAGGGCGACGACCCACATCCAGCTCGCGGCCATCTCGCTGTAGTTGCGGCCGGTCTCGCCGAGCTGGAGGTCGGCGTGGAACTCGGAGATCCAGGCGCGCAGCGGGAGGGCGCCCGAGCTGCCGTAGCTGGGCAGGTCCCCGCGTACCTCGGCGGTGTACGGGTCGACGAAGACGGCGAGCGACTTGCCCTCCTCGACCGACGGGTCGGTCATGAGGACGCGGGTGGTGGCGCCGTCCTCCGGGGAGGGCCAGACGGCGGTCACGGTGCCGTCCGGGTGGGCCTCGCGGGCCGCGGCCACCTGCTCGGCCAGCGGGAGGACCCGCTCGCCGACCGGGACCCGCAGCTCGTGGCTGTAGACGATCTTCTCCGCCTGGAACGAGAGGGCGTACAGCAGCCCGCTGATGGCGGCGATCAGGAGGAGCGGGGCTATCAGGAGACCCGCGTAGAAGTGGATGCGCAGGAGGAGGGGGCGCAGGGCGCCCCAGGTCGATTTCGTCCCGCCGGCGGCGGGGGCGGATTCGGCGGCTTCGGTGCCGGGTTCGGTGCTGGGTTCGGCGGCGGGGTCCGCCGGTACGGCCGTCGTACGGTCGTCAATGGCCATGACTGTCCTAGGAGTCGGCGCTGATGCGTGTCTGAAGGGGCGGCCCCCAGGTCAGACGCGTGTCGCTCCGGGGACCGTGGCGTGGGGTACGAGGACCGCGGGCGGGCCGCGCCGCGACAGGGTGTGCGCGAGGACGACGCCGTGGTGGCGCCGGACGGCGGGGGTCCGCGGCCGCGGCGGACGCGGGGCTTCCGGGAGGCGTACGACGGCGAGCAGCAGCCGCAGCGGCGTGAAGGAGAGCACGCGCACCGCGCGGGCGAGACGGAAGAAGGCCACCTCTCCGCGGGCCAGCCACAGCGCGCAGACGGCGGCGGCGAGCAGGTGGACGGCGATCATGCCGGCGGAGGCACCGCCGGCGGCCCCCGCGAGGAGGTCGCCCGCCACGCTGGAGCCGTCCGGTGCGGCGAGCCCGTGCGGCACGGTGAGGCCGTGCGGTCCCACGGGTACGCCCGGTCCCCCGTGTCCGCCCGACGCGGAGGTCGCCGCGTGCGCCATGCCGTGTGACATGTCGGGCGACATGGCGTGCGTCATGCCGTGTGACCTGTCGTGCGCCGTGCCGGGCTGCACGCCCGGCATCAAGCCCGGGGCCGCTCCGGCCAGGGGCGCACCGCCGTGCGGTCCGGCGCCGCTCATGAAGGTCAGGTGCAGGACGCCCTGGACGGCGACGAGTCCCGTGCCGATGAAGGCGGTACCGCGTCGGCGGCCCGCGGCGAGCCAGGCCAGGCAGCCGGTGACGCCGAACGCGACGAGCAGCGAGCCGGGCGGGACACCGTGGTCAGACATGGACGAATGCCCCACAGCGGCCAATGCCACGCATACCGCCGCAAAGAGAGCGGCACGCAGCGCGCGCATCGGCGACCGGGCATCTGTCATGGTCCGCACATGCTGCCATCCCGGCGGCGGGTACGGGAATCCGCGCGTTCTCCTGGCAGCAGAACTCACACACGATCGCACCCCGGAGGAGGCAGGGTTGGATCATGAGACTTCTGGTGCTGGGCGGAACGGAATTCGCCGGACGGGCCGTGGTGACGGCGGCCCTGGACCGCGGCTGGGAGGTGACGGTCTTCCACCGGGGCAGGCACGCGCCGCCCGCCGGCGTGGTGTCCCTGCTGGGCGACCGCACCGCGCCGGACGGGCTCGCGGCGCTCGGCGGGGGCCGGTGGGACGTGGTCGTGGACACCTGGTCGTCGGACCCGGCGGCGGTGCGGGACGCCGCGCGTCTGCTCGCCGGGAGGGCCGGCCGTTACGTGTACGTCTCCAGCCGCAGCGTCTACGCGTGGCCGCCGACGCCGGGGCTGCCCGAGTACGGCAGCCGGCTGGTGGAGGCGTCGCCGGACGCCACCGGCGTGCCGTACGCGGAGGCCAAGCGGGGCGGGGAGCTGGCGGCGCTCGCGGAGTTCGGCGAGGAGCGGGTGCTGCTGGGGCGCGCCGGGCTGATCATCGGGCCGTGGGAGAACATCGGCCGGCTGCCCTGGTGGCTGACCCGGATCGCCCGCGGCGGGCCCGTACTCGCTCCCGGACCCCGGGACCTGCCCCTGCAGTACATCGACGTCCGCGACATGGCCGGATGGCTGCTCGACGCGGCGGAGGCGGGGCTGTCGGGGCCGTACAACCTGGTGAGCCCGCCCGGACACACGACCATGGGCGAGCTGCTCGACGCCTGTGTGCGCGCCACCGGCGCGGACGCCCGACTGCGGTGGACGGACCCGGAGGTGGTCCTGGGCGCGGGCATCGAGCCCTGGTCGGGCCTGCCGATCTGGGTGCCGCGCGGTGAGCTGCACGACGCGGTGCACGGCGGTGACGTGTCCAGGGCCCTGGCGGCGGGGCTGCGGTGCCGCCCGGTGGCGGAGACGGTCGCGGACACCTGGGCGTGGCTGCGGGAACTGGGCGGCGCGGCGCCGCAGCGGGCGGACCGGCCCACGGTGGGGATCACCCCGGAGCAGGAGGCGAAGGCGCTGGCGCTCGGAGGGTGAGCCGGGGCGAGGCGTAGCGGTTCGCCCGCTTTGGGGACGTAGATTTCTACGAATTGGCGCGCGTGCTGAACAGGTCCTGATGGGCGCCCGTATGGAATGGCGCGGTTCACCCCGCCCAGGATTGGAGTTCCATGCGACGCACACGAAAACGCTCGACACTGGCCAACCGGGCGATCGCCGCCTCGGCTGCCCTGATACTGGGCGGCGGCGGGTTGATCGCGGCCAACGTCTACGCCTCCGCCGGCGAGGGATGGTCGGGCTGGTCAGGTTCGGCGCCCCAGCAGAAGCCGTTGAACGCCGGGCAGCAGATGTCGACCATCGACTGTCCCGAAGTCGCCAACGGCCTTCCCGAGAGCGTGCCCCGGCAGGCGCGCGCCGAGGTCGACCGGGAACTGGCGAATATGGACACCCAGATCACCGAGGCTTACCAGCGGTTCGCCGAGGAGAAGGAAAAGATCCAACAGGACCCCTCTTTTGCCCAGAATGCCATTCTGAATCCACTGAAAGACAAACGGGGTGCGGCGATCCAGCGGATTGTGATCGCCATTGACCGCATTGCGCAGAAGCCGACCGGCCTGGAGAACATGGCTCCGTGCGAACTGCGCGCGGACGACGCCACTCAGGTGAAGGACCAGAACGGCGACGGCCAGAACGGCGGCGACCAGAACGACGGCCAGGGCGGGAACGACCAGAACGGCGACAACCAGAACGGGGGCGACCAGAACGGCGACGGTCAGAACGACGGCCAGAACCAGGGCCAGGGCGATCAGGGACAGGGTCAAGGCCAGGGTCAGGCCGGCAACGGTCCGGTCGCCGGCGACTTCGTCGACATCCAGAGCGTCCAGCCCAACGTGCAGAACCCGCAGCAGCGTCGCGGTGCCTCGCGCGGCGTGTTCTCGACCGACTGCGGTGTGAACGAGAACGGCAAGTTCAACCCGGACAACGTCATCGTGGCGCCCGGCGTCAGCAACGGCGCCCACCACATGCACGACTACGTGGGCAACCAGGCCAACGACGCCTTCGCCAGCGACGACGACCTCGCCAACGGGCAGACGACCTGCCAGAACCAGGGGGACAAGTCCACCTACTTCTGGCCGGTGCTGCGCCTCCAGAACGGCCAGAACGAGAACGACGCCAACGCGGACGGCGGCGGCAACGACCAGAACGTCGGCGAGATCCTGACCCCCACCGAGGTCACCATGGACTTCGTCGGCAGCCCGGTCTCCAAGGTGACCGCGATGCCCAAGTTCCTGCGGATCATCACCGGCGACGCCAAGGCGTTCACCAACGGTGACGCCAACGCCAACGCGTCCTGGAGCTGCACCGGGTTCGAGGACCGGCAGCTGAAGGACAAGTACCCGATCTGCCCCCAGGGCAGTCAGGTCGTCCGGTCGTTCAAGTTCCAGAGCTGCTGGGACGGCCAGAACACCGACAGCGCCAACCACCGCACCCACGTCGCCTTCGCGGACGACAACGGCAACTGCCCGGGCGGCTTCCAGGCCATTCCGCAGCTCCAGCAGCGGATCGTCTACGACGTCCCGCAGGGCACGGTGTTCGCCGTCGACTCGTTCCCCGAGCAGCTGCACAAGCCCATCACCGACCACGGAGACTTCATCAACGTCTTCGACGACGGTCTGATGCAGCAGCTGGTGAACTGCATCAACGGCGGCCGCCGATGCGCGTGACCGGGCACTGACACACCGGTCGTCGAGACGGCGGCACGGACGGAGGAGGGGCCGGACGACCACCTGGTGGTCCGGCCCCCTTCGTGTCCGTGCCGTCAGTTCCCGTGGTGCTCGGAGTGGCCGCCCGAGCCCTTCTCGCTGCCCCCGCTGCCCCCGCCGTGTTCCCCGTCGCCGTCGCCGCCTCCCGAGTGGTGCGACGTGCCGGTCTCCACCGCGCCGCCGAGCCGGTCGCGCAGGGCGCCGACCACCTTCTCCTCCCCCACGGCCACCCATTTGCGGCCGACCAGGTAGGAGCCGCCGTAGTCGTTGGCCTCGTTGATCCACTCGCGCTGTCCACGGTCCGTGGAGAAGGTGGCCAGCACGTACTTGCCGTCCTTCGTCGCGCAATTGGCCTGGCGGATCTCCTCCGCGTCCGTCTGTATGTTCGGCTTGCACGCGACCTTCGCCGCCAGCTCCTCCAGGGTGCCGGTCGCCGTCTTCGGCGCGGCGTCGGGCTCGTCCCCTCCCGCGTCGCACGCCGCCGTCACGGGCAGAGCCAGGGCCACCAGGGCGGCCGTCACCAACGCCAAACGAGTTCGCTCCGTACGCATCTGGCCATCGTGCCGGTTCGCACCCCTGTTGCGGGAGGGGACGCCGAGTAACGTGCGACACGTCCGCACCTGATGATCTGTCAGTACGTGGAGGAGCGCACCGTGGCCGACCTGTCGAGACGAACGCTGCTGGGGAGCGCCGGCGCGATCGGCGCGGGCGCCGCCCTCGCCGCGGCGGCGCAGCCGCCCGCCCCCGCGCAGGAGAACCGCATGGGCGCGGCCCGCGACGCGCTCGCACGGCTGCTGCCCGGTCACGCGGACCAGTTCCGCCTCCGTCACCTCCCCGCGGCGAGCGGCCCGGAGCGGTTCCGCGTCACGGGCGCCGCGGGCCGCGTCGAGGTCGCCGCCACCGGCCCCGGCACGGCGCTGACGGGCGTCCACTGGTACCTGAAGTACGTGTGCGGGGCGCACGTCTCCTGGGCGGGCAGCCAGCTGGACCTCCCCGGCCGGCTCCCCGCGCCCCGCGAGCCGCTCGCCCGCGAGGCCACCGTCCCGCACCGGTTCGCGCTCAACGACACGCACGACGGGTACACCGCCCCGTACGCGGACTGGGCGCGCTGGGAGCGGCTGATCGACGTCCTGGCCCTGCACGGCTGCAACGAGGTGCTGGTCACCACCGGGCAGGAGGCCGTCTACCACCGCCTCCTGATGGACTTCGGGTACACCGACGAGGAGGCCCGGGCCTGGCTGCCCGCGCCCTCCCACCAGCCCTGGTGGCTGCTGCAGAACATGAGCGGGTACGGCGGTCCGCTCAGCCCCGGGCTGCTCGAGCGCCGGGCCGCACTCGGCCGCCGCATCGCCGACCGGCTGCGCGCGCTGGGCATGCGGCCCGTGCTGCCCGGCTGGTTCGGCACCGTCCCCGACGGCTTCGCCGACCGCAACCCGGGCGCCCGCACCGTCCCGCAGGGCGTCTGGGCGGGCCTGAAGCGCCCCGACTGGCTGGACCCGCGCACGGGGACGTTCGCCCGCGCCGCCGAGTCCTTCTACCGCCACCAGGGCGACCTCTTCGGGGACGTACGGCACTTCAAGATGGACCTGCTGCACGAGGGCGGCTCGGCCGGCGACGTGCCGGTGCCGGAGGCCGCCCGCGCGGTGGAGGCCGCCCTGCGCGGGGAACGCCCGGGTGCCACCTGGGTCGTCCTCGGCTGGCAGGCCAACCCGCGCCGCGACCTGCTCGACGCCCTCGACAAGACGCGGCTCCTCGTCGTGGACGGGCTGTCCGACCTGGAGACCGTCACCGACCGCGAGCGGGACTGGGGCGGCGCCCCGTACGCCTTCGGCACCATCCCCAACTTCGGCGGCCGCACCACCATCGGCGCCAAGACCCACCTGTGGACCGAGCGCTTCACCGCCTGGCGCGACAAGCCCGGCTCGGCGCTCGTCGGCACGGCCTACATGCCGGAGGCCGCCGAACGGGACCCGGCCGCGCTGGAACTGTTCTCCGAGCTGGCCTGGCGCCGCGAACCGGTCGACCGGACCCGCTGGTTCGAGGAGTACGCCGACCTGCGCTACGGCGGCCGGGACGCACGCGCGCGTGCGGCGTTCGCGGTGCTGCGCGACACGGCCTACCGGATCTCCAGCCGCGACGGCCGCCCCCACGACTCCGTGTTCGCCGCCCGGCCGAGCCTCACCGCCCATTCGGGCGCCTACTACGCCACGCACACCCCCGCCTTCGACCCGGCGGACTTCGACGGGGCGTTCGCCGCCCTGCTGGGCGTACGGGAGCCGCTGCGCCGCTCCGACGCGTACCGGCACGACCTGACCGACCTCGGCCGGCAGGTGCTCGCCAACCGCTCCTGGCACCTGATCGGGCAGCTGAGAGCCGCGTACACCGCCAAGGACCTGGACACCTTCCGCGCGCTGTCCCGGCTGTGGCTGAGGCTGATGCGGCTGAGCGACGACATGGCGGGGTCGCACCACGCCTTCCTCCTCGGCCCGTGGCTGGCGGACGCCCGCCGCGAGGGCCTGGAGCGCACGGCACGGGTGCTGATCACCACCTGGGCCGACCGGCCCACCGCGGACGCGGGGCACCTGGCCAACTACGCCAACCGCGACTGGTCCGGCCTGATCGCCGACTTCCACCTCCCCCACTGGCAGGCCTACCTGGACGAGCTGGAGGACGCACTCGCGCAGGGCCGCGCCGCCAGGGCCTTCGACTGGTACGCGATCGAGGAGCCCTGGACGCGCGGGACGAAGACCTATCCCCTCCGCCCGCACCACGACCCGTACCGTACCGCCACGCGCGTGTACGAGACGCTCGCCCGCGCCCCCTTCCAGGGCGCCGTCACGGTCGCCGGCACCCCCGCGGCGTTCACGCCGGGCGCCGACGCCGAGGTCACCGCCACCTTCCGCAACGTCAACGGCCTGCGGGCCACCGGCCCCGTCGGCTTCACGCTCACGGGTTTCGGCGACCAGCCGCCGCTGGGCCTGCCGTCCGTCCCGGCGGCCGGCACCGGCACCGTCTCCTGGGGCGTCACGGCCCCCGCCGGCCCCCTCACCGCCCCCCTCGAAGCCCTCCCCTACGAGCTGCGCGCCACCTACGGCCCCCAGGGCGAGGCCCCCGTCACCACCGTCCACCGGGGCGAGCAGTACCGGGCGGGCCCCCTGGGCGGGCGGTGGCGTACGTACGCCAACAACGGAGCCGTCTTCGGCCGGCTCGAGGGCCGGTACGCGATCAACGGCGGTGGCCAGGACCTGTGGAAGGCCGTCGCCGAGTTCGGCACCCTCTACCAGGAGGACGTCTTCGGGGACGGCGCCGTCCTGACCGCGGGCGTGGACGCGCAGGAGGCGACGGGCGGCTGGGCGCGCGCCGGGATCGTGGTGCGCGACGCGCTGGCGGTGCCCGGCGCGCCCGGTTTCCTGAACCTGGCGGTGACCCCGGCCAACGGTGTGGTCCTGTCGTACGACTCGACCGGGGACGGCACCCTGGACACCTACCGGCGGATCGCCGGCGTCAGGGCGCCGGTCCTGCTGCGCCTGTCCCGCGCGGGGGACGGTGTCACCGGGTCCTGT
This sequence comes from Streptomyces ficellus, assembly GCF_009739905.1. Lineage (NCBI taxonomy): Bacteria > Bacillati > Actinomycetota > Actinomycetes > Kitasatosporales > Streptomycetaceae > Streptomyces > Streptomyces ficellus. The sequence continues at coordinate 5,321,527 of NZ_CP034279.1, read as the reverse complement.
TCCCAGGACGGCGGGGCCACCTGGCGTACGGTCGCCACGGTCCGGGTCCCGGGCGCGGCGGCCGTGCAGGACGCGGGGCTGTTCATGACCGCCATGAACGGGGGCGGCGGGGCGCGCGGGACGGCGGTCTTCGGCTCGCTGAGCGGCTGGGGGGACACCGGCGGCAGGTGACCATCGCCGGATTCGCTCGTTCTGCTGAACGTGAGCACCCAGGAACTCGCCACCCCGGCCCCCGTCGACGTCGACCAGGCGGAGGCGGCGCTCGTCGAGCACTACGCGCGGCTCGTGCGGATCGCCTATCTGGTGCTGCCGCCCGCCCTCGGCCGCAACCGCCGTGTGCTGACCGCGCACTCCGTCGTACAGCGCTCGCTGCCGCGCCGCCGCGCGGCGGGTGACGACGGCGGGATGCCGGGGCAGCGGCGGCCGGAGGACGCGGTCGACCCCGGGTACGCGTATGTGCGCGTCCGGGTGCTGCGCCAGGCCCTGGACGCGGGGCTTCCGCTGAAGCGGACGGCGTGGCCCAAGCGGGCGCAGCTGCCTCCGCTGCTGCCCCAGGTGTGGGGGCTCCGGCTGTTCCCGCGCGCGGGTGGCGCCGACGAACTGGGGCTCGACCAGCGTCTGTCGGCGCTGTCGGGGCCCGGCCGCGCGGCCTGTGTGCTGCGCGGTCTGGAGCGGCAGGGTGACGCAGAGGTGCGCCGGGTGCTGGCGGCGGCCGGGGTGGCGGACCCGAAGGCGGCGCTGGCCGAGGCGGACGGGGTGGAGGCGCTCTACGGGTTGCTGGAGTCGCCCGAGTTCGACCCGTGTGCGTTGCAGGCCCGCCCCACGGACCTGATGCGGCGCCGCCGGCACGGCAGGGCGGCGCTGGCGGCGCTCGCGGCCGCCGTGGTGTGCGGGGCGCTGCTCGGACTGCCGGGCGACGGCTGGGGCCCGGACGGGGCGGCCGCTCCGGCGTACGCGCGCAATCCGGTGGCGGAGGCGGCGCTGGACCCGGGCAATCTGCGGCGGGTGGCGCCGGCGGCGTGGCAGCGTTCGGCGCGTACGGACTTCTCGGTGTGGCCCGCGCGGGGCGGTCTCGTGGGCGACCGGGAGCTGCTGCGGCGGGCGCTGGCGGTGTGGGCGCGGCCGGGTGCCGCGGTGCGGGCGTCGGCGACGCCGGGCACGCCTCCGGGGCCGCCGATGGGTCCGCCGCAGCTGCTGTTCGCCGGGGAGGTGGACCAGGCGCGGGTGGTGCTGTTCCACGACGGCCTGCGGGCGGTGCGGTACGCGGAGCCGAAGGACGGTACGGAAGGGGCGGCGCTGGACTTCGCGCGGACGGACGGCGCGGACTCGGCGTCGGCGGCCGCCCTGGTCGTGGGGCGTACGCACGCCAATGTGCGGTACCTGACGGCACCTTGGGTACGGGAGGTGTCGGCGCGTGACCTGGTGGACCCGTCCGCCGGGAGCCGTCCGGTCGGGCGGGACGCGCACGGGGTGACGGTTCCGCTGCTGAGCCCGGTGGCGCCGAGCTCGTGCACGGCGTGGGACGTGCTGGAGGTGCGGGACGGTACGGCGACGCGGACGCTGACGGACCTCGGTGAGCTGGCCCCGGCCCGGCTGACGTCGGGCCCGCCGGCGGCGCCGGTGGACCTGGCGGCCGCGGGGGCCGGGGCGCGTGCCCAGTGGGCGGGGACGGCCTGCCAGTTGTCCCTGGTGCGGTCCAAGGGCGTCCGGGCGGTGAACTCCTGGCGGTTCGCCGAGCAGGAGCTGCCGGGCGCGGCGGGTACGGCGGCGTGGCTGTGCACGCGTGCGGACACCTGGCGCGGCACCGGGAGCACCGTGCTCGGGCAGTTCCACGCGCCGTCCGCGAAGACGGGCGCGGTCGTGGCGAAGGCGGAGGAGTCGCCGGCGTGCGGGGTGCGGGAGCCGCGGGTGCTGGCGGGTGCGCTGTGGCAGGCGCCGGGCGGCCGGTGGTTCATGCTGGCGGCGGGTGGCCCGGGCGTCGCGTCGGTCGCCGTGTCCGGCGGGGCGACGGGCGGTGGCGACGGCCGGCTGCTGGCGGTGGAGCTGCCGGGCAAGCCGTCCCAGCAGGTCGAGCTGACCGGCCGGCTGGAGGACGGTACGAGGATCTCGTCGCTGCGCTGAGCGTCCGGCGCCGGATATCCGGTGCACGACCCTGGTGCCGGTCACGTACCCGTCAGTACATTGACGCCATGTCTAATACGCGCGTGACGGGGGCGGCGGCGCCGGAACGGATCGAGCTGAAGGCCCGGAAGGTCTCCTTCGACTGGGAGGAGACCCCGCTCCACTGGGTTCCCGGTGATCCCTTCACCACCCACACCATCAATGTGCTGCACCTGCTGCTCCCCGCCGGGGAGCGCTGGTTCGTCCATGTGTACCGGCAGGCGCTGCCGTACGTCCGGGACGACCGGCTGCGCGAGGACGTCATCGGGTTCATCGGCCAGGAGGCGGTGCACTCGCAGGCGCACGACGACGTCCTGCCGCACCTGAAGCGGCTGGGGCTCGACCCGACCCCGTACACCGCGCAGGTCGACTGGCTCTTCGAGAAACTCCTCGGCGACCGGACGCTGCCGCCCGGCCGGGCCCGGCGGTGGTGGCTGATGGAGCGGGTCGCGCTGATCGCGGCGATCGAGCACTACACGGCGTTCCTGGGCGACTGGGTGCTGGGCGCCGAGGAGCTGGACCGGCGCGGTGCCGACCCGGTGATGCTGGACCTGCTGCGCTGGCACGGAGCGGAGGAGGTCGAGCACCGGTCGGTCGCCTTCGACCTGTTCACGCACCTCGACGGCGGCTACCGGCGGCGGGTGCGGACCTGGGCGACGGCGTTCTCGGCGCTGGTGTTCCTGTGGCAGCGCGGGGCCCGGTTCTTCATGGAGAACGACCCGTCGCTGCCGGGCGGCAAGGCGTCGGTGAGGGACTTCGTCGTCCGCGGCCGGCAGGGGGTCCTGCCGTCGACGCCGGACATGCTGCGGTCGATCCCCCGCTACCTGAGCCGGTCCTACCACCCCTCCCAGGAGGGCGACACGGAACGGGCGGTGGCCTACCTGGCCTCGTCCCCGGCAGCGGGCGGGGGGCACTGAGCCGTGCCACGCGCGCGTAGTGTCGTCCTCGCCGCCACGGCGGCCCTGCTGGTGAAGCGTGCGGTGCGCCGCCGCGTCCAGGCCGCCCCGCTGTGGCCGCTGCCCGCCCTGGAGGAGCCGATATCCGGCCGGGGGCGGCGTGCGCCGACCGTCGTCCGCCGGGTCGTCGTCACCGCACGCACCAGCCCCGCCGAGGGTGTCGTCCTCCTGCGGCTGGAGGGCACGCGCCTGCCCCCGTGGGAGCCGGGCGCTCACCTGGACCTGGTACTGCCGTCGGGGCTGGTCCGCACGTACTCGCTGTGCGGCGACCCGGCGGAGGCCGGCGTGTACACCGTCGCCGCGCGGCTCGTCGCGGACGGGCGCGGCGGCTCGCGGGAGGTGCACGAACGGCTCCGTACGGGCACGGAGATCGAGATCCGCGGACCGCGCAACCGCTTCCCGCTGGTGGACGCCCCCGCGTACGTCTTCGTCGCGGGCGGCATCGGGATCACGCCCCTGCTGCCCATGCTGCGGGCGGTACGGGCGGCGGGCGCCCGGTGGCGGCTGCTGTACTGCGGGCGCAGCCGGGCGACGATGCCGTTCCTGGACGAACTGGAGGGCGCCGGGGACGTCACCGTGGCGCCCGAGGACGAGGCGGGCCTGCCGGACCTCGCCCTCCTCGACGGCCTACCGCCGGAGACGGCCGTCTACGTCTGCGGCCCCGACGGCCTGATGGACGCGGTGGCCCAACGCCTCCCGCAGGGCCGGCCCTTGCACCTCGAACGCTTCACCCCGGCCACGCCGGCCCCCGGTGACGCCTTCGAGGCGGAACTGCGCCGCTCCGGCCGCACGGTCACGGTGGCCGCCGGCCAGTCGCTCCTCGCGGCCGTCCGCGCGGAGCTGCCCCACGTCCCGTACTCCTGCGAACAGGGCTTCTGCGGCACCTGCCGCCAGCCCGTCCTCGCGGGCGAGGTCGACCACCGCGACGAGCTGCTGACGGAGGAGGAACGGCGGGACTCGATGCTCCTGTGCGTGTCCCGCTGCCGGGGCGGGCGGCTGGTGCTGGATCTGTAGGCGGGCGTTCCCCACACGTCCTACGGCAGCAGCAGCCAGTCCGCGGCCAGGGCGGTGAGGAGGCCGGAGGCGAGGAGCCAGGTGGCCAGGCGGGTGCGGCCGTTGCGGCTGAGTTCGATGACGACGCCGCAGAGGATCATGGCCAGTCCGTAGACGCCGACGACGAGGACGGACGTGCGGCTGGCCAGCCGGAGCACCAGGACGACCGCCATCGTGACCAGGAGGACGGAAGCCGCGGCGACGCGTAAGCGGCGGGCCTGACGTGGGGTGACGCCCGTGCTCGGGGCCGGGGTCTCGGGGTCGGGGATGCTCATGCGCGGCAGCGTAGCGAACTGTGTATCGGCCACTGTTCGAAGGGCTGTCGGTGGCGGCCGTTAGGCTGTTCGCATGACGACCGGGGCGCGGCGCAGGATGGGCGTCGAGGAGCGCAGGCAGCAGTTGATCGGGGTGGCGCTGGAGCTGTTCAGCCGCCGCTCCCCCGACGACGTGTCGATCGACGAGATCGCCGCCGCCGCCGGCATCTCCCGGCCGCTGGTCTACCACTACTTCCCCGGCAAGCAGAGCCTGTACGAGGCGGCGCTGCGGCGGGCGGCGGACGAGCTGGCCGCCCGGTTCGTGGAGCCGCGCCAAGGTCCGCTGGGGGCGCGGCTGCTGCGGGTGATGCGGCGGTTCTTCGACTTCGTGGACGAGCACGGGCCGGGGTTCTCGGCGCTGATGCGCGGCGGTCCGGCGGTCGGGCCCACGACGAACGCGATGATCGACGAGGTGCGGCAGGCGGCGTACGAGCAGATCCTGGCCCATCTCGGTGTCGGCGACCCGCCCGCGCGCCTGGAGCTGGTCGTCCGCTCCTGGGTGTCGCTCGCCGAGTCGACGGCGCTGCTGTGGCTGGACGGCCGCCGGATACCGCGCGCGGAGCTGGAGTTGCAGCTGGTGCACGACTTCGCCGCGCTGGCGGCGGTGAGTGCGGCGTACGACGGCGAGATGGCGTCGCTGCTGCTGCACATGCTGGGCGACGAGCCGGCCGACGGGCCGTTCGGCGACCTGGTCGACCGGCTCGGGGCGCTGTTGCCGAAGGTGCCGGCCGGGGCGGCTCAGCCCGCCCGGTAGGAGGGGTCGAGGTCGTGCACCTCGGCCGACACGTGCAGCACCCGGCCCTCGGCGGGGGCGACGAACCGCGGGACGAGCGCGACGACGGCCTCCGTCAGCCGTGCCCTGACCTCCTCGGCGCGCCCGGCGAGCAGGTCGATGTCGACGTGGACCATGGCGTCGTCGGCCGTGCCGTCGCCGACCACGGTGTCCTCCACGCGGCGGGTGCGGGTCTTGCAGGCGGCGAGCCGGGCGCCGGCCGTCTCGACGACCAGGGGGTGCAGGGCCAGCGCGAAGCCCCGGCGGTCGAAGTCCTCGTCGAGGGAGGCGGAGTAGTCGACGGTGATCTGCGGCATGGGTATCGCTCCTGGTGGTACGGCTGTCGCGGCCACCATAGAGCGGGGCGCCACGGTCCGGCACAGGTGTCCGGACCGTGGCGCCCCGCCCGTCGTTCCTACCGCTGGGTGAACACCGCCACCGTGCGGGCCGGGACCGTGAAGGTGCCGGTGGCCGTCTCGTACGCCGACGTCTTCACCGTGGCGTCGGAGCCGTGCGCCTGGACCGGGTGCAGGGTGTGGCCGGTGCCCGCGAGGGCGGGGACGGTCTGCGCCTGCCGTTCGGGCGTGGCGTTGAAGACGACGACCAGGTCACCCAGGCGCATGGTGATCACGCCGGGGGTCTCGTCCTCGCCCGAGAGGGGGAAGGAGAGCGCGGACTGCACGGCGTCCGCCGTGGTCAGGCTGAACGCCTTCTCCGTCGTACGGAGCTTCAGCAGGTCCCGGTAGGCGGCGGAGGCGCCGGTGATCTGCGGGCAGCCGACCGTCAGGGACGGGGACGTCAGCAGCGGCTTGCCGAAGGACCACTTGTCCTTGTTGTCGGCGGCAGGCGGCAGGCCGCGCCCGAAGCCGTTGCCGGCCCGGCAGTCCCAGTTGAGGACGTTGAACCAGTCGCCGCTGTCGTAGGAGTTGCGGTCCAGCGACTTGGAGCGCAGCAGGTCGGTGCCCGCCTGGGAGAGCGCCGGGCCCTGGGAGAGGGCTGCGGTCGCCATGGCGAGGACCTGCATCCTGGCCCGGTCGTCGGGGGACGTCGCCGCCGGGAGCTTGAAGGCGAGCGCGTCATACAGGGTCTCGTTGTCGTGGGCGTCCGCGTAGGCGAGGGCGTCGCCGGGTGCGGCGGCGTAGCCGGCGGGGGCGCCGTTGTAGTCGACCTCGGAGCCCTTGACGCTCTTCCCGGAGGTGTCGGTGAAGCGGTAGGAGGCGAGGTTGCCGGTCAGGCCGACCTTGATCAGGTCCTGGTAGTGCAGCAGGCGGGCCTTCTGCTCGGCGGGGGTGCCGTTGGCCTTGGAGGTGTTGGGGTCGGTGAACAGGCCGGAGGCGAAGCCCTGGACGCCGGGGTCGGCGTCGAAGGGGCCGCCGCCGCGCACGGCGTCGCGGGCCCGGTCGGAGAAGGTCGCGATGCCGGTGCCGGCCATGTTCTTCTGGGTGGCCTGGACGAAGCGGGCGTCGTCGGCGATCTCACCGAAGTTCCAGCCCTCCCCGTACAGGATGATCTTCTTGCCGTCGACGCCGTCCTTGGCGAGGGTGAGCCCGTCGAGGGCCTCGCGCACGGCGAGCATGTTGGCCTTGGGGTGGTGGCCCATGAGGTCGAAGCGGAAGCCGTCGACCTTGTACTCCTTGGCCCAGGTGACGACCGAGTCGACGACGAGCTTGCCCATCATGGTGTTCTCGGGCGCGGTGTTGGCGCAGCAGGTGGAGGTGGCGACGGTGCCGTCGGCGAGGAGCCGCTGGTAGTAGCCGGGGACGATCTTGTCGAGGACGGACTTGTCGGCCTGCCCGCTCGCGACGGTGTGGTTGTAGACGACGTCCATGACGGTGCGCAGTCCGGCCTTGTTGAGGCCCTGGACCATCTGCCGGAACTCGACCGTGCGGCGGGTGCCGTCCGGGTCGGAGGCGTAGGAGCCCTCGGGGACGGTGTAGTGCAGCGGGTCGTAGCCCCAGTTGAAGGCGTCCTTGGCGGCGGCCTTGGAGACGCACGCCTGCTGCTGCTCGGAGTCAGGGGGGTAGGAGGCCAGGTCGCAGCCGGGGGTGGCCTGGCCGGACTTCTTCTCGGGGATCGTGCCGATGTCGAAGACGGGCAGTAGGTGGACGTAGGACGTGCCGCTGCCGGCCAGCTTCCTCAGGTGCTTCATGCCGTCGGACGCGGTGTCGGTGAAGGCGAGGTATCCGCCGGGGTGCTTGGCGGTGCGGTCCGCGACCGAGAAGTCACGGACGTGGAGCTCCTGGATCTGGGCGTCGCGCAACGGGGTGGCGGCGGGCTTCCTGAGGGTGTTCCAGCCCGCCGGGGCGAGTGCCGGGTCGGTGAGGTCGGTGACCAGGCTGTGGGTGGAGTCGGCGGTCAGGGCGGTGGAGTACGGGTCGGTGACCTTGTTGGTGACAACCTTCTGGACGCTGGGCGCCCACACCTTCACCTCGTACCGGTACGGCTTGTTCCGCCAGCTCTTGGAGCCGGTGGCGGACCAGACGCCGGTGGCCGCGTCGCGCTTCATCGCCACGCGCCGGCCGTCGAGTTCGAGGGCGACGCCCTGTGCGGTGGGCGCCCAGACGGAGAGGGTGGGCGTGCCCTTGCGGAAGACGGGGCCGAGCGACTTGGCCTGCGCCTTGGTGCCGTACAGGTCGTCGAGGACGCCCGGGATCTGGACGCCGGTGGCGGCGAGCAGGGCGCCGTTCGGGGCGCGGTGGGTGGCGACGAGCCGGCCGCGCAGGGCGTCACGCACCCGGTCGCGGTCGCGCGGGTCGAGGGTGAAGGCGGGGTACTCCTTGAGGTGCGGGTACTTCGCCTTCTGGGCGTCGGTGAGGGCGGCGGGGTTCAGGCGCAGCCAGCGGCCCTCGTCGGACAGGGCGCCGCCGGGGGCGGTGATGCCGCCGTCCCGCGCGTACACCAGCTGCTGGCTGGTGCCGGGTGCGGACTTCACCTTCCACACGACGGTGTTCGCGTCGATCCACTGGGCCTCGGCCTTGGTGAGGTCGGGGGCGGGTGCGGCGCCGGTGGTGGGCAGCAGGTAGCCGGAGTCGCCGGTGAGGAGGAAGACCTCCTTGCCGTGGGTGCCGAAGTCGAGGGACCGGTCGGCGGGAATGTCCTTCTCGTCGCCCTTGTGGACGATGTAGGACAGGGAGGTGGCTCCGGCGGCGAGCGGGACCTCGAAGGTGATCCCGAAGGCGTCCTTCTTCACCGGCTGGAGCGGCTTGGCCCAGTCGGTGGGGGTGGCGGCGCCGGTCCAGGTGTGCAGGCCCCAGCCGTCGTAGTTCCCGTCGGGCCGGTGGTAGTGGATGACCGCCTTGCCGGGGTCCTGCGGCGGATAGGCGCCGTCGGGCGCCTTGTCCGTCTGGCCGTCCGCGCCCTGCTTGACCCACACCTCGCCGGTGGCGGCGAGGTCGAGGGTGCGCCGCGGGCCGTCGGCGGTGCCGTCCTTCTCGACGGTGTACGGAACGGTCGTCGCGCCGTCCTCGACCTTGACCCAGGCGAACGCGCCGTACGCGTCACGGCCGGTGAAGGCGGCGGTGGTGTTCCCCGTCCTCAGCGTCCAGCCGTCGTAGTCGCCGTCCGGGCGCTGGTAGTGGACGACGGCGTGGTCACGGTCGACGGCGCCGGGCTCGCCGGGCTCCGGGGCCTGTCCGGCGGTGCTGGTGGCGAGGTCGCTCGCGGTACGGCCCCGGCTGTCGACGGCGACGGCCTTGTAGCGCAGGGGGGTTCCGGCGGGGGCGGTGACGGTGTGGGTGACCTTGTAGGGGGCGTGGTCGGCGGAGCCGAGCGTCTGCCACGTCCCGTTGCCGGTCTGGGCGGCGAAGACGACCCGGTTGAGGCCGCCGCCGGAGACGTCCGCGGTGAGTTCGACGGTGCCGGTGGCGCCGGCGGGCGGGGCCTTGAGCGTCAGGGTGGGGGCGGTCGCGGGGGCCGGGACGGGCCTGGCCGCCTTGAGGACCACGGAGGACAGGGCGGGGACGGTCAGCTTCAGCGTGTCGCCGCTGCTGGTGACCGTGCCGGTGCCGCCGTACAGGTGGCGGAACGCGGTGTCCGGGGAGTCGGTGCTGAGCTCCACCGTCTTGGGGGTGGTGGCGTTGTTGACGGCGACGACGTACTCGGTGCGGGACGTCGTGTCGGTACGGGAGAAGGCGTACACGCCCTGGCCGGTGTCGGCGTGCCGCTCGGTCTGGACGCCGTCGCGCAGCGCCGGGTGGGCCTTGGTGAGGCGGGAGAGGGCGGCGATGGAGCGGTAGAGGGGGTGGCGGGTGTCGTACGCGGCGGTGGCGTGGGTGCGGTCGGTGCCGAGCTGGTCGTCGTCGAGGTAGTCGGCGGTCTTCGAGGCGAACAGGGTCTGGCGGGCGTCCTTGTCGCCGCCGGCGCCGGTGAAGCCCTGTTCGTCGCCGTAGTAGACGACGGGGTTGCCGCGGCTGAGGAACATCAGCTCGTTGGCGAGCCGGTAGCGGTTCAGGAGTTCGGTGTCGTCGGCGTCCGCGTTGTCCTGCTTCAGGAAGGTGCCGAAGCGGCCCATGTCGTGGTTGCCGAGGAAGGACACCGACTCGTAGGCGTTGGCCTTGTCGGTGGTGTAGCGGTAGTCCTGCGCGAACAGCTCGGAGAGCTTTCCGGCGGGGCCTCCTTGCGAGGCGTAGCGGCGGGCGGCGTCCTGGAAGGGGAAGTCGAGGGTGGCGTCGAGCCGGCCGCGGGTGACGTAGGGGGCGGTGACGGCCGGGTCGGCGGAGTACACCTCGCCGAACATGAAGAAGTCGTCCCGGCCGCGCTTGGCGGCGTACGCGTCGAGGGCGGTGGCCCACTGCGTCCAGAACTCGGAGTTGACGTGCTTGACGGTGTCGACGCGGAAGCCGTCGATGTCGAAGTCGCGCACCCAGCGCTGGTAGATCTTCTCCATGCCGTCGACGACCTCGGGGCGCTCGGTCCACAGGTCGTCCAGGCCCGCGAAGTCGCCCTGGGTGGAGGACTCCCCGGCGAAGGTCGAGTCGCCCCGGTTGTGGTACATCTCCGGGTCGTTGAGCCAGGCGGGGACCTTGAGGTTCCTTTTGGCGTCGGGGACGACGGGGGTGCGGGGGAAGGAGTCGCGGTCGGTCTCGGGGAAGCGCCTGGTGCCGTCGGCGTAGTCGGCGTCGTCGAAGGGGACGCCGTCCTTGGTGAGGTAGGGGAAGGCGCCCTTGGAGAGGTAGCTGTAGGACTTCTCCTGGTAGTCGACGACGTCGGCGGTGTGGTTGGTGATGACGTCGAAGAAGACCTTCATGCCCTTGGAGTGGGCCTTGTCGATCAGCTTCTCTAGGTCGGCGTTGGTGCCGAAGTGGGGGTCGACCTGGGTGAAGTCGGTGATCCAGTAGCCGTGGTAGCCGGCCGAGGCGTCCTTGCCCTCGCCCTGTACGGGCTGGTTCTTGAAGATGGGCGCCATCCAGATGGCGGTGGTGCCCAGGCCCTTGATGTAGTCGAGCCTGTCGGTGAGCCCCTTGAGGTCACCGCCCTGGTAGAAGCCCTTGTCCGTGGGGTCGTGGCCGGTGGTGAGCCGGGTGCCGGTGAGTCCGCCGCGGTCGTTGCGCGGGTCGCCGTTGGCGAACCGGTCGGGCAGCACGAAGTAGAACTGCTCGCGGGTGAGGTCGTGCCGGGCGGGGGCCGCGGCCAGCGCCTTGTCGGACGGCGGGGCGGGGGGCTTCGGCGCGGCGGTCGCCGGCAGGGCCGGGACGAGCGCGGCGAGCGTCGCCGCCGCGAGGGCGGCCGCGGCCCTGCGCGGGGTGCGCGGGCCGCGCGGGGCGCGTGGCGGGGATGGGGGGCGTATCAAGGCCGTAGCTCCTCGATGAGGGTCACGCGGACGGGGGTTGCGGGCCGCCCCGGCCCGGTCGGGGGCGCGGGGCGGCGGGTGCGACGGGCGTGCGGGGGCCGGGTCGTGTCGTGTCGCCGGGCCCCCTGCCGTCAGGGGCGGAACGTGTCGTTCAGGGTGACCTTGCCGGAGGCCGGGACGGTGGCCGTGCGGTTGGCCCCCGACTCCCAGGTGACGTTCCCGGCGGCGTCCTTGCGGACGTACTTGTACGCGAAGGCCGTACCGGCCGGGAGGTTCACGTCCAGCTTCCAGACGGGGTACGCGGCCGGGTCGAGCTTCGGCGCGGCGGCGGCGTTCCAGTTGCCGAGCGCGGGGTGGTCGCCGGTGACGTGGATGTTCTGGCCGGGGACGGTGGTGGCGTTCACGGCGAAGGACGCGCCCGTGGTGGCCGGGGGCGGGGTCGTGGACCCGGCGCCGCAGGTGCGCGCCCCGGCGTGCAGCGCGACGGCGGTGCCCGCGCCGAGGGTGGCGGTGAACTGGCCGCTGCCGTTGACGGTGACCGGCCGGTTGTTCTGGACGTCGCAGTAGTCGCCGCCGGGCAGCGAGGTCTGGAAGGTGCGGGTGAGGGCGGACGTCTCGTGGTTGATCGCGACGTACGCCTTGGTGCCGCGGCCGAACGCGATCTGGTCGCCTCCGTTGTCCCACCAGTTCGTGACGCCCTGACCGCGGGCCACGTTCCGGAAGGCGACCATGGAGGCGATCTCGCGCCAGGCGTGCTGGCACTTCCAGCCGTCGCTGTAGCAGGCGCTCACGTTGCCGCCGGAGGGCGGGCCGGCGTCCTTGTCGCTCCACTCGTACCCGGAGTGGACGTCCGGGGAGCCGTAGGGCCAGGCGAGCATGAAGACGCTCGCGAGCGTGTAGGCGGAGCCGTTCTTGTAGGTGAGGGTGTCGCCGCCGCGCTCGGTGTCGTGGTTGTCGACGAAGACGCCGGACCTGCCGGACTCCATGTGGCCCCAGGCCTCGCCGAAGTTCTTGAGGTGGGCGAGGTTCTCGCCGAGGAAGACGCGCTTGAGGTCGCGGGCGTAGCGGAACTCCTGGACGTCGCCGTTGCCGAGGTACTCGCTGGGCGAGACGGCCTCACCGGCGCCGTGGATCGCCTCCTGCTTCCAGTAGACGCCCGGGTTGGTGAGCTTGGCCTTGATGGCGGCGAGGTCGGCGGCCGGCATGTGCTTGGCGGCGTCGATGCGGAAGCCGTCGACGCCGAGGGACAGCAGGTCGTTCATGTAGCCGGCGATCTTCGAGCGGACGTACTCCTCGCCGGTGTCCAGGTCGGCGAGGCCGACGAGTTCGCAGTGCTGGACGTTGACCCGGTCCTGGTAGTTGGTGATCTGCGCGGTGCAGTCGTCCATGTCGGGCGCCGAGTACAGGCCCGGGTAGCCGTACTTGGTGTACGACGAGCCGCCGGTGCCGGTTCCGTTGCCGGCCGCCATGTGGTTGATGACGGTGTCGGCGACGACCTTGACGCCCGCGCCGTGGCAGGTGTCCACCATGGATTTGAAGGCGGTGCGGTCGCCCAGCCGTCCGGCGATGCGGTAGCTGACGGGCTGGTACGAGGTCCACCACTGGCCGCCCTGGATGTGCTCCTGGGGCGGCGAGACCTGGACGTATCCGTATCCGGCGGGGCCGAGGGTGTCGGTGCACGCCTTGGCCACCGAGGCGAAGGACCACTCGAACATCACGGCGGTGACGTCCTTGCCGCCGGGCGGGGCCGCGGCGGCGGGCGTGGGGGGCGCCGTGACGGCCACGGCGGCTCCCGCCACGAGGGCGAGCGCAGCGGCCACGGTCTTCTTGGCCATGTTTCCTCCTGGGGAATGGGAGGTGCGGGGGTGTGCGACGGTGCAGCCTCGTACGGCAACGCGCCATGCCCGCAAGGCCCTGGTGAATCTTCTTGCTGCAAGAAAGCAGCAAGGGTTTTCGGTCGAGACCGTACGAGCCGCCGGGGACGCGGTCAACCCTTTGGACACACGTGGTTCACGTGACGGAAATCGGCCGGATCCAGGACTGCAAAACCTTTCGCAAGCACTTGCAGCAGTGCTACGTTCAACCACGACTCCGGTCCGGCCGGCCGAGGGTCCCGCACCCCGGGGCTCCACGCGCCGGCCGGCCGGGCCGGTCACCAGCCGGGAGGCCCGGGGCCCAAGAAGACCCCGCCGCGCCCGATCACGGGCGGGCCCCGGGCCCCTCCCCGCCGCCCGAAATCACCTGCGGCGGGCGGTGGAACCCCGTACCACCAGCTCCGGCTGGAAGACGAACTCCGTCCTCTGCACCGGATTGCCGTCGATCTCCTCCAGCAGCGCGTCCACCGCCGCCGTCGCCATCGCCTGCACCGGCTGGCGCACCGTCGTCAGCGGCGGGTCGGTGAACGCGATCAGCGGCGAGTCGTCGAAGCCGACCACCGACACGTCACCCGGCACGTCCAGGCCACGCGCCCGCACCGCCCGTATCGCGCCGAGCGCCATCAGGTCGCTGGCGCACACGATGCCCGTGCAGCCCTGGTCGAGCAGCACCCCGGCCGCCGCGTGCCCGCCCTCGACACCGAACAGGGTCTGCTGGACGCGGGACCGGGCCTCCTCGGCGCCCACCCCCAGCAGGCCGCGCAGCGCGGCCGTGAACCCCTCGGCCTTGCGCCGCGAGGGGACGTAGCGGGTGGGGCCGATCGCCAGCCCGATCCGCTCGTGGCCCAGTTCGGCCAGGTGCGTCACCGCCATCCGGGCGGCCGAGCGGTCGTCGGGCGACACGAAGTGGGCGTCGATGTGCTCGTTGAAGCCGTTGATGAGGACGAACGGCACGCCCCGGGCGGCCAGTTGGACGTACCGCGACGGGTCGGCGCTGGTGTCGGCGTGCAGCCCGGACAGGAACACGATGCCGGTGACGCCGCGCTCCTCCAGCTGCTCGACCAGCTCGTCCTCGGTGGCGCCGCCGGGCATCTGGGTGCACAGCACGGGCGTGTAGCCGTGCCCGGCCAGCACCTGCTCGATGACCTGCGCGAACGCCGGGAAGATGGGGTTGGTCAGCTCGGGGATGACCAACCCCACCAGGCCGGCGCTGCGCCGCTTGAGCCGTACGGGCCGCTCGTAGCCGAGGACGTCGAGCGCGGCCAGCACCCGGGTCCTCGTCGGCCCGGCGACGCCCGCCTTGCCGTTGAGGACCCGGCTGACCGTGGCCTCGCTGACCCCGGCCTGCGCGGCGATGTCCGCGAGCCGCGGGGCGCCCCCTCCTCCGTCGCCCCGCGGCTCGGTCCGTGCGTCGCCGCGGGGCGACACGATCGTCACACCGCCCACCAGACGGTGGTGTCGGCGGGCAGTTCGGCGGTGCCGTCGACGCTGGTGCGCACCCGGTCGCTGGCGAGCAGCATCCGGCCCGGCACCGGCACCCGGACCGCCCGGCCGGTGGTGTTGGCGTGGCAGACGAACCCCTCGCGGGCGAACGCCAGCACGCCCTCGGGCGCGTCCAGCCACCGCACGCCGTCACCCGCGCCCAGCCCAGGCTGCTCGCGGCGCACGGCCAGGGCGCTCCGGTACAGCTCCAGCGTGGAACCGGGGTCGCCGGTCTGGGCCTCGACGCTCAGGCCGGCCCAGTCCGCGGGCTGCGGGAGCCAGCTGCCGCCGCTGCCGAACCCGTACGACGAGCCGCCGACCGTCCACGGGATCGGCACCCGGCAGCCGTCGCGGAAGCCGTCCTGGCCGGTGGCCCGGAAGAACGACGGGTCCTGGCGCACCTCGTCGGGCAGGTCCGTGACGTCCGGCAGGCCGAGCTCCTCGCCCTGGTACACGTACGCGGAGCCGGGCAGCGCCAGCATCAGCAGGGTCGCCGCGCGGGCCCGGCGCAGCCCGAGCTCCCGGTCGCCGGCCGTGCGCAGCTGGGTGCCGAGGCCGGGCGGGTTGGCGAACCGGGTGGCATGCCGGGTGACGTCGTGGTTGGACAGCACCCAGGTGGTGGGGGCGCCGACGGGACGCATCGCGGCGAGCGAGGCGTCGATGACCTTGCGCAGCTCGGCGGCGTCCCAGTAGGTGCCCAGGTACTGGAAGTTGAACGCCTGGTGCATCTCGTCGGGGCGCACGTAGTTGGCGGTGCGCTCGACGGTGGGGGTCCAGGCCTCGGCGACCAGGACGCGTTCCCCGTCGTACTCGGCCAGGACGTCGCGCCAGCTGCGGTAGATCTCGTGGACGCCGTCCTGGTCGAAGAACGGCATGACGTCGTTGCCGAGCAGCTTGAGCTGGTCGTGGGCGCCGATGTCGGGCAGCCCGGCCGCCTTGACGAGGCCGTGGGCGACGTCGACGCGGAAGCCGTCGACGCCCATGTCGAGCCAGAAGCGGAGGATCGAGCGGAACTCGTCGCGGACGGCGGCGTGCTCCCAGTTGAAGTCGGGCTGCTCGGGTGCGAAGAGGTGCAGGTACCACTCACCGTCCTCGACGCGCGTCCACGCCGGGCCACCGAAGATGGACTCCCAGTCGTTGGGCGGCAGTTCGCCGTTCTCGCCCTTGCCGGGGCGGAAGTGGTAGCGCTCGCGCAGCGGCGATCCGGGGCCCTCGCGCAGTGCGCGCTGGAACCACTCGTGCTGGTCGGAGGAGTGGTTGGGCACCAGGTCGACGATGACGCGCAGGCCCAGCGCGTGCGCCTCGCGGATCAGCGCGTCGGCGTCGAGGAGGTTGCCGAACATGGGGTCGATGGCACGGTAGTCGGCGACGTCGTAGCCGGCGTCGGCCTGGGGCGACGCGTAGAAGGGGCTGAGCCAGACGGCGTCGACGCCCAGGTCCTTCAGGTACGGCAGCCGGCTGCGGACGCCTTCCAGGTCGCCCATGCCGTCACCGTTGCCGTCGGCGAAGCTGCGCGGATAGACCTGGTAGATCACCGCGTCTCTCCACCAGCCCGTGTGCGTGCCGGTGGCGGGGGCGGCGGGGGCAGCGAGGTGCTGGGTCATGTCTTCCCTGGAGTAGGAGTGGAGCGGCGACCGGCCGGCCCGGAGGCCGGACCGGCGCCGCTGACCGGGTTGCGGGTGCGGTGAGGGGCGTGCCGCCGGGCGGCACCGCCCTAACGGACGGCCGCCCGGGCGGGGGCGCGGGTCAGCGGGCACCGGTCACGACTTGGTGGCGCCGGCCGTCAGGCCGGAGACCAGGTGGCGCTGGACGAGCCCGAACACCACCGCGGCGGGCGCGGCGATCAGGACCGCGGCGGCGGTGAGCGAACCCCAGTCGGCGGTGTACTGGTTGACGAAGGTCTGGAGGCCGCCCGCGAGAGTGAGGTTCTCCTCGCCGGTCATGAACGCGGAGGCGTACGCCACCTCGCCCCAGCCGGTGATGAACGTGTAGAACGCGGTGACCGCCAGGCCGGGCTTGGCGAGCGGCATGATCAGCCGCCAGAAGGTGCCGAACGGGGTGAGGCCGTCGACGCGGCCCGCCTCGTCGATCTCGGCGGGGATGCCGTCGAAGTACCCCTTCATCATCCAGGCGCAGAACGGCACGGCGACGGTGAGGTACGTGATGACCAGGCCGACCGGCTGGTTCAGCATGCCCAGCGAGGCCAGCAGGTTGTACAGCGGCACGATCAGGACCGCGACCGGGAACATCTGGGTGATCAGCAGCAGCCACATCAGGGGCCGCAGGCCCGGGAAGCGGAAGCGGCTGACGGCGTAGCCGGTGGTGGCGGAGATGAAGACGCCGATGACGGTGGTGATGCCGACGACGACCAGCGAGTTGCCGAGCCAGGCCAGGAACTGGGTGTCGCCGAGGACGTGGCTGTAGTTGCCGAAGGTGAAGTTCTTGACGACCGAGGTGTCGAAGGCGTCGGTCTTCGGCTTGAACGACGTGATCACCAGCCACAGCGGCGGGAAGACCGCGGTGAGGGTGGCGACGAGCAGCGTCAGGTGCAGTCCCAGGGACGCCAGCGGCGAACGCTCGCCGCGGGCCCGGACCTTGGGCGCCGGAGCGCTCTGCGTGTTGGTGCTCACCACATGTCTCCCTGCTTGCGGAGCGCGCGGCGGTAGGCCACCGCGAAGAGCGACAGGAGCGCCAGGATCAGCACGCCCCAGGCCGCCGATCCCGCGAAGTCGCGCGGGCTGACGACGAAGGAAAGCTTGTAGGCGTACGTCACGAGGATCTCGGTGGCGTCGCCCGGTCCGCCCCGGGTGAGCAGGAAGATCACCGGGAACATGTTGAACGTCCAGATGGAACTGAGCAGGATCACCGTGCCGGAGACCGGCCGGAGCCCGGGCAGCGTGATGTGGCGGAACCGCTGCCAGGCGGTCGCGCCGTCCATCTCGGCGGCCTCGTACAGCTCGGCGGGGATGGACTGGAGGCCGCCCAGCATGGCGACGAGCATGAAGGGCACGCCGAGCCAGACGTTGACGGCGATGACGGAGACCTTGGCCCAGGTGGGGTCGTTCAGCCAGGAGATCGCGTCGATGCCGCCGCCGGCGAGGAGCTGGTTGAACAGGCCGCTGCGCTCGTTGAACAGCAGCCGCCAGGTGAAGACCGAGACGAAGGCCGGGACGGCCCACGGCAGGATCAGGGCCATGCGGTAGAAGGTGCGGCCCTTGAGCTTGCGGTTGAGCATGTTGGCCAGGACGAGGCCGAGGGTGAAGGAGAGGGCGACACAGCTGACCGTCCAGACCAGCGTCCAGCCGAGCCGGTCCCAGAAGACGTTGTCCGTGAGGACGGCCTTGTAGTTGTCGAGGCCGACGAACTCGTACGTCGCCGGGATGTGGTTGACGCCGATGGTGCGCTCGACGTTGGCCTCGTTGGCGTCCGTCAGCGACAGGTAGAACCCGCGCGCCAGCGGGTAGCCGATGATCACGCCGATCACGGCCACCACGGGAGCGACCATGCTCCAGGCGTACCAGTGGGTGCTCAGCGCCCTGCGCAGGCGGCCCGGACCCGTGGATCGCGGGGTGTTCTCAGTGCGGCGGCCGCGGCCGCGGGCGCTGTTGGCGCCCGCGGCCTTCGCCACCGACTGGCTGGTCTCGACAGCCATTGGTCGGTCAGCCCTTCCCACTGCTTACTTGTAGTCCTTGAGCATCTTGCGGTAGGCGTCGCCCGTCTCCTGGGCGGCCTTCTCCGGAGTGGTCTTGCCGCCCAGGACGTTGGCCATCTGGAGGCGGATCGGCTCGAAGAGGGCGTTGCCCTGCGGGATCCACGGGCGCTCGACTGCCTTGTCGACGGCCGGCTTGAAGAACTGGACCATCTCGTTGCCCGACACGGTCGGCTTCGTGTACACGGAGAGGCGGGTCGGCAGCAGGCTGAGCTTCTCGGTGGTCTCCTGCTGGACCTTGGCCGAGCTCATGTACTTGGCGAACTCGTAGGAGGCGTCCAGGTTCTTGGAGCCGGCGTAGACGGAGAGGTTCCAGCCGCCCTGCGGGGAGCCCTGACCGGCGCTGCCGGCCGGGACGGGCGCGATGCCCAGGTTCTTCGGGTCCTTGAACTCGGCGCCGGCGCGCGAGTCGGCGATGGCCCACGGGCCGTTGAGCATCATCGCGACCTTGCCGGACTTGAACGCGTTCTGCATGTTGTTCCAGCCGTCGGAGGCGTCGGTGATCGCCGCCTTCGAGTCGACCAGGTCCTTGATGGTCTTGTACGCCTTGACGCCGGACGGGTCGTCGATCGTGACCTTCTTGCCGTCGGCGTCGACCAGGTCGCCGCCCTCGCCGTAGAGGAAGGACAGGAACCAGTACGGGTCGTCGCCGCGCAGGTACAGGCCCGACTTGCCCGGCCACTTCTTGCTGATCTTCGCCGACGCGTCCTTGAGCGCGTTGAGGTTCGACGGGACGTCGACACCGGCGTCCTTGAGCATCTTCTTGTTGTAGAAGAGCGCCATGGTGTCGATGACCTGCGGGACCGCGTAGGTCTTGTCGTCGAACTTGGTGCTGGCGGCGGCCTGCGGCAGCCAGTCGCCCTGGTTCTCGATGGCGCGGGTGCCGTCCAGCGGGGCGAGGTAGCCGAGGCTGGCGAAGTCGGCGACCCAGGCGACCTCGGTGCGCATCACGTCGGGGGCGCCGGAGTTGCCGCCGGCCGCGTTCTTGAACTTGGCGTTGGCCTCGCCGAACGGGACGTTGACGTACTTGACCTTTACCTTGGGGTGCAGCTTGGTGAAGCCCTCGGCGAGCGCCTGGTAGGTCGCCTTCTCGGCCTCGTTCGAGGTGTCCCAGTAGGTGACGGTGCCGGACAGCTCACCAGAGCTGTTGGACCCGCCCTGGTCACCGCTGTCGCCTCCGCACGCCGCCGTCGTCAGACCGAGGGCCGCGACCAGCGCGGTGGCCGCTATGCCACGCCGCATGTGAACTCCTTCAACTGATCCCGGGAAGACGAAGGCGGATCACATGTCTGGATCTCGTGCCTCCTGCAGACCGCTCCCTCGCGGCGCGCCGGGTTGCCAGGAACGTAACAGGGATGAAAACGAGTCGAAAGAGCTTGCGGCAAATTTCTGCAAGGCACGCCGATCGTTACATCCGCGTGTCCCTACGGTTGCCGACGGATCGCTTGACAGACGAGGCGAGGCGGGCTTGCGCAGCCCGGCAGGGCTCTGCAAGCCTTTTCGTAAGGCCTTGCAGGACCGTTTCAAGAACGCGCTCACCTCGTCAGACACACAGCCCCGGACCGGCCGCACCGAGAGGGACACCGCACATGGCCCACGAGCTGACCTCGCCCGTCCAGGCGCCCGGGGAGCCCGCCCCGGCGCCGGACGACGCCCACCCCGCGACCCCTCCCCGCGACCGCCGGCGGTGGTGGCGGGACGCCGTCATCTACCAGGTGTACGTCCGCTCCTTCGCGGACAGCGACGGCGACGGCGTCGGGGACCTGCGCGGTGCCCGCGAGCGCCTCCCCCACCTGGCCCGGCTGGGCGCCGACGCGGTCTGGCTCACCCCCTTCTACGCCTCGCCCCAGGCGGACGGCGGCTACGACGTGGCCGACTACCGCGCCGTCGACCCGGTCTTCGGGGACCTGGCGGACGCGGACGACCTGGTGCGCACGGCCCACGAACTCGGACTGCGGGTGATCGTCGACATCGTGCCAAACCACACCTCCGACCGGCACCCGTGGTTCCGCGAGGCGCTGGCCGGCCGGGGCCGCGAGCGCTACCACTTCCGCCCCGGCCGGGGCCCGGACGGGGCGCTGCCGCCCAACGACTGGGAGTCCGTCTTCGGCGGCCCGGCATGGACGCGCACCCCGGACGGCGCCTGGTACCTGCACCTCTTCGCCCCCGAGCAGCCCGACCTGAACTGGGACCACGAGGAGGTCACGGCCGAGTTCGAGTCCGTGATGCGCTTCTGGCTCGACCTCGGGGTCGACGGTTTCCGCGTCGACGTCGCCCACGGCATGGTCAAGGCGCCCGGCATGCCCGACATCGGGCACGGCGAACAGGCGCGGCTGATCGGCACCCAGCAGCTGCCGTTCTTCGACCAGGACGGCGTCCACGAGATCCACCGCGGCTGGCGGCGGCTCCTGGACACCTACGAGGGCGAGCGCATCGCCGTCGCCGAGGCGTGGGCGCCCTCGGCCGAGCGGCTGGCGCTGTACGTGCGCCCCGACGAGCTGCACCAGGCGTTCAACTTCCAGTTCCTGAACTGCCCGTGGGACGCGGCGGCGCTGCGGCGGGTCATCGACGACTCGCTGCGGGCCACCACCTCCGTGGGCGCACCGACCACCTGGGTGCTGTCCAACCACGACGTGGTCCGCCACACCACCCGGTACGGCGAGGGCGCCACGGGGCTGCGGCGGGCGCGGGCGGCCGCGCTGCTGATGCTGGCGCTGCCCGGCTCCGCCTACGTCTACCAGGGCGAGGAGCTCGGGCTGCCCGAGGTCACGGAGCTGCCCGACGAGGTCCGCCAGGACCCGGCCTTCCTGCGCGGCGACGGCCAGGACGGGCTGCGCGACGGGTGCCGGGTGCCGATCCCGTGGACGGCGGAGGGGCCCTCGTACGGCTTCGGGCCCGGTGGCAGCTGGCTCCCGCAGCCGGCGTCGTGGCGTGACCTGTCGGTCGAGGCGCAGACCGGGGACCCCGGCTCGACGCTGGAGCTGTACCGCGCCGCGCTGGCGCTGCGCCGGGAGCACCCGGCGCTCGGAGCGGGCGACGCGGTGGAGTGGCTGCCCGCGCCCGACGGGGTGCTCGCCTTCCGCCGCCGCGCGCACGGCCCCGGCACCGGCCCCTGGCAGGGCGACCTGGTGTGCACGGTCAACCTCACCGACCGGCCGGTCGCCCTGCGTACCCCGGGCGGCCGGGTCCTGCTGACGAGCGCGCCCGCCTCCGCGGCCCCCGCCGACGCCCCGGCGCCCGTCCCGTCGCCCGGCGCCCCGGCGGACGGTCCGGCCGGCGGCGGGGCACAGGGCGACGGCGGGGCGCCCGGCGAGGACGACGGCGACGGCGCGGGTCCCGTCACGGGTCCCGTCACCGCTCACGGTGGCGCCGCGGGTGACGGGACCGGCCGTGCCGCCGGCGGCGGCGACCGCGGACCGCTCGAACCGTCCGGGGCGGCCGGGCCGACCGGGGCGGACCCGGTCCCGCCGGCCCCCGCGGCCGGGGGCAAAGTACCGCCGCCCGCACGGGAGTCGGCGGCCGGAGCGGGGCCCGGCGACGACGGCCCGACCGTCGTCCTCGCGCCCGAGTCCTGCGTCTGGTGGGCAAGCTGACGTGCGGCCGGTACAGTCGCATCCCATGACCGCGCGGCTAGCCGACATCGCAGCCCAGGCGGGGGTCAGCGAAGCCACAGTCAGCCGCGTGCTCAACGGCAAGCCCGGTGTGGCCGCGGCCACCCGCCAGTCCGTGCTGGCCGCCCTCGACGTCCTCGGCTACGAGCGCCCCGTACGACTGCGCCAGCGCAGCGCCGGACTGGTCGGGCTCATAACCCCCGAACTGGACAACCCGATCTTCCCGGCCCTGGCCCAGGTCATCGGCCAGGCCCTGACCCGCCAGGGCTACACGCCCGTCCTCGCCACCCAGACCCCGGGCGGCTCCACCGAGGACGAACTCACCGAAATGCTGGTCGAGCGGGGCGTTTCCGGCATCATCTTCGTCTCGGGCCTGCACGCCGACACCACCGCCGACATGACGCGCTACGACCAGCTGCGCGGCCAGGGCGTCCCGTACGTCCTCCTCAACGGCTTCTCCCCGAAGGTGCAGGCACCGTTCGTCTCGCCCGACGACCGCGCCGCGATGCAGCTCGCCGTCACCCACCTCGCCTCCCTCGGGCACACCCGGATCGGTCTCGCGGTGGGCCCGAAGCGGTTCGTGCCCGTGCTGCGAAAGATCGAGGGCTTCCTGCTCGGCATGCAGGCGCGGCTCGGACTGACGCCGGAGCAGTGCGAGGAGCTGGTCCAGCACTCGCTCTACACCCTGGAGGGCGGCCAGGCCGCCGCGACCGCCCTGATCGAGCGGGGCTGCACCGCCGTCGTCTGCGCCAGCGACATGATGGCCCTGGGTGCCATCCGCGCCGCCCGGCAGCGGGGCCTGCACGTCCCCCGGGACGTCTCCGTCGTCGGATTCGACGACTCCCCCCTCATAGCGTTCACGGACCCGCCCCTGACGACCATCCGCCAGCCCGTCCAGGCGATGGGCCAGGCGGCCGTCCGGGCCCTGCTGGAGGAGGTCGGCGGCACCCCCGCCCCGCACAGCGAGTTCGTCTTCATGCCCGAGCTGGTCGTCCGCGGGTCGACCGCCTCGGGGCCGCAGGGGCAGCGGTCCCCCGAAAGGCCATCCTCCCCAAGGCGTACGGATGGCGCCGAGGACCAGACTGACGGATGATCGACCGAGTAGACCTATCTGGCAGACTCTTGGCCCATGGGTGACACGACTGTGAGGACACTGGAAGGCCGCGAGGCCCCGGCACCACCGGTGGAATCACCCATCGAACAGGGTCCGGACCGTGCGACGGACCGCCGGACCCCGTGGCAGCGGATGCGCGCCCCGCGCCGCCCCCGCATCTGGTTCGAGATCCTGCTGATCGCGGTGAGTTACTGGACGTACTCGCTGATCCGCAACGCGGTGCCCGAGCAGAAGGCCGAGGCGCTGCGCAACGCCGACTGGATCTGGCGGGCCGAGCAGACGCTCGGCATCGCCGTGGAGAAGACGGTCAATCACGCCGTGGACTCGGTGACGTGGCTGATCGTGGGCATGAACTACTACTACGCCACGCTGCACTTCATCGTCACGATCGGTGTCCTGGTGTGGCTGTACCGGTGGCACCCGGGGCGGTACGCGGCGACCCGCCTCGTGCTGTTCTCCACCACCGGAATCGCCCTGCTCGGCTACTACCTGTACCCGCTGGCACCGCCGCGCCTGATGACCTCCGAGAAGTTCATCGACACCGTCCTGGTGCACCACACCTGGGGCTCGATGGCGTCGGGCGACCTGAAGAACATGTCCAACCAGTACGCCGCGATGCCGTCCATGCACATCGGGTGGTCGCTGTGGTGCGGGCTGGTCATCTTCGCCGTGGCGAAGGCGCCCTGGGCCAGGATCCTCGGCCTGCTCTACCCCACCGCCACCCTCGTCGTCATCGTCGCCACCGCCAACCACTTCTGGCTGGACGCCGTCGGCGGCATGATCTGCCTGGCCTTCGGCTACGCCCTGGCGTACGTCTGGTACGGCACCCTGCCGCACCGCCTCCCGCGCCACGTGGCACCACGCCCCGCCGCCGTCCCGCCCCCGGTCCCGGCGGAGGTCCCGGCCCCCGCCCCGGCCCCGGCCGAGGTCCCGCCGACGGCGGCCTCTCGCCCCTGACCGAGTCGTGATCTAGGGTCTCCGCTCGGACGGATCGCCCGGATCCGTCCGGGAGGGGACCTGTTCCATGGCTTTCCGTAAGTTCCTGAGCGCTCTGGGTGTCAACGCGCCCGAGGTGGAGACCGTCCTGGACGGCATGTCCGCGCGCCCGGGCGACCGCGTCGTCGCGAGGACCACCCTGCGCGGTGGCGGCGCCGACGTGGAGATCACGCACCTCAAGCTGGACGTCGTGAGCCGCTTCGAGGACCGGGAGCCCACCAGCGGCTGGACCCGGCCCGGAGTGGTCGCCGCCGGGCACCCCGTCGGCCCGTTCACCCTGCGCGCCGGGGAGACCCGCCTCTTCGAGACCGACCTGCACCTCCCCTGGGAAACACCGCTCACGCACGCCTTCGGCATGCCCGTGAACGGCGGGCGGGTGGCCGTGCGCACCGAGCTGGCCGTCGACAACGCCGTCGACCGGGGCGACTTCGACGAGTTCCGCGTGCACGCGCTGCCCGCCCAGGAGACGCTGCTGCGGATCCTGCGGGACCTGGGCTTCCGGTACGACGAGGCGGAGGTCAAGCGGGGCGTCGCCCAGGGCGGGAACCAGGCGGTGGACTTCTGGCAGGAGTTCGAGTTCTCCTGGCCGGCCGCCTACGAGCGCCCCGGCCAGCTGGAGGTCCAGTTCGTGGCCCGGGAGCACGATCTGGACCTGCACCTGGGCACGAGCGGACGGCTGACGTTCTCGTACGCCGGCATGGACGCGGAGAGCTGGCGCACCACGGTGAAGGACCACGTCCACGCCTCGTTCTAGGGCGTGTTTCGACAGTAGCGTCGTCCGCCCGGAGGGCGTCACGGCCAGGCGAGACTTCACGGACACGACCTGGACCCGGACGAAACGCCTAGCCGCCGTAGAACAGCTCCTCCACCACCGCCCGCGCGCGGCGGGTGGTGCGGCGGTAGTCCTCGACCATCTCGCCGACGTGCCCCGGGCCGTAGCCGAGGTAGCGTCCGACGGCCGCCATCTCGCGGCCGTCGGACGGGAAGGTGTCGCCGGCCCGGCCGCGCACCAGCATCACACCGTTGCGGACCCGGGTGGCCAGCACCCAGGCCTCGTCCAGGACCTGGGCGTCCTGCGCGTCGATCAGGCCAGCCTCGGCGGCGGCGGTCAGCGCGCGGCGGGTGCGGGTGGTGCGCAGCCCCGGCACGGTGTGGCCGTGGCGCATCTGCAGGAGCTGGACGGTCCACTCGACGTCCGACAGGCCGCCGCGCCCCAGCTTGGTGTGGAGCGCCGGGTCGGCGCCGCGCGGCAGGCGCTCCGTCTCCATGCGGGCCTTCAGGCGCCGGATCTCCCGTACCGCCGCGTCGTCCAGGCCCCGCTCGGGGTAGCGCAGCGGGTCGGCCAGCTCGATGAACCGGCGCCCGAGGTCCGGGTCGCCGGCCATCGGCTCGGCGCGCAGCAGCGCCTGGCTCTCCCAGCCGAGGGACCAGCGGCGGTAGTAGGCCGCGTACGACTTCAGGGTGCGCACCAGGGGGCCGCTCTTGCCCTCGGGGCGCAGGTCCGCGTCGATGAGCAGCGGCGGATCGGCGGTGGGCAGCTGGAGCAGCCGCCGCATCTCCGCCACCACCGCGTTCGCCGCCCGCGCCGCCTCCTGCTCGTCGACGCCCTCGCGGGGCTCGTGCACGAACAGCACGTCCGCGTCGGACCCGTACCCCAGCTCGTGGCCGCCGAAGCGGCCCATGCCGATCACGGCGAACCGGGTGGGCAGCGTGTCGCCCCACTGGCCGCGCACGGCGGCCCGCAGCGCGCCCGCGATGGTCGCCGCGTTCAGGTCGGTGACCGCCTGTCCGACGCGGTCGACCAGGGCGCCCGGGTCGGGCTCGGCGGGGCTGTCCTCGGTGCCGTACGAGCCGATGATGTCGGCGGCGGCGGTGCGGAACAGCTCACGGCGTCGTACGCCGCGGGCCACGGCGACCGCCAGTTCGGCGTCCTCCGCCCGGCCGACCGCGGCGAGGATCTCCGGCTCCAGATGGCTCCGGCCGCGCGGCTCCAGCCCCTCGGGCGCCCCCAGGATGGCCACCGCCTCGGGGGCGCGCAGCAGCAGGTCGGGTGCCAGCCGGCCGGCGGACAGGACCCGGGCGAGGTTCTCCGCCGCCGCGCCCTCGTCCCGCAGCAGCCGCAGGTACCAAGGGGTCTTGCCCAGCGCGTCCGAGACCTTGCGGAAGCCCAGCAGCCCGGCGTCCGGGTCCGCCGAGTCCGCGAACCACCCCAGCAGCACCGGCAGCAGCGTCCGCTGGATCGCGGCCTTCCTGGTCACCCCGGACGACAGCGCCTCCAGGTGCCGGAGCGCGGCCGCGGGGTCCGCGTACCCGAGCGCCTCCAGCCGCTGCCCGGCGGCCTTGGCGCTCAGGCGCGTCTCCCCCGGCGTGAGCTGGGCGACGGCGTCCAGCAGCGGCCGGTAGAACAGCTTCTCGTGCAGCCGCCGCACCACCGACGCGTGCCGGCGCCACTCGCGGTTCAGCCCGGCGACCGGATCGGTGCGCAGCCCCAGGGAGCGGCCCAGCCGCCGCAGGTCCTCGTCGGCCTCCGGCACCAGGTGCGTCCGCCGCAGCCGGAACAGCTGGATCCGGTGCTCCATCGCCCGCAGGAAGCGGTACGCCTCGTCCAGCTGCGCCGCGTCCGCGCGCCCCACGTAGCCGCCCGCCGCCAGGGCCGCCAGCGCCTCCAGCGTGCTGCCGCTGTGCAGGGTGGCGTCACTGCGGCCGTGTACCAGCTGCAACAGCTGCACCGCGAACTCCACGTCCCGGAGCCCGCCGGGGCCGAGCTTCAGCTCACGGTCCACCTGCGCCACGGGAATGTTGTCCACCACCCGCCGCCGCATCTTCTGCACGTCGGCGACGAAGTTCTCCCGCTCGGCGGCCTGCCACACCAGCGGTGACACCGCCTCCAGGTACGCGGCGCCCAGCTGCGCGTCCCCCGCCACCGGGCGGGCCTTCAGCAGCGCCTGGAACTCCCACGTCTTGGCCCAGCGCTGGTAGTAGGCGAGGTGGCTCGACAGGGTCCGCACCAGCGGCCCGTTCCTGCCCTCCGGCCGCAGGTTGGCGTCGACCGGCCAGATGGTCCCCTCGACCGTGGTCTCGGAGCAGATCCGCATCAGGTGGGACGCGAGCCGGGTGGCGGCCCGCACCGCCTTCTGCTCGTCGGCGCCCTCCACCGGCTCCCCGACGAAGATGACGTCCACGTCGGAGACGTAGTTCAGCTCGTGGCCGCCGCACTTGCCCATCGCGATGACCGCGAGCCGGCACAGCGCCGCGTCCTCCGGAGCCGCCGCGCTCGCGATGGCGAGGGCCCTGCGCAGGGTGGCGGTCGCGAGGTCGGCCAGCTCGGCGGCGGTCTCGGCGACGTCGGTGGTTCCGCACACGTCCCTCGCCGCTATGGCCAGCAGGCAGCGGCGGTACGCGACCCGCAGCGACACGGCATCGGTCGCCCCGGCCAGCCCGCGCTCGAAGTCCTCGACGCCCGGGTGCAGGTCCACCGACTCGTACGTGACGAGCGCCTCCCAGTCGCGGGGGTGCCGGGCCAGGTGGTCGGCGAGCGCCTCCGAGGAGCCGAGCACGCCGAGCAGCCGGTCCCGCAGCGGCTTGGCGCTCAGGACGGTGCCGAGCAGCTGCCGGCCCTCGTCCTGCTGCGCCTCGGCCAGCCGGACGAGCCCGCGCAGCGCCAGATCAGGGTCGGCGGTGGCGCCGAGCGCGTCCAGCAGGACCGGGTCGCCGCGCACGGCGGACAGCACGGGCAGCTCCAGGAGCCGCTCGGCGGCGGACGGATCGGTGAAGCCGTGCCGCAGCAGTCGGGTGAACGTGCTGCTCCTGCGCCCCGGCGAACCCATCTGCCCGTCTCCCTCCGCGAGGTCGGCTCCCACGCGGTGAGCCTATCCGCCCGCGCCGACACCGCAGCGCGGGACCGGCCACCCTCCGTCGCCGCGCCCTGCCTCCGCCCGCGGTGTTGAGGGCGACGGCGGGCGGGCGTGAGGCACGGCACACCGCGCCGGATGAACCCGCTGGCCGCGGCGGCCCTCTTCTCTGCCGGTTCGCCCCCTCCCTCGTCAAGGAAGCCCGCCGCCCATGCCCCGCCCGACCCTGCCCTCGTTCCGCCGCGCCCTGTTCGTGGCCGCGCCCCTCGCCGTGCTGGCCGGGATCACGGGCGGGACGCTGGCGCTGACCGCCGGCTCGTCGGACGCCTCCGACGTACCGAGCCGGGGCGTGCCCGAGGAGAAGGCGGTCAAGCCGGTCCGCACCCACGGCGAATCGGTTCTCCAGATCATGGCGCACCCGGACGACGACCTGTTCTTCATGAACCCGGACACCAGCCAGTCCATCGCCTCCGGGCGCAGCCTCACCTCCGTGTACCTCACGGCCGGCGAGTCCGACGGCCGCAACGCCCGCAAGCAGGACCCGAAGCCGCGCGCCGACAAGGCGGCGTACGCGGAGGCCCGGCAGAACGGGATACGCGCGGCGTACGCGGAGATGGCCACCGGCAACCGCACCAGCCCCTGGGACCGCACCTCCATCGCCACCGCGGGCGGCGGGCGGGCCGAGCTGGACACGCTGCGCGCCAAGCCGCAGATCAGCCTGGTGTGGCTGCAGCTGCGCGAGGCGGGCAGCATCACCGGCGACCGCCCGCACAGCCTGCACGGCCTGTGGGACGGCCGGGTGGAGCGCCTGGAGTCGCAGCTGGCGGCGGGTTCGCCGGTCCGGGACGACTTCTCGTACACCAGGACCGGGACCGTCGAGACGATCACCGGCGTCCTCGAACGCTTCAGGCCGACCTTCGTACGGCTGATGGACCCGACGCCGGGCCGCAACGACCAGACGGGCAAGCTCGCCGACCACCAGGACCACATGTACGGCGCCCGCTTCGCGCAGGCCGCGCTCGCCCGGTACGCCGAGAAGCCGGGGCGTCCGGCGTTCGCCGTGCAGAACTACCTCGGGTACCCGACCGGCGGCATGCCGCACGCCCTGGACCCGCGGACCACCGCGGCGAAGCTGCGCACGCTGAAGACGTACGCGTGGTGGGACCACACGGACTACTGCGAGGACCCGGCCGGCTGCGGCGACCGCAAGGTGGCGGCGCGCCCCGCCGGGCACGACTGGGCGCAGTCCATCCGCTACGCCCGCGGCGGTTCGGCCTCCTGGGTGCAGCAGGGTGCGGGTGCGGGCGAGCTGTACGCGTTCTCGGTGCTGGACGGCCGCCTGGCCGTGTGGCGCAAGGCCGGCGCCACGGCGAAGTGGACCGGTCCGATCCTGCGCGAGGGCGCGGGCCTGGACGCGGGGGTGACGTCGGTGCGGCTGCCGGACGGGCGGATCGCGGTCTTCGGTACGCGTACCGAGCTGGACGGCGAGTACCGCCGCGAGGTGGTGACGACCCTCCAGTCGGCGCCGGGCGGGGAGTTCGGCGCGTGGCGTTCGCTGGGCAGCCCGGAGCGGGACGACGCGTCGTCGACGTCCGACATCAGCCTGCCCGCGGTGCTGGTGGACCGGGCGGGCCCGATGGCGGTGTACGTGCGCGACGGCGCCCACACGCTGCGGGTGAGCGTCCAGCACGCGGACGGCGGCTGGTCCCCCTGGCGGCCGGCCGGCGGCAAGGACCTGCGGGGCGACCCGGTGGCGGCGACGGACGCGAAGGGACGCGGTTACGTGTTCGCGGCGACGCCGAAGACGGTGCTGGCCTGGACGGGACCGGCCGGGCGTCCGGTCACCGGCCCGGTGCCGACCGGGGCGCTGAGCACCTCGGCCGACGCCGCCGCCCGTCCCGCCACCGGCCCGGTGCCGACCGGGCTGCCGGCGACCACCGGGGCGCTGAGCGCCTCGGCCGACGGCGCCGACGGGGTCCGCCTCTGGTTCCGCAAGCCCGCCTCGGGTGACGTCCGCTCGGCCCGCTTCGCGGGCACCGGCCACGCCTCGCCGGTGCTCGACGTGCCGGGCACGGTCGCGGGGCACGGCGCGGTGGCCGCGTCGGACGGCCGGCTGGCCGCGCGCGGGGGCACCGGCGCGGTGTCGGCGGCCGGTCCCGGCGGGCCGTGGGTGCCCGGGCGGGGGCTGTTCGCCGGCGCCCCGGCGGCCGCGCCGACCGGCTTCGCGACGCTGGGCCTGGACGGCCGGCTGAACTGGTCGCCCTGGGGGCGGTGAGCCGGAGCGGTGAGCTGGCGCGAACGACGAGGTTCGCTGCTGCGGTGGGACCTGTCGCTCCCGACGGCCCGAACGAGGCGGCCTGCGAACTGCTGCCACGTGCAGCACCTTGTCAGCACCGTCACCATGCTTCCGCGTGCACGCGGAGCGGAGGCACAGGCAGGTTCGGGCCGCCGTCATGTCACAGCAGTGCTGCGGCTCGTCCGTCCAGTTCGGCCACGCCGGGGGCCTTGTCGTAGCGGGTGAGACGCACGCGCAGGTCGGTCAGCGCGTCGGTGATTCGCACGGACTGGACGCCTTCGGCGCAGTCTACGAAGTCGCCCCACGCGGCCAGGGCACCGTCCAGGTCGCCCTGGCGAAGGTGGACGTGGCCGAGGTCGCCGAGGACGATGGCGCGGGAGCGCCGGCGGTCCAGGCCGTGGACGTCGAGGGCGTGCTGGAGGTGTTCGCGGGCGCTGTCCAGGTCGCCGAGGCGGGCCAGGATCATGCCGGAGTGGTGGGCCCACCGGCCGGTGGAGAAGTGGGAGGCCCAGGACTCCCCCGGGGCAGCCGTTGCCCTTTCGATGGCGTTCTGGGATTTCGCCAAGGCGGTGCGGGCGAGTTGCTGGTCGCCGTCGAGGGCGGCGGCGTCCGCGAGGGTGGTCTGGTAGTAGGCGACGGCTTTCGGCTCCTCGAGCCGGTCCGCGTACTCGACGCACTTCTCCGACAGGCGCAGAGCAACGGCCCGGCCGCGCGGTCCGAGGTCGATGGCTTGGGTGGCCATCCCGCGCAGTGCGGTCGCGGCCGGTTCCGGCTCCCTGGCCTCTTCGGCGAGGGCGAAGGCGTGGGCGTAGTAGCGCTGCGCGAGGCCTTGGTGGTGGTCGTCGTTGCCTTCGTCCTGGACCATCCACCCGCACAGGTGCACCAGTTCGGACGCGGCGGCGAACAGGGCGCGGCCGGTGTTCTCGGTGTACCGGCCGTTCAGCCAGGGGCCGACGTTGTCGGCGAGGTACTGGACTGCCAGTCGGCGGGCGTGGGCGCCGCCGTATTCGGCGGCGGTGTCGCCGAGGGTACGGGTCATCTGCCGGATCGCCGCGACTTCACCGGCCCCGACCCGCAGGGCGTTGGCTGGTGCGGTGGCCACCCGGCGGGTGATGGCCTCGGCGTCGGGGAGGTTCAGCGCCGACAGCGCGAACGCGGCGGTCGCGGCCAGCATGGTGCGGCGTTCCATGTCACTCCTCCCCAGGGCAAGGACTGATCCCACGGTATCCGCGGCGGGCGGTTCAGGATCACCCCGATCGGAAACGCGGATACGGGTCAGGTCCAGATGTAAGACCTGGACGACGTACGGCAGCCACCCGTCCGGTGACGGAGTGCGCTCGCCCTTCATCCACCGGCGGGCGTACTGCCGCTCCAGGCCGTCCGGCCCGCGTCCGGCGGCCACGGCGACTTCGCGGGCCAGTTTGGTCGGGCCCCACCCGCGTTCCTCGCACGCCGTCCGGATCAGGTCCGTGATGGTCACCGTCTGCACCGCTGCCCCCCTTGGCCTACGCGGGCTTACAGAGACCTACAGGATGGCCCCTCCCCCCTCTTGGTCACAGGCCGTTGACTGATGCTCACCCGCCCGGGCCCGCCCCGGTCCACATCCGGTGGCTCGGGCGGGC
Source organism: Streptomyces ficellus (assembly GCF_009739905.1). Lineage (NCBI taxonomy): Bacteria > Bacillati > Actinomycetota > Actinomycetes > Kitasatosporales > Streptomycetaceae > Streptomyces > Streptomyces ficellus. Next base: position 5,289,929 of record NZ_CP034279.1, on the reverse strand, counting down.
CACTGCCCGGCATGAGGCGACCGTGTCCCGTGCCGGGGCCTCGTCACGAGATCCACCCCTCGTTCTGTGGAGGCATCGTGTACCACCGCTCAGACCTTGCCGTCCTCTCCGGTGCGACCGTCCTGGTGACCGGCGGCGCAGGGCTCGTCGGCTCCCGCATCACCGCCCAGCTGCGGACCCTGGGGGCCCGCCCGGTGTCGCTGTGCACCATGAACGCCTACCCCGACCACGTGTACGCCGACCTCTTCGGCGTACACGCCTCGACCCCCGACGTGGTCCTGGGCGACGTCCGGGACGCAGCCCTGGTCCGCGAGCTCGTCGGCAAGGCGGACTACGTCATCCACGCCGCCGCCCTGGCGGACGTCGCCGCGTGCACCCGCCAACCCCTCGCGGCGATCGACACCAACGTGGCCGGCACCCAGACCGTCCTGGATGCCGTGGCCGCGACGGACCGCGTACGCCGCATGGTGTTCGTCTCCTCCGCCAGCGTCTACGGCGACGGCAACCCCGAGGAAACCGACAGCCCCGACCTGCTGACCATGCGGCAGCTGATGGAGACCGTGCACGGCCGCATCCCGCCCCAGTTCCACGAGTTCACCCGCATGCGGCCCAAGTCGGTCTACGGCAACACCAAGGTGTGGGGCGAGGGGCAGACCGCACTGGTGCTCGGCCAGGTCGGCACGTCGTACGCGATCGTGCGCTACTTCTCCGTCTACGGCGAACCCCAGACCATCAAGCCGCACTCCCATTCCTGGGTCGTGGCCTGGTTCGCAGCCCGCGCCCACCTGGGCCTGCCCCTGCATCTGAACGGCGGCGGACGGCAGGTGCGGGACCTGGTCCACGTCGACGACATCGCCGAGGGCACCCTGCGCGCCCTCATCAGCCCGAGGGCCCACACCGAGATCGTGAACATCGGCACGGGCGTGCCCACCACCGTGCGGAAGGTCGCCGAACTGGTTCAAGGGCACTACCCGCACACGGTCTTCCTCGACACCCCAATGCCGGCCGGTGACCCGCTGGGCGGGTACGCGGCGATCCGCAAGATGGAGAACGTCCTCGGCTGGAAGCCGAAGGTCAGCGTCGCGGAAGGCGTCGACCGCTATGTGGATTGGCTCCGCAGCACCCCGGCTGCCGCCGACTGGCTCAGGCAAGCCACCGCGGTCTAGATGACCGGGGGCCTGCCCAGCCGGGTCAGCCGCCACACCGTCCGCCACCGCATCGGGCGGCGCGGGCCGCCGGACGTCCTGACCCCTTCGGCGAACCCGCCGAACCAGGCCCGCAGACCGGCCAAGGACCGCGTGCGCGCCACCGTCAGGCCCGCCCACACCCCGAGGTAGAGCGGAGCGAGCGGCGCCGGCAGGTGCCGCTTGGCCAGCCAGACCCGGTTGCGGGCCGTCATCCGGTAATAGACCGCGTGCCGGGCCGGGGAGGTCCTCGGATGCTGGAGCACCAGCTGCGGCTCGTACAGGACGTCCCAGCCCCGGTCGATGGCCCGCCAGGCCAGGTCGGTCTCCTCGTGGGTGAAGAAGAAGGCGTCCGGCCAGCCGCCCGTCTCTTCCAGCATCGGCATCGACAGGGCGTGCCCGCCGCCCAGGAAGGTGGTCACCAGGCCCCGCCGCATCGGGTCACCGGCACGCAGGCGGGGCACGTGGCGGCGCTGGGTGGCGCCGGTCTCGTCCGCGATCCGGAAGGAGACGATGCCGAGCCGGGCGTCCGCCTCATACAGGTCCGCGATCCGCCGGAAGACGTCCGCCTCGATGAGCAGGCCGTCGTCGTCCAGGTCCACCAGGACGTCCACGTCGCCGAACTCGCGCAGCCGGTGCCAGGCGACGTTCCGGCCGCCGGACACGCCCAGGTTCTCCTCCAGCTCCACCCCGGTCACGCTCTGGGGCAGGCCCGGCAGGGCCGTGCCGTTCCCGACGACCACGACTCGGACCGCCGGTTCGTCCTGCTTGGCCACGGAGTCCAGCAGGGCCAGCAGCTCAGGCATCCGGTCGCCCATCGTCAGCACGGCGACACCCACGCGTGGCCGGGACACAACCACCACTTCCTTCCGGGGGCCAGGTGAACGGCGAGCCTACCGCCGACGAACACCGGTCCCGAAGCCCAGAGAGAGGCCCCTGCCATGGCGCGGATCGTCCTCGGTGACTATGTCGCCGCCCCCACGCGCGGAGCGATCGCGACGACCACCTACCAGGCCTTGGAGACGTTCGAGCTGGCCGACTTCCTCGCGCAGTGGCCCGGCCTCCAGCGCGAGGCCCTGGTCCTGCTGGGGGAGGAACAGCGCATTCACCCCTCCGCCCACATCCACCCGACCTCGATCATCGGCGACGACGTGATCATCGGGCCGGACGTCAAGGTGCACGAGTTCACCACCGTCCGAAAGGGCAGCATCCTGTGCGCCGGGGCCCGGGTCGGCTTCAACTGCGAAGTCACCGCCGCCTTCGTCGGCGAGGACGCCGTCCTGGGGCACCGCATCGGCATCAACCGGACCATCCTCGGAGCCCGGACCCACCTGTCCGCTGACATCACCGTCGCCGCCATCAACATGACCACCGACATGCGCACCCCCGACCGGGAGGTCATCATGCGGACCCCCACCGGCCTGTACCGGTCGGGAACAACCCAGTTCGGCGCAGTGATCGGCGACGACACCCAGACCGGCAACAACATCAGCATCGGCCCCGGCGTCGCCATCGGCCGACGCTGCCAGATCACCAGCGGCGTCACCCTGGCCATCCGCGCCGTGCCGGACGACTGCACCGTCACCGCCCCGTACGCTGCCGAGACCAGCGTTCGCCGCCGCCGGTAGCACGAGCCATCCACCTGAGCCGGCACCTGCCGGGCCTCCTAGGTCTCGGCGGTGCTGAGGCGACAGCACCGCCGTCCCAGCACGGCGCGAGGCCCCCGTTCGCCTTCCGGACCGGCCGCCGTGAACCGCGACGCGTGTCGTCGATCAGTCGGCGGCGCGTACGGAGTTTGGGTTTGATGGACCCAGTCACCGACGGAGGAGCGCTCATGAACTGGACCCTCGAGGTCGTCCTCGTCCCGGCCACCGACCTGGACCGGGCGAAGGACTTCTACGGCACGAAGTGCGGATTCACGGTCGACCTGGACACGGAGGTGGCGCCGGGGCTCCGCATCATCCAGCTGACCCCGCCCGGCTCGCGGTGCTCGATCACCCTGCAGAGCGGTATGCCCGGGGCGCCGGGAGAGAAGTTGATGACGCCCGGTTCGCTGCACGGCCTCCAGCTGTGCGTGACCGACATCGAGGCGGCCCGCGAGCAGCTCGTCTCGCGGGGCGTGGAGGTGAGCCCCGTGCAGCACGTCGGCGAGAAGGGCTGGGAGGAGGGCAAGGGCGAGACGTGGAACTCGTTCATGTTCTTCAAGGACCCGGACGGCAACGGCTGGACGGTCCAGGAGGCGCCCTCCGAGCTGTCGGAGCGCTAGGGCGCTAGGCCGCGTCCTGGCGCCGCCCGGCCTGGGCCACGAGGACCAGGAGCAGCCCGCAGGCGGCGACCAGGAGCCAGCCGGGGCGTGACGCCCGGGCCAGCCCCGCCGGGTCGGTGCCCGCGACCAGGCCGCCGGCGACGGCGATGCCGATCGCCGAGCCGAACTGGCGCGCGGTGGAGGTGATCGCCCCGGCGACCCCGGCGCGGGCCGGGGGCAGCCCGCTCACGGCGGTGTTGGTGAGCGGTGCGTTGGCGAAGCCGAAGCCGATGCCGATGAGCGCGTACGCCGTGAGCATCAGCGGCACGCCCGTCTCCTGGTCGAGGCCGACGAGGCAGAGGCCGCCAGCCGCCATGAAGGCGCCGGCCAGGACGAGGGGCCGTCGCGGTCCGGTACGGCCGACGAGGCGGCCCGACCAGGGCGCGCACACGGTGGCGCCGGCCGCCATGGGGAGGGTCGCGAGGCCGGCGGCCAGGGGCGTCCAGCCGCGGCCGTCCTGGAGGTAGAGGGTGGTGAGCAGCAGCGTCACGTTGAGGGCGACGAAGACCGCCACGGCTCCGAGCACGGCGCCGCTGAAGGCCGGGTGGCGGTAGAGCGCCAGGTCCATGAGCGGTTCACGGCGGCGGGACTCGACCGCCGCGAAGGCGGCCGCGGCCAGGACGGCCGCCGCGTAAGCGGCCAGTGCCGGGGGTGACGTCCAGCCGATGTGCGGTCCCTCGATGAGGACGCCGACGGTCAGGGCGATGACCACGGTCAGCAGGGCCTGGCCGGGCAGGTCGAGCCGCCGGGCCCGGGCGGCGCGGGACTCCGGTACGAACACGGCGGTGAGGACGAGGGCGGCGACGACGACCGGCGCGTTGATCCAGAACAGTGCGCGCCAGTCGAGCCCGGCGAGGAGGGCACCGCCGGCGACGGGGCCGACCGCCATGCTGAGCCCGAAGACCGACGCCCAGACGCCGATCGCCCGGGCCCGCTCCTTGGGGTCGGGCATGGCGTTCACCACGATCGCGAGGGCCACCGGGCCGAGCATCGACGCGCCGACGCCCTGGGCGGCGCGCGCCGCGACCAGGACGCCCACCGAGGGCGCGAGCGCGCAGGCCAGGGAGGCGGCGCCGAACACGGCCAGCCCGGCCTGGAAGACCCGCCGGCGCCCGAACCGGTCCGCCATGGCGCCGGAAGTGATCAGCAGGCCGGCCAGGACGACGGTGTACGCGTCGACCGTCCATTCCAGGCTCCGCGTCCCGACGCCGAGGGCCCGCCCGATCTCCGGCAGCCCCACGTTCACGATGGTGGTGTCCAGGCCCACGAGGAACATGCTCAGACAGCAGACGGCCAGCACCGTCCAGCGCCGCCCGGTGCTCAACTCGGCCTGTATCGGCGGGGGTTGCATCGTCGTGGTCACGGTGTGCCTCTCACGTCCGGGGATGCGCTGCCCCGCCATGCTGGAACCGCACGCCGGCCACCGCCCAGAAACGTTGCGGGAACCGCAACTCCCGTCCTGACGCGCGCCCCGCGGCCTGGCGTGCTGCACTGGAGAGGTACGACCAGACCACGGCGGAGGTGCTCATGACCGGCCGCGTAGGCAAGACCCGGAACATCTTTCTCGTGTGGCTCGTCTGGCCACTGATCACCCTGGGGATCTACCACCTGGTCTGGTACTACAAGGTCAACCGCGAGGCGCGCGACTTCGACAATCGCATCGAGGTGCAGCCGGGTATGGCCGTGGTGGCCATCGCCCTCGGCTGGATCCTGATCGTCCCGCCGTTCATCTCGGTGTACAACACGGGCGACCGCATCGCCCGCATGCAGCGGGCGGCCGGAATGGAGCCGACCTGCAACCCGTGGATCGGCCTCATCCTGGTGTTCGTCTTCAGTCTGCACCCGCTGTACTACCAGCACGAGATGAACCAGATCTGGGCCCTCCACGGCAACCGCGAAGAGGGCGAACACGTGCCCCTGGCGGTCTGAGCACGCACGTACGCCCTGCCGACACGGTTGCGGGCCGGCGGTCGGTGACCGTCGGCCCGCGGCGTCCCGGCCCGCGGCGTTCCGCGCCCGCGTCCGCGCCTAAAGCACCGGCAGGTTCTTCCGCAGCTCGAAGGCGGTGACCTCGGAGCGGTACTCCTCCCACTCCTGCTTCTTGTTGCGGAGGAAGAAGTCGAAGACGTGCTCGCCGAGCGTCTCGGCGACCAGTTCGCTGCGCTCCATCAGGGAGATCGCCTCGCCCAGGTTCTGCGGGAGCGGCTCGATGCCCATGGCGCGGCGTTCGGCGTCGGAGAGGGCCCAGACGTCGTCGTCGGCGCCGGCGGGGAGTTCGTAGCTCTCCTCGATGCCCTTCAGGCCCGCCGCCAGCAGGACCGCGTACGTCAGGTACGGGTTGGCGCCCGCGTCGATGGAGCGGACCTCGACACGGGCGGAGCCGGTCTTGCCCGGCTTGTACATGGGGACGCGGATCAGGGCGGAGCGGTTGTTGTGGCCCCAGCAGATGTAGGAGGGGGCCTCGCCGCCCGAGCCGGCGGTGCGGGTGGAGCCGCCCCAGATGCGCTTGTAGGAGTTGACCCACTGGTTGGTGACGGCCGAGATCTCCGCCGCGTGCTTCAGGAGGCCCGCGATGAAGGAACGTCCCACCTTGGACAGCTGGTACTCGGCGCCCGACTCGTAGAAGGCGTTGCGGTCGCCCTCGAAGAGGGAGAGGTGGGTGTGCATGCCCGAGCCGGGGTATTCCGAGAACGGCTTCGGCATGAAGGTGGCCTGGACTCCCTGCTCCAGCGCGACCTGCTTCATGACCAGGCGGAACGTCATGATGTTGTCGGCGGTCGACAGGGCGTCGGCGTAGCGGAGGTCGATCTCCTGCTGGCCCGGCGCGCCCTCGTGGTGGCTGAACTCGACGGAGATGCCCATCGATTCGAGCATGGTGATCGCCTGGCGGCGGAAGTCCATGCCGACGTTCTGCGGGGTGTGGTCGAAGTAGCCGGAGTTGTCCGCCGGGGTGGGGCGGGAGCCGTCCAGGGGCTTGTCCTTCAGCAGGAAGAACTCGATCTCGGGGTGGGTGTAGAAGGTGAACCCGAGGTCGGAGGTCTTGGCCAGGATGCGCTTGAGGACGTAGCGGGGATCGGCGAAGGACGGCGAGCCGTCGGGCATCAGGATGTCGCAGAACATCCGGGCCGTCCCGGGCGCCTCCGCGCGCCACGGCAGGATCTGGAAGGTCCCGGGATCGGGCTTCGCGATCATGTCCGACTCGTACACCCGGGCGAAGCCCTCGATCGCCGAGCCGTCGAACCCGATGCCCTCGTCGAAGGCCTGTTCCAGCTCGGCGGGGGCCACGGCGACGGACTTGAGGAAGCCGAGCACGTCCGTGAACCACAGGCGCACGAAGCGGATGTCGCGCTCCTCGAGCGTACGGAGTACGAATTCCTGCTGCTTGTCCATTTCCACACCCATCCTCGCTGATCAGGCCAGCATGCCACCACACGGTTTCGTGCACGTTGCGAACCCATAGTGCATGGACCTCTGTGGCGCAGGTAACGGAGGCCTCGCAGACTGGTCCCATGGACCGTGGCACTCAGGAGCTGCCCGGCACCGGCAGGCCGCCGGTCTGGCTGCGCCTGCTCCCGTGGCTGACGATGGTCCTGCTGGTGATCGTGCAGCTCACCACGCCCAAGAGCGTGCAGCTCGGTTTCGCGTTCGCCGTGGTTCCGCCGCTGACGACGCTGCTGTACGGGATGCTCGGCACCGCCCTGGTGGCGGCCACCCTCTTCGCGCTGCTGCTGTTGCCGGTGATCCGCGCGGACGACGTCACGTACGGGGACCTGCTGGCGTTCGGGCTGATCGGGGTGGTCAGCGTGGTCCTCGCGGGGGTGCGGGTGAGACGGGACGCCCAGCTGGTGTCGGTGCGGACGGTGGCGGAGGCGGCCCAGCTCGCGGTGCTGCCGCCGATGCCGGAGCGGGTGGGCCCGGTGCGGTGCGGGGCGCTGTACCGGGCGGCGGAGCGGGGGACGCTGGTCGGCGGCGACCTGTACGACGTGCAGGACGGGCCGTACGGCGTACGGGCCGTCGTCGCCGACGTGAAGGGGCACGGGCTGGCGGCGGTGGGGACGGTGTCGGCGCTGCTGGGCGCGTTCCGGGAGGCCGTGCTCGACGAGCCGGACCTCGCCGGGGTGGCGAAGCGGCTGGACCGGCGGCTGGTGGTGGACTCGGCGGGGCGGGAGGACACGGAGGTGTTCGCGACGGCGGTGCTGATGGAGTTCCCCCGGGACGGCACGGCCGTGCGGGTGCTCAGCTGCGGCCACCCGGCGCCCCTGCTGGTGGACGGCGCCGGGGCGCGGGAGGTGGAGCTGGTGCCGGGCGCGCCGCTGGGGCTGGCGCTGGTGGAGTTCCGGGCGCCGGAGGCGGTGACGGTGCCGATGCGGCCGACTGACGTGCTGCTCGCGCACACGGACGGGGTGACGGAGGCACGGGACGCGACGGGCGCGTTCTATCCGCTGGCGAACCGGCTCCGGGCGGGTGCGCGGCCCGCGTCGCCGGTGGAGCTGGTGCGGGCGGTGTGGCGCGATCTGTCGTCGTACGCGGGTGAGGTCGCCGACGACGTGGCGCTGCTGGCGCTCAGCACTCCGGACGGCCATGGCTGACCGGGCGGTCGGCCCATTACCATCAGCGCCCATGGGGGGCCGCGGTTTCATACGCATCGCGCGTCCCACCGCGCTGCTCGGCGCGGTGGCGACGCTGCTCGCCGTGCTCTTCGTCTGCCTCTCCCCGCACGGTGCCGCCGAGGGCCCGGACGGCGCGGGTCACGAGCGGCGGGTGACGCTCGCCGCGCAGCCGCACCACGAGTACAGCTGCCCCTACGACCGGGGCGACTGCGGTCTCTTCCCGTACCGGACGCCGGCGGTCCTGACCGTCCCGCCCCTCGACCCGCCGCCGCAGGCGGACGCGCTCGTACGGGCCGGGCTGCATCCCCCGGTGGTCCGGCCCGCCGCGTCCGACGCCCGCCCGCGCGCGCCCGATCTCCACGTCCTTCAGGTGCTGCGGACCTAGGTCGTGTCCGCGCACTCTCGCCTGGCCCGCTGCGCCCCGCACGCGCGCTCGCGGCGTTGTGGTCGGTCGCCATGGCTCCGCCATGACTCCCTCCTCCGCCTTGCGATCGCACGCACCGGACACCGCGACCCCCGCCCTCCGGGCGGACGCCGATACGTCGCGGACACTCCCGAGGCGGCCCGCCGCAGCTCCGACGCCCCCACACGACTTCCGACCTCCGAGAAGGACCACCCACCATGGCTGCCAACCGATCTTCCACCGCCGACCGCCGCGCCCGAATAGAGCAGATGCGCCGGGCGGAGCAGGCCCGCGAGCGCCGCAACCGCATCATCACGATCTCCGTCTCCGCCCTCGTGGTCGCCGGTCTCGTCGGCTTCGGCGGATACGTGCTGAACAAGGAGAACAAGGAGCAGGAGCAGCGGGAGGCCGCGGCGAAGGCGCCCATCGGCGAGGAGAAGTCCTGGGACGCCAAGAAGCTGGGCCGCAACCACGTCACCAAGCCCGTGACGTACCCGATGAAGCCCCCGGTCGGCGGCGACCACGACCAGGTGTGGCTGAACTGCGACCGGAACGTCTACAAGAAGCCGGTCCCCGAGCGGAACGCCGTGCACTCGCTGGAGCACGGCGCGGTGTGGGTGACGTACAACGACAAGGCGCCCGCCGCCGACGTGAAGAAGCTGGAGGAGAAGGTCGGCAAGACCTCGTACTCCTTCATGAGCCCGGTCAAGGAGCAGACCGGCGCGATCATGCTGAGCGCATGGGGCAAGCAGGTCACGGTCGACGGGGCCGACGACCCGCGGGTGGACGCCTTCTTCACCCGGTACGTGCAGGGCCCGCAGACGCCCGAGCCGGGCGCGGCGTGCACCAACGGGCTGGACGCGCAGTGACGTCTGCGACGGTGCGCAGGGTGACGCGTACGCAGTGGGCGGCGGTCACGGCCGTGGTGCTGGCGCTGCTCTTCGCCGGTGCGGCGACGGTCGTCGCGTCGGCGGGTCCGGAGCCCCGTGCCGAGACGGGTGCCGAGGCGGCGCCGGCGGTGGATTCGGCGGACGCCGGGTTCGCGCGGGACATGTCCGTCCACCACCAGCAGGCGGTGGAGATGTCGTTCATCGTGCGGGACCGCACGGAGGACGAGGAGGTGCGCCGGCTGGCGTACGACATCGCCAACACGCAGGCCAACCAGCGCGGCATGATGCTGGGCTGGCTGGACATGTGGGGCCTGCCGAAGGTCGTGGCGGGGGTCGAGCCGATGGCCTGGATGGGCATGCCCTCGCACGGCTCCTCGCACGGGTCGTCGCACGGGGCCGGGCACGGCTCCGGGCAGTCCGGCCCGCTGATGCCGGGCATGGCCACGGCGGCCCAGCTGGACGAGTTGCGGGCGGCGAGCGGCAAGCGGGCGGAGATCCTGTACCTGCGGCTGATGACCGAGCACCACAAGGGCGGGGTGCACATGGCGGAGGGCTGCGTGGACGCGTGCCGGCCCGGCGTCGAGCGGGACCTGGCCCAGGGCATGGTCGACGCCCAGCAGTCGGAGATCCTGCTGATGGCCGAGCTGCTGAAGAAGCGCGGCGCGAAGCCGTAGGCACGCCGGGTCGCGGCGGCCGCCCCGGTTCTCCCGGGGCGGCCGCCGTCCGGCGGCGCAGCGGTCGCGGGGTGGTGGGGGCGCGGCGAGAATGGGGAGCGCTCGGGGACCGACGTACGGCGCCATCTGGCGTTTCCGGAGGAAAAGAACCCCATGACCACCGCCAAGGACATCATGCACCCCGGAGCCGAGTGGCTCCCGGCCCACGAGACCCTCGACCGTGCCGCGCAGATGATGCGCGACCTCGACGTGGGCGCCCTGCCCATCGCCGACGAGAACGAGCGCCTCTGCGGCATCCTCACCGACCGCGACATCGTCGTCGGCTGCGTGGCCAGGGGCCACGACCCGGCCCGCATCACGGCGGGCGAGATGGCGAAGGGCACGCCGCGCTGGATCGACGCGAACGCGGACGCGGAGGAGGTGCTGCGCGAGATGAAGGAGCACCGCATCCGCCGGCTCCCCGTGATCGAGAACAAGCGCCTGGTCGGGATGATCAGCGAGGCCGACATCGCCCGCCACCTGTCGGACGCGCAGGTCGCCGGCTGGGCGGAGAAGGTCTACGAGCACCGCCGCTGACCCGCTGCCCCGCCACGCGGCCGTCCCGCTGCCCCGCCACGCGGCCGGTACGGCCGCCTCGCACGGCTCGCCGTGGGGCGTGACACCCGTCGTGTCACGCCCCACGCGCGCGTGCGGGCCGGCTGGCTGGCTGGCTGGCTGGCCACATCAGGTCCGCGGAGCCGCCGGGCCCCACGCGCGCCTCTCTCAGGCCCGCAGGGTCTCCACGCCCACGCGCGCGTGCCTCGGGCCGCTTGGCCCCTGCGCCCCGGGCCCACGCGTGCGTGCCGACCGCTGCGTCAAGTCCGCGTGGGCACCGGTGGCTTCTGCGTCAGGATCGCGGCGGCGAGGGCGTCGGGGCGGTCGAGCATCAGAAGGTGGCCCGTGTCGGGGACGGTCTCGAGGCGGGCGTGCAGGAGGTCGGCGAGGGTGCGCTGGCGGGCGGTCCAGCGGGGGGACGTGGGGGCGGCGAGCAGGGTGACGGGGACGCCCTGCGGGAGGGGGTGGCGTTCGCGCAGGGCGAGGAGTTCGGCGGCGACGGCCTGGTAGTGGGTGTTCTCCAGGAGGGCGCCGTCCAGCACGCGGGACGTGGCGTAGCAGCGGCGTACGAGCGCGGCGGGGGCCGGGTCGGGGGCGAGGCCGGGGCGGGAGAGGCGGACCACGGCGCGGCGGGTGAGCGGGCCGAGCGCGGCCGGTGCCCCGGCGGCGGACAGCGCGGCGGCGACGGCGCGGGCGAAGGCGGTGCGGATCGCGGGGGCGGCCGGTACGCGCGCGTGCTCCTCGACGGACGTGTCGACGAGGACGACGCCCGCGGTGCGGCCGGGGTGGAGGCGGGCGAACGCCTCGGCGTGGAACCCGGCGATGGAGTGCCCGACGACGGTCACGGGCCCGGCGGCGGTCACCGGCCCGGCGGCGGGGCCGCCCAGGGCGGCCAGCGCGTCGAGGAGGCCCGCGATCCGGTGCGCCTCACCGGCCGCGGAGGGCGCCACGGCGGGCGGGCCGCTCAGGCCGTGGCCGGGCCGGTCGAAGCGGACGACGGTGCGGTGCGGGGCCAGCAGCGGGACGAGCGGGTCCCAGTCGAACCAGCTCATGGCGAGCCCGGCGCTCAGGACGCAGACGGGGCCGCTGCCCTCGACCACCACGTGGTGGGGCACTCCCCCGACGCGTACGAAACCCTCCCACGCGGGCCTCTCGCGTACGGCCTCGGCGCGTACGGAACCCTGCCGGGCGGAACACCCTCTGGCCGAACCCACCCGAACTCCCCTCGCCACCGCGTCCCCCGGACCGACCGCCAGCCTCCCATGTGCGGCGGGCGGACACCGCCGGGGCATCGTGTCGCTCTGACGATTACACTGGCCGCGTGCCTCAACTACGCCTCGCCCTGAATCAGATCGACTCGACCGTCGGCGATCTTGCCGCGAACGCCGAGGCGGTCGTCCACTGGACCCGGCACTCCGCCGAGCAGGGAGCGCATCTCGTCGCGTTCCCCGAGATGGTGCTGACCGGTTACCCCGTCGAGGACCTGGCCCTGCGGTCGTCGTTCGTCGAGGCGTCCCGCAGCGCGCTGCGGGCGCTCGCCGCGCGGCTCGCCGCCGAGGGCTTCGGGGACGTCCCGGTCGTCGTCGGCTACCTGGACCGGTCCGAGAAGGCCAAGCCCCGGTACGGCCAGCCCGCCGGGTCCCCGCAGAACGCGGCCGCCGTCCTCCACGGCGGTGAGGTGGTGCTGTCGTTCGCCAAGCACCACCTGCCGAACTACGGCGTCTTCGACGAGTTCCGCTACTTCGTGCCCGGCGACACCATGCCCGTGGTGCGGGTGCGCGGTGTGGACGTGGCGCTCGCCATCTGCGAGGACCTGTGGCAGGACGGGGGCCGCGTCCCGGCCGCCCGCAGCGCGAACGCCGGGCTGCTGCTGTCGGTCAACGCCTCGCCGTACGAGCAGAACAAGGACGACGTCCGCCTGGAGCTGGTCCGCAAGCGGGCCCAGGAGGCGGGCTGCACCCTGGCGTACCTGGCGATGATCGGCGGCCAGGACGAGCTGGTCTTCGACGGCGACTCGATCGTCGTCGACAAGGACGGCGAGGTCGTCGCGCGGGCGCCGCAGTTCTCCGAGGGCAGCGTGATCCTGGACCTCGACCTGCCGGCGGCGGCCGCCGACGCCCCGACGGGCGTGGTGGACGACGGCCTGGTGATCGACCGGGTCGTGCTGTCCGAGGAGCCGGTGCCCGCCTACGAGCCGGAGCTCACGGGTGGGTACGCGGAGCGGCTGGACGACGACGAGGAGGTGTACTCCGCGCTGGTGGTGGGCCTGCGCGCGTACGCCGCGAAGAACGGTTTCCGCTCGGTGCTGATCGGCCTGTCGGGCGGCATCGACTCGGCGCTGGTCGCGGCGATCGCCTGTGACGCGCTGGGCGCGGGGAACGTGTACGGCGTGTCGATGCCGTCCAAGTACAGCTCGGACCACTCCCGGGGCGACGCGGCGGAGCTGGCCCGCCGTACGGGGCTGAACTACCGCACCGTGCCGATCGAGCCGATGTTCGACGCCTACATGGGCTCGCTCGGTCTGACGGGGCTGGCGGAGGAGAACCTCCAGTCGCGGCTGCGCGGCACGATGCTGATGGCGATCTCCAACCAGGAGGGCCACATCGTGCTGGCGCCCGGCAACAAGTCGGAGCTGGCCGTGGGCTATTCGACGCTGTACGGCGACTCGGTCGGCGCGTACGGGCCGATCAAGGACGTGTACAAGACGACGGTGTTCCGCCTGGCGCGGTGGCGCAACCGGGCGGCCGAGGAGCGCGGCCAGACCCCGCCGATCCCGGAGAACTCGATCTCCAAGCCGCCGAGCGCCGAGCTGCGCCCCGGCCAGGTCGACACGGACTCGCTGCCGGACTACGACGTGCTGGACCGGATCCTGGAGCTGTACGTCGACCGCGACCAGGGCAAGGACGCGATCGTCGCCGCCGGTTTCGACGAGGAGCTGGTGGCGCGGACGCTGCGGCTGGTGGACGCGGCGGAGTACAAGCGGCGCCAGTACCCGCCGGGCACCAAGACGTCGGCCAAGGGCTTCGGCAAGGACCGGCGCCTGCCGATCACGAACCGCTGGCGCGAGACGACGGGCTGACCTCCGCCCGCTCCCGGTCCTCACCGAGGGGGCTTCCCGCGACGACGCGGGAGGCCCCCTTCGGCGTGTCCAGGAGCCCGGCCGTGGCGGCGACCGCCAGGCCGACGACCGCGAGCACCGCGCCGACCAGCGCCGGGGAGGTCCAGCCCCAGCCGGCGGCGACGGCGGCCCCGCCGAGCCAGGCGCCGCCCGCGTTGGCGAGGTTGAACGCCGAGTGGTTGGAGGCGGACGCCAGGGTGGGCGCGTGCCGGGCCTTGTTCATGACGAGCATCTGGAGCGGGGTGGTGGTCATGAAGCCGACCGCGCCGAGCACGACGACCGTGACCAGGGCGGCCCACGGGACGTGCATGGTGAAGCGGAACGCGACCAGGACCAGCGCGAGCGCGCCGAGGGACCCGTACAGCGTGGGCCGCAGGGCACGGTCGGTGAGCGGGCCGGCGACGAGCGCGCCGAGGGTCATGCCGATGCCGAACAGGGCGAGGACGAGCGTGACGGACGACTGGCCGAAGCCCATGACCTCGGTGGTCATCGAGGCGAGGTAGGAGTAGACGGCGAAGACGCCCGCGAAGCCGAAGACGGCCGTCAGCAGCCCGAGCAGCACCTGCCGGTCGCCGAGCGCCCGCAGTTCGCGGCCGAGGCTCTGCCGGTCGTCGAGGGGGACGTGCGGCACCAGCCGGGCGAGCGCGGCGACAGCGACCAGGCCGATCGCCGTGACGACGAGGAAGGTGGCGCGCCAGCCGAGGTGCTGGCCGAGCAGGGTGGCGGCGGGGACGCCCACGATGTTGGCGACGGTCAGGCCGAGGAACATGGTGGCGACCGCGCGGGCCTGCCGCCCCTCGCGCACCAGGCGGGCGGCGACGACCGCGCCGACGCCGAAGAACGCGCCGTGCGGCAGGCCCGCGAGCACCCGGGCGGCGGCGAGGGTGCCGAAGCCGGGGGCGAGGGCGGAGGCGAGGTTGCCGACGGTGAACAGGGCCATCAGCAGCAGGAGCATCCGCTTGCGCGGGACGCGGGAGCCGAGCGCGGTGAGCAGCGGGGCGCCGAGCACCACGCCGATCGCGTACGCGGAGACGAGGTACCCGGCGGTGGGGACGGAGGTGTGCAGGTCGTCCGCGACGTTGGGCAGGAGGCCCATCATCACGAACTCGGTCGTGCCGATGCCGAAGGCGGCGATGGCCAGGGCGAGCAGCGCCAGGGGCATGGGGCGGGGCCTTCCGAGACGGGGGCATGCTTAAGTTCCCTTACGGAACAAATGCTCTCACGCCGAATGTTCCCCGCGGTGAACGGCGGATTGCCGGCACGCCACCCGAATCGAAGGTCAGAGCGTCACACGGGCCGCGATCGGCAGGTGGTCGCTGTCCGTCGCGGGCAGCGACCAGGACGCGACCGGCTCGACGCCCTTGACCATGATCTGGTCGATCCGCGCCATCGGGAACGCGGCGGGCCAGCTGAAGCCCATGCCGTCCCCGGCCGCGCCCTGCGTGGACCGCATCTGGGACGTGACCGCGTTGAGCGACCGGTCGTTCATCGTGCCGTTCAGGTCGCCGAGCAGGATCACCTTGCCGAGCCGCTCCCGGACGATCGCCTCGCCCAGCGCGTCGGCGCTGTCGTCGCGCTGGTTGGCGGTGAACCCGGCGTTCAGCTTGACCCGCACCGACGGCAGGTGGGCGACGTAGACGGCGACCTCGCCCTTGGGCGAGGTCACGGTGGCGCGCATCGCCCGCGTCCAGCCCATCCGGATGTCCACGGGGCGGCTGTTGCTCATGGGGTACTTGCTCCACAGGCCGACCGTGCCCTGGACGGAGTGGTACGGGTACGTGCCGGCGAGCGCCTGCTCGTACACCGGGACCATGCCCGGCTTCAGCTCCTCCAGCGCCACCACGTCCGCCCCGGAGCCGGCGACCTGGCGGGCGGTGCCCTCGGGATCGGGGTTGTCGGCGTTCACGTTGTGGGTGACGACCATGAGGTCACCGCCGGGGCCCGACTTGTCGGTGACGAGCCCGCCGAAGAAGTTGAGCCAGATCACACCCGGCAGCAGGGCGGCGATCAGCGCGGTGGCCGAGCGGCGCCACAGCGCGGCGGCCATGAGCACCGGGACGAACACGCCGAGCCACGGCAGGAACGTCTCTGTCAGGCTGCCGAGGTTGCCGACCTTGTTGGGAATCTGGGCGTGGAAGACCAACAGCAGGGCGAGCAGCACCGCGCCGGCGGCGAGCAGGGCGCCCCGCCGCCAGACACCGGGATCGTCGCGCCAGCGGTCGAGTACCGACCGGACCCGGGATCCGGTGCGCCGCTGGTCCCGCGCGCTGCCGTTCCCCGTCTCCGTCACGTCCACCCGCGCCATACCGCCCGTCCTCACTGCCTTGCTCGTCGTGCTGTGTCGTACGCCCCGCCCAGGCCTCGACCCTAGGGGATCGGGAGACGGGCGTACTGCCACGAGGACGACGGGGCGGCGCGGCGGGTTCCTGGGGTCGCGGGCGGAACGGCGGCTGTGACAGAACGCGCACAAAACCGGCTCCGGGGGCCGTCCGGGACGTGGCCGCCCGCCCACTTCCCCCCACACGGCACGAAGTGCCACCATGGATGTGGTCCGGGGACGCCGTGAGGGCGCCTCGAGATGACGAAGGAGCCGTTTCACATGACGCTTCAGGCTGCGCAGAAGCAGCCCGCCGACAGCAGCAAGGCGCTGTACGGCGGCAAAGGCACTCGCCGCATCTCCGTGCACGACATCGCCGCCGCCAAGGAGCGGGGCGAGAAGTGGCCCATGCTGACCGCCTACGACGCGATGACCGCGTCCGTGTTCGACGAGGCCGGCATCCCGGTGATGCTCGTCGGCGACTCGATGGGCAACTGCCACCTCGGTTACGAGACCACCGTCCCCGTCACCCTCGACGAGGTCGCCATCCTGTCGGCCGCCGTGGTGCGCGGCACCAGCCGCGCCCTGGTCGTGGGCGACCTGCCGTTCGGGTCGTACCAGGAGGGGCCGGTGCAGGCGCTGCGCTCCGCCACCCGGCTGGTCAAGGAGGCGGGCGTCGGCGCGGTCAAGCTGGAGGGCGGCGAGCGGTCGCTCCCGCAGACCGACATGCTGGTCCAGGCCGGCATCCCCGTGATGTCGCACCTCGGCCTGACCCCGCAGTCCGTCAACACCATGGGCTACCGGGTGCAGGGCCGCGGCGACGAGGCCGCCCACCGGCTGCTGCGCGACGCGAAGGCCGCGCAGGACGCGGGGGCGTTCGCGGTGGTCCTGGAGCTCGTACCGGCCGAGCTGGCCGCCGAGGTCACCCGGTCCCTGCACATCCCGACCATCGGCATCGGCGCCGGCCCCGAGACCGACGCGCAGGTCCTCGTCTGGACCGACATGGCGGGCCTGACCGGCGGCAAGGTGCCCCGCTTCACCAAGCAGTACGCCAACCTCCGGCAGACGCTGGGCGACGCGGCCCGGGCGTTCGCCGACGAGGTGGTCGGCGGAACGTTCCCGCAGGCGGAGCACACCTTCCACTAACCACTCCCGGTACGGACGACGGCCCGCCGACTTCCCCCATCGGCGGGCTGTCGGCCTGCCGGGCCCGGCGTAGCCTGGAAAGTGGACTCGGGGACCCCTTCGCACCCCGCCCGGAGGCGGTAGACATGCCCGGAATCGTGCACAAGAACTTCGACTCCGCCGACGAGGTCCGGCCCTTCGAGGACGGCAAGGGCAAGCTCGCCCTGGTCACCACGGACCGCGGCCCGGTCGGCCGGGCCGTCTTCGAGCCGGGCTGGCAGTGGTCCAAGCACGTCAAGCCCATCGCCGGCACCGACAGCTGCCAGGCGGCGCACGCCTGCTACGTCGTCGGCGGCCGCATGAAGATCGTCATGAACGACGGGACCGAGGACGAGGTGGGCCCCGGCGACTACTTCGCGGCCGAGCCCGGCCACGACGCCTGGGTCGTCGGCGACGAGCCGTGCGTCCTGGTCGACTGGGTGGGTTTTGGGGACTACGCGACCCGTTCGTAGGGACCCGCTTGTGCATTCGTATTGAGGTCGTGTCCGGCGCCGCGTGTCGGTGATGTGTCGGTGCTCCGTCGGTGCGCCCGATCCCCTGTCGGTGAGATGTCAGTGGCGGCTGCTCTGATGGGGGCATGAAGCGATCCGACACCAACGCCGTCGAGGTACGAGGCCTCGTCAAGCACTACGGCGCGACGAAGGCGCTGGACGGGGTGGACCTCGACGTGCGCGAGGGCACCGTCCTCGGGGTCCTCGGCCCCAACGGCGCCGGCAAGACCACGCTCGTCCGCTGCCTGTCCACGCTGATCGTGCCGGACGCCGGCACGGCCACCGTCGCCGGGTACGACGTCGTGCGCCAGCCGCGACAGCTGCGCCGCACCATCGGTCTGACCGGGCAGTACGCGTCGGTCGACGAGAAGCTGTCGGGCTGGGAGAACCTGTACATGATCGGGCGGCTGCTCGACCTGTCCCGCAAGGACGCCCGGCATCGCGCCGACGAGATGCTGGAGCGATTCTCGCTGACGGAAGCGGCGAAGCGCCCGGTCATGACGTACTCCGGCGGTATGCGGCGCCGGCTCGACCTGGCCGCGTCCATGATCGGCCGGCCGGCGGTCCTGTACCTGGACGAGCCGACGACGGGCCTGGACCCCCGCACCCGCAACGAGGTGTGGGACGAGGTCCAGCGGATGGTCGCCGAGGGGGTGACCGTCCTGCTCACCACCCAGTACATGGAGGAGGCCGAGCAGCTGGCCCACGAGCTGACGGTCATCGACCGCGGGCGGGTCATCGCCGGCGGCAAGGTCGACGAGCTCAAGGCCAAGGTCGGCGGCCGCACCCTCCAGGTCCGGCCCGTCGACCCGGGCCGGCTTCCCGCCATGGCGCAGGCGCTGGCCGACAGCGGCTTGGCCGGCATCGCGGGCGCCACCGCCGTCCCCGACGAGGGGATGCTGTACGTACCGATCCTCAGCGACGAGCAACTGACCGCGGTGGTCGGCCTGCTGGGGGCGCGCGGCTTCGGCATCGCGCACATCGGCACCCACCTGCCCAGCCTGGACGAGGTGTTCCTGGCCATCACCGGCGAGAAGACCGCGCAGCCGGCGACCGAGACGATCCCCGAGGAGGTCGCCGCATGAGCGCGGTGACGACGGCGCCCGGTGAGGGCCGCATCGACAGCATGGCGGCGAAGGCCACCGGCGAGGGCCGCATCGGCCTGCGGGCCAACGCCCGTCATATCAGCGCCCTGGTGCGCCGCAACGCCCTCCAGATCAAGCAGGACCCGGAGTCGATGTTCGACGCCGTCCTGATGCCCATCATCTTCATTCTGCTGTTCGTGTACGTCTTCGGCGGCGCCATCGCCGGCAAGGGCCGGCTGGAGGACTACGTCAACTACGTCACCCCGGGCCTGATGGCGATGATGGGCATCAACATCGCCATGGCCGTGGGGACCGGCGTCAACGACGACTCCAAGAAGGGGGTGATGGACCGCTTCCGGACGATGCCGATCGCCCGGTCGTCCGTGCTCATCGCCAAGATCGTCGTCGAGATCGGCCGGATGCTGGTCGCCACGACGATCCTCCTCGGCATGGGCTTCCTGCTCGGCCTGGAGATCAAGACCTCGGTCGTGGACCTGCTGGCGGCGGTCGGGCTGTCGGTGGTGTTCGGCGCCTCCCTGATGTGGATCTTCATCCTGCTGGGTCTCACCATGAAGACGGCACAGGCCGTCCAGGGGATCGCGATGCTGGTGCTGATGCCGCTGCAGTTCGGCTCCTCGATCTTCGCGCCGCCGACGACCATGCCGGACTGGCTGAAGACGTTCACCGACTACAACCCGCTGTCGAACCTCGCGGACGCCGCACGGAACCTGGTCAACGGCGGGCCGGTCGCCCACTCGGTGTGGATGACTCTGGGCTGGGCGGCGGCCATCACGGTCGTCACGGCACCGCTCGCGGTGGCACGGTTCCGCAAGCGGAGCTGAGGGTCACCGGTGTGACGACGCCCGGGCATCCAGGAGGGCGGCGGCCTCCTCGACCGTGAGGCCGCCGCCCTCGGCGTACGCGGCGTCGAACGCGGCGTCCCCCAGCACGGCACGGGCCGCCGCCCCGGCGGCCGCCAGGCTCTCCCGCTCCAGGGGGGTGCGGTGGTAGGCGTCCGGCAGCGCGGCGTCCTGCGCGCCCAGCAGCAGCGCCGCCGTGTGCGCCGCCGGGCCGCCCAGGCCGGCCAGCGCGCGGGCGGCGGTGACCAGGTGGATGGCGGGCATGTGCGGCGCGATCATCGTCGACAGCGGCTCCCGGGCGTGCGCGAGAGCCCGCACGGCCCCGTCCACGGCTTGGCGGTGGTCACCGTCGAGGATGTCGAGCCAGGCTCGGATGCCGAAGGTGAAGCCGAGGAAGAGGGACAGCGCCGCCGGGTGGAACTCCTCGGCGAGCAGGTCCAGTTGGGCCCGCGCCTCGCCGACGCGGCCGGTGCGGCCCAACCGCAGCGCCAGGAACAGCCGCGCGGCGGACACCGCCTCGTGCCCGGCGGCCCGGCCCTCGGCGAGAACGGCGCGCAGGATCCGCTCGCCCTCGGTGCCCCGGCCCGTCTCGTTGAGCGTCTCGGCGTAGCGGACGCGCAGCAGGGCCGTCTGGGCCTGCGCCCCGAGCCGTTCGGCGTGTTCCATGGCCGCCTGGAAGTCCTCGGCGGCCCCCTCGTACTCCCCGCGCCGCTCGCGGGCCTCGCCGCGCGCCGACAACGCCTCCGCCGTGCCCCACGAGTCCCCCAGCTCCCGGAAGATCTCCAGGCTCTCGTCGGCGTCACTCCCCGCGTCGCCCGCCCAGTCGGCGCGGTTGGCCAGCACATTGGCCCGCATCTGGAGGGCCATGCCCAGCTCCCACCGCATGCCGAAGGCACGGCACGTCTCGACGGTCGCGTCGAGCAGGTGGCGCAGCTCGTCGGCGTTCCCGGTGAGCAGGACGGCGAACCACCAGAGCGTCCCCGGCACGCGGCAGGTCTGCGGCAGGCCCGGGTGGTAGGCGCTCCTGATCCGGCGTGCCGCGTCCAGCCCCTCCGGTGTGGTCCACCGGGCCGTCTGGTGGTCCATGCCGGCCAGCTGCACCAGCCGCACCCCGCGGCGCGCCTCCTGGAGCTGCTCGTCGCTCATCGGCGGCGGGGTGTCGGTGCACCGGTCCACCAGCGGGGGCGCGGGGGCGACGGGCGGGGCGAAGGGGTCGGGGCCGAGCGCGGCGGCGGCCTCGGCCCAGTGCAGGGCGTCGGCGCGCAGGTCGCGCATGACCCAGTACCAGGCGAGGGACAGCACCAGGCACAGCGCCTCGTGCTCGTCGCGGGCGGCGACGGCGCGGCGCAGCGCGGTGCGGAGGTTCTCGTAGTCGCGCTCGAAGCGGGCGAGCGCGGCGGGCTGGCGCGGGCCGCGCAGCATGGGGTCGGTGGTGCGGGCCAGTTCGCGGTAGTGGACGAGGTGGCGGTGTTCGGCGGCGGCGCGGTCGCCGGCCTCGTCGAGGCGTTCGGCGGCGTACTCGGCGACGGTTTCGAGGAGCCGGTAGCGCATGTCGCCGCCGGCGGCGGGTTCGGCGACGACGAGCGACTTGTCGACGAGGGAGGCGAGCAGCTCCAGCACCTCGGGCGCGTCCGGGCCGCCGCAGACGGCCTCGGCGGCGTCCAGGTCGCAGCCGCCGGAGAACACCGACAGCCGTCGCAGGACGGCCCGCTCGGGCGCGTCCAGGAGGTCCCACGACCAGTCCACGACCGCGCGCAGGGTCTGCTGGCGCGGCAGGACGGTGCGGCTGCCGTTGGACAGCAGCCGGAACCGGTCGTCGAGCCGGCCGGCGATGCCGCGCGGGGCGAGCATGCGCAGGCGGGCGGCGGCCAGCTCGATGGCGAGCGGCAGGCCGTCGAGACGCCGGCAGATCTCGGCGCACGCGTCGGGGTCGTCGCCGACGTCGAACCCGGGCCGGGCCGCGGCGCCGCGCTCGGCGAACAGCCGCAGCGCCATCGGGTCGGGCAGCGGGTCGACGGGGCGCACGGTCTCGCCCGGTACGCCGAGGGGTTCCCGGCTGGTGGCGAGGACGGTGAGCCCGGGACACTGCTCCAGCAGCCGTTCGGCCAGCGCCGCGGCGGCGGCCACGACGTGCTCGCAGTTGTCGAGCAGGAGCAGCATGCGGCGCGGCGCGCAGTGCTCGGCGAGGCGTACGAGGGGGTCGTCGGCGTCGCCGTGCCGCTCGGCCACCCGCAGCCCCTCCGCGCCGGCGCCGCGCAGCACGGTCTGGCGGGCCCCGAGGGCGGTGAGCACGGCGTCGGGTACGGCGTCGGGGTCGTCGACCGGCGCGAGTTCGGCCAGCCACACGCCGTCGGGCCAGGCGCCGGCGCCCCGTTCGGCGGCCTCCTGCGACAGCCGCGTCTTGCCGGCGCCGCCGGGTCCCAGCAGCGTCACCAGCCGCGCCCGCTCGAGGTCGCCGAGGACGGCCCCGATGTCCTCCTCGCGCCCCACGAAACTCGTCAGCCGCGCCCGCAGGTTCCCCGCCCGGGCGCCCCTCCCGGCCGCCACCCCGCGTCCGGCTCCGGGGCGTTCGGCTTCCCCGCCCTCTGCTTCCCCGTCGCCCGGGGCCGCCCCGCCGGGGGTGCCGGGGGCGCCAGCCCCAGGGGTGCCAGCCCCAGGGTTGCCGTACCCGGAGGCGCCAGCCGTAGGGGCGCCAGCCCCAAGGGCGCCGGACGGGCCGGACTCGGCTGCCTCCGCCGGGTGGAGGAGTTCGGTGTGGAGGGCGCGGAGTTCGGCGCCCGGGGCGGTGCCGAGGCGGGCGGCCAGGTCCTGGCGTACCGCCTCGTACGCCGCCAGCGCCTCCGCGGGGCGGCCCACGGCGCGCAGGGCGCGGATGCGCAGCGCCTGGAGCGGCTCGTCGAGGGGGAACTCACCGCACAGGGCGGCGAGTTCGGGCAAGGTCTCCCCCGGCCGCCCGAGGGCGAGCAGGGCGGCGAGCCGTGCCCGGCGGGCCTCGCGGCGGCGGGCCTCCCAGCGGGGCGCCTCCGCCGTCCGGTCGGGCAGGTCGGCGAGGGCGGCGCCCCGGGACTCACCGCCCCGCCACAGGGCGAGCGCGGTGTCCAGCGCGGTCACCGCCCCGCCCGGGTCGCCCGCCTCCAGCGCGCGCACGCCCTCGGCCGCCAGCCGCTCGAAGCGGTGCAGGTCGACGTCGTCGGGCCCGGCGCCGAGCCGGTAACCGCCCGCCGCCGAGACCACCGCGTCCGGCCCGAGGGCCCGCCGCAGCCGGGCCACCAGGGCCTGGAGCGCGCCGGGGGCGTCGGCGGGCGGGGCACCGTTCCACACCTCGTCGATCAGCAGCCCGGCCGGCACGGTCCGCCCGGCCCGCAGCGCCAGTACCGTCAGCAGCGCGCGCAGCCGTGCGCCGCCGACCGGTACGGCGGAGCCGTCCGCGCGGTGGACCTGTGTGGGACCGAGTACGGAGATGCGCACCGCCCCATTGTCCTCGCCCCGGCCCGCGCGCCGCGTCCGGTACGGTCGGTCAGCACCAGTCCCGCCCCAGTCCCGCCCAGCCCCAGGAGAGCCGCCCATGGCCACCGCCACCTCCCGCACCGGCGACCGGAGGATCAGTCCCGTCTTCCTCGGGATCGCCGCCGTCATGGCGGTCACCGGATGGGCGGTGTGGACGGGCTTCTCGGCCAACCCGGGGCTCGCGGTGTTCCTCTTCGTGACGTCCGGGTGGGTCGTCTCGCTCTGCCTGCACGAGTACGCGCACGCCCGCACGGCGCTGCACGGCGGCGACCTCACCATCGGGGCGAAGGGCTATCTGACCCTCAACCCGCTGAAGTACACGCACGCGCTGCTGAGCATCGTGCTGCCGGTGGTGTTCGTGATCATGGGCGGCATCGGCCTGCCGGGCGGCGCGGTCTTCATCGAGCGCGACCGCATCCGGGGGCGGTGGAAGCACAGCCTGATCTCGGCGGCGGGTCCGCTGACGAACGTCCTGTTCGCCCTCGTGTGCACGGCCCCGTTCTGGCTGGACGCGCTGGACGGCGTGCCGTACGCCTTCCGCTTCGCGCTGGCGTTCCTGGCGTTGTTGCAGGTCACGGCGGCGATCCTGAACTTCCTGCCGGTGCCGGGGCTGGACGGCTACGGCGTGGTCGAGCCGTGGCTGTCGTACAAGGTGCGCCGCCAGGTGGAGCCCTTCGCGCCCTTCGGGCTGCTCGCGGTGTTCGCGCTGCTGTTCGTCCCGGAGATCAACCACGCCTTCTTCGGGCTGGTCGACACGGCGCTCCAGGCGCTGGGCGTCCAGGACGCCGAGACGTACTGCGGACAGGACCTGTACCGCTTCTGGCAGGAGCAGAACGAGCTGTGCCAGGAGGTCGTCAGCCGGTGACCATCAGCGGATGACCGTCAGCCGGTGAGCGTCAGCCGGTGACCTTCGCGCCGCGGCCGGTGACCTTCGCGCGGCGGTGGTAGTACCACGCCATGTTGGAGGAGACGCCGGCCAGCAGCACCCAGACGATGCCGAGCCACCTGCCCTGGGCGAAGGCGACCACCGCGGCGGCGACGGCCAGGACGCAGACGGCGAGGGCGTACAGAGCGAGGCGGGGCATGGGGGGCGGCTCCTGTCCGGGTACGGCGTGAAACGTGCCCGGACAGTGTCCCCCATGCTCGCCCCGCGCCGGGCGCCGGGCGCCGGTCAGATGTCGGTGACCCGCAGGCCGGCGTGGGCCTTGTAGCGGCGGTTGACCGAGATGAGGTTCGCGACCAGTGCCTCCACCTGGTGGGCGTTCCGCAGCCGGCCCGCGAAGACGCCCCGCATGCCGGGGATGCGGGCGGCGAGGGCCTGCACCAGGTCGGTGTCGGCGCGCTTCTCGCCCAGCACCATCACGTCCGTGTCGATCTCCTCGACCGTCTCGTCCTGGAGGAGGACGGCGGACAGGTGGTGGAAGGCGGCGGTGACGCGCGAGTCGGGCAGCAGGGCGGCGGCCTGCTCGGCGGCGCTGCCCTCCTCGGGCTTGAGGGCGTAGGCGCCCTTCTTGTCGAAGCCGAGGGGGTTGACGCAGTCGACGACGAGCTTGCCGGCCAGGTCCTCGCGCAGCGCGGTCAGCGTCGCGGCGTGCCCGTCCCACGGCACGGCGACGATCACGATGTCGCTGCGACGCGCGCACTCGGCGTTGTCGGCGCCCTCGACGCCCAGGCCCAGCTCGGCGGCCGCGGCCTCGGCGCGCTCGGCGGCCCGCGAGCCGATGATCACCTTCTGGCCGGCGCGGGCGAGGCGGTAGGCGAGGCCGCGGCCCTGGTCGCCGGTGCCCCCGAGGACGCCGACGACGAGCCCGGAGACGTCGGGGAGGTCGTACGGATCAGTAGTCATGGTCCCGACATTACGTGGCGCGTCCCCGTCCGGGTGATGCGGCGCCGAACGCCCGCGCGCGGCACCGGCGCGGGGGCACGCTGGTGCGCCATGGACGCCGTACGAGTCGCGCTGCTGCGTGAGGTCCTGGACGGTACGGAGTGGCCCGCGGCGGCCCGCCGGTTCGCCGGGGTGCTGCGGTCCTCGGTGGTGCCGCGGGGCGGCGGGCTGCTGCTGGTGGGCACCGAGGGGTACGAGCCGTGGCACCTGGCGGCACACCTGGTGGACGAGGCGGCCTGGTCGGGCCGGCCGGAGCTGGCGCCGACGCTGGTGCGGCACCGGGTGCGGCCCGCCGGCCCCGCGCACCTGGCGGTGGGCCTGGGCCGGCTGGCGGCGGCCGGGCGGGGCGCGACGCTGCTGATGGTGGCGCCGGAGCGGCCGGACGGCGCCCTGCTGGAGCGGGTGCACGACGCGCGGCGGGCGGGCGCGACGGTGCTGTCGCTGGACGGCGGTGACCGCGAGGTGCTCGCGCTGGCGCACGAGGCGCTGTCGGTGACGGAGGCGGACGACGTGGACCTCGACGTGGTCCAGCACCTGGTGAGCGCGGCGGCCGGGGAGAACGCCCCGCCGGGCCCGTCCGCCGCGCCGCCCGGCCGTCGCCGCTTCCGGGACCGGCTGGCGCGGCTGACCGACCTGGTGACGGCGCCGCCGCCGCAGCGCTGGTGACTCCGGCCCGGGGCGGTCCGAAAACCGGTTGCCGGGGTTCGCCGGGGGCACGGAGCATGGGCGGACGTGACACCCAAGATCTCCGCACTGCTGCCCGACCTGTCCCCCTGGCGTTCGTCCCGCGACTTCCGCCTGCTGTGGGTGCAGGGGCTGATCGCGTACTTCGGCAGCTTCGCGGCGATGGTCGCCCTGCCGTTGCAGATCAAGGACCTCACGGACTCGCCGCTCGCGGTCGGCGCGATGGGCGCCGTGGAGCTGGTGCCGCTGGTGGTGTGCGGCCTGTACGGGGGCGCGCTGGCCGACGCGGTCGACCGGCGGAAGATCATCCTGGTCACCGAGGCGGCGCTCGGCCTGCTGGCCGTGGTGCTGCTGGTGAACGCGATGCTGCCGGTGCCGCTGCTGTGGCCGCTGTACGTGGTCGCCGCGGGCGTCTCGGCGCTGGCGGGGCTCCAGCGCCCGGCGCTGGACTCGCTGATGGCCCGCATCGTGCCGCACGACCAGCTCACCGCGGCCGCCGCGCTGAACTCGCTGCGCTGGCAGCTCGGCGCGATCGCGGGCCCGGCGCTGGCGGGTCTGGTCGTGGCGTACGCCGGCCACGGGACGGCGTACGGCACGACGGTGGTCTGCTTCGCCGTGTCCGTGCTGCTGTGCCTGCGCCTGTCCCCCGCCCCGGCCGCGCACGACGCGGAGCGGCCGTCGCTGCGGGCCATAGCGGAGGGCGCGCGCTACGCCTGGTCGCGGCCGGTGCTGCTTGGTACGTACGCGGTCGACCTGGCCGCGATGTTCTTCGCCTTCCCGCACACGATCTTCCCGTTCCTGGCGGAGGACCTGGGCGCGGAGTGGTCACTGGGGCTGATGTACGCGGCGGGCTCGGTCGGGTCGGTGGTGCTGAGCCTCACCAGCGGGTGGACGTCGAAGGTGCGGCGGCACGGGCTGCTGGTGGTGTTCGGCGCGGCGGGCTGGGGGCTGGCGGTGGCCGCGGCGGGCTGGTTCTCGAACGTGTGGCTGGTGCTGGTGTGCCTGGCCTTCGCGGGCGCGGGCGACATGCTGAGCGGCCTGGGCCGGTCCACGATCTGGAACCAGACCATCCCGGACGAGCTGCGCGGCCGCCTCGCGGGCATCGAGGTCCTCTCGTACAGCGTGGGCCCGCAGCTGGGCCAGGTGCGGGCGGGCGCGATGGCGGGCTGGACCGGCACGCGCCCGGCGTTCTGGACCGGCGGCCTCGCCTGCCTCGCCTCGGTGGGCCTGCTGGCGGCGGTGCTCCCGAAGCTGGTGACGTACGACGCGGAGACGGACGAGGACGCCCGGCGCCGCCGCGCCGCACGATCCGCCGGGACGGACGCGGAGGCGGAGGCGGAGGCGGCGCCGGAGCCGTCCCGGCCCTGACCGGGGCCGCCGGGGCCTGCCGGTACCCGTCACCCGGCGCCCGCCACAGCGCCGCCCCGCGTCAGGCGCCGTCCCGGGGGGCGTCGCCCTTGGGGGCGTCGTGCCACTTGGGGTCGTTCTCCCACTCCTGGTTCCGGTCCCGCGCCGTCTCCATCGCGTGGGAGGCCTCCTCGCGGGTGGCGTACGGACCGAAGCGGTCCGCGGCGCGGCACTCGGGCCCCTCCTCGACCGTCCCGTGCTTCAGGCAGTAGTACCACTCGCCCGGCTTGCCGGCCGTACGCTTCTTGAACAGCGTCATCGCCGCTCCTCCCTCTGTCGCACCTCTGTCGCAATGGTGCCCCGGGAAGGCCTGGTTAGACTCGCTGGCATGTCTGGCCAGTCGCTGCTCGTACCAGGGGAGCTCTCCCCCACCCGTTCCGTTCCCGGATCCATCCGCCGCCCCGAGTACGTGGGCAAGCCCGCCCCGACGCCGTACACCGGCCCCGAGGTGCAGGACGCCGACACCGTCGAGCGGATGCGCGTCGCGGGCCGCATCGCCGCCCGTGCGATGGAGGAGGCCGCCAAGCACATCGCGCCCGGCGTGACCACGGACGAGCTGGACCGGGTCGCGCACGAGTACATGTGCGACCACGGCGCCTACCCGTCGACGCTGGGCTACCGGGGCTTCCCGAAGTCCCTGTGCGCCTCGGTGAACGAGGTCATCTGCCACGGCATCCCGGACTCCACCGTCCTGCGCGACGGCGACATCGTGAACCTCGACGTCACGGCGTACATCGGCGGCGTCCACGGCGACAACAACGCCACCTACCTGTGCGGCGACGTCGACGAGGAGTCGCGGCTGCTCGTCGAGCGGACCCGCGAGTCACTGAACCGCGCGATCAAGGCGGTCAGGCCCGGCCGCCAGATCAACGTCATCGGCCGCGTCATCGAGTCGTACGCCAAGCGCTTCGGCTACGGGGTGGTGCGGGACTTCACCGGCCACGGCATCAACTCGTCCTTCCACTCCGGCCTGATCGTCCCGCACTACGACTCCCCGCACGCCACCACGGTCATCCAGCCCGGCATGACGTTCACCATCGAGCCGATGCTGACGCTCGGCACGCACGAGTACGACATGTGGGACGACGGCTGGACGGTGGTGACGAAGGACCGCAAGCGGACCGCGCAGTTCGAGCACACGCTCGTGGTGACGGAGACGGGCGCCGAGATCCTCACGTTGCCCTGACGCTCCGGGCGGGTACCGTTTTACCGACAGGCCGTCGGGAACCGGTTGACTTAGGTAACCCTAAGCAGGGAGGATCGGCGGTGGTGGCGCGTTCCCGCGCGCCACGTTCTTCGTCCCCTCGGTCCCCGGAGGCCCGCCTTGGACGCAAGCGGCACGGTCACCCCGTTCTCGACGCTCATCCGCACCGCGTCGCACCAGCAGCACACGGAGGCGGAGAACTCCTCCTTCATGAGCGACCTGCTGGGCGGACGGCTCGGCGTGGACGCCTACGCCCGCTACACCGAGCAGCTGTGGTTCGTGTACCGGGCGCTGGAGGGCGCCGCCGACGGGCTGCGGGACGACCCGGTCGCCGGGCCGTTCGTCCAGCCCGAGCTGTTCCGCACCGCCGAGCTGGAGCGGGACCTGACGCACCTGCGCGGGCCGGGGTGGCGCGCCGCGGCCGCCCCGCTGCCCGCTACCGCCGCGTACGCGGCCCGCGTCGAGGAGTGCGCCCGCACCTGGCCCGCCGGGTACGTGGCGCACCACTACACGCGCTACCTGGGCGACCTGTCCGGCGGCCAGATCATCCGCGACAAGGCGGAGCGGACCTGGGGCTTCTCCCGCAAGGGCGACGGCGTCCGGTTCTACGTCTTCGAACAGATCCCCAACCCCGCCGCCTTCAAGCGGGGTTACCGCGAGCTGCTGGACCGGGTGAACGCCGACGACCTGGAGAAGCAGCGGATCGTCGACGAGTGCAAGCGCGCCTTCGACTTCAACGGCGCGGTGTTCCGCGAGCTGGGCGCCGAGTTCCCGCTCAGCGCGTGACGTTCAGCGCGTGACATTCAGCGCCTGAGACCGCTCAGCGCCTGATCTCGCGGACGCGGCCGCCGAGTTCGATCGTGCCGTCGGGGCCGGGGGCGGTCAGCAACTGCGACCCCCGGCCCTGCGTGATGTTCAGCGCCCTGCCGAGCCGGGCGGTGAGCAGCAGGGCCGCGGCGCCCGTCGCCTCGTCCTCGTCGATGCCGTCGCCCCGCCCCGGGAACGCCCGGGCCCTGATCCGGCCGGCCGCCTCGTCCTCCCACGCCCACGCGTAGACCCAGTCCCCGGGCTCGGGTACGTCCAGCGCGTCGACCTCGGCGGCCGACGCGTACGCGCGCAGCGTACGGTCCGGTGCCCATTCGGGGCGGGCGGTGATCCAGGTGAACTCGCCGTCGTCGCGCGCCCACACCTCGCCGGCCGGCGGGTTGAGGACCTCCAGGTCGAGCAGCCAGGCGGTGCCCACGAGCGGGTGCCCGGCGAACGGGAGGCGCACGCCCGGCGTGTAGATGTCGACGACCCCGCGCTCGGGGTCGTCGACGAACACCGTCTCGCTGAAACCCAGGTGTTTGGCGAACGCCTGCCGGGACGCCTCGTCGGGGTGGGCCCGCCCGTCGCGTACGACACCGAGGAGGTTGCCGTGGCGGCCGTCGCCTCCGCAGAAGACCGCGAGCACGTCATATGCAGTGTTCACCCGGGCATTGAAGCACGCGGGCGGTTCGCGGTCGGGCGGTACGGCGACGGAGAGGCGGCGAAGGGAAACGGAGCCCGGGGCTCGGGCCGCGGCGGGCCCCGGTAGGGTTCGGACGTCACATGGGGGTCGAGGAGCAGAGGCAACCGATGAGAAGGCGGGCCCGAGGGCGGGTGGCGGCCGCGTTCGCGGCGGCGGCGGTACTGGCGCCGACGGCGAGCGGCTGTGTGACGGTGCACGGCGAGCTGGCGGTCGTCCCGGCGGTGACGAGGGACGAGGCCGCCGAGGCGCTGACGGCGTTCACCGAGGCGTACAACAAGGCCGACAAGGCGTACGACCCGGCGCTGGACGCGGGCCGGGTGACCGGCGCGCTGGGGGCGATCAACCAGGCGGGGCTGAAGTCGCGGAGCGTCACCAGCCCGGACGGCAACCCCGGTCACCGCCCGCTGGAGCTGACCGACGCCCACTACGCGATACCCAAGAAGGCCGGCTGGCCGCGCTGGTTCGTGGCGGACACGGACTCCAACCGGGACGTCGACCAGGGCGCGGACGACGACCGCTGGCTGCTGGTCTTCGTCCGCAACGGCCCCGAGCAGTTGTGGGAGGTGGCGTACCTCCAGATCCTGCCCGCCTCCGGGGTGCCGAAGTTCAAGACGGACCAGGACGGTTGGGCGGAGCCCGCCGCGCCGGACTCCACCGCGCTGGCGGTGGCGCCGAAGAACCTCAGCGAGGAGTACTCCTCGTACCTCCAGACCGGCCGGCCGGCCCACTTCGCGGCCGGTCCGCACACCTCGGTGTGGCGCGACGAGCGGGCGAAGATCGCCAAGCGGCCGGGGCTCGCCACGCAGTACGTGGACCAGCCCCTGGACACCGGGGACTACGCTCCGCTCGGGCTGACGACCCAGGACGGCGGCGCGCTGGTGTTCTTCGCGACGCGGTTCTACGACCGGCAGGTGGCGGCGCCCGGTTACCGGCCGAAGGTCAGCCCCGACGTACGGGCGCTGATGACGGGCGAGGTCAAGAGCAGCCTGACCCGGGAGTGGGTGTCCAGCCAGGCCGTGGTGGTCAAGCCGGCCGGCGCGGAGACGGACCGGGTGACGGTCGTGGGCCGGCTCCAGGGCGTGACGTCGGCGACGGGTTCCTGACGCGGGCCCCGCCCATCGGCTGACGGGCCCCGTCTACCGGCTGAGCGGCCAGGCCACCGAGTGGTGGTCGTCGTGCCCGTCGTACTGGTCGGCGTGGCGGGCGCACGCGTCGGTGAGCGCCTCCAGCAGGGTCAGCGGGTCCGGCAGCGGGTGCTCCGGGCCGCGGACCCAGTCGACGCCGAGGTCACCGGGCAGGCGGGCGGGCGGTACGAGGACGTAGGAGCCCCGGCAGTGCCAGCGCAGGCCCGGGTGCTCGTCCATCGTCTCGGGGTGGCAGTCCAGCTCGCAGGGCCACCACTCGTCCTCGTCCTCGGGGGTGCCGCGGGTCGCCGTGAAGAACAGCATCCGGCCGTCCCCCGACTCGGCCACCGGGCCCACGTCGACGCCCTCGCGGAGCAGCCGCTCCAACGCGGCGCGACCGGCCTCCAGCGGAACGTCGAGGACGTCGTGGACCATGCCGGTCGCGGTGATGAAGTTGGCCTGCGGCTGGCCCTCGGCCCACCGCTCGATCTGCGCGCGATCGGTGGTGGACTGGGTCTGCCAGGCGAAGGAGACGGGGTGGCGGGCCGGGGTGGGACAGCCGATGCGCTCGCACGAACAGCGATACCCGACGGGATACGCGGCGGGGGCGAGCGGCAGGCCTGCGGCGGCGGTGGCCCGGAGCAGATCCTCGCGGCCCGGGGCCTCGTCGGCGGTCTTCTTCGGGCGCCGGCGCAGCCACTGCGCGAGTTTGTTCTCCGTGCCGCGGTAGCGGCCGATACCGTCGCCCATCTATCCCCACACCTCTGCCAAGCCCTGCGGTCCCTGCCATGGTCCCACCATCCTGCGGCTCCGGTGACCGCAAGTCCCCATCCGGAGGGAGAGGACCGGGTCACGCCCGCCGGAGAACCGGCCTTCTTGCGGGCCTTTGGGGTGTTTCGCCACCCCCGGCCGGCCGCCCGGCGTGAGGAGCTCCACGGGCGGCCGCGGGGCGCACCCGGCCGGGGGCGTCAGCGCGGGGCAAGGCCGTGCAGGGCGTATTCGACGAGTTTGTCCGCGTACGCGTGGGTCAGCGGCTGGGTGCGCAGCAGCCAGCGGTGGGTCAGCGGGCCGACGAAGAGCTCCAGGGCGACGCGCAGGTCGACCTCCGGGCGCACCTGGCCGGCCTCGCGGGCGGCGGTCAGTCGTGTGACGTACAACTGGAGCTGCGGCTCCAGCAGCTCCTCGACGAACCGGGCGCCCAGCTCGGGGTCCACCACGCCCTCGGCGGCGAGGGCGCGGGTGGGGGCCTCGTACTTGGGGTCGTTCATCTCGTCGACCGTGGCGCGCAGCACGAGCTTGAGGTCGGCCTCGAGGTCGCCGGTGTCCGGGATCCCGCTGTCCGCGTCGCCGCCGGCCGCCTCGTTGGCCTGGGCGCCGAGGTCGACGTAGGCCTCCAGGAGGACGGCCGCCTTGGACGGCCACCAGCGGTAGATGGTCTGCTTGCCGACCCCGGCCCGGGCGGCGATGCCCTCGATGGTGGTCTTGGCGTAGCCGACCTCGCCGACGAGGGCGAGGGCCGCGTCGTAGATCGCACGGCGGGAGCGTTCGCTGCGGCGCGTGGAGTCGGGTGCCCTGGTCTCAGCCATGCCCCCAATCTACCAGCACCACGAGGCGAGACGTATCGTCTCGGTTGGCGCTTCGGTCGGCGCGGGGGCGTACGGCGCGCGGCGCTTGGTGAGCGCCGGCGTGAACTCACCCGTACGGTCCACTGCGCGGACGCCCCGCACGGCGCACCATGGCTTGCACGCACAGATCGTGCGTCTGTCGCCCGTGAGGAGCCTTCCTTGCCCCGTGACGCATCACCCCGCCGTTACCTGATGTGCCCACCCGCGCACTTCCGGGTGACGTACTCCATCAACCCCTGGATGGACCCGGCCAAGCCGGTGGACCTGCCCCTCGCCCTCACCCAGTGGGAGGACCTGCGCGACCGGTACCTCGCGCTCGGTCACACCGTCGAGCTGCTGGAACCGCACGCCGGCCTGCCCGACATGGTGTTCGCCGCCAACGGCGCCACCGTCATCGAGGGCCGGGTGCTGGGCGCCCGGTTCGCCTTCGCCGAGCGGGCCGCCGAGGCTGCGGTGCACCGGGAGTGGTTCAGGGCCCACGGCTTCACCGACGTGCGCGAACCGGACCACGTCAACGAGGGCGAGGGCGACTTCGCGGTGACCTCGACGTACGTTTTGGCCGGGCGCGGGTTCCGCTCCAGCCCGCTGTCGCACGACGAGGCGCAGGAGTTCTTCGGGCGGCCGGTGATCGGCCTGGACCTGGTGGACCCCCGCTACTACCACCTCGACACCGCGCTGTGCGTCCTGGACGACGCGGCCGACGAGATCATGTACTACCCCGGCGCGTTCTCCCCGGGCAGCCGCTCGGTACTGCGCCGGCTCTTCCCCGACGCGCTGATCGCCGGGGAGGAGGACGCGGCGGCGCTCGGCCTGAACGCGGTCAGCGACGGCCGGCACGTGCTGCTCCCCCAGGCCGCGGTGGGGCTGCTGCGGCCACTGCGCGAGCGCGGGTTCGAACCGATCGGCATGGACCTCGGCGAACTCCTCAAGGGCGGCGGCAGCGTGAAGTGCTGCACGCAGGAGCTGCGGCCCTGACGACCGCCGGGGGCCGGGCCGGTGGGGGCCCGGCCCCCGAATCGCGGCGCGCGGAGGCCGGTGAGTGGCGGGGCGGAGTGCGCGTCGTCATCCCCTCAGCGGGGCGGCCACTCGTCTCCCCAGGCGGCGTCGCGGGCCGCCTTGTAGAGGGTGCCGTGGCGCTTGGTCACCGTGTCGCGGCGCAGGCCGTCGTCGCTGGTGCACAGGTCCAGCAGGACCTGGCCCTTGCGGATCTGCGGCCGGCGGGTGACCCGGGCGGCGGCCGGCGTCACGGGGAAGCGGGTGGCCGCCACGTACGCGAACTTCTCGTCCTCGTAGGCGAGCGAACCGCCCTTGACCTGCCGGTGGAGGGAGGAGCGGCTGACCCGGGCGGCGAAGTGGCACCAGTCCTTGCCCGGTTCGATGGGGCAGGCGGCGCTGTGCGGGCAGGGCGCGGCGATCGTCAGACCGGCCTCGATCAGCAGGTCGCGGGCGGCGATGATCCGGGTGTAGCCGTCGGGGGTGCCCGGCTCGACGATCACGACGGCTTGGGCCGCGCGGGCGGCCTCGGTGACGACAGCGGCACGGTCCTGCTCGGTGAGCTCGTTGAGGACGTACGACACCGTGACGAGATCGGTGCTCTCGATTCGGAGCGCCGTACTGATCCGAGAGCGCTGCCACGTCGCGGACTCCAGGGAGCCGATCCCCGACGCCGACGCCAGCTCGCGGCCCAGCGTCAGCGCCGGCTCGGCCCAGTCCAGCACGGTGGTGCGCGCCGACCCGTCCCACGCCTCGGCGACGGCCCAGCTCGCGGAGCCCGTACCGCCCCCGATGTCGGTGTGCGTGCCCGGCACCCACTCCGGGGCGGCCTCCCTCAGCGCGTCCAGCGCCGCCCGCACCGCCTCGAACGTCGCGGGCATCCGGTACGCGGCGTAGGCGGCGACGTCGGACCGGTCGCGCAGCACGGGCGCGCCGGTGGGGACCGTCCCGCGGTAGTGGGTGATGAGCCGCTCGACGGCCTGTGCCGCCTGGGTCGGCGGCAGCCCGTCGAGCAGCCCGGCGAGGGCGCCGCGCAGGGCGTCCGAGGTGGAGGGGGAGGCGTTCACCGATCCATGGTAGGCGGGCGGCCGGGCCCGTCCGTGGGCGGCCGCCGGCCGGCCGTGACCGGCGCCCGGCCGGTGTCGCGCGAACTCCTCGGCGAGGGGCCGCGGTTGGGTAGGCTGGCCGCCCACTGTTCCGGGGACGGGGGACCATGAGACAGCGGATCGTGCGCCTGGCCCTGGCCGCCGGCGTGACCGTCCTCGCCCTGCTGGTCCTGCTCGCCACCTGCGGCACCGGCGGCTCCGGCGGCTCCGGCGGCTCCGGCGGCTCCGGCGGCTCCGGCGAGGAGCGCACCGGACCCCGGGCGGGCGCCGGGACCTCCCAGTCCGCCCGCGAGGCGACCGCCCCGGCCACCCGGCTCACCGTCCCCGCCCGGTACGACACCTCGCGCGGCTGGGAGGTCTCCGGCCTGCCCCCCGACCACGTCGTCGCGGGTGTGCCCGGGACCATCGCGTACCTGGAGCGCGTCGACACCACCCGGTACCGCCTCCGTACGCTCGACGCGCGGACCGGCCGGCCGGGCTGGACGGGTCCCGCCTGGCGGCCGCTCGGCGGCCCGGAGGGCTTCCCCGGCCTCCTGACCCTGACCAAGGAGGACCGGCGGTTCTTCGTGACCTGGTCGTACGGGAGGACCGGCGACGACCCGCTGACGACGTCCGGCAGCTTCGTGTCCCTCGACGTGTACGACGCGGCCGGCGGCACCCGGCGGCGGGTGGAGGTGCCCTGGGCCGACGTCCCGGCAGTGACCGGCACCGGGCCGGGCGTGCTGATCAGCGACGGCCGGGCCAGGAGCGCGGTCGTCGACCCGGACACCGGCGCGGTGAGCGGCGTCCCGCCGCAGCGCCTCGGCCACCCCAAGGGGTGCGCCGAGTGCCGGCGGCTGACCGCCGTGCGCGGGGTGACGCCGAGGGGCCTGCTGGTGAGCGGCGCGCGGGGCTTCTGGGTGCCGGGCGGCTGGTTCAGCCGCGACCGGGCGCCCGCCGGCGCGGACCCGGCGAGCGGGGTGCCCGCGTCGCTGGTCGACGGGCACGTCCTGGCCCGGTGGCAGGGGCGGAAGGGCACCGCGCGGGCGGCCACGCACGACATCTGGGCGGTCCACGCCGCGGACACCGGCGAGCCGCTGGTGAAGGCGGAGTGCCGCAGACCCGCGATCGAGCCGGGTGAGTACCCGCAGGCGGTGGCGTCCCCGGGCGGCCGGTACGTGATCGCCGGGAGCCTCGCCTTCGACCTGGACGCGCGGACCGGACGCTGCTTCGAGGAGGCCGGCGGTTCCGGGCCGCTCACGCTGGCCACCGTCACGGACGGGGGCGTGGCGTACGGCGCGAGCGGGGCCCGTGGCGCGGCGGACGCCCTGGCCGGCGGGGGCAGCCCGGTCGCGGTGGACCTGGCGACCGGGGTGCCCGAGGCGCTCGCGCCCAACGTACGCCTGCCCGTGGCGGAGGTGGCCGGGGTGGGCGTCTTCCGGTGGACGGACGCACGCGACCGCGTCCACCTGGTCGGCTACCCGAGGCGCGGCTGACGTTCCCGGCCGGTCAGGCAGGCGCGGCTGACGTTCCCGGCCGGTTACGCGGGGCGCGGCCGGCGTTCCTGCCGGGCCTGCTGCCACGGGCGGCACAGGCCCAGGAAGCAGGCGACGGCGCCCAGCGCGCACGCCAGTTGGACGACGGCCATCGGAACCGCCGTCGCCTCGCCCGCGATGCCCACGAGCGGGGAGGCGACCGCGCCGATCAGGAACGAGGTCGTCCCGAGCAGCGCCGAGGCGGAACCGGCCGCGTGCGGGGTGCGCATCAGCGCCTGGGCGTTGGTGTTGGGCATCGCGAGACCCATGGCCGACATCAGCACGAACAGTCCGGCGGCGACCGGCACCAGCCCCACCTCGCCGAACACGCCGCTCGTCATCAGCAGCAGCGCACCGGCCGCGAGGGCGATCACCGTGAGCCCGAAGCCCAGCACCTTGTCGAGGCTGACCCGGCCCACCAGCAGTTTGCCGTTGATCTGGCCGACCGCGACGAGCCCGACCGAGTTGATCCCGAACAGCAGGCTGAAGGTCTGGGGCGAAGCCCCGTAGATCTCCTGCACCACGAACGGGCTGGCGCTGATGTAGGCGAAGAGGACGGCGAACGCGAGCCCGCCCGCGAGCATGTAGCCGGAGAACACCCGGTCGGCGAGCAGTCCGCGCATCGTCCGCAGCGCCTCGCCGACCCCGCCGCCGTGCCGCCGGGCGGGCGGGAGCGTCTCACCGAGCCACTTCCAGACGACGAGGGTGAGCAGGACGCCGACCAGGGTGAGGGCGGAGAAGACGCCCCGCCAGTCGGTGACCCGCAGGATCTGGGCGCCGATGAGCGGGGCGACGATCGGGGCGACCCCGGAGATCAGCATGAGGGTGGAGAAGAACCGGGCCATCTCCACGCCGTCGTACAAATCCCGCACCACCGCCCGGGCGATCACAATGCCCGCCGCGCCCGCGAGGCCCTGGAGCAGCCGGAAGGCGATGAGCAGTTCGGGGCTCGGGGCGAGGGCGCAGACCGCGGTGGCGGCGACGTAGACGAGCATGCCGACGAGCAGGGGCCGGCGGCGGCCCCACTTGTCGCTCATCGGGCCGACGACGAGCTGGCCGAGCGCCATGCCGGCGAGGCAGGCCGTGAGGGTCAGCTGGATGGTGGCGGCGGGTGCGGAGAGCGCCCGGGTGACCTCGGGCAGGGCCGGCAGGTACATGTCCATGGACAGGGGCGGAAGGGCGGTGAGCCCACCGAGGACGAGCGTGACCAGGAGGCCCGCCCGCCGCGCGGCGGCCCCGCCCGCGCCCGGGACCGTGCCGGTGCCGGTGGTCGTGCCGGTGCCGGTGCTCGCGCCGCTTGAGGCCGTCGTGCCGGTGGCCGTGCCCGGAGGCGTGCCCCCGCCGGCGGGGGCTTGGGCCGGGGCCGGGACCTTGCCGGGCGACGGGGCGGCGGCCTCCGGGCGCTCGGCCGGTATGTGTCCTGGCGTGCTGGGGCCGCTCTCCGGCATCTCGTCTCCTGTTCTCGGGGCCGGGCCCATGGTGTCAGCTCGCCGGGCTTCGTTGAAACCTCAAGGTGACAGTCCGTACGAGTGCCTAAGTGCCTAAGTGCCTATACGGGCCGGAGACCCGGGTCACCCGCCTCGGTGACGAACGAGGCCGCCGTGGTGACCGGTGCGCCGGGCGTCGTGACGGCGAACACCGTGCGGAAGTCGGCGCGCGCCTGTTCGCCGGTCAGCGTGACCGTCACGTAGCCGCGCCGCCCGTTGGAGAACTTCAGGTGGGGGTTGGCGCGCGTGAGGTCGTCGTGGTTGGCGGGCTTGTCGGCGCCGTCCTTGCCGCTGGCGATGGAGGTGGCGACGATCTCGGTGCCGACGGTCCGGGACTCCGGGTCGTCGAAGTCGGCCTTGAGGTCGAAGGCGTAGCCGACGTGGACGTCACCGGTGAGGACGACGAGGTTGTCGACGCCGGCCGCCGCCGCGCCGTCGAGGACCCGCTTCCGGGAGGCGGGGTAGCCGTCCCAGGCGTCCATGGACAGTTTGAAGTGGGGACCGGGGACGTTGCGCCGCTGGGCGAAGGTGACCTGCTGGGGCAGGACGTTCCAGGTGGCGGTGGAGTTCTTCCAGCCATCGAGCAGCCAGCGCTCCTGGGTGGCGCCGGTCATGGTGCGCGCGGGGTCCTCGGACTCGGGCCCGGGCGTCTGCCAGCCGTCACCGTACGCCTGGTCGGAGCGGTACTGGCGGGTGTCGAGGATGTCGAACTGGGCGAGGCGCCCGAACCGGAGCCTGCGGTAGAGCCGCATGTCGGGGCCGGTGGGCCGCTGCGGGACGCGCAGCGGCTGGTTCTCCCAGTACGCGCGGTACGCGGCGGCGCGGCGCAGCAGGAACTCCTCGGGCGGTACGACGTTCTCGGGGGTGCCGTCCGCGTAGTTGTTCTCGGTCTCGTGGTCGTCCCAGGTGACGACGAAGGGGTGTGCGGCGTGCGCGGCCCGCAGGTCCGGGTCGGACTTGTAGAGCCCGTAGCGGAGCCGGTAGTCCTCCAGGGTGACGGTCTCGCGGTTGAAGTGGGCGGGAAGCCGGCGGTCGGTGTAGGCGCGGGCGCCGCCGGTGGCGTTGACGGCGTACTCGTAGAGGTAGTCGCCGAGGTGGAACACGGCGTCGAGGTCCTCGTCGGCGAGGTGGCGGTACGCCGTGAAGTACCCGTCGTGGTACGCCTGGCAGGACACGGCGGCCAGCTTCAGCCCGCCGGTGCGGGCGCCGGGGGCGGGCGCGGTGCGGGTGCGGCCGGCGGGACTGATCCAGTCGCCGGCCCGGAAGCGGTAGTGGTAGCCGCGGCCGGTGTCGAGGCCGGTGACCTCCACGTGCAGGCTGTGGTCGAACTCGGGGTGGGCGGTGGCCGTGCCGCGTCTGACGACGCGGGTGAAGCGGGCGTCGTGGGCCAGTTCCCAGCGGACCTGGACGCGGGCGCGGGGCATGCCGCCGCCGGGTTCGTACGGGCGGGGCGCCAGGCGCGTCCAGAGCAGGACGGAGCCGGGCAGGGGGTCGCCCGAGGCCACGCCCAGGGTGAACGGGTCCTCGGTGAGGCGGCGGGCGTCGGCCTCGGCGGCGTGGGCGGTGCCGGGCAGGTTGACCGAGAAGGCGAGCGCGGCGGCGGCGCCGGTGGCGGTGAGGAAGCCGCGGCGGCCGATGTGCCGGGCGGCGGCGCGCAGTTCGGGTGCGTGGGTGTGTGCGGGTGTCATGGACCCTCCCCTGGTGGCTGCTGTGGACGGCATCACAGCAGCAGGGCTTGTCGGGTACACAACATCCACATGTCGGCCGCGTGAGTTCCGGGTGCCGGACTCTCCCGTACCCTGCGGCGCATGAGCGCTGTACGGAGGATCGCGGTGGTGACGGGGGCCGGCTCGGGCATCGGCCGGAGCGTGGCGCTGGCGCTGGCGCAGGACGGCTGGTCGCTGGCGCTGGCGGGCCGCCGGGCGCAGCCCCTGGCGGAGACGGCCGCACTCACCGGCGCGGACGACACCCTGTGCGTACCGACCGACGTCACCTCGGCCGACGCCGTGACGGCCCTGTTCGCGGCCGTACGGGACCGGTTCGGCCGGGTGGACCTGCTGTTCAACAACGCGGGCAGCTTCGCGGGCGGCGGCACACCGGTCGAGGACCTGGACCCCGAAACGTGGCGTGCGGTCGTCGACGTCAACCTGACCGGCGCGTTCCTGTGCGCGCAGGCGGCCTACCGGCAGATGAGGGAGCAGTCGCCGCAGGGCGGCCGGATCATCAACAACGGCTCCATCTCGGCGCACGTGCCGCGCCCGCACTCGATCGCGTACACGGCGACGAAGCACGCCATGACGGGCCTCACGAAGTCACTGTCCCTGGACGGCCGCGCCCACCGCATCGCGTGCGGCCAGATCGACATCGGCAACGCGGCCACGGACATGACGCGGCGCATGGAGACCGGCATCCTCCAGGCCAACGGCGACCTCGCGGTCGAACCGGTCATGGACGCGACGGACGTCGCCCGGACGGTGGCCCACATGGCGGCCCTGCCGCTGGAGGCGAACGTCCAGTTCGCCACGGTCATGGCGACAGCGATGCCCTACATCGGCCGCGGCTGACACGCCGTCGCGGCGGGGCGGCCGTACGGGGCCGGCCGTCGGTCGGCACGCGTCCGTCGTTCGGCGCCCGCCTGTGCGTCCCCTCCGCATGGGCCGGTGGCCGGGGCGCGCGTCAGGGAACGAAGACGTCGGAGAGGTGGGCGGTCAGGGCGGCCGGTGTGGGTGGGGTGAGTCGCGCGCCCAGGTAGCCGTCCGGGCGGACCAGGAACGCCGTCGCACCGTCCGTGCCGTACAGCCGCGCGAACTCACCGCGGCCGTCGCGGTACACCGGCAGCCGGGTGGCGCCCGCGGGCGCACCGTCGGCGAGGACCAGCAGGCCCTCCACCCGGTCACCGGACGCCCGGCGCGCCGCCGCCAGCAGGTCGTCGAACTCCTGCTCGGCCGGGCCGTCCGCGTACAGCACCAGCACGTGGTCGCGGTCCCGCAGCAGGTCGTACAGGCGCAGCGGGTAGGCCGCCACGTCCGCGGTGAGCCCGCCGCAGTCCGGTGCCCGCTCCCCCGGCCGCGGACCGGGACCGGCGCCCGCCGCCGGCCGCGCCACGACCGGGCTGTCCGGGTAGCCGACCAGCAACTGGGCCTCGCGCAGCATCAGCGTCTCCGGGTCGGCCGGATCCGCCGGCACGCCGCCCCGGGTCGCGTGCCTGACGGTACGTCCGACGACCTCCTCGCCGACCGGCCGCCGCTCGGCGTCGTAGCTCGCCAGCAGCCGCGGGCCCGCCGCGCCCCGCACCGCGAGGGCGAGTTTCCACGCCAGGTTGCAGGCGTCCTGGATGCCGGTGTTCATGCCCTGCGCACCGGTCGGCGGGTGGATGTGCGCGGCGTCCCCGGCGACGAAGACCCGCCCGTCGGCGTACCGGTCGACCAGCCGGTGGCTGATCCGGAACACCGACGACCAGCGCATGGCCGACACGGTGGCCGGCCGGGGCGCGAGCCGGTCCACGACCGCCTGGATGTGCGCGGTCGTCGGGGTCCGGCCGCCGCCCTCCAGGCCGTGCGCCACGGCGCCGTCCGGCCGGCCGGGCTCCCCGGGCCGCCCGGCGGCCGAGAGCTCGGGCGGCACCAGCATCGACATCCGGTACCGGCTCGTGCCGGGCAGCGGGATGCACACCAGCAGGTC
The DNA here is from genome assembly GCF_009739905.1 of Streptomyces ficellus. NCBI lineage: Bacteria > Bacillati > Actinomycetota > Actinomycetes > Kitasatosporales > Streptomycetaceae > Streptomyces > Streptomyces ficellus. The sequence goes on along the minus strand of NZ_CP034279.1, from coordinate 5,248,486 downwards.
GTCCACGCCTCCGTCGGCGCCGCGGTGCGTGGACCGCACGCCGTACCCACGGGGCAGGTCCCAGTCGACCTCCACGTCGGCGAGCATGTACTCCTCGGGGAACGCGCCGCCCTCGAAGGTGAGCCCGAGCGCCTTGCGGACCGTGCTGTGCGCGCCGTCGCAGCCCACCAGGTACCGGCAGCGCACCTCCTCCTGCCCGCCGGAGGCGGTGACCAGCCGGGCGGTCACCCCGTCGGCGTCCTGGACGAAGGACGTCAGCTCGGTGCCCCGCTCGATCCGGGTGCCGTAGCGGCCGAGGAACTCCTCCAGGATCCGCTCGGTCTCGTACTGCGGCAGCGCCGCGAAGCCGTACGGGACCTCCTTCGGCAGCTCCAGCTCGATACGGGCCTGCTCCGCGCCGTTGACGTACAGCAACTGCCCGAGCATCGGGACGGCCGCGTCCAGCGCCGCGCGCACCAGGCCCATCCGGTCCCAGATCTCCAGCGTGCGCGGCTGGACGCCCACGGCCTTCGCGTACGGCAGCCTCGCCGGCAGCCGGTCCACGAGACGGCACCCGACGCCCCGGCGCCGCAGCTCGGCGGCGGCGGTCAGCCCGACCGGTCCGGCCCCCACCACCAGTACGTCCGTCACGCCGCCGGCCCTACGCCTGGCCCGTCTCGAAGCGGCTGACCTTGCCGTCGTCTCCGACCACGAACCGCCACGCCGTGCGCATCTCGCCCCAGGTGTCGTTGCGGTAGCGGACGACGAGGGCGCGGCCGTCGGCCTGCTCCGACTCGACGTCCATGTGGCCGCCGGACGAGAAGATCTCCTTCTCCGCCCACTGGTCGAGGTCCCGGTCGGAACCGTCGTCGGACATGGTCGCGCCCGGTGTGAGCGCGGCGGCGAACCCGTCGCGGTCACCCGCGTTGACGGCGGCCACGAACGCGCGGACGGCGGGGTCGGTGAGCTGCTCCACGGCAATGGTCACGAGGTCTCCTTCGGATACGTGTAGTGCTGGGGTCTAGGCGGGGCGGCGCTCGGCCGCCACCGCCACGTCGGCCAGGTCCCGTTCGACCGCCTTGGCCACCGCCCTGCGCCCGAGGCCGCCGAGCAGCCGCACGAACAGGCCGCCGAGACCACCGGGCGGGCGTGCCGAGAACGCCATCCGGACGAGGGTCTCCCCCGGCCCGGTCTCGCGGACCGTGAACTCGGAGACGTAGTGCGTACCGCGCGACTCGGCCTCCACGACGTAGTGCGAGGGGGCCTGGCAGGCGGTCACCCACATCTCCTCGGTGGCCTCCTTGCCGAACATCCGCCGCGTCTCGATCCACCGGCTGCCCGCCTGGAACGGCCCCTCGGTGAGCACCTCCACATGGGTGACGCCGCTGAGCGTGGCGGGCATGCCGTGCAGGTCGGTGAGCACCTCCCAGACACGGTCGCGGGGGGCGGCGATGTGCCGTTCGACGGTGACGACACTGACCTGTGGCGTGTGGTCCATACCCGCGATTGTCACCGAGAAGGGAGAGGCGGACGAGTCGGACGCGTCGGACGCGCGTCGGACGGGCCGGACCGTACGAGGGAGGGCCGGGCGGCGAGCGGCGGGTTCGAAAGCCGCCCGAAGGGGCACAACACCGGCGACCGGCAACGGAGTTGGAGGGGCCCATGGCAGGCGAGCGGGACACCCGGCCCATAGCCCACGGCACATGGCTCACCTACAGCGGCTCCCGGGAACTGCGACCCCCCGAGGCCGAACGGTTCGACCCGGTGGACACGCGCCCCGAAGCCACCTCCGGCACCACCCGCGCCCTGCGGTTCCAGGACACGCAGCGGCGGATCGGCACCGGTTCCGCGCCGCCCGCCGTGGCGGTCGGCACGTACGTGGCGCAGGCGGCCATGGACGCCCACAAGGACAGGAAGCGGGAGAAGGCGGCCCGCACCCCGCACCACAGCGTGCGGGAGGCCGCGGCCGCGGCCGGCGCCTATCACCGTTCGGTCCTCGCCCACTGCCTCGCCGGCACCCTCTGGCCCCAGGGGCACGACTCGGACGCGTACCTCGTCTCCCTCGTACCCGAGCTCGCCGAGCCGCTCAACCGGCTGACCGCCGCGGCGGAGCTGGAGGACGGCGACGACCTCATGTCCTGGTCGGAGGCCAAGGCGATCACGGACCCTCTCCTGCAGGCCGCGAGGGACCTGCACGCCCTGGTCGTTCCGGCGTTCCGTGTCCTGCCGCCCGGCACCCTCGCCCTGCCCATGATCGGCACCCGGATCACCACGCCGCAGCGGGCCCGGGCGCTGCGTACGGCGGTGGACGTCTGCGACCGGGGCGTCGCGGCCTGGTACGGGTTCGTCTTCACCGGGGAGGTGCCCACCGCCCCCCTGGCGGCCGTGGCCGCGGAACTGGACATCGACGAGGCGGCCGAACGACTGACCGCGGCCCGCCGCCACTGTCTCTCCCTCGCCGACACCCCGGCCATCACCCGCGCCGCGGGCACGACCGCCGTACGGGAGCTGCGGGACGCCTTCACCTCGCTGGCGAAAGCCTGCTATGCGGCATCCAGCCCGGTGGAGAACGTCTGGCTGCTCTGACGCGAGAGCCGTCACAGCGCTACGACCTGCACAAACGTGCAGGAAGGGTGCTTATGTGGCTACCTTGACGGCTACGTATCGTGAGGGCGAGCCCGTGTCCTCCCAGACAGTGACGATTCAGCCGTCGGGCTGAAAGCGCACCGACTCACGGAGCACCGAGCGGGCGCTCTCGAAGTCGGCCAAGCGGGCCGCCACCGTCGCCACGGCGATGCGTTCCGGCAGGGCGGCGGAGAACTTGAGGCCGCGTACGGCCCGACGATCCACGTCAGGCAGGACGAGATTCTCACCGACGTTCTCGCGGGCCGCACGCCAATCCGCCAGAGTAAGGTTCTCACGCAGGCGCAGCCAACAGTCGGTGGGCCGCTGCAGGGGATCGGTCACCGACTGGAGGGTAGCCGCCAGGGTCGCGTTGGCGCGGTAACCGGCCCAGGTCCACCAGCGCACGCCGGAGCCGACGCGCGTGATCAGTGTGCCGCCAGGGTGCACCGAGCCGGGTGCGTCGGTCTCGCGCTGTTCGGCCAGACACGCTTCCGCGCGCCGGGTGAGGGAGACGGGCGGGTCAGTGCCCAGCAGCACCTCGCGCATGGCACGCGTCAGGGCGTACGACAGTCCGGCGACGCCGCCGTTCATCCACTTGGCGATGCCGCCAATGTCGGCGGGCTCGACGAAGACACGTTTGCGCAGCCAGTCGATGTAGGTGACCTGCCAGCTGCGTCCACCGAGCAGCAACCGCCGGGGGCCGGGCCGCTCCTCGGTGAGCACGCTCGGGTCGGTCCGGCCGATCTCCGTGCGTCCGGACAGGACGGTGAACTGGGGCGGGGCGGTGAAGGACGCGGTAAGTTCGATGAAGTGCCGCTTACCGAAGCGGCGCTCCGCCTCCGGCCCGACGAACAGCATGCCGCCGTCGGTGTCGAGGAAACCTTCCTTGGTGAGGAATCGCAGGATCGGGGCGGCGGACCGGTCGAAGGGGGCGAGTCCGTTCCACTGCCGGTCCCACAGCTGGTCGCCGAGCTTGTGCTGTTGCAGGGTTACGGCGAGCAGTTGCTGGGCCACCAGGTGGCGCGGCTCCGGTGGCGGGACGACTGGCTCCACCCAGCCTCGCGACCACAGCAACAGCAGGCCCGCCGCCTGCAGCAGCGTCTCCTTGCGGGTGGTGAGGAACAGGCAGTTGCGTACGCTGCCGGGGCGTCGGCCGGTGCGGCCGATGCGTTGCAGGAACGAGGCGACGGAAGCCGGTGCGTCGACCTGGATCACGCGGTCAAGGTCACCGACGTCGATGCCGAGTTCGAGCGTGGAGGTGGAGACGATGACGCAGTCACGCGCCTCGGCGAAGGCCTGCTCGGAACGGGTGCGTTCGTCGACCGAGAGGGAGGCGTGGGACAGGAAGACGGTCATCTCGCGGGCCCTGAGCGCGGCGCCCAGCTCCTCGACCTGGCGGCGGGAGTCGCAGAAGACGAGCCGTTTCTCTCCCCGGTGCAGGGCGGCGATGAGTTTGGCGGCGTTCTCCAGGGAGCCCACGTAGTCGAGTTCCACCTCGCCCGCGGGGCTGGGGAGTCGGTCGGCGGCGGCCTTGTCGGGCGTCCCGGCTCCGCCGGCACCAAGAGACAGGTGAACCCCCGGGGCGACGACCTGCCCAGTACGACTTCCGGCGCCGGCGCCCTGCAACCAGTGCAGCAGTTGGCCGGGGTTCCCTACGGTCGCGGAAAGCCCGACGCGCTGGATGGGCCGTCCGGTGACCCTCTCCAGCCGTTCGAGCACGGCGAGCAGGTGCCATCCCCGGTCGTCGCCGGCGAAGGCGTGCACCTCGTCGACGACCACGGCCCGCACGCTCCCCAGGAGCCGCGCATGGTCGGTCTTGACGCCGATCAGCATCGCTTCGAGCGACTCGGGGGTGGTCAGCAGGACGTCCGGCGCCTCGGTGCGAATGCGCTGCCGCTGCGACTCCTTGATGTCGCCGTGCCACAGCGCGGCGCGCCGTCCCAACCACTGGGCGTAGGAGTCGACGCGGCCGACCAGGTTGTTGAGGAGCGCTTTGAGCGGGCACAGGTACAGGACGGAGGTACCCGTCCACTTCTGTTCGGTCATCGCCGACAGCAGGGGGAAGCAGGCCGCCTCGGTCTTGCCGCCTGCTGTCGGCGCCAGCAGCACGGCGTCCTGTCCGTCCATGAGCGGTCTGATCGCGGCCCGCTGGAGGGGGCGCAGATCGGGCCAGCCGAGGGTGTTGACGACATGGTGCAGGACGACGGGATCCAGCCGGTCGAGTACGTCGGCTCCATCCTCGCCCGGGCCCGTACCGGCGGGACTCCCCCCGTCCGCCGCCATCACAGCTCCAGGTCGATGTCGTCGGCCGACGCGGAGCCGCCGGCGACCCCGGCGGCCAGGTTGCGTTCCACGTCGGTGAGTTCGCTGCTCGCGACGGTCAGCCGGTAGTGCTGCCGGGGGTCGAAGTCGTCGAACTGGTCCACACGGTCGAGGACGTCCCCGACGAGCTTCTTCAGGAACAGGCGGGGAGCCACCCCGACCTTCCCGCCCAGCGCCCCGCCGACGGCCACCGCGAGGTCGGCGACATACGCGTCGTCGACGACCTTCCGTACACGCTCTGGCGTCTCCGCGGCATCGGCATACAGGTCACGGATGGTGAGGCCGAGTCCGACCAGCGACTCGTGGTTGAAGCCAGGAAGCCTGATCTGCACGGCGCGAGGGTTGTCGAACCGCGGTTCGGTGGTGAAATCGGTGGCCAGACGCTGAGCGAGCGGAGCCAGACGCTGCACGCCCTGCTGACCGTCGTAGAAGGCAGGGGTTCCCGTGATGACCAGGTAGAGCCCGGGAAAGCGACCCGAGTGCACCTCGTCGATGAGCTGCCGCAACGCGTTGAGCGCCTTGTCGCGAGCGTCCGACCGGACCCGCTGGAGCGTCTCCACCTCGTCGAGGACGACGAAAAGCCCGGTGTGCCCGGAGTCGCGCAGCACGGTGAGGAGCCCCTGCAGGAACCCGAGCGCGCCGAAGTGGTCGAGGTCGCCCCTCACCCCGGCGGAGCGGCGGGCGGAGGCCGCGACGTGCGGCTGGCCGCCGAGCCACGCCAGGACGGCTGCGGCGGTCGCCTCGTCACCGTCCATGAGTGCGGCCCGGTAGCCGCGCAGAGCGGTGGCGAACGAGGGGGCGTGCCGGGAGACCTCGGCGAGCCGCGCGACAAGCAGCTGCTCCACCTCTCTCGGGAGTTCCTCCTCGGTCGCGCCGGCGGCGAGGGCGTCCTCCTCCAGGGCGTAGAACCAGGCGTCGACCACGGGCCGCAGCGCGCTGGGCGGGAAACTGGAGGTGGTGAGCCGTTCGGTGAGCCGCCGGTAGACCGTCTCCAGTCGGTGCAACGGGGTCTCGTTCTCCGATACCTGAATCTCGGCCACGGCGAAGTTGCGCCGCTTGGCCCGCTCCCCCAGCCAGCGAGTGAAGAACGTCTTGCCGGACCCGTACTCACCCCGCACGGCCTTGAACACGGAGCCGCCGGACGCCACGGCGTCCAGTTCCGCGTCCAGGGCCGTTTCGAACCGGTCGAGCCCGGTGGCCAGCAGGTCGAGTCCGCTGTCGGGTACGGCACCGCGCCGCAGCGCATCGATAACGGTACGGCGGCGGGCGGCGCTCACCAGGGCGGGGCGCTGAGATCCGGTGGTGCTCACGGCGACCAGTCTTCCATTCCGGCGGGCATTCCCGTACAGGGGCAGGATTGCGGCGGCCGGTAGGTCGAGGCTCGCGACCACCGTCGCGCGGCGCCGTCTTCATCGATTCGGTTGACGGTCACCCGCAGACACTGCTGGAATCACTCTCCGTACATACGCCAAGGTGGGGAACGGGACGAAACGTGGCGGCACTCGACAATGTGAAGCTGAAGGACGTACTCGCGGACGTGGCCTCGGGGTCCTTACAGTTGCCCGATTTCCAGCGGAACTGGAAATGGGACGACGACCGGATCCGCGCCATCATCGCGACGGTGACGCTGGACTATCCGCTCGGCGTGGTGATGACCTTGCAGACAGGCGGAGCCACCAGATTCCGTTCCCGAACTCTTACCGGAGCGCGCCCCGACGGGGATCCGGCCGCGGACCTCCTGCTGCTGGACGGACAGCAGCGCCTCACCTCCCTTTTCCAGGCCCTGTGGCTGGACGCCCCGGTGGAGACCGCGGACGCCCGTGGCAAGCCCATCGAGCGCTGGTACTACGTCGACATCGCCAAAGCTGTCGGCCCGTCCGCGGACCGCGACGAGGCCATCCTGTCCGTTCCGGCGGACAAGGTGCTCCGCACGGACTTCAACCGCACAGTGGTGCTGGACTTGAGCACCACGGAGGGCGAGTGCGCGGCCGGTCTCTTCCCTCTGCATCTCGTCTTCGACGCCCAGCGCGTGAACCAGTGGATGATGTCGTACATCAAGGCGGACGAGAACCAGAACTGGGATCTGTGGGGCCAGTTCGACGAGTCCGTCCTCCAGCAGATCCGTGCCTTCCAGGTCCCGATGATCCGGCTGGGCGCCTCAACCTCCATGGACGCCGTCTGCGCGGTGTTCGAGCGGGTCAACACGGGCGGTGTGCCCCTGAACGTCTTCGAACTGCTCACCGCGACCTATGCCGGGGACCGCGAGTACGTGGAGCGGACCGGGGACTACTACCAGCTCCCCGAGGTGTGGCGGGAGATCAAGCAGGGGCTGGCGGCCAAGTACCCGGTCTTCGGACGCCTGGACGGCAGCGTCGAGAACGGGCTGAGCAGCATCGACTTCCTGCAGGCCATTGCCCTGGTACGCACCTGGGAGCGGAAGCAGGCGGGCACCGGGGCGACGGTGTCGTGCAAACGCCGGGACCTGCTGGACCTCCCGCTGGTCGGTTTCGTCCGGCTGGCTCCGAAGCTCGCCGAAGCTTTCGCCTGGGTGGGCGACTTCCTGGAACGGCAGTGCATCGTCCGCCCGGCCGACCTGCCGTACAAGACACAGCTCGTCCCGCTCGCGGCGGTCCGCGCCATCCTCGACACGGCCCTGGACGGCCTGGGAGCAGAGGAGAAGACCGAGCAGTGGTACTGGTGCGGAGTCCTCGGCGAGATGTACGGCGGCTCCACCGAGACCCGCTTCACCCGTGACGTCGAGCAGCTCGTCCCCTGGATCGCGCAGGACGACCGGGCGCCCGACACCGTCACGGACGCCTTCTTCTTCGCCGACCGCCTCGACAGCCTCACCACCCGCAACAGTGCCGCTTACAAGGGCATCTACGCCCTGCTGATCAAGCAGGGGGCGGTGGACTGGCACCACACGGGCAGACCGCTCAGCCCCGGCAGGCTGGACGAGTACAGCGTGGACGTCCGGCAGATCTTCCCCAAGGCCTGGTTCCGGCGGGGCAACAGTGAGGGCCTGCCCACGAACTCCATCGTGAACAAGACTCCGCTGTCCTACCGCGCGGCGATGGACATGACCGGGGCGCCCGCGTCCTACCTCTCCACCATGGTCGCGGCCTCCGATATGCGCCCCGAGTGGTTCGACGACGTACTCGCCACCCACCTCATCGATCCCGAGGCACTCCGCGACAACGACTACGAACGGTTCTACCGCGACCGTTCCAAGCAGTTGCAGGATCTCGTGCACGCAGCCATGGGCAAGCGGACCATGCTCCGTGACCTCGCGGAGGGCGACGCCCGATGACGACCACGCCGAGCGGGCAGGACCTCGCCGCGCTCAAAGGCAGGACCGTCCCGGTGCAGGACATCCTCGACCTGTTCCAGGTCAGAGTCCGTGACCACCGGACGGTGCACCGCATCTCGCAGGCACTCACGGACGCCGGGCTGACGACACTGCCGGACTTCGCCGTCTGCAGCCAGCGCAGCAATGTCGACGTGGTACCGCTCGCGTCGATCCCCGCGCAGGCCGGCCCCTCCGAAGCCGATGAGGACGAGGCGGAGGAGGCCCTGCCGTCGGCCGCCCTTCCGCAGCGTCTGCTGCTCGGGGACATCCCGTCGGCGAGGCGCGGCCTGGTGTCCGTCGGTCCCGGCACTCCCCTGGCGCAGACCACGTTCCTGATGCGGACGAAGGGCATCGCTCAGGTCCCGGTGACCACCGGCATGGCTCAGGTCCATGGGGTGGTCACCTGGGGGTCCGTCGCCAAGATGTACGAGGCGGGCAAGCAGCCGACCCTGGACAACGCGATGGAGAAGGATTCCCTTCCGGTCGCCGATACGCGCCAGGAGTTCTTCTCCGCCCTGCCGGTCATCCGCGAACACGGGTATCTCCTGGTCCGAGGCGACGACGGCTGTCTCTCGGGCATCGTCACCGCCGCGGATGTCACGGACCGCTTCGAGGGCGCGGCGCGGCCCTTCTTCATTGTCGGGGAGATCGAGTCCCTGCTGCGCCGCTGTCTGGGCGCGGCGCTGGACGAGGAGACCGTCAAGGCCGTCCAGACGAACAAGAAGCCCGAGCACCGCACGGGCCAGGTGTCCGACCTCATGTTCGGCGATTATCTGAGACTGCTCGACGGGGACCAGACGAGGACGTCGCTGGCCGAACGCGCCGACGCCAACTGGGAAGCCCTGAAGTGGCCGAGCATGCCCAGGGAACAGTTCATCGGCCGTCTGCAGCGGGTGAAGGACATCCGCAACCGGATCGCTCACTTCGACGAGAAGCCCCTTCCGCAGGAACTGCTCGACGAGCTGATGACGTTCGCGAAGCTGCTGCGGGCGTTCGTGGCGTGAGGATGCGGGTGGCTGTGCCACCGGAGCGTGGCTGCGCCGGGGCACACCCACAGGGTTGATGAAGTACGTTACTCCGCAGGCGAGTTGCGCGATACTCTTGGCCGACGTTCTCTCCATTCTGGGAGGCTTCTTTGCTCTGCTCGCTGCACGCGTACCAATCAGCAACCAGCTGGTTGCGGGCTCCGTAGCGCCCGTACGCGCAGCGCTGGAGACGAGACCAATTGACCTAGGTCAGTTGTGCCCGTTTACAGCCAGCGAGTCATCATGGAGGAACGGTGTCGATCCACTCGACCCAGCACACCTGTAACCACCCTGCGCGTGACATCACCATCGTCACTCTTGCGTCAGGTGTGGGTTCCCTCGGAACTGCCGTCGTGGCGATGGCGCTTCATGCCAGCCCGTTGGCGACCCTCACGACCAGCGGCGCCGCGTTCATGGCCGTCCTCACCGCGGGAATGAACGTGCTCAATCACATCAGGCGCGACTCGTAGCACGCTCAGGGGCGGCCCCCGGATATGGGGGCCGCCCCTGAGCCCGACGAAACGCCGGAGGCGCACATGCCGTGGTCGTCAGGCCGCTCCGAGAGCGAACTGCTCGCGCAGCAGAGCCTCATGGAGCCGTAGCGTGCGTCCGTCCGGCAGGGTCTCCAGCACCTGTACACCGTCATAGTTGAGGAGTTGCCGCAGCACCGCGGCGAAGCCGTCGCCCCGGCTGGTGGGCATGCCCGCGCGCTGGGCGAGCGCGGTCACGGGCAGGGTGCCGCCCGCGTCCAGCAGGGCGGCGAGGGCCTTGTGGACCTGCTCCTGTTGCGGCTTGCGCGCCAGACCGTCGAGCTGGCCCTGGTACGTCTCCGATTCGAGCAGCGCCGCGACGAGCGACTCGGTCCGGGAGACGACGACCGGCGTGAGAAGGGCGTCGTCGCCACCGGCGGTCAGCGTCACGTCGAAGAGCGCGTCGGGCAGTGTCCCCGGTTCGGGCTGCTTCTTCCGGGGTTTGGCCGCCCCCTTCCTCGGAGCCGCGCCGGCCGACTGGGCCGAGCGCTCGTCCGTCACCGGCTTCCCCGCCTCCTCCGGAGCCCACCAGGGCGGCCGCTGGTCTCCCAACTCCCTCCACCCCTTGGGCGGTTCCGCCCCGAACGGCAGGAAGGCGAGCACCGGGATCGTGAACTCGGCGAGGGACGCCCCACCGTGGTAACCGGCCTTGAGGGCGGTGTAGCGGGAGTCCGCGTCCCAGAGCGCGACGATGGACGCGCCGGGCTCGGGCCAGACCACGCGCGGCCCGGTCAGGGCGATCTCCCGATCACCGAGCGGGCCGCCGGGCAGGCGGTGCCGCGCGGAAGCGGGCTCGGTTGCCGCGTCGGCCTTCGTTCCGTGCCGGTCGACGACATGGCCGTGGTCGCTGGTGACGATGACCGCCATGCCCTGGGCCGCGGCCACCCGGAGCAAGTCACGCAGCCCGGGTACGTCGTTGACCCGCCACGCCCCGTCACCCAGCTTCTGTTCCTTGGCGAGGCGGTCGTCGATGGCGTTGAGGACGACGGCGGCATGGGTCCTGCCGTCGGTGAGTGCCTCTGTGAGTGCCTGGCCGAAGGTGTCGCCCGCGGTGTCGGTGCGCAGGTCGTCCTTGTGGAAGACGGCGGCCGGTGCCCCGCTCCACAGCCTCAGCGCGGGGAAGAGCCTCTTCTCGTCGGCCTGGGTGCCCTTCATCAGGGTGCCCGCGAAGAGCGATGTCCGGGACACGGCCGTCACGGTGGGGAGGGCGGCGGCCATCGCCCGCCTACGCGGGGAGTCCTCGGCCAGTGGGTCGAACTCCGCCCAGGAGCGGCGCAGTTCCTCGCCGAGTTCGTTCGCTATGGCCGCGCTCATGCCGTCGAGCACGAGCAGCAGCACCCGCCGCTCCTCCTCGCGCCGGACGACGGGTCCGACCACCCGGTCGAGGAAGGTCTCGACGGTGAGCATGCCGCCGGGCCGGGTGCCGTCCTGCGTCCAGCCGGCCAGCGAGCGCGCGAAGGACGCGTCGATCTGCCGCCGCCGGTCCCTGACGCGTGCACCGAGGGCATCGTAGGCCGCCTTGAGGGCGGGGTCCGGGTCACCTCCGGCCTCGATGTGTTCCAGGGCGAGGTCCACCCAGCCGGTCTCGGTGATGTGCCGCTGCAGGGCGTCGGCGACGGTGAGCGCGTCGGCGGACGGGTCGGTGGCCAGCCAGCGGGCGAGGCGCTGCCCCATGCGGGCACGCTCGATGCGCGCGGACTCCTCCGGGTCGGCGGCGAGTCTGTGTTCGGCGAGCCGTCGTACGGCCTCCGTGGCCGCCGCCGTGTCGCCCGCCGCGAGGGCCTGGCCGACAGCGGTGTACCGCGCCTCCAGCCCACCGCGCAGGACGGGGCTCGCCGCGACGGCCGCCTCTGCGCCGAACTGGCGGGCCAGCACCGCGGCTCGGTCGAGCACGATGCCACTGGTGCGGCGCGCCTCGCGGGCCTGGTCGGCGTCCGCGCCGCCGTCCCGGTGACCGGCCGTCAGCAGCGTGCTCACGTACTCCTCGGCGGACCGGCCGAAGACGCCCACCAGAGCGTCGAGTTGTTCACCGACGGCCGGCGGCTGATCGCCGAAGTAGCGTTCGGCACGGCCCCGGGCCTGATACGTCTCGGGGGCGGGCTCGGCGTGCTGCCACAGGGCCTCGCAGACGAGGCCGAAGGCCGCTGCGTCCGCGCCGCGCTCGGCGTCGACCAGAGCGAGCAGAGCGCGTCCGGCGAGACCGGCCTGGTCCTCCTCGCCGAGGAAGGCGGTCAGTCCGACGCGTTCGGGGCCGCGCAGGCCCAGCAGCCGCTCGGGGGCTCCGGGCCGGGTCGACCAGTGCAGGAGCGTCTGCGCGTCGAGCCGGTCTTCGCCGGGGCGTCGTGGGCCGCCCTCGGTGTCGTAGCGGCCGAGGCGCAGGCGGCGTTGGGTGAGCGCGGTGAGGGCGTACTGCCGGGACAGCCAGCCACCGGGCACCGGCGGCCAGCCACCGGGCGGAGTGGCGTCCAGGAGGGCTTCGGCGGCCCAGTTGACGTCCTTGAGGCGCGGGTCGATCTGCCGGGCGCCGAACGCCTCGCGGACGACGTCCCAGCTGTCGACCATGTCGATGCGCTGCTTGTGGACGCGTGCGGCGATGGCCGGGTCGAGTTCGTTCTGCTCGCGGTCGGTGAGGACGACCAGAACGGCGGGGCCGGGGCGCCGGCCCGCCAGGTGGTCGAGGACGAGTTCGTGAACGGCGAGCGGCGAGGGCGCCACGGCGACGCCGGCCGCCCGGCCCTCGCCCCAGACGGGTTCGGCGGGCCCGTCCCACTGGGGCGCGGACCGCAGCAGCACGACCCGGCGCCTGCCCCCGGCGTCTCCGGTCAGGGCGGCGGCAAGGGAGGACTGGGAGGACAGGTACTGGGTGACGGTCGCGGTGTTCAGCCGGACGGCGCCCGGGACGACGGCGACGGTGTCCGTCATTCGACGACCTTCCAGGTGATCTCGATGGTCGCGTCGGGATGGCGGGCTGCCAGTTCGGACAGTTCCGCCTGGAGGTCGGCGGCGGCGCGTGCCACGGTCGTGCGGCGGCCACCTGCCCTTCGCGCGGAGCCGCTGCCGGAGGAGGCCGGTGCGGGGGCCTCCTGTGGCGTGTACGGGATGCGCGGGTCGCTGGTCGGTGTGTCCAGGGACAGGTCGCCGGCCGTGGGCTGGGGCTGGACGACGGGTGCGGGCGGCTGGGCCGCGGCCTGGCTGCGCTTCACCAGGGCGACGACCTCGCGCTGGGCACGGGCCAAGGCGTCGCGCAGGTCCGCGGTGCGCTGGTCGTCGCGGGCCACGTTGCGCAGCGAGTCGAGCAGGGCCGCGCCCTCGGGGCCGAGTCCGGCGGCGAGTTCGAGGGTGCTCCAGGGCGCTGAGGCGACGGCCTCGGCGACGCCGCGGGCCTGCTTGATGGAGGTGCCGTACCGGTCGGCGCTGGTCTCGCCCAGGTCGAAGGAGGCAAGGGCCTCCACGGTCTTCTTCGCCCCGGCCGCGCCCTTGCCGGCCTCCGCCGTGAGGGCGTCCAGCAGTTCCAGGGAGCGGCGGGCGAGCGGGAGCCGCCCGGTGTCGGCGGTCTGGTCGAGGCCGAGGAAGGCGGCGTGGGCCTCCAGCTGGTGCACCAGGTCGGCAGTGTGGTCCCGGTGGGAGCGGGCGGCGTCGATGATCTGGCGGGCGAACTGGTTGACCATCCGGCCGCGCCGCAGGGCGGGAGCCTTCTGCCCGAAGATCGTCTCGAAGCGCTGCCGTGCGGTGTCCCAGGCCGACTCGTCGGGCAGCGGCTGGCTGCGCAGCGCGTCATGGTCCTTGATCGCCGACAGCTCGGGCGCGGGGTCGAGGACGGTGCCGACGCGCACCCACACCCGGTCGTCCATCTCGGCGAAGGCGGCGACGACGAGCCGGGCGAGGAAGTCGGGCAGGCCGCGCGGGTCGGGCTTGTCGGTCCAGTCGGTGAGCGTGATCAGGGACAGGTCTCCGGTGACGCCCTGGGAGCTGGCGAGCTGCCGGAAGTGGTCGGCCCAGTAGCGGGACAGCTCGAAGTACGCCTCCTTCTGCTGCCCGAGACGCAGGGGGCCGGCGATCCGCTGCATGAGCCTGCGGTCCGCGGCCGGGACCTCCACCCGTCCGTCGCGCGCTTCGGCGGCGGCGCGGACGTGGGCGAACACCTTCTTGGTGTCGGCGGGCTTCACTGCGGTGCCGGTGGCGTCGGGATCGAGGTCGGGGTGGGCCGGGTACTGGCGCGCGAGCAGCTTGCCCGCGACGTGCCGGATGCCGTCGTGCAGACTCTGCCCGAAGGCCAGGGTGAGGCCATCGATGTCGGGCAGCGCGACAAGGTGGTCGTCGAAGTCGGGTACGACGTCGGCGGCCTGCTTCTGCGCGAGTCCGTACGCCTGCTTGAAGGCGCCCTTGACCTGCTTGAGCAGAGCCTCGCGCTGGGTCTCAAGAAGGCCCTTGGCGCGGCTGCGGTTGTCGGCATTGAGGTGGCCGGCGTACTGGGTGTCGAAGCGGTGCTCGTCGGCGAGGGCCTTGTCGATGACGACCAGGCGCCGGAAGTCGGAGAAGCGCTGCGCCGACAGATGGGCGGGCAGCCAGGCGACGATGCGGGACCGCTCGCCCTGCTGTCGCTCGCGCAGCCGCCGGATGCGGTTGACGTCCTCTACCGGTCCCCACTCGCCCTCGTCGAAGGGGAGGTCTATGGCGATGCGCCAGCGGCCCTCCTCCTGCGGCATCAGGTCGTGGTCGGGCAGCTCGTCCTCGTCGGCGACGTTCCCGAAGACGATCTCGGCGGTGCGGGCGGTGCCGCGCCAGGTGAAGCTGAGCTGGTCGCTCAACTGGCCGTGTTCGACGCCCAGTTCCTCGGACAGCAGTCGGCGGGCGAGGGCGACCCGGTTTCCGGGGTTGTCGTTGACCTGGGCGTTGGCGATGACGGAGTCCACGTCGACGCCGGACAGCTCCAGCCGCACGCCGGGGTTGGCGTCGGTGCCGGTCTCCTTGATCTCGGGGAACCGGGCCGCCCACTCGGCGACCTTGTTCTTGATGATGCCGACCTCGGCGCCCGGGATCGGCGCGAGGACCGACCCGTGGTTGAGCGCGCCGAGCCGCCGGATGGTCAGCTCGGACAGCGCGGGCACGCTGGGTGCGAGCGCGGACAGCAACAGCGTGCACACGAGCCGGTTGTCGCCGATGAACATCCGGCAGCTGCCCAGCCGCTTCGGGTCGGTGATGGACTCGGGACGGTTGCGGTACTGCTCGATGTCGTCCTCGGTGATGTCGTACGAGCTGAGCAGGTAGGGCCGCAGCTTGGTCTTGTAGAGCTTGTCGGCGGCCTCGAAGACGACCTTCAGGCTGTCGGTGAACGGCTTGTCGCCGCCCGCGGTGATCACCGGGTAGAGGTCGCCGACGGGGACGAGCTGGCCGAGGCGGATCTCGTCGCGGTGGTCGGCGAGGAGCTGCCCCATCAGCTTCAGACCGGTGCGGGAGCGCTGCAGCGCGGACGAGATGTGGACGAGGGTGTCCATGAACGCCGGCGAGAACGGGTACGTCAGCCGGAACGACTCGGCGTCCGCGCCGGTGGTGCCCTTCTCGGAGCCGAGGAGGGTGTCCCAGACCTGCGGGCCGACCCGCTTGGTCTGCTCGAAGGCCGCGTCGACCTGCCGGGCCGAATCGTCGTCCTTGGGCTTGAGGAGGCGGGCGTGGGCGATCTGCGGGAGGTTCCGATCCTCCAGGGTGATCTTGTCGAACCGGCCTGAGGCCAGGTTCAGGGTGTCCTGGATGGACGACTCCGCCGCGCCGGACACCTCCTCGCCGACCAGCTCGCGCAGGTCACGCTGGCGGGCGATGAACGACACGACGGGGATGGCGCGGCGGGCGTCCCCGCCCTCCACGAAGTTCGTGATCTTGCTGGCCTCGCGGGCGACGAACTTCTGGTCGTGGATGAGGGTGGCCAGCCAGAGGATCAGCTCGTCCATGAACAGGATGAGCCCGTCATAGCCGAGCGACTTGGCGTGCTCAGCGATGACGGACAGACCGGCGTCCAGGGAGATGAAGCCGTGCTCGTCCTCGGCGGCGTTCCTGGTGAAACCGGGCAGGAGGCTGGTGCCGGCGTCGTTGACGAGCTTGGCCCGCAGCTCGGCCGGGGTGGAGGGGTTGGTGAGGTTGAGCGCGGTGCCCGCCTCGTGGTTCTCCTCGGCGGCGAGCGCGGTGTCCAGGAGCTGCGGCGTCCAGGCGAAGCCCTCGCCCCACTCGTCCTCGTCATCGTCGTCCACACCGGTGCCGAGCCCCCGGATGACGGCCTCGTCGCCCATGTTGGCGCGCATCGCGCGGATGTCCGCGAAGAGGGAGTCGGTCCGGTATACCTGCGGGGTCGGCGCCTCCGGGTGCAGCTTCTTGACGTGGTGCACGTACCCGCCGAGGACGCGCTGTTCCAGGGCCTTGGCACCGAGCATGTGATACGGCACGAGCAGGAACTTCTTGCCGTCCGTGCTCAGCCACTCGTGCTTGGTCAGCACCGGGTCGAACTCGCTGCGGGAGCGGGCGGCCGCATTGCCGCTGAGCAGTGCGTACAGCACGGCCATGAAGTGCGACTTACCGGAACCGAACGAGCCGTGCAGATACGCCGCCTTGGAGCGGTGCCCGTCCAGCGCGGACTTGATGAGGGCCAGCGCCTCGTCGAAGTTCTCCAGCAGCCGCTCGGTGACGACGTAGTCCTTGAGCGCGTGCTGGGCGCCCTCGGGTGTCGTCGCCTCGGCGAGGGACAGCACGAAGTCCGAGGTGGAGATGGACTCCTTGATGTCGATGACATCGCGGAGGAGGGGCGGCTGCTGGGCCATTACCGGTCACGCTCTCCATCTGGTGGCCTCCGCCACCGCTCGTCCTCAATCGGCGGGATGTCCGTCGGCCGACCGACGACGTTGAAGCCGACCGGCCGCAGCGAGGGCGGGCCGCTGCCCACCCGTACCGGAAGCATCCGGCCGCCGGCAGGCGCTTACTCCCCCTTGCGCTGTATACCCGCCTTCATACCGATCGATCAACCGCGGACCCCTTGCTCCCCCCGTCCTCGAAGCCGGGCAAGCCCGTCGCAGGCATCTCACTTCGCGCCTCGTACGAGAAACTCGTACCATTGCGGTACGGCTTTCCAGTACGACCAGGAGAGGGGCGCCGGAGATGACGATAAGTGCCAGCGAGGCCCGTAAGGACCTCTTTCCGCTCATCAAGCGCGTCAACGACGACCACACGCCCGTGCGCATCAGCTCCAAGAGCGGCGACGCGGTGCTGATGTCCGCTGACGACTACGACTCCTGGCAGGAGACCGTCTACCTGCTGCGCTCCCCCGCCAACGCGCGAAGCCTCATGGAAGCCGTCGCACGGGACAGGGCCAGCGAGGCCGTGGTCACCAAGACGATGGCAGAGCTGGACGACCTGGCGGGTGACGGGTGAGGAGTGTCCACTTCGACCCGGCCGCATGGGAGGACTTCCTGTTCTGGCTCGGCTCGGACCGTGCCATGGCCCGCAGGATCACCCGGCTGATCGCCGAGATCCAGCGCACGCCTTTCACCGGCATCGGCAAGCCTGAGCCCCTGAAAGGCGACCTGTCCGGTTACTGGTCACGGCGGATCGACGACGAGCACCGGCTCGTCTACCGGGTGGACGAGAAGGAAGTCAAGATCCTAAAGGCCCGCTACCACTACTAAGGCCGACAACGCCCCCAGCGCTGAGCACGCCGCCGCGTCATCCACCGGACGGTTGCGGCGGGGCCCCCACCGACCCGTTCGGTACTCGTCCAGCAGTTGCCGACCGCAACGCTCCTGCACCTCGCGCCCACCGATCACCTTTGGCCGCCGATGCGCGCAGTCCTACCAGCAGTCCGACGCGTTCACTCACAGAAGGCCCGCCGAGCAGCCACACAGGCTGACCGAGGAGGAACCGACGGTCCGGCTCGGCACTGGCCCCTGGAAACGTCGGCACGCTCGTCGTGCAGGTCTGCCGCTCCCCCCGCTGACGGGGCGACGGCCATCACAGCGCAGCTTGACAGCGGTCGAGCTACAAGGGCCGAGAGTCCTCTGCGGTGACGGCAGTTCCGTCCGATGCAGTGTTGCTGGCCTGCGGCGGGACGAAGGACTCGTGGACCTCCTCGGCTTCCACAACCACGACTCGGCTCTTCGGCTTCGCCAGTTCCGAGTCGGCGAGGTGCTTCTTCAGCCGCTTCGCCATGGGACGGTAGGTGGCGAAGGTGAGCGTGCCGGAGATGGCGGCACCGACGACGGGGATGGCCTTCGAGACGCTCTTCGCGAAGGTCTGCTTCGTCATCTCGGCGCCGATATAGGCTGCGACCTTCTTCACTACGGGGTAGATGACGCCTTTGGTGAGTGCCTTCTGAGGCAGCTTCTTGGCGACCTGCTTCGCCATCATCTCGGCGACCTTCCCCACGGCGACGTTCGCCGACTGGGTACCGAACATCACGCCGAAGAACAGCGTGAGCACCCCCATGGTCGCGTCGTCGACGTCATCGCCGTCGTCGGAGAACAGATCGGGCCAGCTGTAGAGGTAGGCGAGCTTCTGGGCGATACGCAGCATGTGGCCGAAGTACTGCGCCAAGTCGGCGGGCACGGTGGCGGGAAGGGCCATGAATCCGGGCAGTCCGGCAGCGGCGGAGAGCGCGCTGACCTTGGCGGTTTCGTAGCGGATGGAGTCGTTGGCCGCCTTGTCCAGCACGTCGACAGGGATGCCGGCCATCGCAGGGGTCTCCTCGACCGCGATGCGGATCTGGTCCTCGGAGCAATAGCGTGCCAGCGCCTTCCGGAGGTACGCCTCCCTGTGAACACGGACGCCAGGAAGCCTGGCCGCGCCCACCAGCGCTACGGAGAAGCGGGACTCGGGGTTCTCGGTCGCTTTGCCCTCATTCATAGCAGGAACTTACAGTAACTCCGCCTTCCCAGTGGCCAAGTTGTGTCCACTCGGTCTGGGTCGCATCTCAGGAGGCGCACACATACGGAGGCCTCGGCAGGCACAGCAGCTGCCGAGGCCTTCGTGCTGTCAGAGTGCGGCGAACTGGACGAACGCGGTCCAGGTCGTGGGTTGTACGGCTAGTGCGGCGCGGGTTGTGTCCTTTGAGTCGCGGACGTGGACGCTGGCGGGGCTGACGGCGACTTCGACGCACTGACCGCCATCACCTGCGCTGTAACTGCTTCTGAACCATCCCAGGCCATCGGTGTCCGGCCGGGCCGTTTCCCCGCTCATCTCTCTCCCAGCAACTTTTCGATCAACGCCAGCGAATCTGTCGGAGTATGGGCCTGCGCGCGAAGGATCCCGTACGTACGCTCAAGCCCTCGCACCTTCCGCCGCTCTGTGTGGACGCGGCTGTCGCCTTGTACCTCCGTGTACGCGATCCTGCGCCCATCTTTGGTCTCCATCAAGGTGAACGGACCGGCAAGTCCCGCATGTTCCTGACGGGACAAAGGCATCACCTGGATCACCACGTTGCGCTTCTCCGCGATCAGCATGAGGTGCTCCAACTGTCCTCGCCAGACCGCTCCTCCGCCAAGTGGCCGGAGCAGAACAGCCTCCTCGATCACGAAGCTCAGATGCGGCGTCGGACGTCGGGCGAAGATCTCCTGTCGTGCCAGTCGTGCAGCCACTCGCTGCTCGGTGATCGCTTCGTCCAGCAGTGGCTCCCACATGGCAAACACCGCTCGCGCGTACTCCTCCCTCTGCAGCAGACCGTTGACCAACTGCGTGTCGTACACATGCAGCTCGACCGCCTCGGCCTCCAACTTGGCCGCGTCCCGGAAGAACGCTGGATACTGAGCCCGAGCCACCTCCTCCTTGCTGGCGCTCAACACCCCACCCGCGCACAGCACTTCATCCGCCTGGTCGATGAACTTCGGCGGCGGGATACGTCTCGCCTGCTCGAACGACGCGATCGTCGAGGCCGAGTACCCGGTCAGCGAGCCGAGCCCCGCGCGGTCCATCCCCGCCCGCTCCCGGAACAGCTTCAACTGCCGCCCAAACACGCACAGCATGCCTGTTCCGACCTCGTACTCCGGCTGCTGAACCTCGTCGTCCACGCCGCAGCTCCTCTCGTACCACCGCCCGGTCGGCCAACTCGGGGCCCCGGAACCAGTCACGCCCACCACCACGTACAAGCGCACCGGCCGCGCGTACAGCGCGTACCCGTCAGTGCGTCACTCCTGGTCAACGCTACGCAGAGGACGCGACCGTTGACCCTATGAAGTCAGCAACTCCCCCGAACGGGCATATGCCACAGCCCCGCGCACTGGAAGGCGAGTTCACCATGCGCTTCACCTCAACGCCGCGCGGTGCCCGTCTCGCCCGCCGACTCGTCTCGCACCGCCTGGACGACTGGGGCCATCCTTACACCAGCCACGTCAACGAAACGCTCACCCTCATCACGGCGGAACTCGCCGCCAACGCCGTACGCCACGGGCATGTCCCCGGCCGGGACTTCCACCTTCACCTCATCCTGAGCGAGGGCATCGTCCGGGTCGAGGTGACCGACACCCGCGCCGAGAAGCAGCCTCCGACCAGCCCCGCGGTGACCGACTCGCTGTCCGAGTCCGGCCGGGGCCTGCTCCTCGTCGCCGCCCTTTCGGACGACTGGGGCACCACCCCTCGCCATGCCGCCCCGGGAAAGACCGTGTGGGCGGAACTGCGCGTGCAGCAAGAGGGCCACCCGCGTAAGCACTGGGTGGCCCCCGAGCCGACGGACGTCGAACTGCTCCTGGCTACGGCTTCGCTGCTGCGCGACGACCTCGGGTCGCGGCCGGAGGACGCCAGGCACGGAGGTCGTCGTCGGTGAGGCCGTGCTCGCCCTGCTTTTGCTGGCGGTAACCGGCGAAGAAGTCCGCCGGGGAGCCGCTGTAGAGCATGTCGAACTCGTCGTGCCACTGGTACAGCCACGGCTGGAGCTCCAGCAGGCCGGCGAGGAACGGGGTGATCTCCTCGGTGGACAGCGCGGTGTTGGTGAAGTACGTGGCGAGAGCCTGCGCCTGCTCCCGGTGGTCCCAGCCGGCCCACCCGTACAGCTCGGGGGTGGCGGCGTTGGTCTGCCCGTAGGAAATGAACCGCTCCTTGGGCACGTCGAGCTTGCCGCGCGCCCGCCAGTAGGACGGGCGGAGGAAGTCGGCCGAGGTGTACTTCGGCGGCACGGGGATGGAGTCCCGGATCTTCCGCTTGGCGGGCTCGTCGGGCGCGGCATCCTCCTTGCGCTGGAGGTCCCACACCTCTTCCCAGTCGGCGCGCTTCTTCAACCCTGAGGGCTTGTAGCGCAGGGTGGAGAGGAACGGCACGTGCTCGTCGCTGATCAGCTCGGCGACGACCTTCGCGAGTTCCTTGCGGGGCGCGTAGAGCTTGGCAACGGAGACGAACTCCTCGTCACGGGAGAGGGCGTCGGTGAGGCGGGCCAGGGTGAGGATGGCGGGCTGACCGTTCTCGTCGAACCAGTGGTCGCGGTTCTCCATACGGTCGAGCAGCCAGGAGCGCAGGGCCTTCTCCTGAAGCGCGTCCCAACCTTCGGTGGCCCAGCGCCGCTTGTACTCGGGGCGCTCGACCATGCCGACGGCGCGGTTCGACTCGATGGCGTCGATGCGCTTCTGCACAATCTCACGGTAGGGGGCGGGCCAGTGGGCGGGGATCTCCGTGATGGGGGTGGAGTTGTGCCGCTTGAACCACTCGTCGCTGGCTTCGCCTGCGGCTACGCGGCGGGCGAGGACGATCTCGAACGCCCGCTCCCCGAGGTTGAGTTCGGGGATGTCGGGGGAATCAGGTTCCTCGGAGACGCGCAGATCTTCGGAGTGAAGGTTGTAGAGGGAGTAGACCTGCCAATCCAGCTCCTCCTGGAGGGCGACCATGCGGGCGCGGAGAGATTGCCAACGGGACTTAGCTGGCCGGAGAAAGTCAGCAGTGGGAGTGGCCTTACTCGCCACATTTACAGGGCTGGTAGAGGAAAGTTGCCGAGCTAGGCTATCGATTGCAAAGGATAGCGATGCCGGATACGCGCCGGGAAGGGGGAAATCCAGCAGAGGAGTACTGTTGAATTGGTAGAAGTCATCGAAAGGATGAGTGCTCTGTCGCGCCCCCTTCGCATCAACTGTACTTCCCATGTTGTGGCTAACCTGCTTCATCCAGAAGCCGGCTGCCGAGCTGTTCATCAGGCCGAGCAAATCGAGATGGTCCTCGTCACTCGCCTCAGCCCGGAGCTTGATGACCGGGGCGGAGCGGTTAAACACCTTGCCACCTCGATCCAACACGAAATGATTGTGCGTCGCAACGAAAGAAAAGGCGACAAGACGGTCTGATTCCAGCCGCTCATCACTATGGAAAGCATAGTTTGACCAGGGAAGACCACGCTGCTCCTTGGTCTTCGCAAACATGAGGCTTTTACGGAGCATCTGACGTCCACGCCACAGAACGAGGTCCTCAAGATGTGCACGCTGAGCAGCGTCTGCATCAGGCGGATAGATCGCATAGGCGCCAGGCGAGCTGTCCCAGTCTCGCACTTGATCACCTTCAATGAAGAGTCGCAAAGGAGCAACCCTGGACTGGATCCACGTCGCAGCTGGACGCGGGAACGCGAAGAAGTCATCGTCGCCCGTAATGGCCGCAAACCCAATGGACGCAACCTTAGCAGAAAGCCTTACCGCAGACCCTTCATCGAGCTTGTCGATCACCTCTCGTCCACCATCAGCCAGAATCCAGGGGTGCTGACTAAAGTATCGATCGCGTTCGAGGTCACCTACTGAAACCCATCGACTATTCGATCCAGGATCATCAATCTGTTTCAGAATTGCACGCCAAACCAGCCCATCTTCACCATGAACCGGTGCACTCGGCTCACCCATCGCGCCACGTACAGCTCGGATCGTTGCCGACCGATTGATTCCTGAACGGCGCTTCCCAATCAGGATAACCGTAGGCGTACCGTGCCCTGGAATATGCGCACCCGAGGTGTCGATAACTTCGGTCAATTCAACCTCGTGCCCGAAGTATTCCTCAATCAACTTTGTGCCGAATTCTCGCTTCATGAATGAACTAGCAGTGATCTGCCCCACCAGACCGTACCCGCGCCCATCGGCACCTCCCCGCTTGGCTAGCTCGAAGAACCGCTGCGCAAATGGCACCGATAGTGCGTACTTGCCTGCACAAGCGCTGTACAGCTCCCGATATAGGGTATTTAGATTCTTATCCTTCACCGTGATGTACGGAGGATTGCCGACCACAACGTGGTAGCCCCCATTCCGGAGAATGCCTGGGTGCTCCTGCACGTCCTCGGTGGCGTAGGCAAACGACGCCAGGGGATCGTCCAGCTCGTCTTCGTCCCCACCCAGCGTCAGTTCCAACTGCCGCGCCTTGATAAGCGAGTCACCGACCGCCAGGTGGATCGGCCAGTCAAACCTCGCCGCCCCCGCCATCGACCGCACACCGCTCGCCGCCATAGCCGCAACCAGCAACCGGAACCGAGCAATGGCCACGGCGAACGGGTTGACGTCAACGCCGTGCACCGAATCCAGCGCGGCCCGCACCCGCTCGTGCACGTCCTTCCCCGGATGCTCCTCCCCCCACAACCGCACCAGCCGCCGAAACGCCCCCAGCACAAAGTGCCCCGACCCACATGTAGGGTCGATCATCTTCAGTTCCTCGTAGCCGAACTCCCGCACCGCCGGGTTCATCGTCCGGTCGAGGATGAACTCCTCCACGAACTCAGGCGTCTGGAGCAGCGCATACGTCTTCCGCGCGGCTTCGCTCAGGTCCTGGTACAGGTCGCCCAGGAACCGCGTGTCCCACCCCTCCGTACCGTCCTCGTTCATCGGGTCGGTGAAGTCGTGGACCAGAACGCCCGCCTCATCCCTCCCCCGCCAGAACTCGACCAGCTCCCGCGCACCGTCATGCGACAGCGGAACCTGGTACAGCGGGTTGTGCCGCTTGTCGAAAAGCAGCCGACCCGCCTGCCCCTGCCCCAGCTCCTCGAACGCCTTCTCCAGCCACCCCCGGTACGTCGGGTCCTCGTCCGACTCCACGTACGCGTCGTACCGCGACTCCGCCAGCTCGCGCCGGTCCCCGTCCGGCCCCGTCAGATACGGCTCCGGAATAAGCCGGTTGTCCTCGCAGAACCGTACGAAGACCGTCCCCAGCACCCACGCCACCGCGACCTGAGTGACCCGCTCGTCCAGCCACGCGTTCCACGTCGCCGCCGTGCGCCCCAGCTTGCGCGCCTGGTCGTACTCGGCCCTCAACCGCGTGCCGACCTCCCCCAGCGCCTTCACCTGTCGCCCGAGGTCGGCCTCGACCGCCTTGACCTGTTGCTTCAGGTCGTTCAACAGAGCCTTGCGGTCGATCACTTGACGTCTCCCTCGACACCACTGGCACTGGCACTCGCCATGCCCTCGCCGGACCCACGATGGGCGTTGCCCACCCAAGTGTCCGGAAGCTGAATCCACTCCCCCAGGCCGGCCTGGTACGGCACGGCCACCTGCCCGAGCCGGGGCTCACGCGACGGGTCGCTCTGCGGGACCAGGAGCCACAGCCCCCGCCCGCCCCGCCGGGCCGCCGACGCCAGCCGGTCCAGGACGCCCATCGCGTCGTACCGCGCGAACACCCCGGCCTCCGTCAGCAGCACAGGACCGG
This sequence comes from Streptomyces ficellus, assembly GCF_009739905.1. Classification (NCBI taxonomy): domain Bacteria; kingdom Bacillati; phylum Actinomycetota; class Actinomycetes; order Kitasatosporales; family Streptomycetaceae; genus Streptomyces; species Streptomyces ficellus. Next base: position 5,224,040 of record NZ_CP034279.1, on the reverse strand, counting down.
CAGGGTCAACACGACCGGCCCCACCTCCACCACTGTCACCCAGCAGCTCCGCCACCCGGGGCTCCACCGCGCCCCACGCCGTCCGCACGTACTCCGCGAACTTCACGGCGCCCTTCGACCCCGGCTCGGCGGCGTCCGCCTTCAGCAAGGTCTCCCAGGTCGGCTTCGTACCCGGCGTGACCTGCGCGTGCAGGGCCTCCAGGAACAACTCCGTCACCGACAGCGCGCCCGCGCCCAGCCGCTCGGCGCCCAGTTCCCTTACCGCGTCCCGCACCAACTGCTGCCGTACGGTCAGCACCCGGAACCCGTCCCGGCGGGCCGACGCCAGCAGCCGTTCCTCCGCGCGCACCGCGCCCGCGAGCTGCGGGTCGTCGGCGTACCGCGTCACCGCACCCGTACGCGTCGAGTGGCGCCACGCACCCGTCGTGAGGTAGCTGGACGCGTCGTCCACCCGCGTCGGCAGGTAGCGCAGCGTGCCCGTGTCCTCGCGCGTGTTCAGCGACAGCTCGAAGCCCGCGTCGCGCAGGGCCTTGGTCAGCGGGCCGCCCGTCGGGAGGTCGTGGGAGGCGCCGCCCCGGCCGTCGACCACGACCAGCTCGGGGAAGCGGGCGCGCACCCGCTCGTGCACATCCTCGCCCGTCAGGCCGGGCTGCCGCCCCTCCGGGACACCCGGAATCCAGCGCACGAGCCCGGCCTGCGTGAGCCGCAGCGCCCGGACCAGCGACAGATCGCGCGGGTAGATCTCCAGGCGCGGAGTGGCTGCGGCGTTCACGGACGCCGCTGCCGCCAGCTCCACCATGCGCCGCTCGTCCCAGTTGACCGCGCCCGGCGGCACCGTCAGCGCGCCCAGCTCAGCCAGGACCGTCGCCGCCGTCGGCAGCGTGTCCAGCTTGGCGAGCCGGTCTGCCGTCTTGCCCAGGCGGGTCGCGTACTCCAGCAGGCCCGGTGCCGTCGGGGTGTCCGGGCCGTCGTCCTCCCGCACGTCGAGCGCGAGCAGGCCGGCGCCCAGGGACTCGTCTGTCGCCTTGCGGTTCGGCTGGTGCTGGAACTCGGCCTCCTGGGGCACCAGTTGTTCCACCTCGACCACGGCCCGTACGGCCGCCAGCGCCATCGCGCGCCGCTGCTCACGCCCGGCGAGATGCGTGCCGCGCCGGACCGCAAGTGCGTCCGCGATCTCGACCGCCGAGGCGACCCGGCCCATGCTCACCAGCAGGTCGATGATCTCTTCGCGCAGCGCCCGGACGGCGGGCTCCGCCTTCCAGCGCTTGCGCTCGTCCTTGAGCATCTGCGGGATGCGGCCGTGGCTCAGTCCAAGAGCTTCCGCGACGTCCTTCTGCTTCGGCCAGACGCCGATGTCCGGCAGGACGCCGTGCTCGTCGGGCAGGCGCAGCAACAGCCGTACCATCTCGGCCTTGTTGCGGTTGGAGCCGTTGTTGTTGACGGCGGGCACGAAGACGGTGGCGAGGGTGTCGAGGCTGACCGCGCGCAGCGTGCGGGCGGGCAGTGTGCCCGCCGACTCGCCCGTCGCGAGGTGGCCGACCAGGGCCGACTCTGCGGCCGTGAGCTGCTCCAGCTCCTCCTTGGCCTCCGCCCGGCCCTTCGGTGTCAGCGGCGAGACGGGGATCTCCCGCAGCCGCTCACCCCATTCCCGCTGCCGTTGCTGGACCTCGTTGCGGGTCTTGGCGCCCAGGCCGGGGGCGTTGACGAGCTTGCGGCGGCTGTAGTCGAGGAGTTCGCCGACCGTCGTGATGCCCAAGCCGTACAGGAACGACTGGGCGGCGAGCGTGAGTCCGGAGACGGTCAGCGGTGTGTCCCGCGTGACCTCGGCCGCGAGCCGGTCGCGCTGCTGCTCGGCGCTCTCGGGTTCGGCGTCCGAGATCCCCGCTGCGGCGGCGCCCTGGGCAGGCAGGCCCTCCCCGGCGGTCGTGGGTGCCGGGGCCGATGCTCGGGTCCGGTGGCTGGACGGGACCGTCTGCGACGCGTCGAGGAACACCTTGCGCCAGGCGTCCCGCATCGGCTTCAGCTCGGGGTACCGCTTGGCCGCGTCGCGGTGCAGGGCCTTCTGGAAGAAGGCGACGAGTCCGTCCCGTACGGCCGGGTCGAAGGCTTCGGCCGCGATCGTCGGGTACGGCCACTCCTTCGCGTCGGTCATACGCGGCAGGACACTGCCGTCGCCCCACTTGGGCAGCTCACCGGAGGCCATCTGGTGCAGGGTGACGGCGACGGCGTACCGCTCGGCGTGCGAGTCGTACGAGCCGCGGGTGATGACGTCGACGAAGGGGTCGAGGTAGCCGTCGGTGCCCGCGTCGGTGTTCTTCGCCGGGTAGCCGGCGAGGGAGAAGTCGATGAGCACGAGTTCGCGGGTGCGGTTGGGGCGGATGCGGATGGCGATGTTGTCCGGCTTGATGTCGCGGTGCCAGACGCCCTCACCCTCCAGGAAGTCGACGGCACCGAAGAGGTAGTCGCCGTACGCCTCCAACTGGTCGACCTGGAGGCGGCCGTTCTCGCGGAGCTGGCGGGCGACGGTCTCCTCGCGACGGCGCGGGCGGGACCCGGCCTCGCTGCCCTGCCCGGTGTCGTCGCGTTCGTCGCCGACGTACTCCAGTACCAGGACCGTACGGCCGCCGATGTGCAGCGGCTCGGGTTCGACGAGGCGGATGATGCCGGAGTGGGCGCGCAGGCGGCCCATGGCCTCGGCCTCGCGGGCCAGGATTTCACCCCGGTTGTCGGAGAGGGCGACCTTGAGCACCGCCAGCGGGCGCGTCTTGCGGGCCTCGGCCTGGAGGTCGCGGACGAGGAAGGCGCGGCTGGTGGAGCCGGTGCCGAGGCGGCGGCGGATCTCCCAGCGGCCGGCGAGCACGTCCCCGGCTACGGCCTCCAGCGGGTCCTTGTCGGTGGGGGTCTCGTCCTCCTCGCCAGGCGCCTCCGTGGCGGTGGCCGCCGAGGCGGGGGTGGTCAGGGAGTCCTCGACGACCTCCAGCAGCTCCAGAAACTCGTCCACGCTGGAGAGGCGCTGGCCGGGCCGGTAGGCGGTGGCGGCCTGGACCAGGTCGTCCACGTCCTCCGACAGGCCGTCCACCAGGGAGCTGGGGCGCAGGCCCTCGCCCGCTTCCAGGCGGGCCAGCAGCTCGGCCTGGCTGGCGGCCGGGGCCTTGCCGGTGACCAGCAAGTACGTGAGGACGCCGAGCCCGTACACGTCGAGGTGGACCGGGTCGGGGTTGAGGGCGGTCAGCTCGGGGGCGAGGTAGGCGTCGGCGTCGTCGGCGAGGTGCATGGCGGACAGGGCGGTCGGCGCGAAGCGGGTCATGCCCTGGCCCTGGGAGGAGTCGCCGCTGCGCTGGGTGGCGATCTGCCAGTCGGAGATCTGGAGCTGCGGGGTGAGCCAGGCGGCCTCCTCGCCGACGGCCCGTCCCTTGCCGCCGCGCGGGCGGGGGACGACGTACACGGAACGGGCGGCGAGCGCACGGTGGTGGATACGGCTGGAGTGGGCGGAGCGCATGGTCTCGGCGAGCTGGCGGACCAGCGCCATCCGGCCGAGGATGTCCAGCTTCTCGCCGTACTGGACCAGGTACTCGTCCAGCTTCAGGGTGGCCGGGTGGTAGTCGAAGATCAATGCTGGACCGGCGGCGTGCCCGGAGGGGAAGTACTGCTTGAGCTCGACCACGCCGGGGTGCTTGAAGCGGCCCAACACCGCGGCCTCGCGCCGGGCGGCGTTCTCGACGGACTGACGCAGGGAAGCGTCGGAGCCGCGCTCGCTGAGGTAGATGCGGACGCGGGCCGCCTCGGGCAGGTCGCTGTGGCGGGCGAGGTAGTCGGCCCAGGTGGGCCCTGAGTCGAAGGACTTCCGCTCCAGCTCGTACGGGCCGACCTTGTACTGCGCGTCGCTCTTGCGGATGCCGATGTTCTTGAGGGCCGCCTCGATCTCGCGCGAGCCGATCGCCGTGACACGGCGCCGCTCGTCGCGCGGCGGCTGCTTGAGCATCTCGACCAGCTCGTCGACGGTGTACACACCGTTCTGGTCGTGGGCGGGCAGCCGTACGCGGAAGCTGTTGTCCGTGAAGCAGACGGCCTCCGCGACCCACACCCGCTTGTTGCCGGGCAGCGCAAGCAGGCCGGCCAGTTCCTTGGCCTTGCGGTTGACCAGGTGCAGTGGGTTGCCGTGCGTACGGCGGCGACCACCAGGGGTGGTCTGCACCCAGGTGCCGTTCTCGGAGGTGACCGAGCCGTGCCAGTCCTTCAGCTCGATCATGCAGACGCCGCCGGGAGCGACGACCAGCAGGTCCACCTCGCGGACGTGCCCGGTGTTCGCGGTGAAGGTGAAGTTCGACCAGGCACGCCAGGGGTCGGAGTCCGGCAGCTTCTCCCGGATCGCCTCCAGGCCGCGGCGTTCATGATCGAACTCGGACTCGGTGACCGTGACCCACCGGCCTTCCCGCATGCCTCTTCCCCGCTCCCTATATCCCGCGAAGGTCGCCGTTCCCCATGGTCAGACCCAGGGTGCAGATCCTAGTCCCTGCCTGTGACCTGGGAAGGGGTGACGAAGAATGGGGCTTTGCGGAGCATGGCGCGCGCACGACGGAAATCGGCGGTGCACCTGCGCCGGCTCGCCGTCCGGGCGCGATCCGGAAAGCAGGGCATTTGGTCAATTGCCGATAAATGGGAGGGGGCAGACGAGTCGGGCTGTACGCCGGGTTCTGTTCCCCGGGACCTCGCGGTCGTCGGGGCGACGGCCATCCATCTAGGACCGGCGTTGCCACCGGTCTCGTGCGGTCTACCCGCGGACTCGGGCGGGCAGCCCTCGATCGTCCGCGCAGGGACACCGGAGTGTCCCCTTTTGACCTTGCTCCGGGTGGGGTTTACCTAGCTGCCCAGGTCGCCCTGGGCACTGGTGGTCTCTTACACCACCGTTTCACCCTTACCGAGGACCGAGGTCCTCGGCGGTCTGTTTTCTGTGGCACTGTCCCGCGGGTCACCCCGGGTGGCCGTTAGCCACCACCCTGCCCTGTGGAGCCCGGACGTTCCTCGGGGAGAACCCCGAAGGGTCTCCACGCGGCCGCCCGCCCGGCTCGTCTGCCGTGGCGACCATGCTACCCGCCGGGCGGGGCGGCCCCGGACGCCGGAGCCGGACGTCAGAGGAAGTCGGCGGTCTCCAGGTCGAAGCCGAACGGCTCCGGGAGCGGGAGCGGCTTGCCGAACGGCATGGTGACGACCTGGCGGTAGTCCGCGTCCTCCGGGTCGCTGAAGAGCGTCACGGAGGACGCCTCGCGGTCGACCAGCAGGTACAGCGGGATGCCGCCGCGGGCGTAGCAGCGCCGTTTGGTCTCCCGGTCCCGCTGCGGCCGGGAGGACGTCACCTCGGCGACCAGCGCCACACCGTCGCACGGCATCCATGAGTCGGCCCCGCGGAACAGCCGCAGCTCCGCCGGGGCGAAGGTGGCGTCGGGAATGACGTGGGTCCGGGGGCACGCACCCCCACTGGGCAGTTTGAGGCCCTTGTTGCCGGAGAATTGCATGCGAGTTCGTGACCGCATGAAAACCTGCTCCACGATCAGGCTGTTGTAGTCCTCGTGGTCCCCGTCCGGCGGCGGTGTCACAACGATCTCCCCCTCGATCAGCTCGGCCCGGAAGCCCTCCGGCGTCTCCAACGCCAGGAAGCCCTCCAGCAGGTCGTCCGCCTGCGTGAGCGGTGCATGGGCCATCGCGGTCATGTCTCGCCCCTTCCTCGGTCGCTCGTCAGACTGGGACATCGCCGGGCCGCCCGTCCGTGAGATGGGAGTCGTTCCCTCGATCGTGGCACATGATCGAGGAGCGTCGCCGGATTGTCCTTGACCTTGTCGCAGCGTCAACGTTTCTACTGAGGTCATGCGGATCGGAGAGATCGCCGGCCTCGTCGGCATCACCACGCGGGCGGTGCGCCACTACCACCACCTCGGGCTGCTGCCCGAGCCCCGGCGGCTGGGCAACGGGTACCGGGACTACACCCTGCGCGACGCCGTGCTGCTGGCGCGGATCAGGCGGCTGACCGAGCTGGGGCTCGGGCTGGACGAGGTGCGGGACGTGCTGGCGGATGACGCGGGGCGGGAGCTGGTCGACGTACTGGAGGAGCTGGACGCGGACCTGGCGCGCCAGCAGGGCGAGATCGGGGCGCGGCGGGAGCGGCTCGGGGTGCTGCTGGAGCAGGCGCGGGCGGGGCGGCTGCCCGCGGAGGGGCCGGTGTCGCCGGGGCTGGCGGAGCTGTTCGGCGACATGGCGAGGGCCTCGGAGCGGCTGCCGGGGCCGGAGCCGGAGATGGCGGCCCGCGACCGGGAGGTGCTGACGCTGCTGGAGACGGTGGTGCCGGAGGCGGAGGGGGCGCGGCTGGTGGACGCGATGCGGACGATGGCCGGGGCGCCGGGGGCGCTGGAGCGGGCGTACGAGGTGTACGCGCGGCTCGACGCCCTGGCGGACGCGGCGCCCGACGACGTACGGGTGGAGGAGACCGCGCGGGCGCTGGCCGAGCTGGTCCCGGACGAGGTGGTGCCGGGCGACCCGGCGGAGCTGGACGACACGGCGGTCGCGGAGGTGTTCTTCGCAGACTTCTCGGCCGCGCAGGCGGCGGTCCTGCGCCGGGCGCTGCGGATCGCCGCGGAGCGTGCGCGGTGAGGCGGGTGGTGCGGGGCGCGGCGTACGCGCTGCTGCCGGCCGAGGTGGTGCTGGCGGTGTGCCTGGTGGCGGGGGTGCGGATACCCGGCGCCGTCGTGCTGGGGGCGGAGGTGGCGGTGCTCGCGCTGCTGGGCGCGGAGGTGTTCCTGTACGTACGGCTGCGGCGCGGCGGCCTGAGCCGGCGGCAGGCGGTGGGGGTGCTGGTGCCGGAGCCGGTCGCGCGGCTGGTGGGGCACGAGCTGCGGCTGATGGTGAGCCTGGTGCGGTGGGTGGCGCGGCGGCCGCAGGGGGTCGGCGAGGCGGTGGGCGGCGGGGTGTTCGGGCACGCGCGGGCCCAGGCGGCGTACATGTACGGCTTCGCCTTCGTCTGCGTCGTGGAGACGGTGGGGATGTCGTTCCTGCTGGCGTCGTGGCCGGTCGTGCACGCGGTGGTGCTGGTGCTGGACGTCTACACCGTGCTGTTCGTGTTCGGGCTGCACGCGGCGTCGGTGACCCGGCCCCACTTGCTGACCGCCGGCGCGGTGCGGTTGCGGCAGGGGGCGCACGTGGACCTGGTGGTCCCGCTGGAGCGGATCGCGGCCGTACGGTACGAGCTGCTGTTCACGCACGAGAAGGCGGACGGGGTGCTGAACCTGGCGGTCGCCTCCCAGACCTCCGTCACCATCGCGCTGAGCGAGCCGGTCACCGCCGTGAGCCTGCTGGGCAAGCCTTACCCGGTCCACCTGGTGCGGTGTCACGCGGACGACGCGCGGACCTTCGCGGCGGCGCTCCGCCAGGCGCTCACGCCGGTGGCCCCGCCGGAGGTCACGCCGGTGGTCACGCCGGAGCGAACAGCGCCTTCTCCCGTCCCGGATCCGCTCGGGTGAGCCGTACGCGCAGCCGCTCGCCCAGCGCGAGCGGGCGTGTGCCGCCCTCGACGCGGGCCACGACCGCCGGCTCCTCCAGGTGGACGGTGCCGACCGCCGGGTCCCGGTCGTGGACGTCGACGACGTACGCCTCGAAGACGTCGCCCACCCGGTCCTTCAGCAGCGCCGCCTCCACCAGGTCGACGCACTCCCGCTCGACGGCGCCCGCCCGGCGCGATCCCTCCGCCATCCGTCGCGGGAGCGCGGGCAGCGCCTCCCGGACCCACTCCGGCGGCTCCCGGCCCGCGACGGCGGCCACGCACAGCTCGCCGGCGTACCGGTCGACGAGGCGGCGCAGCGGGGCGGTGCAGTGCGTGTACGGGGCGGCGACGGCGGCGTGGACCGCCGGCACCGGGGTGTCGCCGCCGGTGAAGACGGTGTAGCCGGCGCCCCGCAGGAGGGTGGTGCAGTCCTGGAGGAAGGCCGCGTGTCGGGTGTCGTGCGGGTCGAGGGAGCGGAGGAGCGCGGCGTACGAGACGTGGTGGGGCCAGTCGATGCGGAGGGCCTTCGCGGAGCGGCGCAGGCGGGCGACGGCGCCGTCGGGCGCGGTGGGCAGCGTGCGGAGGACGCCGGTGCCGGAGGCGGTCATCAGGTCGGCGGCGGCCATGCCGGTGAGCAGGGAGATCTGGGCGTTCCAGGAGTCGGCGGGGCGGGGGGCGCGGTACTCCAGGCCGTAACGGCCGTCGCGCTCGACGACGTCCTGTTCGGGGACGTTGAGGGAGATGCCGCCGCGTTCGGCCTCCAGCCGCTCGCGCAGGGTGCCGATCTCGCGGAGCAGGGCGAGCGGTTCGCCGGCGGTGTCCGTGTCGAGGCGGAGCTGGACGCCTTCGTAGTCGAGGCGGGCGGTGCTGCGGACGAGGGCGCGGCGGACGTCGGTGGCGGTGCGGCGGCCGTCGGCGTCGAGGTCGAGGCGCCACAGGAGGGCCGGGGCGGTCCGGCCGGGCGTCAGGCTGGCGGCGCCCTCGGAGAGGACGGGCGGGTGGAGGGGGACGCGGCCGTCGGGGAGGTAGAGGGTCTGCACGCGACGGTGCGCCTCGTCGTCGACGGCACCCCCGGGCGTGACGAAGGCGGCGACGTCCGCGATGGCGTAGTGGACGCGGTAACCGCCGCCGGGACGGCGCCCGAGGTGCATGGCCTGGTCGAGGTCGGTGGAACCGGGCGGGTCGATGGTGAAGAGGGGGATGCCGGTCTCGTCCCGCTCCGGGAGGCGCGGCGACGCGGCGGCGGCCTCCGCCTCGGCCAGTACGGCGGGCGGGAAGGCGCCGGGGAGGTCGAGCCGGGTGCGGAGCGCGTGCAGGGCGGCCGCCAGGGACGCCTCGGCCGCGCCGGTCACACGCGTCTGGCGGCGGGGCATGGGTCGAGCGTAGGGCGCGGGGCACGGGACGGCACTTTGTACGCTGGCGCGGGGCCGCATCCCCGTTTCGTACGTACCGAAGGAGAACCACCGTGCTCGTGCTGTTGCCGCCCTCGGAAGGAAAGGCAGCGTCGGGGAGCGGCGCGCCGCTGGAGCCGGGTTCCCTGTCGCTGCCGGGGCTCGCGGCCGCGCGGGCGGCCGTGCTGGAGGAACTGGTGGAGCTGTGCTCCGCCGACGAGGAGAAGGCGCGGGAGGTCCTCGGGCTGAGCGAGGGGCTGCGCGGCGAGGTCGCGAAGAACGCCGGGCTGCGGACGGCGGGTGCGCGGCCGGCCGGGGAGGTCTACACGGGCGTCCTGTACGACGCGCTCGGCCTGGCGACGCTCGGCGCGGCGGCGCGCGAACGGGCGCGGGTGTCGCTGCTGGTCTTCTCCGGGCTGTGGGGCGCGGTGCGGGTGGACGACCGGATCCCGTCGTACCGCTGCTCGATGGGCGTGAAGCTGCCGGGGCTGGGGGCGCTGGGCGCGTACTGGCGTACGCCGATGGCGGCCGTGCTGCCGGAGGCGGCCGGGGACGGGCTGGTGCTGGACCTGCGGTCGGCGGCGTACGCGACGGCGTGGCGCCCGAAGGGCGGGGTCGCGGCGCGGACGGCGACGGTGCGGGTGCTGCACGCGCCGACGCGGAAGGTGGTCAGCCACTTCAACAAGGCGACGAAGGGCCGGATCGTGCGGAGCCTGCTGGAGGCGGGCGCGGCGCCCGGGTCGCCGGCGGAGCTGGTGGAGGCGCTGAGGGACCTGGGGTACGTGGTGGAGACGCCGTCGGCGGGGAAGCTGGACGTGCTGGTGGACGAGATCCACTAGTCGTTGCACTGTGCGCAACGCTCGTTGCGGTTGACGCACCGGCTGGGCAGGATGGGCGCATGCACTCCGCCCCGTCCCCGCTGGACCACGCCCCCGTCCTGCCCGTCGTCGTCATCGAGGACGCCACCGACGCGGTCCCGCTGGCCCGCGCCCTGGTGGCGGGCGGCCTCCCCGCCATCGAGGTCACCCTGCGCACCCCGGCCGCGCTCGACGCGATCGGCTCCATCGCGGCGGAGGTCCCCGGCGCCGTCGTCGGGGCGGGCACGGTCGTCTCGGCGCGGGGCGTGGCGGACGCGGCGGCGGCGGGAGCGCGGTTCCTGGTGAGCCCCGGCTGGACGAACGGCCTGCTGGACGCCATGGAGGCGTCGGGCCTGCCGTTCCTGCCGGGCGTGTCGACCGCCTCGGAGGTCGTGGCGCTGCTGGAACGCGGGGTGCGCGACATGAAGTTCTTCCCCGCGCAGGCGGCGGGCGGCACCGCCTACCTGAAGTCCCTGGCGGGACCCCTCCCCCACGCCCGCTTCTGCCCCACGGGCGGCATCACGGCCACCTCGGCCCCCGCCTACCTCGCCCTCCCGAACGTCGGCTGCGTCGGCGGCACCTGGATGCTCCCCGCCGACGCGCTCGCGGCGCACGACTGGACCCGCGTGGAGTCGCTGGCGCGGGAGGCGTCGGCGCTCGGAGGGTGACGGGGCTCGGGGGTGACGGCCGGGCCCGGGGCACCTCCGCCATGCCGGATTCAGCCGAACGCCACGTCCACGTGGTCGGCGATCGGACGGTAGCCGAGGCGCCGGTAGAGCCCGGTGCTGGTCGGGTTGGCGACGTCGGCGAAGAGCAGCACCTGCCCGGCACCGGCATCCTGGGCGGCGCGGCTGACGGCGGCGGTGACCGCCCCCGCGTAGCCCCGGCCGCGCAGTCCGGGCGGCGTGTAGACGGGCGCGACGCGGGACTGCCCGCCGACGGGCGCCGAGTGCGCGGCCATCGAGACGGGCCGGCCGCCCGACTCCCAGACGTACAGCCCGCCATGGGCGACGCGCCGCTCGGCGTTCGCCGTGTGGTCGGTGGCGGGGCCCAGGCCGGCCTCGGCGGCGAACGCGCTCATCCAGGCGGCGGCCAGCGGTACGTCGGCCGCCGTCGCCCGCCGCGCGGCGCCCTCGGGAGCGGTGCGGGGCGGTACGAGCGCGCCCAGCCGGAACAGCCGGCTGCGACGGGTGAGCGTCCACGACCCGTCCGGACCGGCCGGGGCCGTCCACGCCTCGGCGAACGCCCGCACGGGCTCCTCGTCGCCCTTCACGCCCTCGACGCGCGTCCCGCGCAGCGCCTCGGCGAGCTGCCGGGCGGCCACCTGCGGCATGGGCCCCAACAGCGGGTCCCGCGGCGGGGTCTGGACGTACACCGCCTCGACGGGTCCGGCCGCGGTACGGCGCCAGAAGCCGAACCGGGCGTCCATGGTCCCGAGCGCCCGGGGGCCGTGGCTGCGCACCGTCTCCGCCACCGTGAGCGGCACGGTGTGCCGGGCGGGGTCCGCCGCGAGGCACGGGCCCGCTTCGCGGCGGAACTCCGCGACGTTCGTCGTGAGCTGCCAGCCCACGACGCTCACCGCAGGTGCGAGGTGTCGTTGAGGAGGCGGACCGAGGCGTTGCCGTCCCGGTAGTACGCCACCGCCGACAGCGAGGCCGCCGACAGCTCCATGCGGAACAGGGACTCCGGCGGGGCGCCCAGGGCCAGGCGGACCAGCGTCTTGATGGGCGTGACATGCGTGACCAGCAGCACCGTGCGGCCCGCGTGGCGGGCGGTCAGCCGGTCGCGGGTCGCGGCGACCCGGCGCGAGACGGCCGCGAAGGACTCGCCGCCCGGGGGCGCGGCCTTCGGGGACGCCAGCCAGGCGTCGAGCTCGTCCGGGTACCGCTCCCGCGCCTCCGCGAACGTCAGGCCCTCCCAGGCCCCGAAGTCCGTCTCCCGGATGCCGTCCTCGATCCGGACGTCCAGGCCGAGGCGGGCCGCGATCGTCGCGGCGGTCTGACGGCACCGTGCCAGCGGGGACGACACGATCTCCTGGACCGTGCCACGAGCCGCGAGCACCGCCGCGGCGGCTTCGGCCTGCCGCCGGCCCACCGGGGACAGGTCCGGGTCGGTGCCGCCGCTGCCCGAGAAACGCTTCTCCGGCGTGAGCGCCGTCTCGCCGTGGCGCAGCAGCACGAACGTGGCCGGCGCCCCCAGGTCCGCCGTGGCGGCCCAGCCGACCGGCGGTGCGGCCGTGGCGGCCGCGGCACGGCTCGTGGCCGGGGCGGCCGGCACGGCGGCGGCGTCCGGGGCCGGGGCGAGTGGATCCCCGCCGGTGGCGGCGGGGCTCGTTCCGGTGCGGCCCGTGCCGGCGGATGCCGTGTCGACGGGGCCCGTACCGGCGCGTGACGTACCCGCGGGCCCCGTACCGGCAGCGGTGAGGGCCGCCCGGGCCTTCGCGGCGCCCGCGGCCGCGTCACCGACCACCCGTGCCGCACCCGCGTCCAGCGTGGCCGACGCGCCCGCGTCGAGGGCGGCCGTCGACGTGGACGGCTGCCACTGCCTGCCGCGCTTGCCGGCGTCCATCGCCTCGTTGGCGAGCCGGTCCGCGTGCTTGTTCCGCTCGCGCGGGATCCACTCGTACGTCACCTGCGACGCCGGGAAGACCCCGGCCGCCTCCGCCGCCAGCGGCTTCATGTCCGGGTGCTTGATCTTCCAGCGGCCCGACATCTGCTCGACCACCAGCTTGGAATCCATGCGGACCCTGACCGTCGCGTCGGGCGCCAGCTCGCGCGCCGCCTTCAGGCCCGCCACCAGGCCCTTGTACTCGGCGACGTTGTTGGTGGCGACGCCGATGTACTCGGCGGCCTCCGCCAGCGGCTCCCCCGACACCGGGTCCAGGACCACGGCCCCGTAACCCGCCGGCCCCGGGTTGCCCCGGGAGCCGCCGTCGGCCTCGACGATCAGTTCCCGCAGGTCCGTCATTACAGGCCCGACTCCGAGGTGCGCACCAGGATGCGGCGGCAGTTCTCGCACCGGACGACGGTGTCCGGCGCGGCGGCCCGGACGTCGTTCACCTCGGTGATGTTCAGCTCGATGTGGCAGCCCTCGCAGCGGCGCTGGTACAGGCGCGCCGCACCGATCCCGCCCTGCTGCTCGCGGATCTTCTCGTACAGCTTCATCAGGTCGGCCGGGACGGAACCGGCCACCAGCTCGCGCTCCTTGGCGACGGACGTGGCCTCGCCGTCCAGCTCCTGCGTCGCCGCGTCGCGCCGGGCGACCGCGTCGTCGACCTTGCCCTGGACGGAGGAGACCCGCTCGGTCAGCTCGGAGACGCGCTCCTGCGCGGACTCACGGCGCTCCATGATCTCCAGGACGACGTCCTCCAGGTCGCCCTGGCGCTTGGCCAGCGAGACGATCTCCTTCTGGAGGCTCTCCAGGTCCTTCGGGGACGTGACCGCCCCCGAGTCCAGCCGCTGCTGGTCGCGGACCGTGCGCTGGCGCACCTGGTCGACGTCCTGCTCCGCCTTGGTCTGCTCGCGGGCGCAGTCGCTCTCCTCGGTCTGCGCGGCGACGAGCAGGTCGCGCAGCTGGGTGAGGTCCTTGTTCAGCGACTCGATCTCGGCGTGCTCGGGCAGGGACTTGCGCTTGTGGGCGAGCTGCGACAGGCGTACGTCCAGGGCCTGGACGTCGAGGAGTCGGATCTGGTCGGCGGGCGCGGCGTTCAGTTGGGGGCTCCAGAAGAAGAGTGGTGGGACCACGGGTCGGTGACCGTCCTCGAGACGTGGACCCGCAGGCCCCAGCCGTGACGGTCGGAAATCTCGTCGAGCTGGGCGGCGGCCAGCTCGCACCAGGGCCACTCGGTGGCCCAGTGCGCGGCGTCGACCAGACCCAGCGGTGAGTGCTGGGTGGCCTCGGAGGCCGGGTGGTGGCGCAGGTCGGCGGTGAGGAACGCGTCCACGCCCGCCGCGCGCACGGCGTCGAAGAGGCTGTCGCCGGACCCACCGCTGACGGCGACGGTCCGGACGGTGGCGTCGGGGTCGCCCGCGACACGGATGCCCTGCGCGGTGGCGGGCAGCCGCTTCGCGGCCCGCTCGGCGAACTCGCGCAGCGTCTGCGGCGGGTCCAGCTCGCAGATCCGGCCGAGGCCGTTCTCCGGTACGAGGGGCCCGGTGACGCGCAGGTCGAGCGCGCCGGCGAGGGCGTCGGAGACGCCGGGGTCCGCGGTGTCGGCGTTGGTGTGCGCGACGTGCAGGGCGATGTCGTTCTTGATCAGCGTGTGGACGACCCGGCCCTTGAAGTGGCCGGCCGCGACCGTCGTCGTGCCCCGCAGGTACAGCGGATGGTGGGTGACGATCAGGTCCGCGCCGAGCGTGAGGGCCTCGTCGGCGATCTCCTGTACGGGGTCGACGGCGAACAGTACGCGCGTGACCTCGGCGTCGGGGTCGCCGCAGACGGTGCCGACGGCGTCCCACTGTTCGGCCCGCTCGGGCGGCCAGAGGGCGTCGAGCTCGGCGATGACTTCAGACAGACGGGGCACGGAGGAAAGGCTACCTGGCCTGCCCTCCGGCCCCACACCTGTGCCGGTCCGGCCCCGGCGGGCGCGCCCGCCGCTCGCGGGCGGGGAGGCTGCGGGCGCGCCGGCCGGGGGGCGCGTGCCGGGGTTGGCGGGCGCGGGCTCCAGCACACCCGCTCCCCTTTCTCAGGCGAATCGGTACATCACCACGCTTATAGGTGAAGCGCAGAAGGTCCCGTTGTTCGGCAGGAAGTGCGAAAACTACCTTCTGTCGCCGGAGGTGACGAGTCGATGACAGCCTGTGCCATCGAGCCCACCGCGGAGGAAGGCGGCGCGGTGTCGCGTGCGGGTCTCACGATCGCGGCGAACGGCGCCTACGCGGCGCGGCTGGCGGGGGACGGCGAGGCGCTGTACCCGGAGCGCTGGACACTGGACGGGCCGGAGCCGTACGCGGTGCCCCTCCCCGCCGCGCAGCCCGAGGACCCGCACGCGCAAGTGCTTCCGCTGGTGGACGGGCGGGTGCTGATCGGGCGCCGGGCCGACGGCCGGTGCGTCTTCTCGCTGCTGTACCCGACGGGGCCGCGGACCGGAGAACTCCCGCTCGGCGCCGTCGAGTCCGGATCGGTCCGGCTGCTGCCGCCGTCACCGGACGGGGCGTACGCCTACGCGCTGGCGGCCGGCGCGCACTCGACGGGCGTCTGGCTGGTGGCCGGCGGCGCGGGCGGCGGCCCCGAGCACATCGCCGAGATCGACGGGCACTGCACGGGCGGGTCGTGGCTGGACCGCACCGGCAGGATGCTCGCGCTGGACCGGCGGCAGGCCGGTGGCGGGCCCGTGAAGGCGGTCGCCGTCGACCTGGAGCGGGGCGGCGAGGTGACACCGCTGCTCCAGATCGCGGAAGGCAGCGACGACCGGGTGCTGCTGGCCGACCCGGACAGCGGACTGCTGCTCATCCGGTCCGACGCGCCGTCACCGGGGCACCACCGGCTGGGGTGGGGCGTCCTCGGCAGCACGCTGCCGGTGCGCTTCCCGGAGTGCCTGCGGCTCCCGGACGCCGCGGTGACGCCCTTCGCGATACAGCCGGGGCAGACGCTGACCCCGGAGACGTGCGCCGTGGCTCTGCGGATCGACGCGGCGTCGGGCAGCTGGGTCGGCCTGTGGCGGCCGGCCGAACGGCGCCTGCACCAACTCGCCGCGCCGCGGGGCTGGCTGGCCGGGTCGGGGCTGTGGTCGCGGGAGGGGGAGCTGCGGCTGCCGTACGTGACGCGGGGGGTGCCGTGCGGCCTGGCGCGGATCGTCGCCGCGGCCCCGGAAGAGCACGTACCGCATGCCTCCACACCATCGGCACAACCGGAAGGCGCAGGTGGGGAACCGTCCGGGCATGCGGTGACTCCTGGTGTGTGCAAGCCGGTGCCGTTGCAGCAGGCGCCGCTCACCGGCCGCACGGCCCCTGGATAGACTCTCGGGCCGCAACATCGTCAGCGATCACTACGGGGTGACTTCCCACATGTCTGAAGCCAGGACCGACACGACCCACGGGCGACCGCAGGGGGACGCCGGCGGCTCCGGAAAGCACCGAGGCGGTGCGGCGTCGACGGAGGACCTGTCGACGCAGCCGCACGGCCGTCACCGCAAGGAGCCGCACGCCGGGGCGGCCTGACGGCACGGCAGCGCACGGCACCGCGCGAAGGGGCCGCCCCCGGTGAGGGGCGGCCCCTTCGCCGTGCGCGGTGGGGCGGTCGTCGCGTGGTGGGCCCGTCAGTTCCTCGTGAGGGACAGGACCTCCGCCGCGGCGAACGTCTCGCCGGGCGGGCGGCTCGCGTAGTACGGGGAGAGCAGCGCGTCCAGCTCCTCGTACGAGAACGCCTCCTTGGCCGCGTCGAACTTGGCCGCCACCCTCGGCCGTTCCACCACGGCCACCATGCCGCCGTGGACGACCAGTAGCTGCCCGTTGACGGCGGACGCGGCGGGCGAGGCGAGGTAGCCGACGAGCGGCGCGACGTGGTCCGGGGACAGCGGGTCGAGGGCGCCGTCGCCGGTGGGCTCCCGGAACCCGGCGAAGACGTCCCGGGTCATCCGGGTGCGGGCGCGCGGGCAGATCGCATTGCACGTGACGCCGTACTTGGAGAGCGCGAGGGCCGAGGACGTGGTCAGGCCCACGATCCCGCCCTTGGCGGCGGCGTAGTTGGGCTGGCCCGCCGAGCCGGCGAGGAACGCCTCGGAGGAGGTGTTCACGATCCGCCCGTGCACCGGCCCGCCGGCCGCCTTCGCACGCTCGCGCCAGTGGACGGACGCAAAGTGCGTGGTGTTGAAATGGCCCTTGAGGTGGACACGCACCACCGCGTCCCACTCGGCCTCGCTCATCGAGAAGACCATCCGGTCGCGCAGGATGCCCGCGTTGTTGACCAGGACGTCGAGCTTTCCGTACGTGTCGGTGGCGAGGGCCACCAGGGCGCCCGCCGTCGCGTGGTCGGCGACGTCGCCGATGTGGGCGACCGCCCGGCCGCCCGCCGCGACGATCTCGGCGACGACCTCGTCGGCCGCGGCGGCCGATCCTTCGCCGTAGTCGTTGACGACGACGGCCGCGCCGAGCCGGGCGAGCTCCAGGGCCTCCGCGCGGCCGAGGCCCCGCCCGGCGCCGGTGACGATCGCGGAGAGGTCCGCCAGGGGCATGGACATGGGGTCTCCCGTCAGATCTCGATGCAGGTGCGCAGCGCCTCACCGGTGCGCATCTGCTCCAGCGCGTCGTTGACGCCCGCCAGCGGGACCCGGTGCGTGATCAGCCCCGCGAGGTCGATGCGGCCCGCCCGCCACAGGGCGATGGCCCGTTCGTACGAGCGCAGGACGTCGCCGCCGCCGTACATCGACGGCAGGATCCGCTTCTCGTCGAAGAACAGCTCGAACATGTTGAGCTGGAGGAAGTCGTCCATGGCGCCCGCGCCGACGATGCACAGGGTGCCGCCGCGCCGGGTCGTCTCGTAGGCGGTGCGGGCGGTGGCGGACCGGCCGACGACCTCGAAGACGTAGTCGAAGCCCTCGCCGGCGGTGATCCGCTGCTTGGCGTCGGGGAGTTCGTCCGGCGCCACCGCATCGGTCGCACCGAACCGCAGCGCCGCCTCCCGGCGCGAGGCCACCGGGTCGACGGCCACGATCCGCGCCGCGCCCTGGAGCTTGGCGCCCTGGATCGCGGAGATGCCGACGCCTCCGCAGCCGATGACGGCGACCGACGAACCGGCCTCCACGCGTGCGGTGTTGATAGCCGCGCCCAGCCCGGTCGTCACCCCGCAGCCGATGAGCGCGGCGATGTCGAAGGGGACGTCGTCGGGTATGGGCACCGCGCAACCGGCGTCCACGACGACCTCCTCGGCGAAGGTGCCGGTTCCGGCGAAGCCGAAGACGTCCCCGCCGGGGCGCCGGAAGTTGGGCGTGCCGGCGTTCAGGAAGCCGGCCAGGCACAGCTGGGTCTGGCCGCGCCGGCAGGAGGGGCAGGCGCCGCACGCGGGCAGCCAGCACAGCAGCACCCGGTCGCCGCGGGCGAGGGTGGTCACCCCGTCGCCGGTGTCCAGGACCTCCCCGGCGCCCTCGTGGCCGGGAACGAAGGGCGCGGGCTGCGGCAGTACGCCGTTCATCGCGGAGACGTCCGAGTGGCACAGCCCGGTCGCCCTGACCCGGATGCGCACCTTGCCGGGGCCGAAGCCCACCGCCTCGACGTCGTCGAGGACTTCCAGTTTGTCCTGGCCGGTCTCGTGCAGTACGGCTGCGCGCATGGCGCGGCTCCCTTCACACGGTTTGCGTCACACGGTCTCTACGAGGGCGTCGGCGAGGACCGGCGCGTCGTCCCGCTCGACGGCGGACACCGCCACCCGGACTCCCTCGTCCTGCTGCCACATCCGGATGCGGAGGGTCTCGCTCGGGTAGGCCACGCCCGCGAAGCGGGTGCGGTACGCGCGGACGCGGGTCACGTCGCCGCCGAGGACGGTGTCGGCGACCGCCTTCAGGGTCATGCCGTAGGTGCACAGGCCGTGCAGGATGGGCCGGTCGAATCCGGCGAGCTTGGCGAACTCCGGGTCGGCGTGGAGGGGGTTCCAGTCGCCGGAGAGCCGATAGAGCAGGGCCTGGTCCTCGCGCACGTGCCGCTCGACGGTCCGGTCCGGGGCGCGCTCGGGGAGTTCGAGGCGTGCGGAGGGGCCGCGTTCGCCGCCGAAGCCGCCCTCGCCGCGTACGTACACCTCGGCGTCGCTGGTCCACAGCGGTCCGTCGTCGTCCGTGGCCTCGGAGCGCAGGACGAGGACGGCCGCCTTGCCCTTGTCGTACACGGCGGCGACCCGGGCGGTGGTCCGGGCCCGGCCGCGGACCGGGATCGTCCGGTGCAGCCGGATGCTCTGCCCGCCGTGCAGGACCGCGGCGAGGTCCACGTCGATGCCGGGGGCCGCCAGGCCGCCCATCATGCCCATGCCCGCGCCGGCGACGGTGGCGAAGCTGGGCAGGACGTGTAGCCGGGATTCCAGGGTGTAGCGCAGTTCGTCCGGGTCCGTCGCGGGGACTCCGGCGCCGAGGCCGAGGTGGTAGAGCTGGACGTCCTTGTGGTCCCAGGTGATCTCGCCGGAACGGGGCTCGGCCGCGATCGCCAGGTTCGCGTCAATGGGCATGGGGCTCCTTGTACGGAAGACCTCGGCACGGCCGTCCGCACCGTCGGCCGCGCCGAGGCCGCTGAGGCCGGCCCCCTCTCCCGCGCGCCCTTCTAGAACGCGTTCCAGGGCCGGTGGTCCACCTGTATAGCGCGGGCGGCGGGGGTTGGGAAGGGTGCTGACGGTGCGTCAGCTCTGGGGGTGGGGGTGTGCGCGGTTTGCCCGTGGCCACCCCAGCCGTTGTGGGCAATCGTCCCGCTGGGGCGGGACGGGTGGGCACAACGGGAGTGGTGCGGTGCCTGTTCCCGGTTCGCCTGCGGGCGGTGCCTCGGGCCGGTGCCGGTCGGTGGGGGTGGGGCGTGGCCCCTCCGGGCTCGCCTCCTCGGGGCCGGCGGCCTCAGGTTACGAGGATGGGAGCCCCGGTAACGCCGCCGGCCCCCTGCGGGGGCGACCCTGCACGGCCCCACCCCGGTGCGTCGCCGGGTGCGGGGCGGTGGGTGGTGGGCACGGCCCCGCCTCGGGTGCGTCGCCGGGTGCGGGGCGGTGGGTGGTGGGCGCGGCTCCGCCCCGGCGGGGGGCCGGGGGCGGGCGGCGGCGGGAGGTCAGAGCTTGTCCATGCCCTTGTACGGGCTGACGATGCGGGCCTTCTGGGAGCCGAAGTCGACGAGCGTGGCGATCTCGTCCTCGACGGCGATGACCGTGCCGAGGCCGTGCCGGTCGTGGGAGACCCGGTCCCCCACCGCGAAGTGCTTGATCGGTGCGGCAACGGGGGCTTTGAAGGGACTGGTGGCGAGGTGGCGCCGGGGCGCGGATCGGTTCGTCATTTCCCGCCAGTATGCGGCACGGAGGCCGGATCGGGCAGGGGGCCGTCGGGACCGGGCATGACCGGGGCCCGCCGCGGCAGCCACAGGAGCATCAGTACGGCGCCCGCCAGCAGGACGCCCGCGCCGGTGCGGAACGCCAGCGCGTACCCCGCCGTGAGCGCCTCCGGTCCCGTTCCGCCCGCCGTGCGGGAGGCGGCGACCGTCGACAGGACGGCCAGGCCCAGGGCGCCGCCCATGGTGCGCGAGGTGTTGACGAGGCCCGACACCAGGCCGGCGTCGCCCGGTGCGGCGCCCGAGGTGGCGAGCGAGGCGAGCGGGGTGATGGCCAGGCCCATGCCGGCCATCATCAGGACGCCGGGGCCGAGGATCGTCGTGACGTACGTCCCGTGCACGTCCATCAGGGACTGCCAGCCGAAGCCGGTGGCGGCGACCAGGGTGCCGATCACCGCGAGGTTGCGCGCCCCGGTGGTGGTCATCAGGCGGGGCGCCAGCTTGGAGCCGAGGATGACGGCGAGGGAGCTCGGTACGAGGGCCAGGCCGGCCTCCAGCGGGGTGTAGCCGAGCACGTTCTGGGCGTAGACAGTCATGAAGAACCACATGGCGAACGAGGCCGAGCCGTTGACCAGCATCGACACGTTCGCCGCCGTGACGGCGCGGGAGCGGAACACCGTGAGCGGCATGAGCGGGGCCCTGGTCCGGGCCTCGACCGCGACGAACGCGACCAGGAGCGCCGCGCCGCCGAGCAGCGGCAGCAGGGTCGCGGGCTCGCCCCAGCCGGCCTCCTCGGTCTGCACGATGCCGTACGCGACGGCGGCCAGCCCTGCGGTGACCAGGACCGCGCCGGGCAGGTCGAGCCGCCTGCCGCTCTCGACCCGGCTCTCGCGGATCCACAGCGCGGCGCCGACGAGGACGAGGACCCCGACCGGCACGTTGATCAGGAGTACCCAGCGCCAGGACAGCAGGTCGGTCAGGACGCCGCCGACCAGTCCGCCGGCCGCGCCACCGCCCGCGCCCACCGCCGACCAGGTCGCGATCGCCCGGGTCCGCGCGGGCCCGGGCGGTACGGCGCCGGTCACGATGGTGAGCGTGGCGGGCGCGAGGACCGCCGCGCCGAGCCCCTGTGCGGCGCGGGCGGCGAGCAGCTGCCAGCCCTCCGTGGCGAGCCCGCCGGCGACCGAGGCGGCGGTGAACAGCCCGAGTCCGGCCAGGAACGTCCGCTTGCGCCCGAATATGTCGGCCGCTCTGCCGCCGAGCAGCATGAACCCGGCGAAGGCGATCGAGTACGCGTTGAGCACCCACTGGAGGCCGACCGCCGACAGCCCGAGGTCGGCGCGCATCGACGGCAGGGCGACGTTCACCACGGAGACGTCGAGGACCACCAGGAACTGGCCGGCGCAGGCGGCCAGGAGGACCGCCCAGGTGCGGGCGGCGGGGCGGGAGGTGTCGGCGGCCGGGCGGGCAGGGGTGGTGTCGGTACGGGGCTGCGGCATGGCTGTCATGGTCGCAGGTGATGTGTGCTCCGTACATCGGAAGGTGGGCCTACGTCGGAGGTCCCGGTGCCGCCTACGATGTGACCGCTCAGTAGACGCATCCGATCAGGAGGAACCGCATGGCCGCGCCCAAGCCGGAGACGCTGGCCGCCTTCGAGGCCGCCAAGGGGTTCATGCCGGTGCGGGAGGGCCTGGCGCTGTACGCGGCGGCCGCCGAGGCGGGGAGGCTGGGCCTGCCGCTGCTGGAGGTCGGCACGTACTGCGGGCGCTCGACGATCCTGCTGGCCGACGCGGCCCGCGCCGCGGGGACCGTGGCGGTCACGGTCGACCACCACCGGGGCAGCGAGGAGCAGCAGCCGGGCTGGGAGTACCACGACCCGGCGGTGGTGGACCCGGAGGTCGGGCTGATGGACACGCTGCCGACGTTCCGCCGGACGCTGCACGCCGCGGGCCTGGAGGAGCACGTCATCGCCGTCGTCGGCCGGTCGCCGCAGGTGGCGCGGGTGTGGGCGGGTGAGGTCGGTCTGGTCTTCATCGACGGCGGCCACACCGACGAGCACGCGACGGCCGACTACGAGGGCTGGGCGCCGCGCGTGGCCGAGGGCGGGCTGCTGGTCGTGCACGACGTGTTCCCCGACCCGGCGGACGGCGGCCAGGCGCCGTACCGCGTCTATCTGCGGGCGCTCGCGTCGGGCGCGTTCACCGAGCAGTCGGTCACCGACTCGCTGCGGGTCCTGCGGCGTACGGGCCCGGGCTTCTGACACGACCTAGGGTGGCGGTGTGCACCACGACGACAGTTCGCAAGTCCCGCGCCGCCGTTCGAAGCTCGCCCTCGCGGGCGCCGCGCTGGTTCCGGCGGCGCTGGCGGGGTGGCTGGTGTGGGCCGTGACGAGCGGCCCGGCCCGGAGCTTGCCCCCGGAGGCGCGGCCCGCGCCCGGTCCGTCCGGGGCGCCCCTGGCGTCCCCGGTCACCCCCGCGCCTCCGGCGCCCCTGGCCGGCAAGACCGTGGTGATCGACCCAGGTCACAATCCGGGAAACTTCGAGCACCCCCATGAGATCAACCAGTCGGTCAACATCGGAACGAACCGTAAGGAATGCGACACCACCGGGACGTCCACGAACTCCGGTTACACGGAAGCCGCATTCACCCTGGATGTTTCACACCGTCTTCGCACCTTGCTCCGGCAGCAGGGCGCGACGGTGGTCCTCACCCAGGACGCCGACCGCCCCTACGGGCCGTGCATCGACGAGCGGGCCCGGATCGGGAACGCCGCGAAGGCCGACGCGGTGGTGTCCGTGCACGCCGACGGCTCCGGCACCGGCAACCGCGGCTTCCATGTGATCCTCCCCGCGCTGGTCAAGGGCGGCACGGCCGACACCACGAGCATCGTGGGCCCGTCGCGCGCCCTCGGCGAGCGCGTCGCGCGGGAGTTCGCCCTCGCCACCGGGACCGCTCCGGCCAACTACATCGGCGGGGGCACCGGTTTGGACGTCCGCAAGGATCTCGGCGGACTGAATCTGTCGACCGTGCCCAAAGTGTTCGTCGAATGCGGCAATATGCGTGACCCGAAGGACGCCGCATTGCTGACAGACACGGCATGGCGGCAGAAAGCGGCCCGTGGGATCGCGGCCGGCGTCAGTACCTACCTGCGGGACTAGGTCCGGCGGGCGGTAGCCTGCCGGGGGTCCGGGATCACCCCGGGCCCGAATCCGTACCGCATCCGTACGATGGGGCCGGCCACCCCCGTGCACCGCGCCACCCCGACGAGACGAACCGACGAAGGACTCTTACACGTGAACATCCGCTCCCTCACTCGAGGCGATGGCGTGGTGATCGGAGCAGCGGTGGTGCTGTTCATCGCCTCGTTCCTCGGCCTTACCCCCGGCGTCGACTGCCCCGCCGGCATCGACTGCTCCAATTACGACACGGCCAACGCCTGGGACTCCCTGGGCCTGCTGATGAGCATGTTCCTCTCCGGTGTCATCGGCGCGGCGCTGATCGTGGTCGGGCGCGGGATGCCCGGCCGCAAGGTCGCAGGTATCGACCTGGGCCAGTTCGGTGTGGCGTTCTGCATCTTCGCGCTGTGGACGGCGTTCTGGACGATCATCGACTGGGAGCCCGACGCGGGCGCGGGCATGATCCTGGGCCTGCTGGCCACGATCGTGCTGGCCGCCGCCGCGGTCGCCGCTCCGCTCGTCCCGGCCCTCAAGGCCCCGCTGATGGGCGCCCCGCGCCCGCAGCAGCCCCAGCCCTACGGCGGTCAGCCGCAGGCCGGGTACGGCTACCCCGGCGCCCAGCAGCCGCCGTACGGCGGCCAGCCCCAGGGTGGTTACGGCTACCCGGGTGCGCAGGCCGGTCAGCCGGGCCAGCCGCAGCCGGCTCCGGCGGGCCAGCCCGGTCCGCAGGCGCAGGCCTCGCAGGCCCCGGCGCAGCCTTCGCAGGGCGGTCAGGACCAGTCGGCGTCCGGCTCGGACTTCTCGCCGTTCTGGTTCGCGGTTCCGGTGGCCCGCCCGCTGTACGGCGAGGACGGTTCGCCGACGCCGATCGCGGAGCTGGCGCCCGGCACCTGGTACCTGGCGGTGGAGCAGCGCGGCCCGGGCCTGGTGGCCCAGACGCAGGACGGCCGCCGTGGTGTGCTCCAGGACACGACGGGCATCCAGCGCGGCTGATCCCCCAAGCGTGGCCGGCGGCCCCTCGCCCTTCCGGGCGGGGGGCCGTTGCCGTACAGTCGCCGCGACGTGCTGACGGATCGTCAGGAGGCGTGGTCATGCGGCTCGGACTGGCACTCGGCTACTGGGGGCGCGGGCCCGGGACCGGCCACCTCGAACTGGCCCGCGAGGCCGAGCGGCTCGGCTACCACTCGGTGTGGACGGCCGAGGCGTGGGGCTCGGACGCGTTCACGCCGCTCACCTGGATCGCGGCGCACACCAGCCGGATCCGGCTGGGCACGGCGATCGCGCAGATGGCCGCCCGGACGCCGACGGCCACCGCGATGCACGCGCTCACCCTGGACCACCTCTCGGGCGGCCGGATGATGCTGGGGCTCGGCCTGTCCGGGCCGCAGGTCGTCGAGGGCTGGTACGGCCGCCCGTTCCCCGCCTCGCCGCTCACCGCGACGCGGGAGTACGTCGACGTGGTCCGCCAAGTCCTGCGGCGCGAGGGGCCGGTGGTGCTGGACGGCAGGTTCCACCCGCACCCGTACGCCGGGGAGGACGGCACCGGCCTCGGCAGGCCGCTGAAGCCGATCACCCATCCGCTCCGCGCCGACCTGCCGGTCCTGCTGGGGGCGGAGGGCCCGAAGAACGTCGCCCAGACGGCGCGGATCGCCGACGGCTGGCTGCCGCTGTACTGGTCGCCGCTGCGGCCCGGCGCGTACGACCTGCCGGACCTGCCCGCCGGGTTCATGGTCGCGCCCATGGCCCGCGCGCGGGTGTGCGACGACGTCGCCGAGGGCCTGCTGCCCGTCAAGGCGATGCTCGGGTTCTACATCGGCGGCATGGGCCACGCCACCCGCAACTTCCACGCCGACCTGATGGCGCGCATGGGGTACGAGGCCGAAGCCCGCCGTGTGCAGGAGCTGTTCGCGCGGGGGCGCCGCGAGGAGGCGGTGCGCGCCGTCCCGGACGCCTTCGCCGACGAGATCTCCCTGACCGGCCCCCGTGGCCGGATCGCCGAACGCCTGGAGCTGTGGCGCGCGGGGCCGGTCACCGACCTCCTGGTCACCGCCCCCGACCCGGCCACCCTGCGGGTGCTGGCCGAACTCAACGCGTAGCGCCCCCGGTTCGGGCCGGGCCGGACCGGTGGGCGGGGCGGCGGGTTTCGTACGGACCGGAGCGGCAACGCGTACCGCATGTCTCCCCGTCGCAGAAGCGGAAGCGCACAGGCGGCGACCGTCATAGCGGTCGTCGCCGACGTCATGGCCGCCATCATCGGCCTCTGGATCCTGATGTACCTCTTCGACGCCAACCGGGCCAACGACCTGGTGAACTTCATCCAGGAAACCGCCCGCTGGCTGGCCGGCTGGTCGCACGACCTGTTCACGTTCGACACGGCCTGGCTGCGCGTCGTGTTCGGTTACGGCCTCGCCGCCCTGGTCTATCTCCTGGCGGGCCACGCCCTCGCCGGCCGCCTGCGCCGGTACTGACCGCCTCAGGCCCGGTCGCGGGCGACGGCTCCGGGTGGCCGCGGCCGGGACAGCGGTGGGCGTCGACCCGCCACGTGTCCCGGCCCCTGCGCTTGGCGCCGCCGAGCGCCCGCGCCGCGGTCAGCGGGTGGCGCCCCAGGTGTGGGCGACGTCCACCACGAGGCGGTCGGACAGGTGGAGGACCCGGAACGGGAGCCGCGCGCGGACGCCGAGGCCGACCTGGGTGTCGCCCTCGAAGCTGCCGACGAACCGGGTGTCCCGGAAGGTGCGGTAGCCCGTGAGGTCCACCCCGGGCAGCGGCTGGGCGACCTTGCCGCGGTAGGTGGCGGCGCCGGTCTCCGGGTCGTAGCTGGGGGCCGACAGGCGCACTTCGAGGACGGCGCCGCCGGCGACCGGGATGTGGCGTCCGGAGCCGTCCTGGTAGATCCGCTCGACGTACCGGACGTCGTACCCGACCTTGCCGGTGCCGACGCCGGGGACGTGGAAGACCATGCGGTCGAAGCAGTCGTGGCGGCCGGTCCTGATGTCCGTCAGCGAGGCGGTCGCGGCGGCGGTCGCGGTCTTCTGGACGCTGCCCCAGCCGGTGGGGCAGACGGTGGCGGCCCGCGCGGCGGCGACCGGTGCCGCCGTGGCCGGGGTGGTCAGCATGCCGAGACCGGCGCCGGTGAGCAGGAGCGTCGCCAGTGCCGTGGTGCGTCGTTTCATCGTTCTCCCCTGCCGCTGGTGCTCTTTACGTGTGGGACGGCCGGGAGAGCCGGATGGTTGCGCACGAATCCGGTCATATACGGGTCGGGCCGGTCAGCGGCAGCAGTCCGGTTCCAGGCCCCTCGGCAGGCGGTCGCCGCCGAACACCGCCGTGGTGGCCTCGTCGCCGCCGAGGGCGGCCACCGCGAGCAGCAGGGAGCCGGCCGTCCAGGTGGTGAGTTCCTCGGGCCAGACGGCGCGGTCGCCCTCGAAGACGTAACCCGTCCAGTACATGCCGCCCGGGGCGCGCAGGTGGGCGATGGACTGGAGGATCTCCAGGGCGCGGTCGGACTCGCCCATCGCCCAGAGCGTCAGGGCCAGCTCGCAGCTCTCGCCGCCGGTGACCCAGGGGTTGGGCAGGACGCAGCGGACGCCGAGGCCGGGAACCACGAAGTCGTCCCAGGCGCTCTCGATGCGCTCCTTGGCCGCCGCGCCGGTGACGGCGCCACCGAGGACCGGGTAGTACCAGTCCATCGAGTAGCGGCTCTTGTCGAGGAACCGCTCGGGGTGGTGGCGGACGGCGTGGCCGAGCGCGCCGGTGGCCAGTTCCCAGCCGGGCTGCGGCTCCTCGCGCTCCTCGGCGATGGCGAGGGCGCAACGCAGTGCCTGGTGGATGGAGGAGGAGCCGGTGAGCAGCGCGTCGGTGACGGGGGTGCCGTCGGGTTCGCGCTTCCAGCCGATCTGGCCGCCGGGCTGCTGGAGGCGCAGGACGAACTCGACGGCGGCGTGGACGGCCGGCCACATGCGGTCGAGGAAGGTGTCGTCGCCGGTGGCGAGGTAGTGGTGCCAGACGCCGACGGCGATGTAGGCGCAGAAGTTGGTCTCCCGGCCGTGGTCGGTGACCCGGGTGTGGTCGCCGTCGTGGTAGGCGGCGTACCAGGAGCCGTCGTCGTTCTGGTGGCGGGCGAGCCACTCGTAGGCGCGGGCGGCCGCGGCGTGCTCGCCGGCGGTGTCCAGGGCCATGGCGGCCTCGGTGTGGTCCCAGGGGTCGAGGTGGTGGCCGCGGAACCAGGGGATGGCGCCGTCCTCGCGCTGGACGGCGAGGATGCCGGCGACGGTCTCGGCGGCCTCCTCGGCGGTGAGGACGCCGGGCAGGACGAGGTGCTCGGTGCGCTCGGGGGAGGTCACTTGGCGGCCGTCGCGGGGAGGTGCGGCTTGGTCGCGTACGCCACGAAGCTCTTGCCCATGACCGGGTTGAGGGCCTGTTCGGCGAGGCGGGTGGCGAGCGGCTTCTTCATGATGTCCCAGACCAGCAGCTTGTGGTACGCCCGCACGGGCAGCGCCTTGTCGTTGTCGACGCCGAAGGCGCACTTCAGCCACCAGTAGGGCGAGTGCAGGGCGTGGGCGTGGTGGGTGCCGTAGGGCTTCAGTCCGGCCTCGCGGATCCTGGCGAGGAGTTCGTCCGCCTTGTAGATGCGGATGTGGCCGCCCTCGACCTCGTGGTAGGCGTCGGAGAGCGCCCAGCAGACCTTCTCGGGGCCGTAGCGGGGCACGGTGACGGCGATGCGGCCGCCGGGCTTGAGGACGCGGACCATCTCGGCGAGGACGCCCTTGTCGTCCGGGATGTGCTCCATGACCTCGGAGATGATGACGACGTCGAACGACTCGTCGGGGAAGGGCAGGTTGAGGGCGTCGCCCTCCATCGCGGCGGCGGTGGCCCCGGCG
Organism: Streptomyces ficellus; assembly: GCF_009739905.1. Lineage (NCBI taxonomy): Bacteria > Bacillati > Actinomycetota > Actinomycetes > Kitasatosporales > Streptomycetaceae > Streptomyces > Streptomyces ficellus. The sequence continues at coordinate 5,196,270 of NZ_CP034279.1, read as the reverse complement.
GGTGCCTCACCGGCTTCCTTCATGGCGGCGAACCACTTGGCGACCTCGCGGATCTCCTCGCCGTTCTGGTCGAGGGCGACGACCTGGGCTCCGCGCCGGTAGCACTCGAAGGCGTGCCGTCCCGCGCCGCAGCCCAGGTCGAGGACGCGGTCGCCGGGGGCGAGCGGGAAGCGGGTGAAGTCGACGGTCAGCACGGGTGCGGCCTGCTTTCACGGTCCGGGGTGGTGTGTGCGGTGGGGGAGGTCGCGGGGTGGGCGGTCATCGGCGGGCTCCGCGCGCGGCGATCGCCTCGCGGTACAGCTCCGCCGTGCCCTGGGCGGCGCGGGCCCAGGTGAACCGGTCCAGGACCCGGGTGCGGCCGGCCGCGCCGAGCCGGGTGCGCAGTGCGGTGTCGCCGAGCAGCCGGCCGAGCGCCGCGGCGAGGGCGCCCGCGTCGCCGGGCGGGACGGCGAGGCAGGTCTCGCCGTCGGGGCCGGCGACCTCGGGGATCGCCCCGCCGGTGGTGGCGACCAGGGGGGTGCCGGTGGCCATGGCCTCGGCGGCGGGCAGCGAGAACCCCTCGTACAGGGACGGTACGCAGGCCACTTGGGCGCCCCGGTAGAGGTCGACCAGCTCGGCGTCGGTGACGCCCTTGACGAAGCGGACGGCGCCGTCGAGCCCGTACCGCTCGATGGCCTGGGCGACCGGGCCGTCCTCGGCGCGCTTGCCGACGACGACGAGGTGGGCGTCCGGGTTCTCGGTGCGCAGCTTGGCTAGGGCCTCGACGAGGTGGACGAGGCCCTTGAGGGGGACGTCCGCGCTGGAGGTGGTGACGATGCGGCCGGGGACCTCGGGGACGGCGGGGTCGGGCGACCACAGGTCGGTGTCGGCGCCGATGTGGACGACGCGGATGCGGTCCTGGCGTACGCCGAGGTGTTCGGTGATCTCGTCGCGGGAGGTGCCGGAGACGGTGAGCACGGAGGGGAGGCGGCGGGCGACGCGCTTCTGCATGCGGGTGAAGGCGTACCAGCGGCGGACGGAGGCGCGGCGCTTCCAGTCGCCGGCGGCGTCGAGCTCCAGTTGCCGGTCCACGGTGATGGGGTGGTGGACGGTGGTGACGAGGGGGGCGCCGATGTCTCCGAGGAGGCCGTAGCCGAGGGTCTGGTTGTCGTGGACGACGTCGAACGCGCCGCGCCGGGCGCGCAGGTGGCGGCGGGCGCGCAGCGAGAAGGTGAGCGGTTCGGGGAAGCCGCCGGTCCACATGGTGGCGACCTCGAGGGCGTCGATCCAGTCGCGGTACTCGTCGCGCTTCGGGGTGCGGAACGGGTCGGGCTGCCGGTACAGGTCGAGGCTGGCCAGCTCGGTGAGGGGGACGCCTTCGTCGAGTACGGGGTAGGGCTGGGAGCCGATCACCTCGACGTGGTGGCCGAGGCGGGCGAGTTCGCGGGAGAGGTGGCGCACGTAGACGCCCTGTCCGCCGCAGAACGGGTTCCCCTTGTACGTGAGGAGCGCGATGCGCAGCGGGGTGGCGTCGCCGCCTCCGGTGCCACCGCCGCGGGGGCCTGCCTCTATGGCCTCAGCGGTCACTCGCGGCCCCCTTCTGCCTTGCGTTTCGCCGGAGCGTAACCGGTCGCGCTAATCTAGAACAAGTTTCAGACTTGGTCGTTCAAGGAGCTTCGAATCTACCGGCAGGTAGCGCGGGTGTGAGGGCCGGATCAGGTGATTCACGCCACGGCGGGCCACCGGCGGCACCGGCCCCGCGCCCCCGTCGGCGCGCCATGGAACGGAACAACGGAACGGGACCTATGACAGGGGAAGTCAGACCGGCGTCGCCGCCGCTCACCGAGCGCCAGGAGGCGCGCCGCCGCCGGATCCTCCACGCCAGCGCGCAGCTGGCCGGCCGGGGCGGCTTCGACGCCGTCCAGATGCGCGAGGTCGCCGAGGCCGCGGGGGTCGCGCTGGGCACGCTGTACCGGTACTTCCCGTCCAAGATCCATCTGCTGGTGGCCACCATGCAGGACCAGCTGGACCACATGCACACCACACTGCGGAAGCGGCCGCCGGCCGGGGAGACCGCATCGGAGCGGGTGGCGGAGACGCTGATGCGCGCCTTCCGCGCCCTCCAGCGCGAGCCGCATCTGGCGGACGCGATGGTGCGGGCGCTGACGTTCGCGGACCGCAGTGTGAGCCCGGAGGTGGACACGGTCTCGCGGCAGACGACGGCGATCATCCTGGACGCGATGGGCCAGGAGCACCCGACGCCGCAGGAGCTGTCCGCCGTGCGGGTGATCGAGCACACCTGGCACTCGGCGCTGATCACCTGGCTGTCGGGCCGGGCGTCCATCGCGCAGGTGAAGATCGACATCGAGACGGTGTGCCGTCTGATCGACCTCACGGCCCCGCCGCCGCCCCCGCCCGGTACGGGCCCGGCCTGAGGGCCGTACGGGGACGCGGGGCGCCCGCGGAAGGGGCGGGGGCGGGCGGGGGCTACTGGGCCGTCTTGTTCTTCTCCAGGTCCTGCTGGAAGAGCTTCTCGCACTTCGGGCCGTTGTCGGTGGCGATGAACGAGACGACGAGGAAGCCGCCCTGGCCGTGATGGCTGGCCTTCATCGTCCAGCCGCTCTTGTCCAGCGAGGTGATGACGGAGCCCTTCTGGTCGAACTTCTGTGACTGCTTCCAGCCGCCCTCGGTGAGCGCGGCGAGGGTGGCGTCGTAGGACTTCTTGGAGTCGCCGGCCTTCTTGTCGTCGACCTGCCAGGAGACCATGCAGGGCTTGAGGGCCGGCGGGACGTCCTCGTCGGAGGGCTCCTCGGTGAAGCCCGCCGCCGTCGCCGCGGCCGAGATCTCCTTGGTCACCGCGGCGGCGTCCAGGCCGCCGCCGGCCTCCGCGCCCGCGCCGCCCGCCGGGGCCGAGGCGGCGGACGAGGGGGCCGCCTCGCCCGTCGTCGTGTCCGTACCTCCGCCGCCGCAGCCCGCGACCAGCAGCACCACTCCTGCGGCCACGGCCGCCTTCGCCTTGCGCACGAACGTCCCAATCATGTGTGCACGCGGGCCCCGTGCCCCCGTGATCAAGAAAGAAGTTTCGCACGCGGGAACGGGTCGGCCGGTGCAATGACGGGCGCCGCGCGCCGTTCCTCCGCGACTCCTCCACGCTTCGCCGGTTCACTCCTCGCGAGGCGGGAAGACCGGCTCCCCGCCGTCGGCCAGGGTGAGGGTGATGGCCTCCACGGGGCAGCCCTCGGCCGCCGCGAGGACGCGCTCGTCGGGGTCCGTCCCGGCGGCCCGGGGCCGGGACTGCCGGGCGGTGTCCAGGGCGAAGCCGTCCGGGGCGAGGTTCACGCACATGCCGGATCCGATGCACACGGCCCGGTCGACCTCCACGTGCCAGCGGTCGCCCATCACGACGCCCGGTGGCCGGGCGGGAGGTGGATCATCTTGTGCTCCAGGTACGCGTCGTAGCCCTCGGGCCCGAACTCCCGCCCGAGGCCGGAGTTCTTGTAGCCGCCGAAGGGGCCCAGCATGTCGAGGCTGAAGGTGTTGACGCTGAAGGTGCCCGTCCGCACCCGGCGGGCGAAGTCCACGCCGCGGGCGGCGTCCCCGGTCCACACACTGCCGCTCAGGCCGTAGTCCGAGTCGTTCGCGATCGCGAGGGCCTCGTCCTCGTCCTCGTACGGCAGGAGGCAGATGACGGGGCCGAAGATCTCCTCGCGGGCGACCCGCATCCGGTTGTCGACGTCGCCGAGCAGGGTCGGCTCCACGTACCAGCCGCGTTCCGGGCCGGGCGGGCGGCCGCCGCCCGCGAGGACCTTGGCGCCCTCCTCCTGGCCGGTGCGGATGTAGTCGAGGGACCGCTGCTGCTGGCGCCGGGCGACGAGCGGGCCGACCTGGGTGGCCGGGTCGAGCGGGTCGCCGACCACCAGCGCCCCGGCGGCCGCCGCGAGCGCCCCGGCGAACTCGTCGTAGCGGGAGCGCGGGGCGAGGATCCTGGTCTGCGCCACGCACGCCTGGCCGTTGTTCATCCACGCGGCCGGAACGATCCCGGCGACCGCCGCGTCCAGGTCGGCGTCGGGGAGGACGACGGCCGCGGACTTGCCGCCCAGCTCCAGGGTGACGCGGGTGAGGTTGCGGGCGGCGACCTCCATGACGCGCTTCCCGGCGGCCACCGAGCCGGTGAAGGAGACCTTGTCGACGCCGGGGTGGCCGACCAGGTACTCGCCGGTCTCCCGGCCGGCGGGCAGGATCGACAGGACGCCCTCCGGCAGCCCGGCCTCGCTCGCGATGTCGGCCAGCAGGTACGCGTCCAGGGGCGATTCGGGTGACGGTTTGAGGACGACCGTGCACCCGGCCAGCAGCGCCGGGCCCAGCTTCGCGGCGGCCGTGAACTGCGGGACGTTCCACGGCACGACCGCCGCGACCACCCCGACCGGTTCGCGCCGCACCAGGATCGGGCCGAGGACGCCGGCCCGCTCCACCTCGTACGGGTGGTCGCGGGCGACCGTGATCGCCGCGTCCCACACCATCATCGCGCCGAGCGCCTGCGCGAGGACGCTCCACGAGTAGGGGGAGCCGTTCTGCGCGCTGATCGTCCGGGCGATCTCCTCGTGCCGTACGGCGAAGGCGTCCTTGATGCGGGTCACGGCGGCGATCCGCTCCTCCAGCGGCATCCGCGGCCAGGGGCCCTCGTCGAAGGCCCGGCGGGCCGCCGCGACCGCGCGGTCCACGTCCGCCTCGGCGGCGTGCGGCACGCGGCCGATGACCTGCTCGGTGTGCGGCGAGACCACCTCGATGGTGCCGGTTCCGACCGGGTCGACGAACTCCCCGCCGATGAACAGCTTCCCGTGCTCGACCAGTCCGCCCAGCTCGGCCATGGCAGCGCCTCCGGTCAGTCCACAGTTTCTGACGGTGTTTCAGAAACTGATACCAGGTGCCGCCCCCCATGACCAGGCTCCGTACGCGAAGCCCCTCAGGACCGCGCCTGCTTCAGCAACCCCTTGACCGAGGCCCCGGAGTTGGCCTTGAACCAGCCGAGGCCGTACCTCGCGGCCTCCCGTTCCAGCTCCTTGACGTCGAGGGCCTCGTAGATGTCGTAGACGGATTCGGCCTTCTTCTCGAAGTCGAACGAGGAGATGAAGACGTCGGGCTTCTTCTCCGGAGACCAGAAGGCCGCGACGTAGCGCGGCTTCCTGGTCAGATTGATCAGGTTGTTGTTGTAGCGCACCCGGCCGTGGTAGATGAGCCGCGGGTCGCAGTCGTCGGGCGGGCAGTAGTACCTTCCCGCCGACTTGCTCCACGAGTACTTCTCGTAGGAGAAGTCCTGGTCGAGCTTTCCGCGGTCCTCCCTCAGGACCGCGAACCGGAGCTGGGCGTCCAGGGTCTGGTACTCGGCATCCCTGGGAAGCGTGATCACCTTTTCCTTCCGGAACTCCTCACCGACGTCCAGGGTCGACCCGGGCCCCTGGAACTGGCCGGACGCGACGATCTCACGTTCCACATTGCTCACATACCGTTCGGCCTCCGCCTTCGACCCTCCCGGGCCCTCGTCGCTCCTCCATTCCCGCAGCCCCCTGCCCTGCGGCGAGAAATCGGACGAGTACCCGAAGACCGTGAACTCGTCGACGACCAGGTAGGCCGGGATCCCCCCGGCGTTCTTGGCGTAGAACGTCACCGGAACGTGCATGTAGGGCGAATCGGCGTCCGCCCACGGCTTGCCGAACTCCGACCGGAGGACGAAGTGCAGGGGTGCGGCGATCGGTTGGTAGACGACCGAGTAGCCCAGGCTGACGGCCGTCAGGAGCGCGGTGACGACGACCCCGGCCGCGATCTTCCTGGGGTACGGCACCTCCGTCCACACCTGTTCGCGGACCAGGAGGTGGAGGGCCCACAGCGACCAGAGCCACAGGGAGAGGAAGGCCAGGACCCCGACCACGAACTCCCTCTCCTCGATCCAGAGGAAGAGGAGGATGCTCGTCGTCGCCAGCGTCATGAGCGCGCCGACGAGGACCAGCGCTCCGGACAGCCGGACCCGCCGGCGACCCCAGTAGTCGGCGACCGCGGGCGTCGCCACCCCCTGGACCGCGGCAGCCAGCAGGAACATCACCCCGACCAGGCGCTGCGCGAAGGTCAGCGCTCCGAAGGCGTCCGCCCAGCCGACGACGGCGTGCAGGGCCAGCGAACCGAGCATCCCCGCGACCATGACGGCGATGATCACGCGCCGCGACCAGCCGTCCCCGTCGGGCCACACGTCGCTGCCACCGCCGCGCCAGTGGACGTACCGGGGGTCGTCCAGGTCCAGGTCGTCGGGGCAGCCGTGCCGGCGGAGCACCTTCCGCGCCTCGCGGAGGGACCACGCGCTCCCCACCGTCTCCCCGCTGACGGTGATGCGGCGCAGGCCACGCCGGCCGGGCGGCTCGACGACCACCCATGGTCGGATACCCATGGGACCAGGCTCGGCGCCCGGCCCGCCCCGTGCACCCCGAACTGCTGCGTTCGATGGACGCCTGGCACCGCGGGGCACGGCACCGGCCGGGCACGCCCTGTTCTGACGAATCGTCAATTCCCGTACACTCGGGGACCGGCCGCGGCCCCGGGGGAGGATGAGGTCCCATGCCACCAGCACCGCGGGTGTACGAGCACGGTGGCGGCGTCGCGAGCGTCGCGGTCACCATCCCGGACAACCCGCTCGGCCACACCCTCGTCCACGTCGTCGACACCGACCGCGGCCCCGTCCTCGTCGACACCGGCTGGGACGATCCGGGCTCGTGGGCCGAGCTGTGCGAGGGGCTCACCGCCCTCGGCACCTCCGTGCGGGACGTCCAGGGCGTCCTCGTCACCCACCACCACCCCGACCACCACGGGCTGTCCGGCCGCGTCCGGGAGGCGTCCGGCGCCTGGATCGCCATGCACGCCGCCGACATCGCCGTCGTCCGCCGCACCCGCGAGGCCGAGCCGGGCGCCTGGCGCGGCTACCTGGAGGCGAAGCTGGAGGGCGCGGGCGCGCCCGCCTCGCACACGGCCCCGCTGCGGGCCGCCCGGCCCGGCGACTACCCGCTGCCGCGGCCCGCGCTGCCCGACCGGGAGATCGGCGCGGGCGAGCTCCTCGACCTCCCCGGCCGCCGGCTGCGCGCCGTGTGGACGCCCGGCCACACCCCGGGCCACGTGTGCCTGCACCTGGAGGAGGCGCACCCGGCGAACCTGCCCGGGCGCGGCCGTCTCTTCTCCGGCGACCACCTGCTGCCCGGCATCAGCCCGCACATCGGGTTGTACGAGGACCCGGACGACGCCGGCCCGGGCCTGGGAGACCCCCTCGGGGACTACCTGGACTCGCTGGAGCGGGTCGCCCGGCTCGGCGCCGCCGAGGTCCTTCCCGCGCACCAGCACGCCTTCACCGGCGCGGGCGCACGGGTGGCGGAGCTGCTCGCGCACCACGAGGAGCGGCTCACCGGACTGCTGGCGCTGCTGGAGACCCCGCTCACCCCGTGGCAGCTCGCCGAACGCATGGAGTGGAACCGCCCCTGGGCGCGGATCCCGTACGGCTCGCGGACCATCGCCGTCTCGGAGGCGGAGGCGCACCTGCGGCACCTGGTGAAGCAGGGCCGGGCCGAGCCGGTGCCGGGCAGCGCCCCCGTGACGTACGTCGCGTGTGACCCGTCCTGACCCGCCGGTAGAGTGAGCGCGTCGTCATCATGCCCGTACGGGGGGAAGCCGGTGCGAATCCGGCGCTGACCACGCAGCCGTGAGACCGCCCCGTCGGCGGTGAGCCGGAATGCCCCGTACGTGCACGTGTTCGGCTCGTGTCGCCGGGACCTACCTCCGGTGACCGGCACCGTCGAGGAATACGGAGCCGGAGCCTGGTGCCCTTCGCGTGCCGGTCCCCGGATCCCGCAGGAGAGGCCACCCACGCCATGACCACCGTTCGCGTCCGCCGCGGCGCCGCCGCGGCACTCGCCGCAGCCGCCGTCCTGCTGTCGGGCGGTGCCCCGGCCGCCCACGCGGCGCCGTCGCCGGCCCCCTCCCCCGCCCCCGCGCTCCCGGCCGGCCTCTACGGGACGAAGGACCCGACGTACGACGGCGTGTGGCGGCAGTCGCTCGCCTTCATGGCCCAGCAGGTGTCCGGCGTCGAGCCGAACCGGCAGGCCGTGTCCTGGCTGATGGGCCAGCAGTGCGACGGCGGCGGCTTCGCGTCCTACCGCCCCGACCCGGCGAAGACCTGCGACCCGAAGACGGTCCTCGACACCAACGCCACCGCCGTCGCCGTCCAGGCCCTGTCCGGAGTGGACAAGCCCGAGACGGACGAGCCCGGCGAGGACCCGGTCAGCAAGGCCATCGGCGCGGGCGCCGCCTGGCTGAAGGGCGTGCAGAACCCGGACGGCGGCTGGGGCTACAACCCCGGCTCGCCGAGCGACGCCAACTCGACGTCGATCGTCGTCAGCGCGCTGGCCGCGACCGGCCACCGGCCCGGCGACATCACCTCCAAGGGCGGGAAGACCCCGTACGACGCGCTGGTCCGCTTCGCGATCCCCTGTGACGCCAAGCAGGGCGCGGGCGCGTTCGCCTACCAGCCCGACCCCAAGACGGGGGCGCTCGTCGCGAACGGTGACGCCACCGCCGCCGCCGTCCTCGCCGGGCTCGGCAAGGACCTCCAGGCGCGCGGCGTGAAGCCGGAGCAGAAGCCGACCTGTGAGACCCCGGCCAAGCCCGCGGCCACGCCGACCGCCGAGCGCGCCGCCCGCAACGGCGCCGCCTACCTGGCGGGCGCCCTGGCCAGGAGCGGCCACCTCGACCTGCCGCCGATGCCCGGCGCCGCCACCACCGCGCCCCAGCCTGACTTCGGCAACACGGCCGACGCGGTCATCGCCGTCGGTGCCGCCGGGCACGGCGAGAAGGCGGCCGGCGCGCTCGCGTGGCTGGAGAAGAACTCCGCGGCCTGGGCCAGGGAGAGCGGCCCGGCCGCCTACGCGCAGCTGATCCTGGCCGCCCACACCCTGGGCGCCGACGCCCGCGACTTCGGCGGCGCCGACCTCGTACGGCAGCTGAACGCGACCGGCCCGGCGCCGAAGGCGGCCCCCCTGGAGACCAAGGAGAAGGAGCAGGAGTCCGCCGAGCCGAACGGGGCGGAGGGCGAGAGCGAGGGCTTCAGCGTGTGGCTGGTCGTCGCGATCTTCCTGGTCGCCGGCATCGGCATCGGCTTCCTGCTCAGCGGCCGCAACCGGAACCGGCAGCGGTGATGCGCACCCGGTCCTCCTCCCGCCTCCTCGTCCTGCTGCTCGCCGCCTGCACCGTGCTGCTCGGCCTCGCCGGGCCGGCCGGGGCGGCCGGCTACCGGTACTGGTCGTTCTGGGAGAGCGACGGGAAGGGCTGGACGTACGCCACGCAGGGCCCGGCCACGGCCCGGCCCGGCGACGGTGACGTCAACGGCTACCGGTTCGCGGTGAGCGCCGACTCGCAGGACGCCCAGCGGCCTCGCCGGGCACCCGACTTCGCCGCGATCTGCGCGTCGACGCCCGCGAAGGACGGCACCAAGCGCGTCGGCGTGGTCATCGACCCCGGCACGGCGGCGGACGCCCCGGAGGGGTCCGGGCAGCCGCCCGCCCCGCGCGCCGCGTGCGCCCGGGTGCGGGCCGACGCGACCGCCGCGGAGGCCCTCGCGGAGGTCGCGAAGCCACTGCGGTACGACAACCATGCGCTGCTCTGCGGGATCTCCGGCTATCCGAGGACCGGTTGCGGGGAGCAGGTCGCGGCGACGCCCGGTGGGCCGAGCCCGACCGGTTCGCCGTCTCCCCCGCCCGCGCCGCACCCCGTCATGGACCTGGAACCCGGGCCGTCCGCCGGCGTCGTCACCGGTGTGGCCGCCGTCGTCGTGCTGGGCGCCGCCGGGGTGTGGCAGGCCCGCCGCCGTCGCCGATGAGCCCCCGCCCGGCCGGGCTGCGCGCACCCGAGGCGAACCGTTCCAACGCCGTGCACGCGGGTGCCTGGTGGCTGTGGGCGCTGGGCCTGGCGGCCGCCGCGTCCCGCACCACGAACCCGCTGCTGCTGGGCCTGCTCGTCGGGGTGGCCGGGTACGTGGTGGCGGCCCGCCGCACCGACGCGCCGTGGGCCCGCTCGTACGGGGCGTTCGTGAAGCTGGGCCTGGCGGTGCTGGTGGTCCGGCTGGTGTTCTCGGTGTTCCTGGGTTCGCCGATCCCCGGGACGCACCTGCTGGTCACGCTGCCGGAGGTGCCGTTGCCCGACTGGGCGCAGGGGGTGCGGATCGGCGGCCGGGTGACGGCCGAGCAGCTGCTGTTCGCGCTGTACGACGGGGCGAAGCTGGCCACGCTGCTGATCTGCGTGGGCGCGGCGAACGCGCTCGCGAACCCGGCGCGGCTGCTGAAGTCGCTGCCGGGCGCGCTGTACGAGGTGGGGGTCGCGGTGGTGGTCGCGATGACGTTCGCGCCGAACATGGTGTCCGACGTAGCGCGGTTGCGGACGGCCCGGCGGCTGCGCGGGCGGCCCACGGGCGGGGTGCGGGCGGTGCTCCAGGTGGGCCTGCCGGTGCTGGAGGGGGCGCTGGAGCGGTCGGTGGCGGTCGCGGCGTCGATGGACGCGCGGGGGTACGGGCGTACCGCGCCGGTGCCGCCGGTGGTGCGGCACACCACGACGGTGCTGACGCTGGGCGGCCTGTTCGCCGTGTGCGTCGGCGCGTACGGGCTGCTGGCCGCGTCCGGGGAGTCGTACGGGGTGCCGCTCGTCGGCGCGGGGGTGGTCATGGTGCTGGCGGCGCTGCGGCTGGGCGGCCGCCGTTCGGTCCGCACCCGCTACCGGCCCGACCGGTGGGGCGTGCGGTCCTGGCTGGTGGCCGGGTCGGGGGTGGCGGTCGCGGCCCTGGTGACCGCGGCCGGCACGGCGGCGCTGCACCCCGGAGTCGTCCCGCTCGCCGCGCCGGAGCTGCCGCTGTGGCCGGCGCTGTCCGTCCTGGTGGGCCTGCTGCCCGCGTTCGTGGCCCCGCTGCCGAAGGAGTCCGTGTGATCCGGTTCGAGAACGTCTCGGTGACGTACGCCGACGCCGCCAGGCCGACGCTGGACGGTGTCGACCTCACCGTGCCGGAGGGTGAGCTGGTGCTGCTGGTGGGCCCTTCGGGGGTGGGCAAGTCGACGTTGCTGAACGCGGTGCCGGGCCTGGTCCCGCACTTCACGGGCGGCACTCTGCGCGGCCGGGTCACCGTCGACGGCCGTGACACCCGTACGCACAAGCCGCGTGAGCTGGCCGACCTGGTCGGCACCGTGGGCCAGGACCCGCTCGCGCACTTCGTCACCGACACGGTGGAGGACGAGCTGGCGTACGGCATGGAATCGCTGGGCCTGGCGCCCGCGGTGATGCGCCGCCGGGTGGAGGAGACCCTGGACCTGCTGGGTCTCGCGGCCCTGCGGGACCGGCCGATCGCGACGCTGTCGGGCGGCCAGCAGCAGCGGGTGGCGATCGGGTCGGTGCTGACCCCGCACCCCAAGGTGCTGGTGCTGGACGAGCCGACGTCGGCGCTGGACCCGGCGGCCGCGGAGGAGGTCCTCGCGGTCCTCCAGCGGCTGGTCCACGATCTGGGCACCACCGTCCTGATGGCGGAGCACCGGCTGGAGCGGGTGGTCCAGTACGCCGACCAGGTCGCCCTCCTGCCGGGCCCTGGCGCCCCGGTGGTCCTGGGCGCGCCGGCCGACGTGATGGCCGTCTCGCCCGTGCACCCCCCGGTGGTCGCCCTCGGCCGGCTGGCGGGCTGGGACCCGCTCCCGCTGTCGGTCCGGGACGCGCGGCGCCGTGCGGGCGGGCTGCGGGACCGGCTGGAGGGCCGCGCCCCGGCGCCCGGTGAGGTGGTGCGGCCGGCGCCCGCTGGCGGTGGCGCCGCGGAGCCGTCCGGTGCGCGGGGCGGGCTGGGCCGGCTGCTGCGCCGTCGCGACGGGGGCGCGGGTGGCGGGGACGCCGTCGCCGAGGCGCGTGCCCTCGCGGTGCGGCGCGGCCGGGTGGAGGCGCTGCGGGGCGTGGAGCTGGCGGTGCGCGCCGGGGAGACGGTGGCGCTGATGGGCCGCAACGGCGCCGGCAAGTCGACGCTGCTGGGCGCTCTGGTGGGGATGGTCGAGCCCGCGTCGGGCAGCGTCCTGGTGGGCGGCCGGGTGCCGCACCGCACACCGCCGCGTGAGCTGATCCGGCACGTGGGGCTGGTCCCGCAGGAGCCGCGTGACCTGCTGTACGCGGACACGGTGGCCGCCGAGTGCGCGGCCGCCGACGCCGACGCGGGCGCCGTCCCCGGGGCCTGCCGGGCGCTGGTGTCGGAGCTGCTGCCGGGTGTGGCGGACGACGTGCACCCCCGGGACCTGTCCGAGGGGCAGCGGCTGGCCCTGGCGCTGGCGGTGGTGCTGACGGCGCGGCCACCGCTGCTGCTGCTCGACGAGCCGACGCGGGGCCTGGACTACGCGGCGAAGGCCCGGCTCGCCGGGGTGCTGAAGGGGCTGGCCGCCGACGGGCACGCCATCGTGATGGCGACGCACGACGTGGAACTGGCCGCCGAACTGGCGCACCGGGTGGTGATCCTCGCCGACGGGGAGGCCGTCGCGGACGGCCCCACCCATGAGGTCGTCGTCTCCTCCCCGGCGTTCGCCCCGCAGGTGGCGAAGATCCTGGCGCCCCGGCCGTGGCTGACCGTCTCGCAGGTGGAGGCGGTCCTGTGAGCGGCCGCCCGGTGCGCCTCGGTCCGCGGTCGGTCGCCGCGCTCGTCCTGATCAGCGCCATCGGGGTGGTCGCCTTCGGCTGGCCGCTCCTCAGCGACGGCTCGTCCGTGCTGGCGGGCCGTTCGCAGGACGCGCCGTGGCTGCTGGCGGTGCTGCTGCCGCTGCTGGTGGCGGTGGTGGTGGCGACGATCGCCGACTGCGGCATGGACGCGAAGGCGGTGGCGATGCTGGGCGTGCTCGCGGCGGTCGGCGCGGCGTTGCGGCCGCTGGGCGCGGGCACGGCGGGCCTGGAGCCGATGTTCTTCCTGATGGTGCTGAGCGGCCGGGTCCTCGGCCCGGGATTCGGGTTCGTGCTGGGCGCGGTGACGATGTTCGCGTCGGCGCTGCTGACCGGCGGGGTGGGGCCGTGGATGCCGTTCCAGATGCTGTCGATGGGCTGGTTCACGATGGGCGCGGGCCTGCTGCCGGGTCCGGTGGCGGTGCGGGGCCGGGCCGAGTTGCTGATGCTGTCGCTGTACGGGGCGGTGGCGGCGTTCGCGTACGGGACCGTGATGAACCTCCAGGGGTGGGTGACCCTCCAGGGGATGGGCAGCGGCATCTCGTTCCAGCCCGGTGACCCGGTGCACGAGAACCTGGTGCGGTTCGTGGCGTACTGCGCGGCGACGTCGCTCGGCTGGGACCTGGGGCGGGCGGTGCTCACCGTCGTCCTGGTGACGACCATCGGGTCGACGGTCCTGCGGGCCCTCCGCCGGGCGACCCGGCGGGCGGCGTTCGACGCGCGGACCGGTTTCGAGAGCGCCCCGAGGACCTGACCCGGCCCGCACGCGGGCTTCGGAGTGCTGGTGTCGGCGCCGCGGTTCAGAGGCGCTGGATGATGGTGCCGGTGGCCAGCCCGCCGCCCGCGCACATGGCGATCAGGGCGAACTCCTTGTCGGAGCGTTCCAGTTCGTGGAGCGCGGTGGTGATGAGCCGTGCGCCGGTCGCGCCCACCGGGTGGCCGAGGGCGATCGCGCCGCCGTTCACGTTGACCTTCTCCAGGTCCTGGTCGAAAACCTGCGCCCAGCTGAGCACCACCGAGGCGAAGGCCTCGTTGATCTCGACCAGGTCGATGTCCTTGAGCGACATCCCGGCCCGGCCGAGGACGGCGCGGGTCGCGTCGATCGGCCCGTCGAGGTGGAAGTGGGGGTCGGCGCCGACCAGCGCCTGGGCGACGACGCGGGCGCGGGGCTTGAGCTTCAGGGCGCGGGCCATGCGCTTGGACGCCCACATCAGGGCGGCGGCGCCGTCGGATATCTGCGAGGAGTTGCCGGCGGTGTGGACGGCGGTCGGCATGACCGGCTTGAGCCGGGCGAGCGCCTCCGCGCTGGTGTCGCGCAGCCCCTCGTCCCGGTCGACGAGCCGCCACATGCCCTGGCCCTCGCGCTGCTCGTCCTCCGTGGTGGGCACCTGGACGGCGAACGTCTCGCGCTTGAAGCGCTCCTCTGCCCACGCGGCGGCGGCGCGCTCCTGGGACAGCAGCCCGAGTGCGTCGACCCGCTCGCGCGTGAGGCCCCGGTGGCGGGCGATGCGCTCGGCCGCCTCGAACTGGTTGGGCAGGTCGACGTTCCACTCGTCGGGGAAGGGCTTGCCCGGGCCGTGCTTGGAGCCGCTGCCCAGCGGCACGCGGGACATGGCCTCCACGCCGCAGCTGATGCCGACGTCGATGACCCCAGAGGCGATCATGTTGGCGACCATGTGCGAGGCCTGCTGGGAGGACCCGCACTGGCAGTCGACGGTGGTCGCGGCGGTCTCGTACGGCAGGCCCATCGCGAGCCAGGCGGTGCGGGCGGGGTTCATGGACTGCTCACCGGCGTGGGTGACCGTGCCGCTGACGATCTGTTCGACGCAGTCGGCGTGGATGCCGGTGCGTCCGAGGATCTCCCGGTACGTCTCGCCCAGCAGGTAGGCGGGGTGGAGGTTGGCGAGTGCGCCCGAGCGTTTTCCGATGGGGGTGCGTACGGCTTCGACGATGACGGGTTCCGCGGCCATGAGCTCGTCCTCTCCTCGCACGCCCGCGAGGCGTCCCGGCGCCGCCACGGACGAACTGGTACGCGTTCTAGTTGTCGGGTCAGTCTGCTGAGGATTACCCCGGGTACGCAAGGGTCGTGCACGCCACGGCGGACCAAGTGAGTCCCGCACGCCCCTTGCCACTTGTAGAACCCGTTACTACCTTGCGGGCAGGTTCTGATGGAGCATCAGGTATGGAGGTCGTCGATGACCTGCCCCCACCTCCCGTCCCTCCCGGCGGCCCTCCCGGAAGGGTTCGACCTCACCGACCCCGACCTTCTCCAGGCCCGCGTGCCGCTGCCCGAGTTCGCCGTCCTGCGGCGGACCGCCCCCGTCTGGTGGTGCGCCCAGCCGCGCGGGATCTCCGGCTTCGACGACGAGGGGTACTGGGCGGTGACCCGGCACGCCGACGTCCGATACGTGTCGACGCACCCGGAGCTGTTCTCCTCGCACACCAACACGGCGATCCTCCGGTTCAACGAGACGATCAGCCGCGACCAGATCGACGTCCAGAAGCTGATCATGCTCAACATGGACCCGCCCGAGCACACCCGGGTCCGCCAGATCGTCCAGCGCGGCTTCACGCCCCGGGCGGTCCGGTCCCTGGAGGGCGCCCTGCGTGAACGGGCCCGCTCCATCGTGCGGACGGCCCTGGCGCACGCGGGCGACGACGGCTCGTTCGACTTCGTCACCGAGATCGCCGTCGAACTGCCGCTCCAGGCCATCGCCGAACTCATCGGCGTACCGCAGCAGGACCGCGCCAAGATCTTCGACTGGTCCAACAAGATGGCGGCCTACGACGACCCCGAGTACGCCATCACCGAGGAGGTCGGCACCGAGGCGGCCATGGAGATCGTCTCGTACGCGATGAACCTCGCCGCCGCCCGCAAGGAGTGCCCCGCCCACGACATCGTGTCGCAACTGGTCGCCGCCGAGGACGAGGGCAACCTCGCGGGCGACGAGTTCGGCTTCTTCGTCATCCTGCTCGCCGTGGCGGGCAACGAGACCACCCGCAACGCCATCAGCCACGGCATGCACGCCTTCCTCACCCACCCCGAACAGTGGGAGCTGTACAAGCGCGAACGCCCCCGCACCACGGCCGAGGAGATCGTCCGCTGGGCCACGCCCGTCGTGTCCTTCCAGCGGACCGCCACCCGCGACCTCGAACTGGGTGGCCGGAAGATCCGCGCGGGCGACCGCGTCGGCATCTTCTACTCCTCCGCCAACCACGACCCCGAGGTCTTCGACCACCCCGAACGCTTCGACATCACCCGCGATCCCAACCCCCACCTGGGATTCGGTGGCGGCGGGCCCCACTTCTGCCTCGGCAAGTCGCTCGCCGTCCTGGAGATCGACCTCATCTTCAACGCCATCGCCGACAGCCTCCCCGGCCTCCGCCCGGCCGGCGACCCCAGGCGCCTGCGCGCGGCGTGGCTCAACGGCATCAAGGAACTCCAGGTCACCCTCGGCCGGGAGTAACACGGCCGGTAATGAGCGGTCCACGGCCACCGGGTGACGTACGTTCGGCTGCATGAGCCAAGAGCGATGGTCCGCCGTGGACGACTACCTCACCGACATGCTGGCACCCGCCGACGAGGCCCTGACGGCCGCGCTCGCCGACAGCGAGGCCGCGGGCCTCCCGGCGATCAGCGTCACCGCGCCGCTGGGGAAGCTGCTGCACCTGCTGGCCAGGACGCAGGGCGCCCGGACCGTCCTGGAGATCGGCACGCTCGGCGGCTACAGCACCATCTGGCTCGCCCGCGCGCTGCCGGAGGACGGCAGGCTCGTCTCACTGGAGTACAACCCCGACCACGCCGACGTCGCCCGCGCGAACCTCGCACGGGCGGGGCTGGACAAGGTCGCCGAGATCCGCACCGGCGCGGCCCTCGACACGCTGCCGCGACTGGCCGAGGAGGGCGCCGGCCCCTTCGACCTGGTCTTCATCGACGCCGACAAGCCGAACAACCCGCGGTACCTGGACTGGGCGCTGCGGCTGACCCGCCCCGGCAGCCTGATCGTCGTCGACAACGTCGTACGCGGCGGCGCGGTCACCGACGAGTCCTCGACGGACCCGGCGGTGACCGCGACACGGGAATTGTTCGACCTGGTCGCCCGGGACCCGCGGCTGGACGCGACCGCGATCCAGACGGTCGGCGGGAAGGGCTACGACGGAATGCTCCTGGCCCGCGTGGCGGCCTGACCGGCCGTCACGCGCGCCGTCAGACATGCAGCAGGCGCTCCGCCATGGCGCGGTACGCCTGGAGCGTGACGCGCAACCGCTCGGTGTCGGGCTGCTGGTCGTCGCCGGGGCCGTGGCCGTCGCCGTCGGGGTCCCAGTCCGCGCGCAGGGCGCTGCGGTGGTCGTCCAGAGCGGCCGTGAGCTCGTCGGCGGCCTCGTCCAGTACGTCGGCGGCCTCCTTCACGGACCGGTGCGGGCTGTCCACGAAACCGGCGAGGGCCCGCTGCAGCCGCTCCCCGAGCCCGTCGCGCACGCTCCGCGCCACCAGCGGATCGGACACCCCGGCCACACCGGCGCCGTCTCCCCCGGCCCGGTCCGGGAAACCGTGCGCGGCACGCGGGGCGTGGGCGTCGGTGCCGGTGTGGTGCGGGGCGCCGGGTGCGGGGGTGGGTGCCTTCGGGGCGGCTGCGTCCGTGCCCAGGCCGGCGCCGAGCGTGGTGACGGGCGGGGTGACGGGCGGGGTGCCGGGGGCCGGCGGAGTGCTCGCCCCGGGTCCGGCCGGAGCGGCCTGGGGGGCCTGCGGGGCCTGCGGGGCCTGCGGGGCCTGGGGGGCCTGCGTGGCCTGGGGAGTGTGCGGGGCGTTGTTACCGGCGCGGGGGTCGGTGCCCTGCGGGGCGCCCGCCACGTGCTCGGGGGTGGGGCCGGGCGGCGGCGGGACCCGCAGGCCGTGCGAGGCGTCGGCCCTGCCGGCCGGCGTGTGGGTCGGCTTCTCGGCGGACATCAGGCACCACTCCCCTTCGGCCACGTCGCGTGGAACCGGTTACCGCGGCCCTCCTGACGGCGCGGGGCGTGCCGGGCGTGGTCCTCGGCGTGCTCGGTCACCAGCGCGTCGAACAGGCGGCGCGCCTCCAGCATCGCGGAACGCAGCTCCTCGGTACCGGCGTTCGGGGTCTGCCCGTTCGCGGCGGAGGCGCGGTGCACGCGGCGGAAGCCGTCGACGTGGTGGGCGTGGTGCACGGACAGCGCCGCGACCTGCTCCTCGTACGCGGTGGCCGCCGGGAAGCCCCGGTCCTCGGCCAGCCGGGCCAGCAGCCGGTCGGCCTGCACGACGGCCTGACGCGGGGCGTCGACGAACTGCTCCTGGAGGCCCGACCAGAGGGCCACGTACTGCTCGCGGGCGTCCCGCGTCAGCGGCCGGGGCCGCAGGTCGCCGTGGCGCTGGACGCGCTCGGCCAGTTCTCGCTCGGCGGCCTTGGTGTCACCGTCGTGCCGGGAGACGGCCCGCTCGTACTCGGGGCCGAACCTCCGCCTCAGTCCGTGCCCGCGCCGGCCGCCCGCCTTGCCCGGTCCCGCGTACAGCACGGCGGCGACCACGGCGACGAAGACGACGACCAGAGCGATGACGATCAGCTCAGTGGACATGCTGTCTTCCCTCGATCCAGGGGTCGGGGTTCATTTGGTGTCTGCTCGACGGCCCGTGTTGCCGCAAAAGCGTTGGCCAAACGGCGGGCCCCGGGATAGAGACGACCCATGACGAGCACCAACTGGACCGTCCGCCCCGAGCGTTACGACAGTCCCGCAGCCACCGCTCTGCGGTTCGACTACTTCGACGACGTGGCGAGCCGCTACTACGGGCGGCCCATCACCGCGGACGAGGTCGACGAGGGGATCCTGAACGAGGGCCTGGACCGGCTCGTGCCGCCGACCGGGCAGTTCCTGGTCGGCCGGGCGGACGGTGAGCCCGCCGCCTGCGGCGGGGTGCTCATGCTGGACGCGGAGCGGGCGGAACTCACCCGTGTGTTCGTCCGCCACGCCCACCGCGGCACCGGGGGCGCCGCGCTCCTGATGGACGCGCTGGAGGAGGCCGCCGCCGCCTTGGGCGCCCGGCGCATGGTGCTCAACACCCGCCTGGACCTGGTCGAGGCGCGGGCCCTGTACACCCGTTGCGGCTACCGCGAGATACCGGCGTACTGCGAGGGCCCGTACATGGAGGTCTGGTACGGCAAGGAGCTGCGCCCCTCCCCGGCCGGGAGACCCGCCTAGGCGCGGTGGTCGCGACGCACCTCCACGACCCGTGGCCGCTCGCGCCGGGAGCCGCACAGCTCGGCCGTCAGCTCCTCGACCAGCTGCACCAGGTCCGTGGGCCGCTCCGGGCCCCACCAGTCACCGAGCAGCTCCGCGAGCGACTCCTCGCGCGCGTGCGCCAGCCGGGTGGCGACCTCCACGCCCTGCTCGGTGAGCACCAGCTGGAGGCCCTCGCGGCGCACCAGGTGCCGCTCCTCCAGCTGCCGGGCCGCCTCGGTGATGAACCGGATCGGTACGGGCGTGGTGTCGGCCAGCCGCGCCGGCTCCACCGTGCCGTGGCGGCGTACGCGCAGCAGCAGCCAGCTGGACGCGGGCAGGAGGTCCAGGCCGGCGCGGGCGGTGATCTTCTCGTAGATCGCCTTGCGGCCCTCGCGGGAGCCGAGCACCGACAGGGCGCGGGCGCACTCGTCGTAGGAGGAGCGTTCGACGGGGTTGGAGGCCACGGTCTGGCTGGGGTCGGGCGCGGTGACCGCGCCGCGCAGCCGGTCCTCCTTCAGCAGCCAGGCGACGAGGAAGGCGAGAACGACGACGGGCGCGGCGTACAGGAAGACGTCGGTGATGGACGTCGCGTAGGCGTGCAGCACGCCCTGGCGCAGGCCGGGCGGCAACTGCGCGATGGCGCGCGGGTCGGCGGCGAGCTGGTCGGGGCCCGCGCCCGGTGGCAGTTCGCGGCCCGAGAGGGCGGCCTCGAGTTTGCCGGTGAGCCGGTTGGTGAAGACGGTGCCGAAGATGGCGACGCCGAAGGACGCGCCGATGGAGCGGAAGAAGGTGGCGCCGGAGGTGGCGACGCCGAGGTCCTCGTAGGCGACGGCGTTCTGCACGACCAGCACCAGGACCTGCATGACGAGGCCCAGTCCGGCGCCGAAGACGAAGAAGTACAGGCTCAGCTCCCAGTCGGAGCTGGTCTCCTCCATCCGGTGCAGCAGGAGCAGGCCGAGGGCGGTGACGGCGGTGCCGAGGAGGGGGAAGACCTTCCACCGGCCGGTGCGGCTGACGATCTGGCCCGAGCCGGTCGAGGTGATCAGCATGCCGAGCACCATGGGCAGCATGTGCACCCCGGACATGGTCGGGGTGACGCCCCGGACGACCTGGAGGAACGTCGGCAGGTAGGTCATCGCGCCGAACATCGCGAAGCCGACGATGAAGCTGATGACGGACACGAGCGTGAAGGTGCGGATCCGGAACAGCTTCAGCGGCAGTACGGGCTCGGCGGCGCGCCGTTCGACGCGTACGAACCAGACGAGGAGCACCGCGCCGAGGACGGCGAGGCCGATGATCTGCGCCGACCCCCAGGCCCAGGTGGTTCCGCCGAGGGACGCCACGAGGACGAGGCAGGTGGCGACGGAGGCGATGAGGAGGGTGCCGAGGTAGTCGATGGTGTGCCGGGTCTGGCGGACGGGGATGTGGAGCACGGCGGCGATGACGAAGAGGGCGACGACCCCGATGGGGAGGTTGATGTAGAACACCCAGCGCCACGAGAGGTGCTCGGTGAACAGCCCGCCCAGCAGCGGTCCGAGGATGCTGGTGGCGCCGAAGACGGCGCCGAACAGACCCTGGTAGCGACCCCGTTCGCGCGGCGGGACGAGGTCGCCGACGATCGCCATGGACAGCACCATGAGGCCGCCGCCGCCGAGGCCCTGGACGGCGCGGAAGGCGATGAGCTGGGGCATGTTCTGCGCGACGCCGCAGAGCGCGGAGCCGACGAGGAAGATGACGATCGCGGTCTGGAAGAGTTTCTTGCGGCCGTACTGGTCACCGAGCTTGCCCCACAGGGGGGTGCCGGCGGTCGAGGCGAGCATGTACGCGGTGACGACCCAGGACAGGTGTTCCATGCCGCCGAGTTCGCTGACGATGGTCGGCAGGGCGGTGGAGACGATGGTCTGGTCGAGCGCCGCCAGCAGCATGCCGAGCAGCAGGGCGCCGATGGCGACCAGGACGGCACGCCGGTTCTGTCCCTGACCGGGGGCGGGGTCGGTGGCCGGGGTGGTCACTTCCTGCGCCATGGCTTCTCCCTCGTCATCTCGCGGGCCGTCATGCACGGGCGGGCGGGCGGCGGGTCGGACGCGTACCCCTCGTTTCCTCATCCCATCCTGGGTGCTTCGTCCCGATACGGCCCGCCGAGCGGGGACGGAGGGCCTGGCGAATGGTCCTTCGGTGGTCCCTGCGGTGGCCCCGGCGGCCGGGGGCTGCATAATCGCTCGCAGTTTCCAGGGGAGGGGCCCACATTGACGGGAAGACCGGGACGGTTCTGTCCTGACTGCGACGGCGTGTGCGCGTGCGCCGCCGCGGAGGACACGCTGGGCATACGCCCGTACGTGGACCTCTCGGCGGCGGAGCGGGACGACGCCCCGTCCGGTCCGGCGCCGGACTCGGGCGCCGGGTCGGCGGCGGGGCCGGGCGCGGGGTGGGGGCCGGCCGCCGGGTCGGGCACCATGCCGCTGTACGTGGCGCTCGAGCCCGAGCTGGTGCCGCCGGCGCACACGGGCCCGCCGCACGGCGCCCGGGCCGGGACCAGGGCGCTGGCCCGGGCCGAGGCGCGGTCCCGTACGCGTGCCCGCCGCCCGTACGCCGTGCTGGGTGCCGTGGCGGCGGTGGTCGCGGTGGCGGGCGCGGCGGGCTACGCGGCCGGGCTCTTCGGCGGGGGCGGCGAGACGGACCGGGCCCTTCCCGACGCGGTGCCGAGCACGCCCGGGTGGCCCAGCGAGGCGCCCCAGGGGCTGTCGCGGCCGACCGGATCGCCGTCCCCGCCGGGCACGGGGTCCCCGTCGGCGTCGGTGACCGGGTCCGCGTCCGCCTCCTCTTCCGCTTCCCCGTCGGCCTCCGCGTCCCCGTCCGCCTCCGCGCCGGTGACCGCCTCCGCGTCCCTGGCCGTCGCCGCACCCGGGACGTCGTCGGCCTCCGCGTCGGCGGCCCGCCCGCCGGGCGGTGGGGCCGGCGGGTCCTCGCCGTCGCCCAGCCGGAGCCGGGTGCCGGGCGCGGAGCAGCCGCCCGAGCAGGCGCCCACGCTCAGCCGGGGCGACCGGGGCCCGGAGGTCACGGAGCTCCAGCACCGGCTGCGGCAGGCGGGGCTGTACGACGGCCCGCTGCACGGCCGCTACAACGACGACGTGGAGTGGGGCGTCGGCCAGTACCAGGAGGCCCGCGACCTGTGGGACGACGACTGGGGCGTCTACGGCCCGGAGACCCGGCAGTGGCTGGAGTCCGAGACGTCGGGGCGCTGACACGGGAGGGCGGCGGGGGCGGGCGCGAGGGGCGGCGGAGGGCGGCCCGAGCCGGGCGGACTGGCGTTCGACGGATCTGCTTTGTATCGTTGAGGAACAAAGTGGTCCCGCCCGTAAACCCTGACCGGCGGGCGGGCCACTGCGTACCCCCTCACCCCCTCCTCTGGAGATCGCCGATGCCGGCCGCCCCTTCCGTCCTGACCGCCCGGGCCCTGCTCCTCGACATGGACGGGACGCTCGTCAACTCGGACGCCGTGGTGGAGCGCTGCTGGCGCCGCTGGGCGGTGCGCCACGGGCTCGACCCCGAGGAGGCCCTCAAGGTCGTCCACGGCCGCCAGGGCTACGCCACCATGGCCGTCCTCCTCCCGGACCGCCCCATGGAGCAGAACCACGCCGACAACCGCTCGATGCTCGCCGAGGAGACCGCCGACCTGGACGGCGTCGTGCCGATCGGCGGCGCGCCCGCCTTCATGGACGCCGTCGCCGCGCTCCCGCACGCCCTGGTCACGTCGGCCGACGAGGCGCTCGCCCGGGCCCGCATGGGCGCGGCCGGGCTGCGGATGCCGGACGTCCGGGTGACCGCCGAGCGGGTGGGCGCCAGCAAGCCCGACCCGGAGGGGTTCCTGAAGGGCGCGGCCGAGCTGGGCTTCGACCCGGCCGAGTGCGTGGTGTTCGAGGACTCCGAGGCGGGCATCCAGGCCGGGCGCGCCGCTGGGATGCGGGTGCTGGGCGTCGGGCCGCGCGCCGGCGCGTTCGCCCCGGACGTCCACGTGCCCGACCTGACGCACGTGCGCGTGGAGGCGGACGGCGGCGGCGCGATCCGCCTCCACATCACCGGGGCCTGAAGCGCAGGGCCCCGGGCCGGGCCTACGGGGCGAGCGCCTCGTACAGGCTGAAGCCCGCCAGCGCCAGCATCAGGCAGGCGGCGACCTTGGTGATCAGCCGCAGCGGTACGTACTTCATCAGCGTCCGCCCGCCCAGGATGCCGATTCCGGCGACCGCCCACAGGGCGAGGACGGCGCCGAGGCCGACGGAGAGCGGGTTGTCGTAGCGGGCGGCGAGGTTGGCCGTCATGATCTGCGTGAGGTCGCCGAACTCGGCGACGAGGATCAGCATGAAGCCCGCTCCGGAGACCTTCCAGAAGGACTGGTCGGCCGGGGCCTTGATCTTCTCCTCCTCCTCGTCGGTCTTCTTCAGCAGCAGGACGGCCGCGCCCGCCAGGAACAGCACGCCCACCAGCGCCTGGACCAGCCGGTGCGGGAGGAGCGTCAGGACGCTGCCGGCGGCGACGGCGAGCACGACGTGGACGGCGAAGGCCGCGGCCACGCCCGCGAAGACGTACGACGCGCGGTAGCGGGTGCCCAGCATGAGGCCGGCGAGGGCGGTTTTGTCGGGCAGTTCGGCGAGGAAGACGACGCCGAAGGTGATCGCCATGATCGTGAAGCTGAGCACGGGATGGATTTCCTCAATCGGTCGGGCACCGCCGTACCGAGAAGAGACGTGTCAGGGGTCGCTTCGGCACGGCGGCACCATGGCTGCGGGCATGGCACTGCGGTTGCCGAAGGTCTCGCTGGCGGGCCCTGCGGGCCGCCTCCGGGCGCCGGCCGGGCGCGAGGCCCAGCAGTATGTCGACGTTCCGGCGAAGAGCTACTCCCCTTCTGCTCCCTCCAGGGTACGCGATCGCCGGTACGGCACCGGGGCCCGCCCCTGCTCCCCCATGGCACCGGGGACCGCCCCACCTCCCGGCGCCCACGCGCCCCGCCCCGCGGCGGGCCGGAGTGCCCTACGCCTCGCGCCGGTGCAGCCTGCCCCGGGCGACCAGCTCCAGCACGGTGGCCACCGCGACCCCCTGCACCGCCATCAGCCCGACGAGCACGAAGAGCTGCACCGCGCCGGCCTCCAGCGGTGACGCCCCGCCCAGCAGCATCCCGACGAACGCGCCCGGCAGCGTGACCAGCCCCACCGTCCTGGTCTGGTCGAGCCCCGGCAGCAGCGCGTCCGCCGCCGCCTCCCTGGCCACCTCCAGCCGCGCGTCCCGCTCCAGCAGCCCGAGCGCCAGGCCCGCCTCCACCTCGCCGTGCCGCGTGCCGAGCTCGTCCAGGGCGCGCCGCCCGCCGAGCACCGTGGCGGTGAGCGCCCCGCCGATGAGGATGCCGGTCACCGGGACGAGGGCGATGCCCTTCAGCGGGACGAGACCGGTCAGCACCAGGGCGCCGACGACCGGGGCGACGCCGGCGGCGATGGGCCCGGCCGCCCACCACCAGGTCCGGTTGGGCGTGATGCGGCGCCCAGCCGTGCGTACGGCGACGGCGTACATCAGCAGCAGGAATCCGAGCAGCAGCGGCAGGTGCCGGACCACCCACCCGATGACCAGCGACACGGCGGCGAGCTGCGCCGCGGCCCGCACGCCCGCGGTGACGATCTCGCGCGGCGCCCGGAGGTGGGCGATCGCCGCGACGGTGGCGGCGACGGCGAGCAGGACGGCGAGAACAGCCGCGAACGTGGCATTGACGGGCAGCAGCACACGTCAACCCTAAAGCCGGACAAGCCAGGTGCCGGGACGTCAGAAAGGGGAAGAACCCTTGATGTGACGTGCGCATGTCGTCACTCTGTAACCCGGCGCATTCCCCGGGGCAACCTGGCGCCGCCACGATGACCGGGCTGCCCGAGCCGGCAGCGGTCACCGCCCCCACACCAAAAGGGAGTTACCCATGTCCGGTGTCTACGCGCGTCGAATAGCCGTGCTCGCCGCCTCCGCAGCCCTCACCGCCACCGGGGCCCTGGCCACCGCCCCGGCCGCCCAGGCCGCCCCGCCCACCCCGGTCAGCGCCGCCACCGCCCGCACCTACCTCGCCCAGCTCACGGTGCGGGCGGAAGGTTCCTCCAGCGGTTACGACCGCGACAAGTTCCCGCACTGGAGCACCCAGTCCGGCGCCTGCAACACCCGTGAAGTGGTCCTCAAGCGCGACGGCGTGAACGTCGTCCAGGACTCCAGTTGCGCGGCGGTCAGCGGCAGTTGGTACTCCGAGTACGACGGTGCCACCTGGCACGCGGCCTCGGACCTCGACATCGACCACGTCGTCGCCCTCTCCGAGGCGTGGCGCTCCGGCGCCTCCGGCTGGACCACCTCGCAGCGCCAGGCCTTCGCCAACGACCTCACCCGTCCGCAGCTCATCGCGGTCACGGACAACGTCAACCAGGCCAAGGGCGACCTCGACCCCGCCGAATGGATGCCGTCGCGCACCGCGTACCGCTGCACCTACGCCCGCATGTGGGTGCAGGTGAAGCACCACTGGAAGCTGAGCACCGACTCGGCAGAGAAGAGCGCCCTCCAGTCGGTCCTGAACGGCTGCTGACCGACCGCCGGCCCCGGGCACCGACCGGGTCCTGGCCACCCGGGCGGTGCGTGGCGGGCGGCGACGCGCCGCCCGTCCCGCGCCGCCCACGGTTCCTTACCCCTCCGTCGCCCCGTACCGTACGGAGGTACGAGCGGGTCGACGGAGGAGGCCGGGCATGAGTGCCGGACTGCGGTTGGGACCATTGCTGCGGTACGTCGACTGGGAGCGCGGCGACCGGGCGACGGTCTGGGTCGAGGCCGACCGGCCCTGCACGGCCGAGGTGCGCTGCGCGGACGGCGCCGGTGGCCACGCGCGGACCTTCCAGATCGCCGGGCACCACTACGCGCTGGTGCAGGTCACCGGCCTGACGCCCGGGACGACGACCGCGTACGAAGTCTTCCTGGACGACCACCCGGTGTGGCCGCCCACGGAGCCCGGGCGCCGCTACCCGGCCAGCACCATCACCGCGCCCCGCCCGGGGGCGCGGGAGCTGAGCGTCACCTTCGGTTCGTGCCGCTGGGCGGCGCCGCCGCCGGGCGGCAAGGACCCGGTCGGGCCGGACGCCCTCGACACGCTGGCCACCCGGCTGGCCTCCGACCCCGACGCCGTACGCCCCGACGTCCTGCTCCTCCTGGGCGACCAGGTGTACGCGGACGAGACCTCGAAGCCGACGCAGCGCTGGCTGGCCTCGCGGCGGGACCTGCGCGAGGAGCCGGGGGTGCAGGTCGCGGACTACGAGGAGTACACCCACCTCTACTACGAGTCCTGGCTCGACCCCGGCGTCCGCTGGCTGCTGTCCACCGTGCCCACCTGCATGATCTTCGACGACCACGACGTGATCGACGACTGGAACACCAGCGCCTCCTGGCTGGCCGACATGCGCGACACGGGATGGTGGCGCGAGCGGATCCTCAGCGGGCTGATGTCGTACTGGGTCCACCAGCACCTGGGCAACCTCTCCATCGACGAGCTGGAGGCCGATCCGCTGTACGCGGCGGTCCGCGACGCCCCGGACGGTACGGAGCCGCTGCGCCGGT
This sequence comes from Streptomyces ficellus, assembly GCF_009739905.1. Lineage (NCBI taxonomy): Bacteria > Bacillati > Actinomycetota > Actinomycetes > Kitasatosporales > Streptomycetaceae > Streptomyces > Streptomyces ficellus. The sequence continues at coordinate 5,169,696 of NZ_CP034279.1, read as the reverse complement.
TCGCCGCCGAGGCCGACGCCGACCCGGCGCGGGCGCGGTGGAGCTACCGGCGGGACTTCGGCAGCACCCGGCTGGTGATGATCGACACCCGGGCCGGACGCGTACTGGACGAGCAGAACCGGTCGATGCACGACAAGGAGGAGGAGCGGTGGCTGGCCGAGCAGTTGACGGCCGGCCGGGACGGCTGCGACCACCTGCTGGTCGGGGCCTCGCTGCCGTGGCTCCTCGCGCCGATGATGCACGACGCCGAGACCTGGAACGCCGCCCTGTGCCGCGGTGAGCGCGGCGCCCGGTGGGCGCGGCTGGCGGAACGCGTGCGCCGGGGCGCCGACCTGGAGCACTGGGCCGCCTTCCCGCACTCCTTCGAGCGGCTGACGCGGCTGCTCACGGAGGCCGGCACCGGGCCGGACGCCCCGGCGACGATCTGCGTCATGTCGGGCGACGTGCACCACGCGTACGTCGCCGAGCCCGCATGGCCGGGGGCCGCCGACCCGCGGTCGTCCCGGATCCTCCAGCTGACCTGTTCGCCCGTGCACAACCGGATCCCCGGGCCGTTGCGCGTCGCGTTCCGGCTGAGCTGGAGCCGCGCGGGGCGGCGGATCGGGCTCGCCCTCCGGCGGCACGCGCGCACCGGCCCACCGCTCGTGGAATGGCGCCGCACGGGCGGGCCGTGGTTCGGCAACCAGCTGATGACGCTCAATCTGCGCGGCCGGTCGGCGAGGCTGCGGCTCGAGCACGCGGCGGCCCGGGGCCGCGACCGGAAGGACGCCGAGCTGCGGGCCGTCCACGAGCGCAGCCTGTCGGACGACTCCGCCTGAGCAACCGGAGCACCCCCGCCTCCGCGCCCGGGCGCCCGGGCCCTGGGGGCGGGCCCGTGCTGTGAACGTCCCGTGAACGTCCGGTTCAGGCCTTTCCCAATCCCGCCCATAGCGGATGGTGATCCTCCGGCCAGGGGTTCGACGAGGGGCGCCGCGACGGCATGATGAGCCTTCGCCTGCCGCCCGCAGGCGACGCCGGCCACGCCCCCTGCCCCGGGAGTCCGAGTCTTGTCGTTCGCCGTTCCCCCTGCCATAGCCCTGGTCGGTGCGGGCCCTCGCGGTACCTCCGTACTCGAACGGCTCTGCGCCTCCGTCCCGGAACTGGCCGCGGGAACTCCGCTGACCGTCCACGTCGTCGATCCCGCACCACCGGGCGCGGGCCGTGTCTGGCGCACCGACCAGCCGGCCGAGCTGCTGATGAACACGGTGGCGTGCCAGGTGACGGTCTTCACGGACGAGAGCGTCAGCTGTGAGGGCCCGATACGCCGGGGGCCGAGCCTGTACGAGTGGGCCGTCGCCCGTTCGTACCCGCTCGGCCCCGACGACTACCCCACCCGCGCCTGCTACGGCGCCTATCTGGAGTGGGCGTTCGCCCGCGCGGTGGCACAGGCGCCGCCGGAGGTGACCGTACGGGTGCACCGGGCGCGGGCCGTACGCCTGGAGGGCACCGGACCGCGGACGCTCGTGCTGGACGACGGCACCGTACTGGCCGGTCTGGGCGCGGTCGTGCTCGCCCAGGGCCACCTCCCGGTCCGCCGCGACCCCTCCTCGGAGCACCTGGGCGCGTACGCCGCGCGCCACGGCCTGCGGCACTTCCCGCCCGCCAACCCGGCGGACCTCGACCTGACGCCGATCGCGCCCGGCGAGCCGGTGCTGCTGCGGGGCCTGGGCCTGAACTTCTTCGACCACATGGCGTTGCTCACCGAGGGCCGGGGCGGGACCTTCGTGCCCGAGCGGACCGCAGACGGGAAACTCGGCCTGACCTACCGTCCGTCGGGCCGTGAGCCCCGGCTGTACGCCGGTTCGCGGCGCGGCGTCCCGTACCGGGCGCGGGGCGACAACGAGAAGGGCGCGTCGGCGCGGCACGAGCCCGTGCTGCTGACGCCGGACGTCATCGAGCGGTTCCGCAAGCGGGCGGACGCGGGTGACCCGCCGGACTTCCTGGGCGAGGTGTGGCCCCTGGTGGCCAAGGAGGTCGAGGTGACGTACTACGAGGCCCTGCTGAAGCGCCCGCGCGGCTTCCGCACCCGGTTCCTGGCCGCCGGCGAGGCCACTCTCGACACGTACGGCGTGCCGCCCCGGGACCGCTGGTCGTGGGACCGGACCTCGCACCCGTACGCGGGCGAGACGTTCCGGTCACCGGCCCACTGGCGCGGCTGGCTGCTGACGCACCTGCGCCGCGACGCGGCGGACGCCGCCCTCGGCAATGTGACCGGTCCGGCGAAGGCCGCGCTCGACGTCCTGCGCGACATCCGCAACGAGCTGCGGCTGATCGTCGACCACGCGGGCCTGTCGGGCACCTCGCGGCGGGACCACCTGGACCACTGGTACACACCGCTCAACGCCTTCCTGTCGATCGGGCCGCCGCGTCGCCGCATCGCGGAGATGACGGCGCTGGTCGAGGCGGGGGTGCTGGACGTGGTCGGCCCGCGCATGCGGGTGCGTCCGGACTCCGGGGCCTTCACGGCCGAATCGCCCGACGTGCCCGGTTCCGCCGTGTCCGCGACGACGCTGATCGAGGCCCGGCTGCCGGAGCCCGACGTGCGGCGCACCGGTGACGACCTTCTCTCCGGAATGCTGGATTCCGGCCAGTGCCGCACCCATGTCGTCGACGGCTACGACACCGGAGGGCTCGACGTCACACCGTCGCCGTACCGCCTGGTGAACCGTCACGGCCGCGCCCACCAGGGCGTCTTCGCGCTCGGCGTCCCCACCGAGGGGGTGCACTGGGTCACGGCGGCGGGTGCCCGGCCGGGAGTCGACTCGGTGACCCTCGCGGACACCGACGCGGTGGCCCGCGCCGCTCTGCGCGCACGCTCCGGCACCGAAGCGGAACGACCGAATGTTGAACTTGCAAGTATTGATTAGGACTCCCTAACCTTGGGGCTCATCGGTTTCGTCCCCAACCGAAGGATCCCCATGTCCCAGATCACCGCGCGCCTGGACCAGGCCCGCCCCTACGCGCTCGGCCTGTTCCGCATAGTCGTCGGGCTGCTGTTCACCTGCCACGGCGCCGCCTCGCTCTTCGGCGTCCTCGGCGGCGCGGGCGGCACGGGCGGCACCGTCCCGGCCGGCACCTGGCCCGGCTGGTACGCGGCCGTCATCGAACTCGTCGGCGGCGTCCTGGTGCTGGTGGGCCTGGGCACCCGCGCCGCCGCCTTCATCGCCTCCGGCGCGATGGCCTACGCGTACTTCAAGGTGCACCAGCCGATGGCCCTGTTCCCCCTCAAGAACGGCGGCGAGCTGTCGGCCATGTACTGCTGGTCGCTGTTCCTGCTGGTCTTCACCGGCCCGGGCGCGCTGTCGCTGGACAGCCTCTTCTCGTCCTCGCAGGCGGAGCGCAAGCGCGAGCCGGTCACGGCCTAGGTCGTGTCCGACGGCTCGGCGGTACGAGCCGACCGAGCGCCTGGGTCGCCTGGTCCGACTGAGCGCTGGGCCGCCTGGTCCGACTGATCCGTACGAGCCGTACGGGCCGTACGAGCCGCCGCTCCGGTGGTTTCCCACCCGGGCGCCGGGGGCGCGCGTTCCGACCCAGTCCGCCCCCCGTCCCCCGCCCGGGTGATAGCACGGCCCTGTTCGCGGCGTACGCTTTCGGCCTGTCCAGCCGCGCCGCCCGCCCCACGGGTCCGGCTTCACGGGACCCGGGAGTGAAGGTGCTCGAAAGCGTGGCCGCCGGCCCGTGGATCTACACGGCTGTCGTCGTGTCCGTCCTCCTGGACGTCTTCCTGCCGGTCCTGCCCAGCGGCATCCTGGTGATCACCGCCGCGACGGTCGCCGCGACCGGAAACGGTTCCCTCCTCGCACTCACCCTGTGCGCGGCCGGCGCCTCCGTCCTGGGCGACCTCGTGGCGTACCGCCTGGCCTGGCGCGGGCGGTCCCGGCTGCACCGGCTGATCGCCCGGTCGCGGCGGCTGACCGTCGCGCAGGAACGTCTCGGCGCGGCTCTGGCGCGGGGCGGCGGCGTGCTCGTCGTCATCGCGCGGTTCGCCCCGGCGGGGCGCTCGGTGGTCTCCCTGGGCGCGGGCGCGGCGCGGCGCAGGGCGAGCCAGTTCGTGCCCTGGTCCGCCCTGGCGGGCGTGGCGTGGGCGTCCTACAGCGTGGCGCTCGGCTACTTCGGCAGCCAGTGGCTCGGCCCCACCTGGACGGGCGTGGCCGTCTCGGCCGCCGCCCTGCTCCTGGCGGGCGCCCTGGCCGCCTACGTCATACGGCGCCCGACCGGCGGGGCCGAGCAGCCGCTACCGGGCGCGGCCGTACCGGACCCGGAACCGGGGGCGGGGGCGACGCGGGCGGACATTCCCGCCCAGTCGCAGGGGCAGCCGCTGCCGATGCCGCAATCCGTACCGACGGCGGGGCCGGGGCAGGCGACCACGTCACCGGTGGTCCCGGCGCCCGTGGTCCCGGCGCCCGTGGTCCCGACGGCCGTCGTACCGTCCCCGTCGGCGGCTTCCTAGCGCTGCCCCGCCGGGGCGGCTTCCTGGCGCTGACCGGCCCGGCCGGAGCCCCGTACCTCGAGCTCGTCGAGCAGGCGCCGGGTCGCCTCGGCGATCTCCTCCACGGCCCGGTCGAAGACCTCGCGGTTGTGCGCGGCGGGCGCCCGGAAACCGGACACCTTGCGGACGTACTGAAGAGCGGCGGCGTGGATGTCCTCCTCGGTGGCCTCGGTGGGGAGCACGGGCGGGCGGAGGGTCTTGATACTGCGGCACATGCCCCCAGTGTGCGCCCGCCCGTGCCCCCGGGTCACCGCTTCGGTCGCTTGCGGGCCCGTGCGCGCTCCTGCTCCCGCTGCCGTTGCCTGTCCCGCTCGATGGTGTAGGTGGCCCAGTCGCCACGGTGCAGGTTGCACCGTGAGGCCCCCACCATGGCGAGCCGCTGACAGCGCCCGCCGTGCTTGGTGCGCGCGCCGCACGTGGACTGTGTCCGAGCCATGTCGCCTCCTGGTCTCCGCCGTTCCCCCCACGGCAGAGTCCCGTCACGGGGAACCGTCCGGGCAGGGCGCACAGCGGTCCCACGAAGGTGCGCTCCGTCGCACGCGCGGTCCGGCGTCCGCTGCACGACGCGCGCCGCGAACCTAAACTGGCGGTGGAGGTACGCACCATGTCCAAGCGAGGAAACAAGCGCCGCGCCCGCAAGAACAAGCGCGCCAACCACGGCAAGCGCCCCAACTCCTGACCCAGCCGCGCCCCCTGCCGGCCGCCCGCGCCCCCGCCGGCCGCCCGCACCGCTGTCGATCGTCCGCGGTCAGGACACGACGCGGTCCTCCGCCGCTCGCAGGAGCCGCCGTTCCAGCACCGCCACGTGCTGGGGGCGGTGGGCGTTGGCGTGGCGTATGAGCAGGTCGCGGGTGGTGGCACCGACACGACGTCTCTTGGGGTGGCGGGCCGTGAAGTGCTCGCTCGCGAAGAACTCCACGGCTCCGTCCAGGCCCGCCCGGTCGCTCCGGCGCACCGCCCGCTCCAGTGCGCCCGTCGTGGCGCCGTCCAACAGGGCCAGCGGCGCGAGACGGGCCAGCCGCCGCGCCGCGTCGATCCCGCTGGGCGGCGTGCCGAGCCAGCTGAGCACCGTGGTCAGGGGCGCGAGGGTCGAGAGGTCACCGTCCGACGAGGTCACCGCCCCGGTCGCGGTCCGGTCCCCGCGCGCCCACTCCTGGGCGTACCGCCGCAGCGGCTCCGGTGCGCGGGTGGCCCAGGCGGCACGGTGACGTCCCGGCAGGGAAGCCGGGTCGGCCGGGTCGAGCAGCGGCAGGGGGCCGTGCCGGTCAACCGTCCGAATGCACCGGTCGGCGGCGTCGTACAGGGCGAACGTGAACTCCCCCTGGCACATGCAGACGAACCCGCCGCCCCCGTCCAGCTCGGCCACCGACGCGGCCGCCACCTCCAGCACCTCCCCCACTTCCCCCGGCTCCGTCACCTCGTACGTCCCGGGGTGGCCCGGAAACCCACGGGAGTACCGCCCACTCACGTTCTCCGAATCCGCGTACTGCCGGTCCGTGACGACGATCCGAGCCGTCCGGGACAGCCCGCCGGTCACATCCCACACACCCATGCTTCCCCCCGTGGTCGCCGCGTCGCCGCGTACGTCGAGATCTCCACTGCCAACCACGATAGGAGCGACCACTGACAACGCCCTGCGCACTCCCGCCGGGCCGGCCTCACATGCGAGCGGGCTCAGGCTGCACGTGCGGGAATGGGCTCAGGCGTCAGATACGGTGATGGGCTCAGGCGGCACATGCGGGGACGGGCTCAGGCGTCACATGCGGGTGGGCTCCCAGCCGGCTCGCTCCACGGCGTCCAGGGCGATCGTCCACGGGTAGCCGCCGGGCAGGTCCCGGCCGGGCGGGTTCGCGACGTAGGCGCCGTCGCCGTACAACACCGTCACGCCGGTCGCGCGGAGCGTCGCCACCGACGTGCCGAACGCGGGATGCTGCACGTGGGACTCGTTCACGCACGGCATCACCACGGTGGGAACGCGCTTGCCCACGCCCTGGACCGCCACGCTCACGACGAACTTCCCGGTCAGCCCCAGCGCCCATTCGTTCATGGCGGTGAAGGTCGCGGGGGCGAAGAGGACGACGTCCGCCGCCGGCCACGCGTCCGGCTGCCCCGGCAGGTCGTACTCGTACCGCACGGGATGTCCCGTGAGCGCCGCCAGCCCGTCGAGGCTGTCGGCCAGCCACCGGGCGGCTGTCGGCGTGAGACCGAGGCACACGTCCCAGCCGCGCCTCTGGGCGTCCTCGATCGCACTGGCGACCTCGAACACGGGCGGCGCGGCTGAGCAGAACAGATACAGGGTCCTCGTCATGGCTCCATCCGATCACACCCAACCCGACCCGCCCGGCCAGGCCTTGGCGGGACCGGGACACGGCCCGCCGACAGACTGACCCAAGATGATCAAGAAGGAAAGACGATCTTGAGCCAACGCGGCACGGAGGCCCGGAGGCCGTCTTCCGACGGTCCCGGGCCGTCTCCCGAGAGGTACCGGCCGTCAGGCCAGGACGAGCAGGGCGGCGATGGCCGGGCCTATCGCCCCACCGAGCTGGTAGCAGAGGACGAACAGGCCGATCGCCGCGGGCCGCCGGTCGGCAGGGGCGTGCTGGGCGGCGCGTACGGACAGGACGGCGTTGCTGCCGGTGGCGACGAACACGGCGGCCGCGGCGGCCAGGAGCAGCGCGGGCGCCCAGGAGGCGAGAGCGGCGGTCAGGGGCGCGCCGGCGCCCAGGACGACGAGGACGGTGAGCACCTTGCGGTGGCCCAGGCGCGCCGCGGCGGCGGCGAGGAACCAGGAGAGGGCGGATCCGGTGAGGAGCGCGGCCAGTTGGCCGGTGCCGATGGTCTCGGTGCTCCAGCCGGTCCGTCGCCCCGCCACGGCCGGAAGGGCGAACAGCAGGACGAAGTAGGAGGTGGAGAACGTGAGGGCGAGCAGGGCGGAGCTGACGAATCCGCGGGCGCGCAGGACGGCCACGGGGACGAACCCGTCCGGGCGGCGCCGGACGTGGAGGGCGAGCGACAGACCGGCGGCCACCGCGGCCGACGCGCCCAGCAGGGGCGCCATGGGGACCAGGACCAGGGCGGACGCCAGTGCGGCGACGAGCGTGGCCCCGACCGCGTCGAAGGACGCGGCGGACGCGGCCCTCTCCGGTGCGGTGCCCGTGGTGTGGCGCCGCACGGCGGGCACCGCGAGGAGGGCGACGGCGGACACGGCGAGCGAGGCGCGCCAGTCGGCGGCGTCGGCGAGCACCGAGCCGAGCAGCGGCCCGACGGCGCCCAGCACGCCGAACCCGGCGGTGATGGCCCCCATGCGGCGGGTCGAGCCGGCGAGGTTCATCGCCACGGCGACCAGTCCCGCTCCGCCCGCCGCCTGCGCGGCTCTGCCCAGGAGCGTCAGGGGGAGCCAGGGCGACGCCACGACGAGCACGGTGCCGGCGAGCACGACGACCGTGCTGGTGTGCAGGGTCGCGCGCAGCCCCCGGTGCCGGACAAGGGCGGCGAACAGGGGCGTTCCGACGGTCATGGCCCAGGCGAAGAGGGTGACCATCCAGGTCGCCTGAGCAGTGGTGACGCCGAGAGAGCGGGCCATGTCGGGGAGGATCAGGACGGGTGCGTTCGCTCCCGTGGCGATGGGCGCGGCCAGCAGCGCCAGCCACAGCGCCGACGGTGGGCGGGGCGGCGCGGAAGCGGTGGAACGGCGTGCGGATACGGCGACGGACACGATGACCCCCGGTTCGGTCGGGTGGGCGGTGGCGGAGTGGCGGTGCGGGAGGACGGAGACCGGTTTCAGGCAGCGACCTCGCACAACAGGAGCACCATGCGGTTCAGACGGTGGTGACGACCTGGTCGTAGTCCAGGCGCGGGGAGCGCGGGTACCAGGCGTTCTCGCCGGGGCGGCCGATGTTGACGACCATGAGCGGGGTGTGGTCCTCGTCGAGGAACTCCTTCTGTACGCCGGCGAAGTCGAGCCCGGTCATCGGGCCGGCGGCCAGGCCGGCGGCGCGTACGCCCACGATGAAGTAGGCGGCCTGGAGAGCGGCGTTGAGGAGGGCGGACTGTTCGCGGACCGGGCGTTCGGCGAAGAACAGGTCGGCGGCCTGCGGGAAGTGGGGCAGGAGGGACGGGAGTTCCGCGTGGAACTCGTTGTCGGCGGCCAGGATCGCGACCAGCGGGGCGGCGGCGGTCTTGGCCCGGTTGCCCTCGTCCATGTGCGCGACCAGGCGCTGACGGGCCTCGGGGGTGCGGACGAGGACGACGCGCAGGGGCGACTGGTTGAAGGCGGTCGGGCCGTACTTGACCAGGTCGTAGACCGCCCGGAGCTGCGCGTCGGTCACCGGCTCGTCGGTGAAGGCGTTGGCGGTGCGGGCCTCGCGGAAGAGGAGGTCCTGGGCGGCGGCGTCGAGGGTCAGGGCGTGCGTGGACATGGCGGGCTCCATCCGTTCAAGGTCGAGAATTTCAACGTTGAGATAAAAGCACTCCCGCTTGTTCAACGTCAAGTGATTCAACGTTGAGATACCCTGGGGTCCTGACGCGTGAAGGAGACGGGCATGGACGGAACGAACGACGGGGCGGCCACCGACGCGGTGGACGGCATCATCGAGCAGTGGACGCTGGAGCGCCCCGACCTGGCCGACAGCCTGTGGCCCGTCCAGGTGCTCGGCCGCCTCCAGCGCCTGGGCGTCGCCCTGGAGAAGGAGTTCCGCGCGTTCGCGGCCGAACGGGACCTGGAGCTGGGCGAGTTCGACGTCCTGAGCACCCTGCAACGCTCGGGCCCCCCGTACGAACTGACCGCCGGAGCCTTCCGCAAGGCCGCGATGGTCACCTCCGGAGCGATCACCAACCGCATCGACCGCATGGAGGCCAAGGGCCTGGTCGAACGGGTCCGCGACACCGAGGACCGGCGCTCGGTGAAGATCCGCCTCACCGAACGGGGCCACGAGGTCACCCGCGCCTACATGGCCGACCACCTCGCCAACGAGGCCCGCATGCTGGCGTCCTTCGACCGGGAGGAGTGCGAGGACCTGGCACGGAAACTGCGCACCCTGCTGGTCTCCCTGGGCGACACGACCATCAGGTGACGCGCACGCGCCGACCCGCAGAGCCGGAACCGAACCCAAGAGGCCTAGGCCCCGCGCTTAACGTCAAAGACCCCCGCAGCAGACGCTGCGGGGGCCTTTGCACTGGTGGGCGCGGACGGTTTCGAACCGCCGACATCTGCTTTGTAAGCCTGGCGCCCCACGCGGACACGTTGTCGCTGGCGACCGCCATCTAAGGCACTAGGCCTGCCAACACACCACGCGCACCGCCGCGTGCCGCAGTTGACCGTGGCTGACCGCTCGATCTGGCACGGATCTGGCACGGTCAGCTTCTAGTCCGTTAGCTCCAGCCGAGTCGGTCAGTAAGGATCATTCCGGTCGCTGCACAGCCTTAGACGGACGCCACCGGACGCGGCCGGGTGCTGCGATTGCGGTGCGTCGCTCATGCACTCCGACCGATGGTCTCGACGTCTCGACGTGCCCCGCGTCGGTCGGCGACTGGCGCCCCCTATGCCGCGCCCGGAGGAAGCTGGAGGATGGCCTAGTCAGTCTCGCCATCGGGTCTCCTTGACCGCTGGCGAAGTTGCGACGCGGCTGTCCTCATTACCCGTTCATTCACCGCCCGATTCATTTTGTAGATGGCGTCCGGCACGAGCGGTGTCGAGCGGCGGAGATCGTACATGCTCTCCTGCCACACGAGCAGGTCGTTCCCTTCAATTGATTCCGAGGCACCTCGCATTCGACTCTCGATCGAGCGCATAAGGTCTGCCCGATCGCGTGCTGCGCGCCGGATTCCAAGGACATATCGAACAACGTCAAGAAAGGATGGCAACACCGGCAACAGAACGCCAGCCAAGAACGTGAGGAGCGAAAGATTGGTCGCGATACTCACAGCGACGAGCACCAGCACCCAGGCCACGGTTGCCGCCGTCCATACAATTGCTGTCGAGCGCAGAAGCCTGTCTGAGTATGCTGCGTTAGCACGCTGCGAGATGGCGACTGTCAGGACGCCGGGATCGCTTGCGTCGATCGGATACCAGTCCAACAGGCTCTCATCATCGGCGGTAAGCCTGAGCCCAGAGTCGGGTCCGGCAACTGCGGCAATCTCCTCGATTGACGGCAGGGGCGATCTCTCAACACTGCCCCGCATCCCAAATACATAAAAATCGAATTGCTCTTGAACGGCGGCAGCCTTAGCGACCAATGCTGATTGCGCGTTAATCAACACACTTTGACCTAGAAAGAGCCACAGCCCTGCAATCGCCCCGGAAACAACGGCAAGATTCGGCCAAACCACCGAAACAACGGGAGCGCCGAGTCCAATAATCATCATCCCGAACCAGCGGAGCGCCAGCCACTTCTTGGCTTTCGAGTAAAGGCGACGCTGTGCGATGAGAAGTCGCAGGGCGTCATCTTCGTTTTGTCGCGCTTGCATGTCCGCGCTGGACGGTGGTACGTAGTCTGCCTGTGGACCTGTGGTCATATGTGCAGCCATATCTCTCAGAATCAGGTAGATCTACCGATTGAAGAGCAATTTGAGCTGTTCGATGGCCTTTTCCTGTTCGTCGCTTTGGTAGAAATCTCTGGCTTTCCGCGCGCGGGACACAGCAGTACTGAGCATTGACATCGCATCCAATCGGTTCGACTCGGATGAGCAGGAGCCGAATCTTGAACCAAGCCCAGTCGGATCATTCATCGAAGCTAGGCCTACGTCGTGCATCTTACTGAGAGCGAGATACACATCCCAGATCGGCGAATATGCGCTCTCACCATCTAGGTGCTTTGCTGATCGCATCTCAAGATAGCAAGAAGAGACCGGTACGCTCCGCCGATACTTCCAAACCTTGAGCTGGCGCGCCAGCCGCTTCGCACCTCCATTATGCTTCCTGTTGATGTCGTTTACGTACTGATTGTGATCCTTCGGATAGGTCTTCATCCACCCATCCGAAGGATCGGCGATCCAATAGCCGGTAGACCCAGGGTAAGCTGGTACAACTTCAACATGCCCGTCCGAAAATCGACATACCACTGCCGGTCGACGGATTACGATGATTGTTGACGGAAATCGATCCTGCAGTGTGCTTTTTACCCTATTCAACATGGTCCAGGGAGAGCCTGGCTGGATCCCCTTGAGTGATGTCAGAAAATCAGCGTCGCTGTACTGCCAGACACCAGTTCCGTGTCTCAGCGAACCAATCTCGAACATCTCCCGCAGGCCCAGATAGGCGTCAAGGCGAGCCTCAATAGCCCCTCGGTGACGCCGTGCTGCATCGAACTCTGACGCTGTTGGCGTGTACAGCTTGGTCAAGTCGTCAAGCCACGCGATAGCTGACTGTCCCACAAGCCACCCCTCATCGCCCTATGTGACGAGCGTCACTTCAGGTGTGCTCCAACCATAGCTCCGGGTGCTGACACCGGAAGGCTTGTCTGAAAAGTTCCGGTGGCTTGGAGGCGCCGCCGATTGCTTGTGGCAGGGAGAGCCCGCCGCGTCCGCGTCATCCACCCCCAACTCCCATCCCGTCTGCCGTCGACCCGCACGTCAGTGGAGCGGGCGCGGTGCCGGGCGTCCAGGTGGAGCGCGCCACTGTACGAACGACCTGGACGCCCGGTGCCGTGTCTGCTCGGCTTGTCCTGGGTCGATGGCAGACGGGATGGGAGTTCCCCGCCCCAGCCCTCCACGGCCGGCACCCGCGTACGGCGCCCCCGCCATCCCGGAGTCGGAGCGCCCCCGCCGGAGGCATGTCGGTGACGGGGAGGGAACCGCGGGCCGTTGGGGCTCGGCTCATGCCCTTGGGCCTATCCCAGCCGTAGGGGCGGGCGTCGGCGCAGCGCGCGCGGAGCGGGCCGAAGGCAGGAGCGTCGCGCGGAGCGGAGCCGGGAAGCCCGCCCGGCGGAGCGGAGCGCAGCCGGGTGCTTGATGAGGTAGAGAAACCTGTAACAGGTCCCGGCTGAACCTCGGCTACGCCGTGGTTAGTGCGTCGGCGATGGCGTACATGTCCTCGGTGATGGCGTCGGCTTGCGCTTCGGCGAAGAGGTCGGCCTTGTGGGGCTTGTTGGCGTAGGCGATCACCGTCGTACCCGCTGCATGAGCGGCCTGGACGTCCGTGAGCGAGTCACCGATCAGGGTGCAGTTCGTGACGTCCATGTGCATCTGCTCGGCCGCCGTGATGAGCGGGAACGGGTTGGGCTTCATCAGATGTGGTTGCCCGGACGGGCGCCCGACGATCTTCGCGACGTACTCCCCCAACCCATGCGCCACGAGGAAGTGCTGGACGCACTCGGCGGAGTTGTTGCTGACCACCGCTACAGCCCGCCCCGAGGAAACGGCGGCACGCAGAGCCTCTTCCGCCCCCGGCGTCGGGGGACCGGCCACTGCCACGGCTTCGACCTCGGCTGCCGTCAGGGCATGCTCGACCCTCTGGCCAAGCTCGGCGTTTGCCTCATGGGCGAGGCGCAGGACCTCGATCGGGTCATCGGTTTCGGCGGCCTTGGCGCCTGCTACCTGATCCCCGGCGGACAGCAGCGCGGTGAGCAGCTTCGCGACCTGGGGAGCGGGCAGCCCGGCGAACACGTCGCATACAGGCCCGTCGAAGTCGAAGAAGATCACGCGTGCGGGCGCCAAGACGTCGGAGAGCTGGTCATCGTGCGTCAAGGTCGAAATCCCTTCCGATGGTCTCCCAGACACTGTCGAACCACATACGGGCCTGCTGAACCTGCTGGGCTCCGCTGGACGACTCGCCGTCGTTGATCGAGTGGTGGAAGAGCGTGGTGTCCTTGCCCACCAAGTCGAAGATCTCGATCGTCTCGCCCTGGGCCACCACCTTGTTGGGGCGGATCGGGTAGTACCCGAAGAACGCGTCTTCGCCGTTGATCACGTAGAGCTTGAAGAACTGCGTACCACTGTGCACGCGGACACTGATCCGGGTCTCCGCGACCAGGCCCAGGTGTTGAAGCTCGGTGATGGCATCCCGGATGCTGCGGGTGTAGCTGACCATGATGTCGCGCATGCGGTCGCGGAGCCGCTTGTCGTCGGCCCCGTCCTTCATGCGCACAGGCGCGGCCTGCGGCACTGACATGTCCGGTACGAGTATCCGCATGGTGATGCTCGACGGGGTGAGTCGGCCGATCCGGATCTTGTCGAGCGGCTCCTGAAGCGCGCCGTGCAGGGTCTCGCTGGAGAACCCGGCGAAGTCGATGGTCACGTGGTCGTTCGCGAAAGCCTGCTCGACGTACGGCCGGAGCCCCGCCGGCCTTTCGGTCCGGTTGCGGACGTAGACCCCGCTCCCTTTACGGGAGACCACGAGTCCTTCGTCTTCGAGGTCGCGCAGCGCACGCTGGATCGTCGCTCGGGCGAAGCCGTAAAGCTCCGTCAGTTCCTTGTGCGACGGGAGCTTTTCCCCAGGGGCCAACCGCCTTGTTCGGATGGCAGCTCCGAGACTGCTTGCCACCTGCTCGTACGGGGCGCGGTCGTCGTCTGGGTCCAAGGGCTCGGGGACGAAGGTCATGGGTCGATGGTAGGCGACGCCCCGCAGACAAGACAGTCATGCCAGTCATGTTGTTGACATGGCTAGCCATCTCTCCTATCTTCGAGATGTGACCAACCGGGATAGCCAAGTTGGTCATCTGGTCCCAGCCTGCTGTCACGAAGGAGAAACCATGCCGTCGTTCAAGGTAGACACGTCGACCGCTGTGGTGTTCGTCGCCACGGCTCCCGTGCCGAAGCTCGTGAGTAAGCAGACCGGTGAGCGTGCGATGGACCGGGAGACCGGTGCCGGGCTGTCCACGGTGGGCCTGCTGATCTCGGACGAGGGTGAGGGCAACCTCTACCAGGTGACCGTCCCGGAGACCGGCCTTCCGGAGGGGCTGGCGCCGGGAATGCCGGTCTCGGTGATCGGGCTGAAGGCCCGGGACTGGGAAAACACCTTCAACGGCCAGACCCGGCACGGCATCTCGTTCCGCGCCGTCGCCGTCACCCCGGTCGGGACCTGACCATGACCGACCTGTCGACGTTATTCGAGGTCGGGATCCCGCTGGCCGGTGCCGGTGGTCTCGGCTACGCCAAGGTTCGTGCCCCGCGCGTGTTCTGGTCGCTGGCCGGACTGCACGTGACGAAGGTGCGGTTCGCGGTCACCTACCGCTCCACGATGGACGTGTGCGGGCTGACGGTTCAGCCGTCCCGCCTGCGGGCGTTCATGGTCCGCACCGTCGCCCGCCGCAGCGACGTGCCCCCCGTACCGCCGAAGATCCGCCGGGTACGGGGCTCGGCAACCGGCCTGCGGGTCACACTGCGCCTGCCTGCCGGTCTTGAGCCTGCCGACGTTATGGCGGCTTCCGAGCGGCTGCGGCACGCCTGGGGCGTCCACTCGGTCAACGTGGTGGAGACCAAGCCCGGGTTCGTGGAGCTGCGGATGACCGGTTACGACGTGCTGCGGCGGGTGAAGATGCCGCGCCGCCGCCCGTCCGGGCCGATGACGGTGCCGGTGGCTCTGCGGGAGGACGGCACCGCGTACGTCCGGGACTACCTGAAGGTGCCGCACGCGCTGACGCTGGGGGCCAACCAGTCGGGCAAGTCGATGTACCTGCGCAACCTGATTGCCGGGCTCGCCCGGCTCGACGTCGCCCTGGTCGGCATCGACTGCAAGCGCGGGGTTGAGCAACGGGGCTACGCGCCTCGCCTGTCGGCGCTGGCTGTCACGCCGCAAGAGGCATCCGAGGTCCTGGATGCGCTGGTGGGCGAGATGGAAGATCGCTTCGACCAGCTCAGCGAGCACGGCGCCGCCGACATCTGGGCGCTTCCCGAGAAGGTTCGGCCGCTGCCGGTCGTGGTCCTGGTGGACGAGGTCGCGGAATTGTTCCTGGTGGCGGGGAAGAAGGACGAGGAACGCCGGGACCGGATGGTCATGCAGATGATCCGCCTGGGACAGATGGCCCGCGCGGCCGGCATCTTCCTGGAGGTCTGCGGGCAGCGGTTCGGCTCGGAGCTGGGCAAGGGTGCCACCACGCTGCGCGCCCAGCTCACCGGCCGGGTCGTGCACCGGGTCAACGACAAGCAGACCGCCGACATGGGCCTGGGCGACATCGCCCCGGACGCCGTTGTGGCCGTGACCACGATCCCGCCCGACCGGCCCGGCGTCGCCGTCGCCGGTGACTCCTCCGGCGGCTGGTCCCGCATTCGCACTCCCGAACTCAGCGCGGCCGAAGCCGCTGCCATCTGCGCCCAGTTCGCCCGCCGCACACCGCACCTCCCGCGCCTGGCCGCGTACCGGCCGGTGGTTTCCACCGCTGCCGAGTCCGGCGAGCCGGTGTCGCTGGTGAAGCCGATCCCGGCTACGGACTGACGGCCCCCTCTCCCTCCTCGGTCGGCGTGACCGTCTCGCGCCAGGTCCCTACCCGACCCATGCCTGAAAGGAGGTGACCTCGTGTTCCGCACTCTCCGCCTCGACGCCGTACTCATCCAGGCAGTGATCGCCGGTGCCCTGTCCTTCTCCCACCTGCATGACCTGGCGCAAGCCGCTGGGCAGGACGGCTGGAAGGCGTGGGCCTACCCGGTGAGCGTCGACCTGCTGCTGGTCGCCGCATGGCGCCGCATGCGCGCCGACGCGGGCAACCGTGATGCCTGGCTGTGGTTCGCCATCGCCCTCATCGCGTCCCTCGGCGCCAACGTCGCCACCGCCGGAATGCTCGACATGCAGAACGTCCCGCCGTGGCTGCGGATTCTCGTCGCCGGATGGCCCGCCCTCGCGTTCCTCGGCGGCACGCTCCTGGCCCACGCACCCACACCAGCGCCCAAGCCTGAACCAGCAGACCAGGCTCCTGCGGAAGAGCCCGCCCCTGAACCGGTCGCGGATCTGACCGTGGAACGGGCCCTGGACCCCGCGCCCGAGCTGCCGCCCGCCGACCCGGCCCCACCGGAAGCTCCCCCGGTCGCCCCGCCGCAGCCCGTCTCCACGGCGCCCGCGGCTCCGTTCCCGCCCGCGCTGCTCGACCACGCACGCAAGGTCGCTGACGCTCACCGCGCCCAGACCGGCACCCCGATCGACGCAGCGACCCTGCGCAGTCGCCTCGGTGTCCCGGCCGCTCTGGCGGACTCCATCGCCCACCAACTCGCCTGACACGGAAGGAGAAAGACCCGTGCGACCGAACCGCTTCTACAACGTCATCCGCATCGGTCCCGTTCAGGTCGGCACCCACCACGACGGCCGGGGCCGCACCAAGCACACCGCCGTGTGCTCCGCCCCCGGCTGCGACTTCTCCGCCGACTACTTCACCCGCGCCGCCGCCGAACTCGCCGCCCGCACCCACCGCTGCAAAGCCTGAAAGGAGACCCGCCCCCGTGTTCACCCCCAAGTACCCGCGCCCCGACACTTACACCCCGACCCGGCACACCGTGCCCGAGCACCCGGCCGCCCCCCTGCCGGCACCCCCGGCCCCGGTCGCCCCCTCCGCCCGCACGGCGGTCCAGCTCACCCCCGGCAGCGCGCTCGCCCTCGTGGCCGGTGGCGGGGCCGTGGTCCTGGTCGTCGGCGCCGTCCTCGTCTCCATGCTCCTCGCCGTCGCCATCACCGCCACCTCGGTCGCCGTGTGCGCCGTCGTCCTCAAGTCCCTGATCAACCAGGAAAGGAAGCACTGACATGGGCCTCTTCCGCCGCAAGAGCGAAAGCACGCCGTCCAACCCGCAGATGGCCGAACTGGGGCGCGAGTACGCCATCGCCAAGCGCCACGGCGACCGCAAGGCCATCGGCCGCATCCACCGCCAGCTCGGCGCCACCAGCATGAACGACAACGACCGGGCCTCCTTCGAGCAGGGCCGCGACGCCTACGACGCCATCCCGCCCATCAAGCCCGCCCGCAACCGGCGCAAGGGCCGGTGACCGGCATGGACACGGCCACGATCGCCGCCGCTGGCTTACCGGCCCTCGGCTGGGCCCTGCACGGCGGGCTGCTCATCCGCCGCCTTGCCACCGCCCGCCGCGACCCCCTGACCGCCCTGCACACCCGCGCCGGATGGACCGCCCGCGCCGACCACCTGCTGGCCCGGCACGGCAACGCGCTCGTGGTCCTGGTCGACCTGGACGACTTCAAGGCCATCAACGACACCCACGGCCACGCCGCCGGAGACACCGTCCTCACCGCGACCGCCGACCGCCTCAGCACCTGGTGCGGCCGTCACGGCATCGCCGCCCGCCTCGGCGGAGACGAGTTCGCCGCCATCGTCACCGACCCCGACCACACCGCCGGCCTTCCCGCCCTCCGGGCCGCGCTCGACGAGCCCGTCACGCACCACGGCCACACCCTGCGGGTCTCGGCCTCGGTCGGCCACTGCCACCGTGACCACCTGCCCCTCCCCGCCCTCACCGACGCCCTCTCGGCCGCCGACAAGTCGATGTACGCGGCCAAGGGCCACGGCAGGCGCAACACACGCTAAGCGGCCCCCGGAGCGGCCTCGGTCGCCAAACTTCCGCCGCCCCGGGCGCCTGAACCCCTCCCAGATCCACCGGACCCGAAAGGGACAACCCATGATGCCCCAGCACCCGACCCCGCGCGTCTGCTCCCACTGCGACGGCTTCCCCGTCGTCCACATCACCACCGGCACCACCACGCCGGACGGGCAGCGCCGCACTCTTCCCGCCACCTGCCCGGCCTGCAAGGGCACCGGCAACCGCACCGCCCCCGCCGCCCTCGCCCGCGCCGGGAAGTGATCGCCTTGACCGACACCGCCACCGCGGCGGGCCTGGACCCGGCCACCCTGAGCGATCTGCTCCGGGTGGCCGGGTCCCCCGGGTTCGACCGCCTCACCGAACAGATCCGCCGCACCGGAGGATGCGCCGCACCCATCCGCCTGTCCGGCGGCACCAAGCTCATCGACCCCGCCACCAAGACCGTCCTGCACGCCTACACCACCGACAACGAACCCGGCGGCGTCCTGCGCGTCGCCTGCGGCAACCGCCGGGCCTCCCGCTGCCCCGCCTGCGCCTGGACCTACGCCGGGGACACCTACCACCTGATCCGCGCCGGGCTCGTCGGCGCACCCGACAAAGGCACCCCCGACACGATCCGCGACCACCCCCGCGTCTTCGCCACTCTCACCGCGCCCTCCTTCGGCCCGGTCCACAACCGACCCGGCAACCGCCGATGCCGCTGCGGGACCCGACACCCCGAAGACGCCCCCGAACTCGGCACCCCGCTCGACCCGGAGACCTACGACTACGCGGGCGCCGTGCTGTGGAACAACCACGCCTCCGAACTGTGGCGGTACTTCACGATCTACCTCCGCCGGGAAGTCGCCCGCCGTGCCGGCCTCACTCAGAAAGCCGCCCGGGAGCAGTCCCGGGTCTCGTTCGGCAAGGTCGCCGAGTACCAGAAGCGCGGCGCCGTGCACTTCCACGCCGTCATCCGCTTCGACGGCCCCGAAGGACCCGACACCCCGCCCCCGGCCTGGGCCACCCTCGACCTGCTGACCGACGCCATCCGGGCCGCCGCCGCCCGCGTTGAGGTCAGCGTTCCCGCCGCCCCGGAGCACGGCGTCGACCAGGACCTGGTGCTGCGGTGGGGCGACCAGCTCGACGTCCAGCCCATCGGCGCCTTCGGCCAGGGCGAGGAGCTGACCGAACAGGCGGTCGCCGCCTACGTCGCCAAGTACGCCACCAAAGCCGCCGAGACCACCGGCACCGTCGACCACCCGGTCGGCAACAAGGAAGCCCTCGTCCTCCTTGGTGTCCCGGACCACCCCCGGCGGCTCATGGAAGCCTGCATGGACCTCGATGCGGCCTACCCGGACCGGCGGCTGCGGGCCTGGGCCCACATGCTCGGCTTCCGCGGCCACTTCTCCACCAAGTCCCGCCGCTACTCCACCACCCTCGGTGCCTTACGCCAGGTCCGCGCCGACTACCGCGCCGCCCAGCAACGCACCGCACTCGGACTGCCCGACCCCGACGAACACCCGGAAGCCACCGTCCTCACCGTCGCCCACTGGGCCTACGCCGGACATGGCTCCACCCCCGGCGAATCCTGGCTCGCCGCCAACGTCCGCCGCGACATCCAGCACAACCGCGAACACGCCCGAGAGATCCGCGCCGAACTCGACCTGGAAGGAGCCGCAGCATGAAGGACCGGCTGATGAGCGTCGCTGAAGTCGCCGAATACCTCGGGACGACGGAGCGCTTCCCACGCCGCCTGATCGCCGAGCGTCGCATCGTCTTCGTCAAGGTCGGCCGCCATGTGCGCATTCCGGAGAGCGCGTTGGAGTCGTTCGTCCTGGCGAACACCGTGTCGCCGATCTCGCCGGGCCGTGGGACGGCGTACAAGGCGGTGGCCTGATGGCAAACGGCAAGGGCAGGAAGCGCCGCTTCGGCTCGGTTCGCAAGCTGCCCTCCGGGCGCTTTCAGGCGCGGTACCGAGGCCCCGACGGGCAGCTCCGTGCGGCACCGCAGACCTTCGCGACGCAGACTGACGCTGACCGGTGGCTGGTCCGCAAGGAAGCGGAGATCATCGAGGGTCGGTGGCAGAATCCGGACGACAAGATCCCGTTCGGGGCGTACGCCGACGCCTGGTTCAAGGAGCGCGACTACGCGGCAACAACCCGGGAGCGCAACGGCAGTGCTCTGCGGCTGCACATCCTGCCGACGTTCCGCGACGTCAACGTGGGTGACATCACCACACCGCAGATCCGGCGTTGGCGTGCCGGCCTTCTCGACAGCGGCGTGGGTGAACCGACCGTGGTGAAGGCGTACCAGATCCTTCGGGCGATCATGCACACGGCAGTCGATGACGGGCTGATCCAGCGCAACCCCTGCCGGATCAAGGGTGCAGGTGCCACGAAGACGGCTGAGCGTCCCTTCCTCACGGTCGCCGAGGTGTTCCGGCTCGCCGACGTCGTCCCCGAGCGCTACCGAGCGTTGATCCTGCTCGCCGCATTCACGTCGCTGCGGTTCGGGGAGCTGGCGGCGCTCCAGCGGCATGACGTCGACCTGGAGCGCCGAGTCGTCTCCGTTCGCCGGGCTGCCGCCGAGACGCGTACGGACGGCTTGCTGATCAAGACGCCGAAGAGCGCTGCGGGCATTCGTACGGTCGCGTTTCCGGCCTCGCTGGGCGAGGAGCTGCAAGCCCACCTGTCCGAGTACTCGCAGGCGGGGCGCAACGGACTGGTCTTCGTTGGGCCTCGCGGCGGCATGCTGCGCCGCAACAACTTCCGCCGTATCTGGCTGCGCGCCCTGGCCCAGGCCGGTCTAGGGGACGTCCACTTCCACGACCTGCGGCACACGGGCAACACTCTGGCGGCCACTGGTGGCGCGACCACGCGGGAGCTGATGCACCGGATGGGGCACTCGTCGGTACGGGCGGCGCTGATCTACCAGCACCTGGTGAACGGTCGCGACCATAAGATCGCCGATCACGTGGACCGCCAAATCCGGAAGGTTCAAGATCGGAACGGACCATCTGGCACGTGAGTGGCACGCCGCCCGCTCCCCTCGGTGACGGCAGAGGAACGAACAAGGCCCAGGACACCGGGAAACTGCCGGATGGCCTGGGCCTTCGTCGTACTGCCGATCAAGTGGGCGCGGACGGTTTCGAACCGCCGACATCTGCTTTGTAAGAGCAGCGCTCTACCCCTGAGCTACGCACCCGTGGAGTGAGTGAACAGGGTACATGGCCGACCGGTGGATCCCGCAAACCTGGGCTCGCGGGCGGAGGGTGCGGGGGTTAGCCCTACCTGGGGAGCGGTGGGTGGCCGGATCGCGGTGGGGTGGGGTGGATACGTAGCGTGAGGGGCGAGGGAAATGACCTAGTGGGGGAGTCGTCGTGGGTGCAGGACGGGTGCGGGCGTTTGTTGTCGGTGGGGTGGTGCTGGGGGCGCTGGGGCTCGCGGGGTGCGGGGATGCGGGTGTGGAGGGGGCGCCGGTGGAGCGGAAGGCGTTCGGGTTCCGGGGCGAGTCGCTGGTGGTGGAGGCGGGCGATTCGGAGCTCGTGCTGGTGCCGGCGGACGTGAAGGACGTGGAGGTGAGCCGGCAGGTCGACGGGTGGGTGGTGTTCGGGGAGGGGCCCGACCCGGTGTGGAAGCTGGAGGGCGACCGGCTGACGTTGCGGGTGGAGTGCGACGCGCTGGCGAGTCGCTGCGGGGCGCGGCACGAGGTGCGGGTGCCGCGCGGGGTGGCGGTGACGGTGGAGGGGGACAACGGGGACGTGACCGCCGAGGGGTTCGAGACGGCGCTCAAGGTGACGGTCGACAACGGTGGGGTGACCGTGCGGGACGGGCGGGGGCCGCTGGAGTTGCGCAGTGAGAACGGGGACGTCCGCGTGGAGGGCGGGACCGCGAGGAGCGTGGTGACGTCGTCGGGGAACGGGGAGATACGGCTGGCGCTCGGGGCGGTGCCGGAGCGGGTCGAGGCCGTGAACGACAACGGTGACATCACCGTCGAACTGCCCGGCGGTGCTACCCGGTACGCGGTGGAGGCGGGGAGTGACAACGGCGAGGTGAAGGTGGGGGTGCCGACCGACGAGCGGAGCGGGCACGTGGTGAAGGCGCGCAGCGACAACGGGCAAGTCACGGTCCGGAGCGCGAACTAACCGGCCGGTGTGTTCGTCCTTACCTGGTGGGAGAATGAACCGGTCAGGGGCGTACACATGGCACGGGAGCGGATGTGACGGCGACACGAGCGCGGCGGTACGTGCAGGATGTGCTCGCGCTGATGTTGCTGCCTGTGCCGTTGATGGTGGCGGCGCTGCCCGGGGCCTTCGCCGGAGGGGGTACGCGGCGCTGGTTCGGCGGGCGCGGTGAGAGCCAGCGGGCGGACGCTCAGGCGGCCAAGGACGCGGCTGCGGCGGCGTTCTACGAGTTGGACACCGCCCAGCGGGACCTGCGGATCTCGATCGAGACGATCACGGCGGTGGACGCGTCGCCGGGGGCGCTCCGGGCGGTGGACGGTTTCGCCGAGCTGGGGCGGCGGATCGACGAGGTGAGCCTGGCGTACATCACCGTGGTCGACGCGTACGACCTCGACCGGGACGATCTGGAGGCCTCCGTCGCCTCCCGGGCGCGCGGGGAGCTGAACCGCGCCAAGGACGACCTGGTCCGTGTGAAAGGGGAGCTGGACAGGTTCGAGCAGGGGCTCGGGCCGCTGCTGGACAAGGCGGAGACCCAGCTGGCCCGGCTGGCGCCGGCCGTGGAGCGGGCGAGGGCGGCGCTCCTTTCCGCGAGCAACGCTCTCGACACGGTGCGTGGTTCCGGACTGCGTGCGGATGATCTCGCGACACGGCTCGCCGCGCTCGGCCCGGAGCTGACCAAGCTCAACCAGGGCGCTGGGCAGCACGGTGTCGCCGAGACGCTGCAGCGGGCCGACCAGGTCCTGCGGGATGCCGAAGGCGTACGTGCGGAGGCGGAACGGCTGCCCGAAAGGGCGGCCGAGATCGACAAGCGGCTGGTGTCGCTCAGGACGCGCGCGCAGGCCCTCGCCAACCGTGCCTCGTCGGTCGATCCGGTGCTCAGCGAGCTGCGCCGGCGGTTCAGTGTCGCGTGCTGGCAGGACCTCCAGCATGTGCCCGAGCAGGCCGCCAAGAGCGTCCGGCAGGCGGAGGGGAAGATCGAGGAGGCGGCCAAGGCCCGTCAGGAGCAGCGGTGGCCCGATGCGACGGCCCTGCTCTCGACCGTGCGGGCGCTGCTGAACGGCGCCGACGAGGCGGTGTCGGCCGCCGGTGACCGGCTCAGCCGGCTGAACGCCGTCTCCAAGGACCCGGAGGTCGAGATCCAGCGCACCCGGTTCGCCATCCGGGACGCCCAGCGGCTCGCCATGGCCGGCCGGAACACGCCCGATCCGCGTCACGCCCGCCCTCTGGACGACTCGGTGGCCCGGCTGGAGCGGGCGATCGCGGGGCTGGAGGGCCGTCACCCCGACTACTGGCACTTCCTGACCGAGACGGAGGCCGTGCGGGCCACGGTGGCGCGTGCGGTGGAGATGATCCGGGAAGACCGGGGCGGCGGTCACTGACGGCGCGGTTAATCTGGGGCCATGCCTCGCTATGAGTACCGCTGCCGCACCTGCGGTGACACCTTTGAACTGAACCGTCCGATGGCCGAGTCGTCCGCGCCGGCGGCCTGTCCCGTCGGTCACGACGACACCGTCAAGCTGCTGTCCGCCGTCGCCGTGGGTGGTACGGCGAAGGGTGGTGCGCCCGCGCCGTCGCAGGGCGGGGGCGGCGGTTGCTGCGGGGGCGGCTGCTGCGGCTGACCCGGCCACGTCGGGCGCCCTGATCCCGGACCGGCGGGCCGTGGCCGACGTCCATCACGGACGGACGGCCCTGCGGTCGCGCTCGCCCGCCGCCAACTCGGCGCCCACCGCTGCCGGTTCCGGCTGGTGGCGGCGCGACGGCCACCCCCGGGGCCGCCCCCGGGCCGCCCCCGCCTCCGCCTCCGCACTGCGGAGAACCCCAGGGCGAAGCCTGCGGCGGCCTTCAGTGTGCTTTCAGCTTCGGGTCTCTAGCGTGGAGCCATGGAACGCTGGATCAACAGCCTCATGGACACCCTTGGCGCGCCGGGAGCCGGACTCGCCATCGCCCTGGAGAACCTCTTCCCGCCGCTGCCCAGCGAGGTGATCCTGCCGCTGGCCGGGTTCGCCTCGGCGACCGGCCGGATCGACCTGATCGCCGCGCTGCTGTGGACGACGGCCGGGTCCGTCGTCGGCGCGCTCGCGCTGTACGGCGTGGGGGCGCTGCTCGGCCGGGAGCGGACGATCGCCATCGCGAGCAAACTGCCGCTGGTGAAGGTCGCCGACATCGAGCGTACGGAGGCGTGGTTCGGGCGGCACGGCACGAAGGCGGTGTTCTTCGGGCGGATGATCCCCATCTTCCGCAGCCTCATATCCGTGCCGGCCGGCATAGAACGCATGCCGCTGCCGGTGTTCCTGGGGCTGACGACGCTGGGGAGCGCGATCTGGAACACCGCGTTCGTCCTCGCCGGGTACGTGCTGGGCGACAACTGGGAGCAGGTCAGCCACTACGTGTCGCTGTACTCGAAGGTGGTACTGGTCGTGGCGGTGGCCGCCGTGGTGGCGTTCGTGGCGGTCCGGCTCCTCAAGCCGGGTTCGGGGGCACGGCGGAGCTGAACCGGCGCAGGATCTCCTCGCCCGCCGCCACTCCGCGCTCCTCCAGCGCTTCGACGTGACCGGCGTTCCAGCCGGCCTCCGCGAGTTCGCCGTGGCCGGGGCGCCAGCCCCGGTCCGCGGCGAGCAGCAGGTCGGCGTCGAGCAGCGAGTCGCCGGCGGCGAGCACCTGGTCCGCCCCGGTGCGGCGGGCGACCTCGCGGACCGCCGCGCTCTTGGTGAGCGGCTGGGGGACGGCGTACACCTTGCGTCCCTGGAGGGAGACGGCCCAGCCTCGCGGGGCGGCCCACGCGGCGAGTTCCTTCATCCATCCGTCGGGCATGAGGGCGCGCTCGACGACCAGGTAGGCGAAGAGGTCTTCGGCGACCCGCTCCTTCAGCAGCCAGGCGGGGTCCGCGGCGGCGAGCAGGTGGGTGCGGACCTCGTCGAGCGAGGCGCACTCGTCGGCGAGGCGGGCGGCGACGGTGCGCCGCCAGTCGGGGTCGGAGACGCCGTCGACCAGCAGGTGGCCGCCGTTGGCGCAGATCGCGTAGCGCGCCGGTGGTCCGGGGAGCCGGATGCGCTGGTACTGCTCGCGGGTGCGGGTGGTGGCCGGTACGAAGACGGCGTGGCGCGGGAGTTCGGTCAGCAGGGCGGCCGCGGTCTCCGTCATGTACGACAGCGGCTTGTGCTGGTAGGTCTCGACGCAGAGGAGGCGGGGCGCCTCGGCGTCGGGCATGGTCAGGCCGAGGGCGGCGGCGGAGTAGATGAGGGTGCGGTCGAGGTCGCTGGCGACGAGGGTGGTGAGGGCCGTGGTCATCGGTTCGCCACCGCCTTGCCGTCGGCGCCCGTGGCGCCCCTGGTGTACTTCGGGTGGATCAGTCCGACGCAGGTGTAGTGCAGGTCGTCGACCTCCTCGACGGGTACGCCGCGCTGCTCGGCGAGCAGGCGTACGTGGTCGAGGTCCGCGCCCGCGCCGCGCTGGGCGAGGATCTTCCAGGGGACGCGGCGCAGCAGGACGCGGGTGGTCTCGCCGACGCCGGGCTTGACCAGGTTGACGTCGTGGATGCCGTACTCCTGGCTGATCCGCTCGACGGCTGCCCAGCCGGCCCAGGTGGGGGTGCGGTCGGTGGCGGAGAGTTCCTTGACGTCGGCGTCGACGAGGGCGGTGACGTCGTCGAAGTGGGAGGTGATGGCGGTCAGGAAGTCGTTGGACACGTCGGCGCCGGCGAGTTCGCGGTAGAACTTCGCGCCGTGGTAGTCGTCCGGCCCGACCAGGTCGGCGCGGAGCACGGTGCGGGATATGAGGCCGGAGACCGTGGAGTTGAGGCAGGCGGAGGGGATGAGGAAGTCCTCGCGGGTGCCGTAGGTGCGGACGCAGGAGCCGGGGTCGGCGAGGACGGCGATCTCGGGGTCGAAGCCGGGGAAGTCCTGGAGGGCGGCGGCCAGTTCGCGGGTGATGGCGCCCTTGCCGGTCCAGCCGTCGACGAACACGACGTCGGCGGGGTCGTGGTGGGCGGCGAGCCAGCGCAGCGCGTTGGCGTCGATGCCCCGGCCGCGCACGATGGACACGGCGTAGTGCGGGAGGTCGAGGCCGTGGCGGTGGAGCGCCCAGCGGCGCATGAGTACGCCGACGGGGGTGCCGGCGCGGGCCAGGGAGACCAGCACGGGGCGCGGGGACCGCTCGGCGAGGACGGTCTCGGTGACGGTGCCGACGGCGCGGGCGATACGGGCGGCGGAGGTGTCGAGGGCGGCGTGGAAGAGGGCCTGGTAGCGGTCGCTGGGCTGGTACTCGACGGGCAGGGACTCGGCGTAGTGGGCGCCGCCGTGCTGGATGGCCTCCTCGCGCTCCTCGGTCGGGGCCTCCAGCTCGACGTCCGAGAGGTCCTGGAGGAGCCAGCCGACCTCCTCGGGGGCGTAGGACGAGAAGGCGGGGCCCCGGAGAGGCTCGGGCAGCATGGAGGGCCTTTCGGCGGGGACGTGGGACGCGGGGACGTGGGGCACGGGAACGCGGGACGCGGGGACGTAGGACGGCACGACGGCGAGCAGCACGTGCGGTATGTGCGCGGCGAGCTGCGCCAGGAGGCCGTCCGGGGCGTGGAGCGCGGGGGTGTCGGCGGCCGAGTCGACGACGGCGACGACGGCGTCGAAACCGGCGCCCGCGACGTTGTAGGCGTACCGGTCGCCGGGGCCGTCGGCGGGCGCGTCGTGGGCGGGGAACACGAGCCGGGTGCGGATGGCGTAGCCGGGGTCGTCGACGGGGAGGACGGGCGAGCGTGTGGTGGTCGAGAACCGCACTTCGGCGCCGCCGTGCCGCTCCAGCGCGACGCCGAGGGCGAGCGGGGCGTACATCAGCTCCTCGCACCCGAGGACGAGCAGGCGCGGTGCGGCGGCGCCCTCACCGCCGGGGGCACCGTCAGGGAGCCCGAGGGCGTCGGCGAGGCGCTCGGCCATCGCGGGGAGCGCGGCGTCCAGGCGGGCGCGGTGGGCGGGCGTGAAGCCGTGCCGCCCGCCGTCCGGTACGCCGTCGGGCCACCCGAGCCGGACGCGCCGCACGGGCGGCGCCGGCGCGGCGGGCGCAGCGGGCGTGGTCCCGGCGCCGCGGGTGGCCGCCGCGGCCTCGTACTCGGCCACCAGGGCCTGGCCGCGGGCCAGGACGCCGTCGGGGAGCCGGACCGTGCCCGCCGCCAGGGTGACCAGGTCCACCCGGGCGCCGATCTCGGCGGCGAAGGCCGCGAACCGGTCCTGGTCGGCGGCCGAACGCATGTCGACGAGCGCGACGATCACATACCGCTCGCGCGGGTGGCGGGAGTGGAGGTCGCGCACCGTGTTCAGCACGGTGTTGCCGGTGGAGAACTCGTCGTCGACCAGGACGAGCGGCCCGGTGCCCGCCAGCAGGGCGGGGTCCTCGGGCAGGAGCAGGTGCGAGGTGGCGTGCGAGTGGGCCTCCTCGAAGCCGCCCGCCGGGGCCACCCCGGGCACCGGGCGCCGGGTGGAGTGCAGGTACGGGGCGCTGCCCACACCGTCCGCGACCGAGTGGCCGAGGCCGGTCGCCGTCTCCGCGTACCCGAGCACCACGGCCCGTTCCGCGTCGGCGGGGCCGAGCAGCTGTCGTACCCGTACGCCCAGGTCGTAACCCGACCGCCAGACCACACCGGGGCTCTGCGGCACGTGCTTGCCGAGCACGTTGGACACCAGCAGGTGCGCCCGCTTGGGGTTGCGGCGCAGCGCCAGGCCCAGCAGTTCGGGCAGCCTCCGGTCGCCGGTCAGCTCGACCCCGAGCCGCTCCGACACCCACGTACCCGACCAGACCACCACGTTCTCGCTCTCTCCCGGAATCCTGCCCGGCGTCTCGTGACTCACTTGACCAGCCCCGCTGCGAGCAGCTCCACGAAGCCGACGTCCTCCTTCGCGACGCCGAAGACCTCCGCTCGCCGGAGGGTCCGCTCCGCCCACGCACGGTGGGGCTTCACTTCATTCATCTTGTTCGTGTAGGCGCTCCGCAGCACCCCGCCGCCACCGCGTTCCGGTCGCAGGATGTCCTCGGCGTCGCTGAACTCCTCGTGGCTGACGACGGACAGGGCGTGCACCGGCAGGACGTGGGAGGGGTGGATGCACGTCTTGCCGAGCAGGCCGTTGGCCCGGTCGAGCTCGATCTCGCGCAGCAGCCCGTCCAGGTCGTGTTCGATCAGCGCGGTGCGCAGTTCGTCGGCCCGCTGCTCCATGAAGGGGCTGCGGCGCAGCTGTGGCTTGAAAATGCGCTCCTGGAGGCGGAAGTACTCCCACACCGGGCCGGTGATCGTGAAGCCGGTGCCGTCGGAGCGGCCCAGGACGTTGACGACGTCCGCGATGACGCCGGCCACGATGTGGACGTCGTACGCCGTCATCTCGGGCGAGCGGCGCAGTCCGTACGCGGAGCAGAAGTCCGTGACGCCGAGGCGCAGCGCCAGGACCCGGTCACGGTACTTGTCGACGATCCGGCCGATGCCCGCGAGCGTCTCGTACCGGGTCTCCAGGTGGAGGAGCTCCGGCGACTCCAGCACGGGCATGGCGAACAGTCGCCGTTCACAGATGTTCTCGGCCACGGTGAGCGCCTCCATGAAGGGCCCGCCGCGCTCCTCGGTGAACTTGGGCAGGACGAATCCGGACAGCAGCCGGGCGGACGGCCCGAGCCGCCGCACCAGGTCGGCCATCTGTTCCGCCCGTCGCACCCGGATGAAGAGCAGGGGCGGCTCGCCGTCGCGTTCGTGCAGGTCGGCGAAGTGCCGGACGAGGTTCTCCTCCGCCTCGGCGACCTCGCCGTCGTCGATGGAGTCCTCCAGGCACAGGACCATCGACACGACGCCGCGCCCCACCTGCTTCATCACGTCGTCGGCGAGCCTCGGCCGGGTGGCGGGGCTGTAGAGCGTGGCGCCGAGGGCGGCGCCGAGGACCCGGGCCGGGGAGTCGGCGGTGAACTCGCACGGCTCCCGGTGGAAGAGCCCCGACCGGGCAGTGGCCGGGATGTGCCCGAAATGACGCATGAGTATCCCCCGAACTGCCGTGAAAGGCCCTGATGACATGTGGCCGGTAATAGTACGTAGGGAGAGGTGTCGCGGGTTCCCCCCGGGCATGAACTCCAGGTAACTCGTCTGCTTCTCGCCCCCGCCGCGCGGCCCCCGCGTTGTCCGGGGCGTGGGCGGCCAGGCAGGATGTCGGACATGACGCACGCCATGCTGAAGGGCTCGAACGTCCCGCTCGATGCCGCGGCCGTACGGGCCGTACTGTGCTGGACCCCCGGCCCCGGGGTTCCGGACGTGGACGCCTCCGCCCTGCTGCTCGGCACGGACGGACGGGTGCGTTCCGACGAGGACTTCGTCTTCTACAACCAGCCACGCCACCCTTCGGGTCTGGTCCGACGGCTGTCGAAGAAGCGGGTGTCGGAGGGGCTGACCGACACGATCGAGGCGGACCTCACGGCGCTGGACGCCTCGGTGGACCAGGTGGTGCTGGCGGCGTCGTCGGACGGGGACACCTTCGATCACGTACGTGACCTGCGCATTCTCCTGTACGACGCCGGGTCGGGCGGCACCGAGCCGCTGGCCGTCTTCGAGGTGCGGCCGGAGACCGGCGAGGAGACGGCGATCATCTGCGGCGAGCTGTACCGGCGCGGGGACGGCTGGAAGTTCCGCGCGGTGGGACAGGGCTACCCGACGGGGCTGATCGGGCTGGCCACCGCGTTCGGGATCTCGGTGGACGAGGCTGACGAGGCGGACGAGGCCGCGGAGACGAACGGGTCGGGAGAGGCCCGGGAGGCGGGGGCCACTGTCGCGCCGGGCACCGCTGCCGGGACTCCCGCGTCCCCCGGCACCCCGGCGGCCGCGGACGCCTCGGCGTCGGCACCCACCACGGTGGTGCCCACCGCCCCGGCGACACCCCCGGCCCCTGGGGCGCCCCCGCCGCCGGTCTCACCCCCGGCCCCCGGCCCCGCGCCCGCCGGCACGCCCGCTCCCGCCTACGGCTACCCCCAGCCCGGCCAGGCCCAGCCCGGCTACGGCTACCCGCAGGACGGTCCGGCACAGCCCGGGTCCGGGCAGCCCGCCTACGGCTACCCGCAGCCCGCCGCGGCCGCCGCGCCCGCGCCGGACCCGAACTTCCGGCTGCCGCCGATGGGCCCGCAGTTCGTCCGCTCCTGAGCCCACGGCGGGTGCGCGACGGGCGCGGCCTCACACCTTGCCGGCCTTGAACCCGCGCCCCCACTGCAGGCCCCACCCGTAGAGCCGGTCCAGCTCGGCCTGGAAGCCGTACACGAACCGCACCTCACGGCGTACCACCAGCTCGTCCTTGACGTTCTCCAGCATGAAGACCGCGCAGGAGCGGGCCTGCGGTGCGCGTTCGTCGAGTTCTATCTCGATGCGGGGGCCGTTGCTCGGGTAGAGCGTCATCGTGGCGTGCGTACGGTCGAAGGCCGGCGTCTGGTCGTAGATGTAGACGAAGAACAACAGGCGCTTGATCGCGTCCCGGTGGTCGAGGTTGACGAAGATCGTCTCACCGGACGGCGCGCCGAACCGGTCGTCGCCGCTGAGCTTGACGTACGGGGCCGAGTTGAGGTCGCCGAAGAAGCTGCCGAGCGGCTGGACGACGCCCTTGGTGCCGTCCTTCATCTCGTACAGGCAGCCGATGTCCAGGTCGACGTTGACCACGCCCTGTGTGTGCGCCTGGACCACGTCGGGCTTGAAGAGCTTGAGCGGGTGCCGCAGCAGCCGGCCGCTGTGCCGGGAGCGGCCCTCGATGTCGGAGGTGCGCATCCGCCAGGAGAGGTTGACGCGCAGGTTGCCGGTGGCCGCGCCCTGCTTGGTGAGCGAGACGGACGGGCGGCGCTTGGTCAGGTCGATGGCGTTCGACGAGGCGCTGCCCGAGTCGAACTGCGCCGCGTTGTTGTTCCGCAAGAGGCTGTCCCAGAAGGCCATTGCCCCACCCCCAGTCGTCCGGTGCCCCATGGTTGAGCGCATACGCGACGGGGCGGCCGGGAGCACCGGCCGCCCCGCAACGGAAGCGTTCCTCGCTCGCGGGGGTCCCACACCCGGGCGGGCCCCGCGAATGTCACACGCCGGACGTCATCCGGACGTCAGACCGAGACGTGCGTCTTGTCCTCCTCGCCCGCTGCCGCCAGCGCCTTGTTGCGGCGCACGGAGGACAGGAAGGACGCGGCGATCAGGAAAACACCGACGAGACCGGTGATGATCTCGCTGATCTCGTGCTGAATGGTGATGAGCAGGATGACCGCGAGCGCGCCGATCGCGTAGTGCGCGCCGTGCTCCAGGTAGACGTAGTCGTCCAGCGTGCCCTGGCGGACCAGGTAGACGGTGAGCGACCGGACGTACATCGCGCCGATGCCGAGGCCCAGCGCCATCCAGAAGATGTGGTTGGTGATGGCGAAGGCGCCGATCACGCCGTCGAAGGAGAAGGACGCGTCCAGGACTTCCAGGTACAGGAAGAGGAAGAAGGCGGCCTTGCCGGCGAGGCCGACGGCGGAGACGGGCTTGCCCTCCTTCTTGGCCTTCTCCTCCTCCTCGTGCTCGCGCTCCTCCTCTTCCTCCAGCTTGTCCTCGAAGTAGCCGGACAGGCCGCCCACGATCAGGTACGTGACGAGGCCCGCGACGCCGGAGAGCAGTACGGTGGCCGACTTGTCGGCGTGTCCGGTGCTGGTGTGCGCCTGGGTGGCGAAGGTCATGGCGGTGATCAGCAGGACGATCAGCGCGATGCAGACCGAGAGCATGTCGACCTTGCCGAGCTTGGCCGCGGGGCGCTCCAGCCACGAGAGCCACTTGTGCTCGCGGTCCTCGAACATGAAGTCCAGGAAGATCATGAGCAGGAACATGCCACCGAAGGCGGCGATGGCCGCGTGCGCGTCGGTGACGAGGTCCTCGTACCGCGAGGGGTTGTCCATGGCGAGCTGGACGGCCTCGATGGGGCCGACCTGGGCGCTGATGGCGACGATCACGACGGGGAAGACCAGCCGCATACCGAAGACCGCGATCAGGATGCCGATCGTCAGGAAGATCTTCTGCCAGAAGGCGTTCATCTTCTTGAGGATCCCGGCGTTGACCACCGCGTTGTCGAACGACAGCGAGATCTCGAGGATCGACAGGATCAGTACGATCCCGAACGCCTCCCAGCCCCACTGCCAGGCGGCGAAAGCGAGGCCGAGCGCCGTGACGGCGAACGACCAGCCGAAGGTTTTCAGAACCACTGGCTACCCAATCGTGTTAAGTACGGATACGGGTCTCCCCCGCGCCGTGCGCGCCGGGTTTTGAACAAACCCGGAGACGTTCTTCAGGAAACATTGACCCCGAAGTCTAGAGCGATGCCCCGCAGCCCCGATGCGTACCCCTGTCCCACCGCCCTGAACTTCCACTCGCCGCCGTACCGGTAGAGCTCGCCGAAGATCATCGCGGTTTCGGTCGAGGCGTCCTCGCTGAGGTCGTAGCGGGCGAGTTCCTGGCCGTCGGCCTGGTTGACGACGCGGATGAAGGCGTTGCTGACCTGGCCGAAGGTCTGGCCCCGGTTGTCCGCCTCGTGGATGGAGACCGGGAAGATGATCTTGTCTACATGAGCCGGTACGCGTGGGAGGTCGACGATCAGCGACTCGTCGTCGCCCTCGCCCTCGCCCGTGAGGTTGTCACCCGTGTGCTCGACGGAGCCGTCGGGGCTGGTGAGGTTGTTGTAGAACACGAACCATTCGTCACCGAGCACCCTGCCGTTCTGGCACAGCAGTGCGCTGGCGTCGAGGTCGAAGGGCGCTCCGGTGGTGGAGCGCGCGTCCCAGCCGAGGCCGACCAGCACCTGGGTGAGGTTGGGTGCGGCCTTGGAGAGGGAGACGTTGCCTCCCTTGGCGAGCGTGACGCCCATGATGGTGATCCTCCCCTGGATCCGATGCTGCGTTCTCCCGGGGCGGACCCCGGACCCCCGCCCCGGGCGCGGTGCTCGTGCCCGGGGCGGGCGGGTAAGGCACGTCCGGCGCCGCACGGAGACGTGCGGCGCCGGACGGGACTGCACGGCGTTCGGGCCCCGCCACCCGCGACGGGTCGCGGCGCCCCCACCCCGGCGCCCCACCCCGGGACGCCGGGGCAGCGGGCCGCCGGCGGGCCGGAGCGCCGGGGCCGCCGGGGTGTGACACCGCGGCGGCCGGGCCTTACGGGCGCCGGGCGTCACACCGCGGTGGCCGGCCGGGGCCGGACACCGCGGTGGTGGACCGTGACCGTGTGGTGCCGGGTCGGGTCGCGTCGGGTCAGACGTTGACGCCGAAGTCCTGCGCGATACCGCGCAGGCCCGACGCGTAGCCCTGACCGACCGCGCGGAACTTCCACTCCGCGCCGTTGCGGTACAGCTCGCCGAAGACCATGGCGGTCTCCGTCGAGGCGTCCTCGCTCAGGTCGTAGCGGGCGATCTCGGCACCGCCGGCCTGGTTCACGACGCGGATGAACGCGTTGCGGACCTGGCCGAAGGACTGCTGGCGGGTCTCGGCGTCGTAGATCGACACCGGGAAGAGGATCTTGGCGACGTCGGCCGGCACGTTGGCCAGGTCGACCTTGACCTGCTCGTCGTCGCCCTCGCCCTCACCGGTGAGGTTGTCGCCGGTGTGCTCGACCGAGCCGTCCGCGCTCTTCAGGTTGTTGAAGAACACGAAGTCCTGGTCGTTGCGGACCTTGCCCTCGGCGCTGACCAGAATGGCGCTGGCGTCGAGGTCGAAGTCCGTTCCGGTGGTGGTGCGGACGTCCCAGCCCAGACCGACGGTGACTGCCGTCAGGCCCGGGGCCTCCTTGGTCAGCGAGACGTTGCCGCCCTTGCTGAGGCTGACTCCCACGAGTCCCTCCATTGGTTTCCAGGGGCAGCGCCCCCGTGGTGCGTTGGCATCGGATCAACGACTGGATCCTAGTAACCGGTTCCCGTCGTGAGCAGGCACTTGCGCCGAAGAATCAGAGGGTGTCGAGCGCCGCGACGTACTCGTTGAGGTCGCGGGCGTCCGGCAGACCGTTGACGACGGTCCAGCGGACGACGCCCTCCTTGTCGATGATGAAGGTGCCGCGCACCGCGCAGCCCTTCTCCTCGTCGAAGACGCCGTACGCGCGCGAGACCTCGCCGTGCGGCCAGAAGTCCGACAGGAGCGGGTACTCCAGGCCCTCCTGCTCGGCGAAGACGCGCAGGGTGTGGATCGAGTCGTTGGAGACGGCCAGGAGCTGGGTGTCGTCGTTGACGAACGTCGGCAGCTCGTCGCGGAGGGCGCACAGCTCCCCGGTGCACACCCCGGTGAAGGCGAAGGGGTAGAAGAGGAGCACGACGTTCTTCTCTCCGCGGAAGTCCGCGAGCGACACGGTCCGTCCGTGGTTGTCCTTCAGCTCGAAGTCCGGGGCCTTGGTGCCGGCCTGGACGGGAGCGGTCGTCTCGATCGCCTCGATCGCCATGACAGAAAGAATCCCTTCGCCGAATCTCGTGGACCCCACCCTACGCACCGGGCCCCCGCCGACGGGTGTCGGCGGGGGCCCGGGTGGCTCGGCTCGGGGCGGAATCAGCGCTTGGCGGTCTTCGGGGTCACCAGGCGGCTGCCGGTCCAGTCCTTGCCGGCGTTGATGCTCCGGGTCTGCGAGAGGCCTGCGGTCTGCGCCGCCTCGTTGATGTCGCTGGGCTCGATGTAACCGTCACGGCCGGTCTTGGGCGTCATGAGCCAGATCTGCCCACCTTCGTCGATCAGACCGATGGCGTCGACCAGCGCGTCCGTGAGGTCGCCGTCGTCGTCACGGAACCACAGCAGTACGACGTCGGCGACGTCGTCGTAGTCCTCGTCGACGAGATCCTGGCCGATGAGGGCCTCGATGCCTTCACGGAGCTCCTGCTCGACGTCGTCGTCGTAGCCGATCTCCTGGACCACCTGTCCGGGCTCGAACCCCAGCTTTGCCGCCGGGTTGGTCCGCTCCTCCGCGTGGTCCGCGGTCGCGCTCACGGCTTGCCTCCTGATCGTTTTTTGGGAAGTGCTTCGGCCGCGCGCGTACGCGTGGCATTGGGCGTAGTCCACACGTGCGGGGCGGATCGCGCAAGTACCCCGCTGTCGAGACCGCCGAAACGGTGACGTTTGGGGCCGTCTCATCGCAACTTCAGGCATCTTCCCGCTCATGCCCGCGATACGCACCACGGCTCTTGACCCACTTTATTCGCTTCTACTCCTTCCGTGCGCCCGCAGGGGGCGAACGGCCGAACGAAACACATGGCCGGGTTGGGCGTAAGGTTGCGATTTGACCAGCGCCTTCCTGGGGCCCGGGCCCGGATACGGCGAACCGTGGGGGTTACCCCTCGGTAAAGATGACGTTTACGCCCATGGGGTACACGATGGTGGCGGCGCGACCGCACTGCTGACACTCCACTCCCCGTAGGCTCCACCGAACAGAAGGAACAGCGTGGCTTCCGGATCCGATCGCAACCCGATCATCATTGGCGGCCTTCCCAGCCAGGTCCCGGATTTCGATCCCGAAGAGACCCAGGAATGGCTCGACTCCCTCGACGCCGCCGTGGACGAGCGGGGCCGCGAGCGCGCCCGCTACCTGATGCTCCGCCTGATCGAGCGGGCGCGCGAGAAGCGCGTGGCCGTGCCCGAGATGCGCAGCACGGACTACGTGAACACCATCGCCACCAAGGACGAGCCGTTCTTCCCCGGCAACGAGGAGATCGAGCGCAAGGTCCTCAACGCCACGCGGTGGAACGCCGCCGTGATGGTGTCGCGTGCGCAGCGCCCCGGTATCGGCGTGGGCGGCCACATCGCCACGTTCGCCTCCTCCGCCTCCCTGTACGACGTGGGCTTCAACCACTTCTTCCGCGGCAAGGACGAGGGCGACGGCGGCGACCAGATCTTCTTCCAGGGACACGCCTCGCCCGGTGTGTACGCGCGCGCGTTCCTGCTGGACCGGCTGACCGAGGCGCAGCTCGACGCCTTCCGGCAGGAGAAGTCGAAGTTCCCCAACGGTCTGTCGTCCTATCCGCACCCGCGGCTGATGCCGGACTTCTGGGAGTTCCCGACCGTCTCCATGGGTCTCGGCCCGATCGGCGCGATCTACCAGGCGCGCATGAACCGCTACATGGAGGCACGCGGCATCGCCGACACCTCCAAGTCGCAGGTGTGGGCGTTCCTCGGCGACGGCGAGATGGACGAGCCGGAGTCGCTCGGCCAGCTGTCGATCGCGGCGCGCGAGGGCCTCGACAACCTGACGTTCGTCGTCAACTGCAACCTCCAGCGGCTCGACGGCCCGGTGCGCGGCAACGGCAAGATCATTCAGGAGCTGGAGTCGCAGTTCCGCGGCGCCGGCTGGAACGTGATCAAGCTGGTGTGGGACCGCTCCTGGGACCCGCTGCTGGCGCAGGACCGGGACGGCATCCTGGTCAACAAGCTGAACACCACGCCGGACGGGCAGTTCCAGACGTACGCGACGGAGACCGGCGCGTACATCCGTGACCACTTCTTCGGTGACGACCAGCGCCTGCGGGCCATGGTCGAGAACATGAGCGACGACCAGATCCTGCACCTGGGCCGTGGCGGTCACGACCACAAGAAGATCTTCGCGGCGTACAAGGCGGCCGTGGAGCACAAGGGCCAGCCGACCGTGATCCTGGCGCAGACGGTCAAGGGCTGGACGCTCGGCCCGAACTTCGAGGGCCGCAACGCGACGCACCAGATGAAGAAGCTGACGGTCGACGACCTGAAGGGCTTCCGCGACCGGCTGCACATCCCGATCACCGACCAGCAGCTGGAGAGCGGCGTCCCGCCGTACTACCACCCTGGCCGGGACTCGGAGGAGATCCAGTACATGCACGACCGCCGCAAGGGGCTGGGCGGGTACGTCCCGACCCGCGTCGTGCGCGCGAAGCCGCTGGCGCTGCCGGACGACAAGACGTACGCGGCGGTGAAGAAGGGCTCGGGGCAGCAGTCGATCGCCACGACGATGGCGTTCGTACGGCTGCTGAAGGACCTGATGCGGGACAAGGAGATCGGCAAGCGGTTCGTGCTGATCGCGCCAGACGAGTACCGCACCTTCGGTATGGACTCCTTCTTCCCGAGCGCCAAGATCTACAACCCGCTGGGCCAGCAGTACGAGGCCGTGGACCGTGAGCTGCTGCTCGCGTACAAGGAGTCGCCGACCGGGCAGATGCTGCACGACGGCATCTCGGAGGCGGGCTGCACGGCGTCGCTGATCGCGGC
This sequence comes from Streptomyces ficellus, assembly GCF_009739905.1. NCBI lineage: Bacteria > Bacillati > Actinomycetota > Actinomycetes > Kitasatosporales > Streptomycetaceae > Streptomyces > Streptomyces ficellus. Next base: position 5,132,343 of record NZ_CP034279.1, on the reverse strand, counting down.
CGGCTCGGCCTACGCGACGCACGGCGAGCCGCTGATCCCGGTGTACGTCTTCTACTCGATGTTCGGTTTCCAGCGGACCGGCGACCAGTTCTGGCAGATGGCCGACCAGCTGGCGCGCGGTTTCGTCCTGGGTGCGACCGCCGGCCGTACGACCCTGACCGGTGAGGGGCTCCAGCACGCGGACGGCCACTCGCAGCTGCTCGCCTCGACGAACCCGGCGTGCGTCGCGTACGACCCGGCCTTCGGCTTCGAGATCGCGCACATCGTCAAGGACGGCCTGCGCCGGATGTACGGCGAGAACGCCGAGGACGTCTTCTACTACCTCACCGTCTACAACGAGCCGATCCAGCACCCCGCCGAGCCGGCGGACGTGGACGTGGACGGCATCGTCAAGGGCATCCACCGCTTCAAGGCGGGCGAGGCGGGCGCGATCCCGGCGCAGATCCTGGCGTCCGGCGTGGCCGTGCCGTGGGCGCTGGAGGCGCAGCGGATCCTCGCCGACGAGTGGAACGTCCGCGCCGACGTCTGGTCGGCGACGTCCTGGAACGAGCTGCGCCGCGAGGCCGTGGAGGTCGAGCGGCACAACCTGCTCCACCCGGAGGAGGAGCAGCAGGTTCCGTTCGTGACGCGGAAGCTGTCCGGCGCGGAGGGGCCCTTCGTGGCCGTCTCCGACTGGATGCGCTCGGTCCCGGACCAGATCTCGCGCTGGGTGCCGGGGACGTACACCTCGCTGGGCGCGGACGGCTTCGGGTTCGCGGACACCCGGGGTGCGGCGCGGCGGTACTTCCACATCGACGCGCAGTCGGTCGTGCTGGCGGTGCTGACCGAGCTGGCCCGCGACGGCAAGGTGGACCGCTCGGTGCTGAAGCAGGCCGTCGACCGCTACCAGCTGCTGGACGTCTCGGCCGCCGACCCCGGCGCCGCGGGCGGCGACGCGTAAACACTGGGGCTGCGCCGGGTGCGGGAGGCTTCGTCCTCCCGCACCCGGCCTACCATTCCCGGCATGAAGGAACGCTGGGAAGCACGCACCCAGACCCCGCTCCTGGCGCTCGCCCTGGCCTTCGCCGTCGCGTACGCGGTGCCGATCGTCGCCCCCGACGCCGAGCGGTGGGTGCACACGTCATGCACGGCCGTCGAGTGGGTCGTCTGGGGCGCTTTCGCCCTCGACTACGTGATCCGGCTGGCGCTCGCCCCGTCGCGGTGGCACTTCGTCCGCAGCCATCCGCTGGACCTGCTGGCGGTGCTGCTGCCGCTGGTGCAGCCGCTCAGGCTCCTCCGGCTCGTCTCCACGCTGCTGCTGGTGGGCCGGCGGGCCCGGATGGCGTCGCAGATTCGGCTCACCACCTATGTGGCCGGATCGGTGGCGGGACTGCTGATGTTCGGCTCCCTCGCGGTGCTGCACGTGGAGCGGGACGCCCCGGACGGGAACATCAAGACGCTGGGTGACGCGGTGTGGTGGTCGTTCACCACGATGACGACCGTGGGCTACGGCGACCACGCGCCGACCACCGGACTCGGGCGGCTGCTGGCCGTCGGCCTGATGCTGTCGGGCATCGCGCTGCTGGGTGTGGTGACGGCGAACATCGCGGCCTGGTTCATCTCCCGCTTCGAGCGGGACGACGCGGCGGAACGCCGCCAGGCGGCGCTCCTGGAAGCGCTGACCCTGGAGGTCAGGGAACTGCGCGCGGAGGTCGGCCGGTTGTCCCCCGGCGCGACCGAGGTCGTCTCCGCCCCCGCCACGTCGGGCCCCGCCACGTCCGGCCCGGTCGTGCCCGCACCGCCCCGGACCGACCCGGAGATGGCGCCCTAGGACGGGACCGGCCGCCGGGGTCCGGCGACGGTCCGGCCGCTGCGTGGGACGGGCGCTTCGAGTGCCGTCTGATAAACGGCCGTCTACTCGATGCGCGTCTACATCGATGCGCGTCTACATCGATGGGCGTCCATTCGGTTGCCGCCTACAGGACGCCGTTGCCCGGGGTGCCGGCACCGGCCAGCCATACGAGGGCCAGGACGGTGTCGATCGCCCCGAGAACGAACGCGACCAGCGCCGGGAGGTGGTTGCTCGCCCAGCGCCGGCCCATGCCGAGCCAGCCGCAGACGATCGCCACCGGGCCGAGGACGATGCCCAGCACGAAGAGACCGGCGACCGCGCAGACCAGTCCGACGATTCCGAGCGTCGCGCGATCCGGCCCGGTCCGCGACCATGTCCGGCCGCGTGAGCGGGGGCTCCTGCGCGAACGCGAGGTGTACCCGAAACTGCCCATGGCCCCCGGGTGCCCCGGTTCAGTTCTCCCACACCTTGAAGGCCCGTACCCGATAAGGGGATTGGGGCACCCAGGTGCCGCCGCCCGGATACGTCTCGAACTCCCCGGTCTCGCCGCACTCGGCCGACTGGTACGTGGTGACGGGCCGCCCGGTGCGGTTGGCGAGAGCCACGGCGGCCGTACCGGCGGGCAGCGGGACGCAGGACTCGATGTCGACGCCCGCCAGTTCGTACGTGTGCCGGGCGCCTCTGAAGCCTTCCTTGGCCCACAGGCACAACTGCCCGGCGTCGCACGGGCCGAGACGCGGCGCCGTCGCGGCGGACTTGGCGGTCACCGGCACGGCGCCCACCGGCACGGCGGCCACCGGGACGGCGGCGCCGAGCGCGGTGGTGGCGGACGCCCCGGCGGTGAGCGCGGCGGCGCAGGCCAGGGTGAGGACGGCGGAGCGGACGACGGTCGTGGAACGCATGGAAACCCCCGTGGGTCGTCGTGACGATCACCTACGCCACCCATCGTGACGCTGTGTGACCGTCTGCGGAAGGCTTCCTGGCCCGATACACCCGGAAGGGTGACGCTGCGCAACGACGAGGGCCCCGCAGCCGTCCGCCGCGGGGCCCTCGTCGTACACCGGACCGGTCAGATGTGGACCGCGCCCCCGCCCGCCTCCGCGTTCTCACCGCGCTTGGTGAGCGTGGCCACCAGCACCGCGACGACCGCCACCACACCGGCGACCGTGAAGGCCAGACCCATCCCGGACAGGAACGTGTCGTGGATGACCGCACCGATCTTCGACGCCAGGTCGGGCGTCATACCGGGCGCCTTGTCCAACTCCGCCGGGACCGCGCCGAACTCCGCCACCTGCTCCAGCCGCGGGTCCGGCGGCACCGGAATGCCGGCGTCCTTCCAGTTCCCCGCGAACTCGGACGTGACCTTGGAGGAGAGGACGGCACCCAGCACCGCCGTACCGAGGGCGCCGCCGACCTGCATGGCCGCCTGCTGGAGGCCACCGGCCACACCGGACAGCTCCAGCGGGGCGTTGCCGACGATGACCTCCGTGGCGCCGACCATGACGGGCGCGAGCCCGAGGCCGAGCAGGGCGAACCAGAGGGACATGACCAGCGTGCTGGTGCCCGTGGTCAGGGTCGTCATGCCGAACATGGCCGCCGCCGTGCAGACCATGCCGCCGACGAGCGGGACGCGCGGGCCGTACTTGGTGATGAGCGCGCCCGCCAGCGGCGAGGAGACGATCATCATGGCGGTCAGCGGCAGCAGGTGCAGGCCGCTGTCGACCGGGCCGAGCCCCATGACGCCCGAGAGGTAGAAGGTCACGGGGAACAGCCCGCCCATGAAGGCGAAGGCCATCAGCACCATCAGGACCGTACCGGCCGACAGTGGTACCGAGCGGAACATGCCCAGCGGGATCAGCGGTTCCTTGACCTTGGTCTCCCACACCGCGAAGAGCGCGAACAGCGCGACCGCGCCGCCGATGAAGCCCCAGGTGCTGCCGCTGCCCCAGCCCCAGCTCTCGCCGGCCTTGACGATGCCCCACACCAGGGACGCCATCGCCGCCGACAGCAGCACGATGCCGACGATGTCGAACGAGCGCGGCGCGTTCCGCGCGCGGTGGTCCTTCAGGATGACCAGGCCCATGGCCAGGGCGAGGACGCCGACCGGCACGTTGATGAAGAACACCGACTGCCAGCTGACGTGCTCGACAAGGACACCGCCGAGGATCGGGCCGCCCGCCGTGGAGGCGCCGATGACCATGCCCCAGATGCCGATCGCCATGTTCAGCTTCTCGGCCGGGAAGGTCGCGCGCAGCAGGCCGAGCGCGGCCGGCATGAGCAGCGCGCCGAACAGGCCCTGGAGCACCCGGAAGGCGATCAGGAGGGTGATCGAGTCGGACATGCCGATCGCGGCGGACGCGGCGGCGAAGCCCGCGATGCCGATGAGGAACGTCTGCCGGTGGCCGAAGCGGTCACCCAGCTTGCCCGCCGTGATCAGCGCGACGGCGAGGGCGAGCAGGTAGCCGTTGGTGATCCACTGGACGTCGGCCATGGACGCTTCGAGGTCACGCTGGATGACGGGGTTGGCGATCGCGACGATCGTGCCGTCGAGGGCGACCATCATCACGCCGACCGCCACGGCGAACAGCGTCAGCCAGGGGTGGCCGCGAAGCCCCTTGGCCGGGGCCGGCTCGGGCGCGGGGCCCTGCGGCGACTTATCGATGGTGGTCTGACTAGTCATACGGCGAGGCTAATGTCAGTCGCTGACAATTGACAAAGCGATTCATACGCCGGTAACTGTCGCGTCTCTCACAGGTAGCCTGAGCAGCCGGAAATGGCAGAAAGAGGACCATGAAGTGACGGCCGAGCAGCCGACCTCCCCGGCGACGCCGGCGCCCGTGGGCCTGCGCGAGCGCAAGAAGCGGCGCACCCGGGACGCGCTGCTCCGTGCGGCGCTGGAACTCTTCACCACCCGGGGGTACGAGGAGACCACGGTCGACGAGATCGTCGGCGCCGTCGACGTGTCGCAGCGCACCTTCTTCCGCTACTTCGCCAGCAAGGAGGAGGCCGCCTTCGCCGTCCAGCACATGGTCGAGCGGCACTTCCTCACCGCGCTGCACGAACGCCCGGCGCACGAGGCGCCGTTGGAGGCGATGCGCAACGCCGTCCTGTCCGCCTGGGACACCATCGGCGAGGCGATCATGGAACTCGTCCCCATCGAGCTGTACCTGCGCACCTTCCAGGTCATCGAGTCGACGCCCGCCCTCCTCGCCGTGCACCTGCGGCGCTCCATCGAGATGGAGGAGAACATCGCGCGGCTGATCGCCGACCGCGAGGGCCTGGACCTGGACGCCGACCCGCGCCCCCGGGTGGCCGTCGCCGCGTTCAGCGGCGTGATGCGTGTCACGGGCCAGTTGTGGGGCCGGGGCGAGGACGCGTCCCTGGAGGCGATCCGCGAACTCACCGCGACGTATCTGGACCACCTCGGCCCGGCGCTCGCCGCCGACTGGCGCCCCCGGCGCACCCCGCCCGCGGCGGAGTGACCCGGACCGCCCCAGGACCGACACCCCGGGACCGATACCGCGGGACCGAAACCGCGGGACCGATCCCCACGCGCACCGGCGCCCCCGCGCCAACCCCCGCCACCGCCCTGCCCGATGCTTACCGGGAGTAACTCGCTTCCCCCAACAGGCCACCCTCACGCGTGACCTGCGTCACGCTCGTCGCGAGGTCGTGCGTACGTCTCCTAGGGTGTCCCGCAGTGACTTCTTTCGACTCATCCCCCACGCTCCAGGTGTGGCGCGCCCTGTTCGCCCTCGCCGTGGTCTTCGTCCTCCTCATGACCACCGGCTGGACGGCGATCCGGCACCAGCCCGGGCCCGGGCAGCCGCGCGAGGCCGCGCTCGCCGCGTGGCGGGACGGACGGATAGGCGTACGGGAACTCCCCGACCCCGCGTCGCCGCCCGACGTACTCGCCGCGTTCTTCGGCTCCCTGACCGCGCGTCAGCGCGACCGGCTCGCCGCCGATCACCCGCTCGTCGTCGGCAACCTCGACGGCGCGCCCGTCACCCTGCGCTACCGCGCCAACCGGATCGCCCTGGACGCCGCGCTGGACGCCGAGCGGAAGCGGGTGGAGGACAAGCGGCTGTCGCCCGACGGCCACCAGGAGGCCGTGCGGCGCACGCACCGGTTCGCGTCCCTGATGCGCGCGGGCCGGCAGATCCTCGCCTTCGACCCGTCCGGCAAGGGCCGGGTCGCCGAGGTCTTCGGCGACCTCGACCGGGCGGAGCACGTCTCGGTGGTGGTGCCGGGCGTCGACACCAACCTGCTGACGTTCCAGAAGACCGCCCGCAAGTACACGGCGCCGGTCGGGATGGCCGAATCCCTCTACACCGCCGAGCGCGCCTCCGCCCCCGGCACCCGTACCGCCGTCATCGCCTGGGCCGACTACACGGCGCCGGTCGGTGTCGGCATGGACGCGGCCATCGGCCGGCTCGCCGAGAACGGGGCCGCCCGGCTCGTCTCCCTCACCCGGGCGCTGCCCGGCGGCTCCCGGGTGGCGCTGTTCTGCCACAGCTACGGCTCCGTGGTGTGCGGTGTCGCCGCGCGCGACCTGCCCGCCCGGGTGGCCGACGTCGCGGTGGCCGGAAGCCCCGGGATGCGGGCCGAGACCGCTGCCGAGCTGGACACCGGCGCCCGCGTGTGGGCCATGCGCGACGCCGACGACTGGATCGCCGACGTGCCGTACCTGGCGGTCGGCGGGCTGGGCCACGGCGCCGATCCGGTGGCCCCGGAGTTCGGGGCACGGGTACTGTCGGCGGCGGGCGCGGTCGGGCACGCCGGGTACTTCGAGCCCGGCACCGAGAGCCTGCACAACTTCGCCGAGATAGGTGTCGGCTCGTATCGCACCGTGCGCTGCGCGGCCGGTCAGGACGCCTGTCGCAGCGGAATCTCCGGTGCGAGCGCGATCTGACGCGCGTAGAGGGGCGCGAAGCGTGGCCGAAGCTCACAAGTCTCCGGGGGCGACGCGCGGGCGCACGCCGCATACGATGAGGCGCATGGGTGATGTGCTGGCCGGAATTCATGCCACCTGGGAGTTCGAACCCGACGCCGTGCTCATCCGCTTCGAACGGGGGATCCGCGCACCGAAGCTCTACCAGGCTCTGCGTGAGCGACGCATCCCGCACGAAGCGCTGGCGTCGGTGACCCTCTCCCCGGGCAGACGCGGCACCGTCGTGCTGCACGCGGTGCCGCGAGCGGGCGCCGATCCGCTGATGGAAGCGGCCGCGGGCCAGCTCAAGGACGCCTGCGACCCCTACCGGCTGGTCCTGCCCGCCGAGCGGGAGACCCTCGCCGAGTACTACGCCGACGAGCTGCGGGCGCGGCTCGGCACGGACGCGGCGGAACCGGCCGACCGGTACCTGGTGGCCGCCCCCGAGGGCCCGCTCCAGTTCAAGGCGTACGACGGCAAGGCGACGTTCGACGACGGCCAGGTGACGTTCCGCTGGTTCTGGACGGGCGCGTCCTCCGCCAAGTGGAAGGCCGGCGACCAGACCTTCTCCGTGCGGGATCTGACCGGTGTCGAGTGGCGCTCGCCCGACGTCTTCGACGGCTACCTGCGGCTGCGGCGGCGCGGCCACGCGGGCGACGTCCAGCCCGCGCAGGCGGACCAGGACCCGGCGGCGGTCGTCTTCGGGCTCGGCTACGGGCCGGTGCACGAGTCGCTGCCGTTCGCCGCGGCGGTCCTGGCGGCGGTACGGGACGCGGGCGCGGCGCCGGTGCCGGTGCACGCCGCGGTGACGGCGGGACGCGACCCGGCGGTGATCGCGGAGCGGATACGGCACCTGGGCGAGCTGTACCAGGCGGGCCTGGTGACGGACGAGGAGTTCGCCGCGAAGAAGGCCCAGCTGCTCGCGGAGCTGTAACGGCGGCTCGCGGAGCCGTAGCGCCGGGGCCTCCGCCTCCGGAGCGGCCGGAAGGCGCGGGACGCCTGGTGCGGCCAGGGTGCCCGGGGTGGCAGTGCGGCCGGGGTGCCAGGGGACGGTCGTCGTACCCCGGTACGGGTTCGGGGCCGGCACCCGGGTATGACGCGGGGCGGCCGGGCGGTGCCTAGGCTGGCGGGATCATGGCTACCACTCCCCCGCTGTCCCGGCTCCGCGAATCGGCGCGCGCGCTGGGGCTCGCCCTCACCACGCCGACCGGGAGCGGGGCGCCGTTGCTCGGGCAGGCGGCTTCGCCCTGGCTGCGGCCGCTGCCGTACGTCGTCGCCTTCGCGTTCGTCGCCTCGCTGCTGCCGGTCACCGTGGCCGTACTCGTCAACGACTACCGGGTGAACGGCGCGATCGCCGGGGCCCTCGCGACCGCCCAGACCGCGCCGCTGCTGCTCGCCGTGACCCGGCCGCTCCAGGCGTGGTGGATCATCATGTCCGCCGACGTGCTGGGCGCGCTGGTCCTGCTCGGGGCCGACGGCGTGGCCGGGCGGTCGTGGCCGTGGACACCGATGGTCGTGGTCGGCTACCTGGCGCTGATGGTGGCCCTGGGGCTGCGCGAGCCGCGCCGGACGCTGCTGGGCGTGTGGCTGGCGACCGGCGCGGCCGGGTTCGTGTTCGAGCTGGTGTCGCAGAGACACAGCGACGGCATCCACCTGTTGCTGTTCGTCCTCAGCGGGGCCGTGCTGCTGCTCACGGCGAGCCTCCGGGAGCGGGGCGACGCGCAGCGGCGCCTGGTGGAGCAGGAGACGATCAGCGAGGCCGAGCGCGCCCGGCGCACGCTGCTGGAGGAACGGGCGCGGATCGCGCGCGAGTTGCACGACGTGGTGGCCCACCACATGTCGGTGATCACGGTGCAGGCGGATTCGGCGCCGTACCGGATCGAGGGGCTGCCGGAGGTGGCGCGCGAGGAGTTCTCGACGATCGCCGCGTCGGCTCGGGAGTCCCTGGCCGAGATGCGGCGGCTGCTGGCGGTGCTGCGCAGCGAGGGCGCGGAGGGTGAACGGGCACCGCAGCCCGGCCTGGACCGGTTGCAGCAGCTGGTGGAGGCGACGGTACGGGCGGGGGTGCCGGCCGAGCTGTCGCTGCCCGCCGCGCTCGGCCCCGTACCGCAGGCGGTCGACCTGTCGGCGTACCGGATCGTGCAGGAGGCGCTCGCGAACGTGGTGCGGCACGCGCCGGGCGCGCGGACGCGGGTGTCGGTGTCCTCGGACGGTGAACGGCTGACGGTGCTCGTCGTCAACGGGCCGTCGACCAAGCCCGGTTCACCGCTGGAGTCGTCCGGTACGGGGCACGGGCTGGTCGGGATGCGGGAGCGCGTACGGTTGACCGGCGGAACGCTCGACACCGGGCCGCTGCCGGACGGCGGCTTCCGGGTCGCGGCGGGTCTGCCCCTCGCCACCGCCCTCGAAACGGAGGAACCCGCGTGACCATCCGCGTGATCATCGTCGACGACCAGGCCATGGTGCGCGCGGGGTTCGCGGCCCTGCTGTCCGCGCAGGCGGACATCGACGTGGTGGGCGAGGCGCCGGACGGGCGGGCGGGGGTGTCGGTGGCCCGGTCCACGCACCCCGACGTGGTCCTGATGGACGTGCGGATGCCGGAGATGGACGGCCTGGCGGCGGCGCGGGAGATCCTGTCGCCGCCCCCGGGGGTGGTGCACCGGCCGAAGGTGCTGATGCTCACCACGTTCGACGTGGACGACTACGTGTACGAGGCGCTGCGCGCCGGGGCGTCCGGCTTCCTGCTGAAGGACGCCCCGCCGGCGGACCTCATCGGCGCGGTACGGGTGGTGGCGGCGGGCGAGGCGCTGCTGGCGCCGTCGGTGACGCGCCGTCTGATCGCCGACTTCGCCGCCTCCCGCCCGGCGCCGCGCCGCGACCGCTCGGTGCGCCTGAACGGTCTGACGCCCCGTGAGACGGAGGTCCTGGAGCTGATCGCCCGGGGCCTGTCGAACCAGGAGATCGCCGGCCACCTGGTCCTGGCCGAGCAGACGGTGAAGACCCACATCGGCCGGGTGCTGTCGAAGCTGGACCTCCGCGACCGCGCGCAGGCGGTGATCTTCGCGTACGAGTCCGGCCTGGTCACGCCGGGCGACGCGTAGCCCGCTCTCCTCCACCCCCTACCGGGGTATCACCTCGTGGTTGGCTCCGCGGGGTGACGCCCCGTCGGACGACGCCCTCCTACCTTCCTCTCGCCGCACAGGACGAGGGAAGAAGAGGGGGGCGTCATGCGCCGCTGGAGGAACCGCCCGGACACCGGCACGCGGGAGGGGGTGCCGGTCTCGCCGGTCACCGCGCCGGAGGGCCGGGCCCCCGGCCCCGGCACGGCCACCACCGCCCGCACCATTCGCCCCACCCGCCCCGCCCGGCGCGTCCGGCGGGCGCTGACGGCGCTCGTGGTCACGGTCGCCGTCGTCGCGGGGACCGCCGGGTGGGCGGCCGGGAGCGGGCAGGTGCCCGTGACGGGCCCACCGCCGGGCAGCGCGGCCTGGGTGGGCGACACCTCGCTCGGGCGGGCCCTCCCGGACCCGGCGAGCGCCACGCCCCGCCAGGTCGCCGCCTTCTTCCGCACCCTGACGCCCACCCAGCAGCGGGCACTCGCGCACCGGCACCCTGCCGTCGTCGGCAACCTCGACGGCGCCCCGCTCGCCCTCCGTTACGAGGCGAACGAGACCGCCCTGCGCCATGACGCCCGGTTCGCGCACCTCGCGGGGCGGGGCCGGCAGATCCTCGCGTTCGATCCGCGCGGCCGCGGCCAGGTCGCCGAGGTCTACGGGGACCTCGCCCGCAGCCGCCGGGTCGCCGTCGTCGTACCCGGGTCGGACATCGACGCCGGGACGTACGACCGGCCCACCGACCCGGACGGCACGCCCGCCGGAATGGCGAAGCGGCTGCGGGCGGCCACCCGCGGCACCGCCGTGATCGCGTGGGCGGGATACACCACGCCCGTCGGGGTGGGCCTGGACGCCGCCACGGGCGGGCTCGCCGAGGCCGGCGCCCCGCGGCTGGTCCGGTTCGCCGACGGGCTCGCCGCACTCGGTGTTCCCACGCCGGCCGTCTTCTGCCACAGCTACGGCTCCGTCGTCTGCGGCCTGGCAGCTCCGCGGCTGAACGCCCGGGACCTGGTGGTCCTCGGCTCACCCGGCGTACGGGCCGGAAACGTCGCCGAACTGCGCACCGGCGCCCGCGTGTGGGCCGCCAAGGACCCGTCCGACTGGATCTCCGACGTGCCGAACGTCCAGTTCCTGGGCCTCGGCCACGGCACCGACCCGGCCGCCCCCGAGTTCGGCGCCCGCCCGGTGCCCGCCGCCGACGCCCACGGCCACACCGGCTACTTCGCCCCCGGCACCGAGTCCCTCCGCGCCTTCGCCGCCATCGCCCAGGGAGACGTCCGATGACACTGACCGCACGCATCGAGGCGCGCACGCCCGCCCACCGTGACCGTGCCGTCGACGGGCTGCGCGCGCTGGCGCTGCTCGCGGTCCCCACCGGCCACTGGCTCCTCGGCGGTTTCACCCTCGACGGCGACGGGGCGATCCACAACGCCAGCCCGCTCAGCACGTTCGGGTTCTTCGCGCCGGTCAGCTGGGTGCTCCAGATGCTGGGGATCTTCTTCCTGGTCGGCGGCTACGCGTCCGTCCTGTCGTACACCCGGCACACCGGCTCCACGCGCGCGTGGCTCGGGACCCGGCTCGCCCGGCTCGGCCGCCCCGTCCTCGGTGTCACCGCCGTCTGGGCCGTCCTGGTCCCGGTGCTGTACGCGCTGGGCGTCCCGGGCGACACCCTGCGCACCGGGGCGACGCTCGTGGTGCAGCCGTTGTGGTTCGTCGGGGTGTACCTGGTGGTCACCGCCCTCACCCCGTACTGCGTGCGGGCCGCCGGGCGGCTCGGCGCCTGGGCGGCCGCCCCGCTGCTGGGGTCCGTCGCCGTGGTCGACTTCCTCCGCTACGGCCCGTTCGCGGAGGCCGTACCGTCCTGGCTGAGCGTCCTGAACATCCTCCCGGGCTGGCTGTTCGCCTACCAACTGGGCGTGTCCTGGGGGCTGCGACGGATCGGCCGGCGGCAGGCGTGGGCCCTGCTGCTCGGTGGCGCGGCCCTGTTCGCCGCGCTGCTGCTCGCCTTCCACTACCCCGCCTCGATGGTCGGCGTCCCCGGGGAGACCCGCACCAACTCCCACCCGCCGTCGCTGCTGGTCCTCGCCCTCGCCGCGGCGCAGAGCGGGGCCGCGATCCTGCTGCGCGACCGGCTGGGCCGGCTGCTGCGGCGCCCCGCGCTGTGGGCGCCGGTCGTCGTCATCAACCTGTCGGCGATGACGATCCTGTGCTGGCACCAGACGGCGATGCTGGCCGCGGCGGTCCCGGCGTCGTTCCTCGGCCCGGTCGCGGGGCTGACGACCGCTCCGGACACCCTGGGCTGGATCGTGGCGCGGCTGGCATGGCTGCCGCTGTTCGCGGGGCTGTTGCTGCTGATCGGCCGGTACGCGCGGGGGTTCGAGACGCCGTGGACGCACGCCACCGCCGCCCACCGCTCGGCAGCGGGGCTGCTGGCGGCGGGCTTCGCGGTGTACGCGCTCGGCTGACGCGCTCGGCCGACGCGTCCGGCTGAATCGTCCGTTCGACCTCGCGGTGTACGCGCTCGGCCGACGCGTCAGGCCTCGCGGGCGGCCGACGTGGACGACATGTCCGGGTAGCGGTCGCCCGCGACCTGGGCGGCGATCGGCTCCAGCGCGGCCAGCTCCCGCTCGCTCAGGGGGATGCGGGTGGCGGCGGCGTTCTCCAGCAGCCGGGCGCGCTTGCGGGTGCCGGGGATGGGGACGACGGTCAGGCCGTGGACGTCCGCCCGCTGCTGCACCCAGGCGAGGGCGATCTGCGCGGGGGTCGCGCCGTGCGCCTCGGCGACCTCGCGGACGGGCTCCAGCAGCGCGGCGTTGCGGCGGGCGTTGTCGCCCGTGAAGCGGGGCTGGAACTGGCGGAAGTCGCCGCCCGACAGGTCCGTCGTGGCGTCGGCGAACGCCCCGGTGAGGAAGCCGCGTCCGAGCGGCGAGTACGGCACGAACGTCACGCCCAGCTCGGCCGCCGCGCCGACCGCGCTGCGCTCGACGTCGCGGGAGAACAGGGACCACTCCGACTGGAGGGCCGCGATGGGGTGCACGGCGTGCGCCTCGCGCAGTTCGGCGCCGGTCACCTCGCTCAGGCCGAGCTGCTTGACCAGGCCGCGCTCCACCAGTTCGGCCATCGCGCCGACGGACTCGGCGAGCGGCACGGCGGGGTCGCGGCGGTGCATGTAGTAGAGGTCGATGACGTCGACGCCCAGGCGGCGCAGGCTGCCCTCGACGGCGGCCCTGATGTACGCGGGGTCGTTGCGGATGCCCCGGTGGTGCGGGTCGTCGGTGCGCTCGACGGCGAACTTCGTCGCCAGGGTGATCTCGTCGCGGTGCTTGGCGACGAACGGGGCGAGGAACTCCTCGTTGGCGCCCCGGCCGTAGATGTCGGCGGTGTCGATCAGGGTGACGCCCGCCTCGAGGGCGGCCTCCAGGGTGTCGCGGGCGGCGGCCTCGTCGGTGTCGCCGTAGAACTCGCTGATGCCCATGGCGCCGAAGCCCTGGACGCCGACGAGGGGGCCGTCGGTGCCGAGGCGTACGGTCGCGATCTTCTCGGTGCTCATGTGGTCCTCTCCGGGGCCCGTCGGGCACCCGCGTAATAGTCGATCTTGTAGTCAAGTACGTCGAGCGTGTCCTGGAGCTCCGCGATCCGGGACCGCACGTCCCGCCGTGTCCGCTCCAGCAGCTCCTGCCGCTCCTCGAAGGTGTCCTCGCCCCGGCGCACCAGCTCGGCGTAGCGCACCATGTCGGCCACCGGCATCCCGGTCAGCCGGAGCTTGCCGACGAACGCGAGCCAGTCCAGGTCCTTGTTGGTGAAGCGGCGCTGGCCGGTGTGGGACCGGTCGACGTGCGGCATCAGCCCGATCCGCTCGTACCAGCGCAGGGTGTGCGCGGTGAGCCCGGTCCAGGCCGACACCTCGCTGATCGTGTAGCGGTCCTGGCCGTCGGGGCGCGGGTGCGGGGGTGGCGGGGAGCCGCAGGCGTCGGGGCGCCCGGTCCGTACGGGAATGCTCTCGATCACCGTCATGACCCCCACGCTAGAACCTTGGAGTGCACTCCAGGCAAGCGCGAACGCGGGAGATACGCTCGGACGCATGCGAAGCGTGGCGATGATCGAGAACTGGCCGGTCGGGACGGCCGCGGCGGCCGTGGTGCGAGCGGACGGCACCGTGGCGGGGGCGCACGGCCCCACGGCCCGGCCGTTCCCGCTGGCGTCGGTGACCAAGCCGCTCGCCGCGTACGCGGTGCTGGTGGCGTACGAGGAGGGGGCGGTCGAGCTCGACGAGCCGGCCGGGCCCGAGGGGTCCACCGTGCGGCACCTGCTCGCCCACACCTCGGGGCTGGCGTTCGACGAGCACCGGGTGATGGCGGAGCCGGGCACGCGGCGGATCTACTCCAACGCCGGGTTCGAGGTGCTGGGCGACCACGTCGCCAAGGCCACGGACATCCCGTTCGCCGAGTACCTGCGCCAGGCGGTACTGGAGCCGCTGGGCATGAAGGACACGACGCTGGACGGTTCGCCCGCGAAGGACGGCGTGTCGACGGTGGACGACCTGGTGCGGTTCGCCGCCGAGGTGCAGGCCCCGCGGCTGCTGGACCCGCGCACCGTGCTGGAGGCCATGTCGGTCGTCCACCCGGGGCTGACCGGCATCCTGCCGGGGTACGGGCACCAGCGGCCCAACGACTGGGGGCTCGGCTTCGAGATCCGGGACGGCAAGTCGCCGCACTGGACGGGCGGTTCCTCCTCGCCGCGGACGTTCGGGCACTTCGGCCAGTCGGGCACGTTCCTGTGGGTCGACCCGGACGCGGGTGCCGCGTGCGTCGCCCTGGCCGACCGGGCCTTCGGGCCGTGGGCGATCGAGGCGTGGCCGCCGTTCACGGACGCGGTCCTGGCGGAGCTGTCGGCGCGCTGACGGCCCACGCACACCCCTCTCGACGACACCAGAAAATCTCCACCGCCGAAGGTAGATTTCCACCTGCGCGGACGGTAGGCTTTCCGCCGTACACGTTGGTCATGGGCCCCTCGCAGGTACGGAGGGCCCGCCCTGGAGAGACAAGGAGACGGCACCGTCAGGATCACCCGGGCACGCACGTCGCCCGGGCACCGCAGACCCCGAACGGCAGGTGGTCCACGGTCACGTATTCACGATCCCGCATCCCCGCCCTCCCGGGCGTCGTTGCGGAATACAGAGAGCCGGTCCCGCGAGCGGACCGGTAGATGGTGTTGGAACCCCTCGGGGCCCGGGTGTGGAGCACACCCGGGCCCCTCGACGCGTCCCCGAGAAGAAGGTGCTATGCCCCCTGAGAAGCCCTCCGTCGTCGACAGTCTCGACGACGACGACTACCCCGCCTACACCATGGGACGGGCCGCCGCCCTGCTGGGCACCACCCCCGCTTTCCTCCGCGCCCTCGGCGAGGCCCGGCTCATCACCCCGCTGCGCTCGGAGGGCGGCCACCGCCGCTACTCCCGCTACCAGCTGCGCCTCGCCGGGCGGGCGCGCGAGCTGGTCGACCAGGGCACGCCGGTCGAGGCCGCCTGCCGCATCATCGTCCTCGAGGACCAGCTGGAGGAGGCCCTGCGCCTCAACGAGGAGATGCGGCTCGGTGAGGAGACGCGCCACCCGGCCGGGAGCTCCGCCTCGGACGAACGCCCCTGAGAGAAATCCCCGCGTCCGACCGGCGGAAGCGCATATCTCCCGCCGCCGCCGCAGAAATTCTTGAATAACTCCTGACGGAAACCTGACGAAAAAACGTAGCGCACCCCCCGACGCCACCCGTGCTACGGTGTTGTCAGTTGCAGTTGTGGTTCCCAGAAACTTTTCAGTTCATCCGGTGCTTTTCCGGAGGGGAAAACATCCCAGCGACTCCGGACCCGCAAGGTGCGACGTCCGGGCACTGCCCCAAAGGGAGATTCAATATGGCATCTGGCACCGTGAAGTGGTTCAACGCGGAAAAGGGCTTCGGCTTCATCGAGCAGGACGGTGGCGGCGCTGACGTGTTCGCGCACTACTCGAACATCGCCTCCTCCGGCTTCCGCGAGCTTCAGGAAGGCCAGAAGGTGAACTTCGACGTCACGCAGGGCCAGAAGGGCCCGCAGGCCGAGAACATCGTTCCCGCCTGACGCTGACGCCACCGCGCAAGCGAGGACCGGGGCCCACACCCATGGGTGTGGGCCCCGGTTCGTTTTTTCTCCGCTCCGTCGGGTACGACGGAGCCCGCGCCCGGAATCGAACGCCGCCCTTCGCGGCTCACCGTCCGGCGCCATTCAAGACGAACCGGCCCGCGCCCGTCGGGCGCCGGTAAGCGTTTCGTCTTTTTCCGGTCCGTTCTTGCGAATCCCCGTGCGGCCAGCGGCCGCCGACAGGAATTCCTCGATACGAGCCGCATCGAGGAAGGTTCCGCATGAACACGAACCGCACAGCTCGCACGAACGACAGCTCCGGCTCCTACCGCTCCCGGACGGCCTCCGCGGGCTCCGCAGGCTCCGGCCGTGGCGGCCGGGGCCGCCCGCAGGGCGCGGTCCGGCCGGGCCCGGCCGGACGCCCGGGCGGCGGCCACGGACGCCGCTCCACCGCGCCCCGCGGGGAGTTCGCCCTGCCTGTCAGCACCACCCCGTCGTTGCCGTCCGTCGAGACGTTCGACGCCCTCGGCCTGCCGGAGCACCTGCTCGCCGAGCTGCGCTCCGCGGGCGTGACCGTTCCGTTCCCGATCCAGGCGGCGACGCTGCCGAACTCGCTGGCGGGCCGCGACGTCCTGGGCCGCGGCCGCACGGGCTCCGGCAAGACGCTGGCGTTCGGCCTCGCCCTGCTGGCCCGTACCGCCGGGAAGCGCGCCGAGCCCCGGCAGCCGCTGGCCCTCGTGCTCGTCCCCACCAGGGAGCTGGCCCAGCAGGTCACCGACGCGCTCACCCCCTACGCCCGGTCGCTGCGCCTGCGGCTGACCACGGTGGTCGGCGGTATGCCGATCGGCCGCCAGGCGGGCGCGCTGCGCGGCGGCAGCGAGGTCGTCGTCGCGACGCCCGGGCGGCTCAAGGACCTGGTCGACCGGGGCGCCTGCCTGCTGGACCGGGTCGCGATCACCGTCCTGGACGAGGCCGACCAGATGACCGACATGGGCTTCATGCCCCAGGTGACCCACCTGCTCGACCAGGTGCGGCCCGACGGGCAGCGCATGCTCTTCTCGGCCACCCTGGACCGGAACGTCGACCTCCTGGTGCGCCGCTACCTCACCGACCCGGTCGTGCACTCCGTGGACCCCTCGGCGGGGGCGGTCACCACGATGGAGCACCATGTGCTGCACGTGCACGGCGCCGACAAGCACGCCGCCACCACGGAGATCGCCGCCCGCGACGGGCGGGTGATCATGTTCCTGGACACCAAGCACGCGGTGGACCGGCTGACCAAGGACCTCCTGGCCGTCGGCGTCCGCGCGTCCGCCCTGCACGGCGGCAAGACCCAGCCGCAGCGCACCCGTACCCTCGACCGGTTCCGCAGCGGCCACGTCACGGTCCTGGTGGCCACCAACGTCGCCGCCCGCGGCATCCACGTCGACGACCTCGACCTCGTCGTCAACGTCGACCCGCCCGGCGACCACAAGGACTACCTGCACCGCGGTGGCCGTACGGCCCGCGCGGGCGAGTCCGGCACCGTCGTCACCCTGGTGCTGCCGGGCCAGCGGCGCGGCATGGAGCGCCTGATGGCCGACGCCGGCATCACGGCCCGGGTGACCCGCGTCCGCTCCGGCGAGGCCGAACTGAGCCGCATCACCGGCGCGCGGACGCCCTCGGGCGTCCCCGTCACCATCACCGCCCCGCCCTCCGAGCGGGCCAAGGCCTCCGGCACGCCCGCACGCGGGCGACGCCGCCGGCCCGCCCGGTGGGGCGGCGGCTCCGCCGCGTAGCCCACGGGCCCGTGGTGCACGTCCCGCACGCCCGACCGAAGAGGAGAAGCCCTTGACACCGGTTCAGACACGCGTACGGGCAGCGAGCGGTACGGGCCTGACCGCCCGGGACGCCATGCACGCGCCCGGGCCCCAGGTCGACGACCACATGACGGTCGACGTGGCCATGTCCGTGCTCATCAGCGCCCGCGTCGAGCACCTGGTCCTCCAGGATGAGCACGGCCGCTGCGGCGGCCTGGTCACCCGGGCGCAGCTCGCCGCCCACCGGGGCGGTTCCTGGTACAGCGACCCCACCCGGCTGCGGGACATCCCCCTCGACCGGGGGCCGTTCACCAGTTCCGCGGCGCACCTGAACGACGCGGAGGCGGCCATGCGGACGCGGACGCTGGAGGTGTCCCCCGTGGTCGACGAGCACGGTTACACCCTGGGCGTCCTGGCCCTCCTGCCCTGATCACCTCCTTCTCACCTCCGAGGCCCCATGCGCTGCGTCATCGCCCGCTTCCCCTTCGAGCTGACCCAGCACGACGTCCAACAGGCGATGAAGGGCATCACGCCCGAACTCGTCGCCGGTCCGTCCGTGACGATCGGGCGCCGCACCTACCCGGTCAAGCAGGTCGGGGAAGTGATCACCAGGCAGGACCGCCGTGACTTCACCGCCGGTGAGGTGACCAGGGCGCTGACCCGGCTCGGCTTCACCTGTCAGTCCCCCGTCACCGCCCCCACCGCCGCCCCCACCGCGCTCCAGACGGCGGTGGCGCTCCTGGGCGGTGACACGGTGCCCGCACGGCCGGGCGGCGCGGGTTCTAGAATCAACGCCCATGTCGAAGCCTGATGAACTGCTCGTCGACCTCGCCGCCACGGTGGAGTCGGAGCACACCACGCAGATGTCCCTGACGGTCGTGGTCCACGGTGCCGTCATCACGGGCCGACTGGCGCCCGAAGCGGTGTGGCGGCAGCGGGTGGCCGAGGTGCTGCGCGACTCCGACCGGCTCGGCCCCTTCGCCGGTATGTTCGCGCCGCCCGGGGCGGCCGCCTCCCCGAGGGCGGCCGCGCCCACGCACCTGCACTTCCACGTCGCCCGCATCCTCCAGGGCACGGTCGGCATCCCGGAGACCGGCGGGATGTACCGGATCGCGATCAAGGACGTGAGCGCCTGGACCGTCGGGGACTTCAGCTACTCCGACCACTGAGATCGTCCCGCCCGCCGCCCTGGCGGTGCGCCCCTCGTCGGCGCACCGCCCGGCGCAGCAGCGCCCGCACCTCCGTGAGCCGCAGCGGGCGCGCGAGGAGGGCGAACACCGCGGCGATCACCACCGCGCCGGCGCCCGCCGCCAGGAACGGTCCGCCCCCGTCCGCCCACCGTGCCGTCAGGTGGCCGAGCCCCGCCGCCGGGACGGCCGCCACCAGCAGCCGGGCCAGGGCGGCGGGGGTGCCGTCGCCGCCGTGCCCGCCCGGCGCGGCCAGCCGTCGCCGCAGGACGTACGCGGTGACGGCCCAGCCGGCCCACAGCGCCACCGAGTAGGCCGCCGCCATGCCGGTCACCGCCCACCGCGCGGGCAGCAGCTGGTACGCCGCCACCGACAGGCCCGCGTTGACCGCGGCGACCAGCAGGTTCAGCAGGAACGGCGTCCGTGTGTCGCGCAGCGCGTAGAACCCGCGCGTCAGCACGTACTGCCCGGAGAAGGCGACCAGTCCGGGCGCGAACGCCATCAGGACCGCCGCCATGCGCGCGATGTCGCCGGCGTCGGTCCTGCCGTACTGGTAGGCGGCGGCCATCAGCGGCCCGGCGAGCGCGAGGAGCGCGCAGGCGGCGGGCACGACGGCCGCGGCGCTGGCGCGCAGCCCGTGGGAGACGTCCCGGCGCACCCGGGCGGTGTCGCCGTCGGCCGCGGCGGCGCTCATCCGCGGCATCAGCGCGGTGACCAGCGAGACGGTGACGATGCCGTGCGGGACCATCCACAGCAGGTAGGCGTTGGTGTACGCGGTGAATCCGGCGCCCCCGTCGACGCCCTGGCCGTGCGCCCGCAGGCCCGCCGCCGTGGCGAGCCGGGTGGTGACCCAGTAGGCGCCCTGGTTGGTCAGCACGAGCAGCACCAGCCAGCCGGCCGCGCGCAGCGGTGAGGTGAGCCCGCTGCCGCGCCAGTCGAAGCGGGGCCGGAAGCGGAAGCGGGCGCCGCGCAGGGAGGGCAGCAGGGCGAGCGCCTGGACGGCGATCCCGGCGGTGGTGCCCCAGCCGAGCAGCGCGGTCTCCCGGGCGGTGAGCGAGCCGCCGTCGCCGGCGACGAGGTACAGCGCGAACACGGCGATGACGACGACGTTGTTGAGGATCGGCGTCCACATCATCGCGCCGAACCGGCCGCGCGCGTTGAGGACCTGCCCGAGCAGGGTGAACACCCCGAGGAAGAAGATCTGCGGCAGGCAGTAGCGGGCGAAGGCCACTGTCATGGTGGCCTGGGCACCGGTGTAGTCGGTGTACGCGTCGATGATGGCGGGCGCCGCCAGCACCGCACCGGCGGTGAGCAGGAGCAGTCCGGCCAGACAGGCCGTCAGGAGGCGGTCGGTGTAGGCCTTGCCGCCGTCGGCGTGCTCCTTGGCGGCCTTGACCAGTTCGGGCACGAAGACGGCGTTGAGGGCGCCGCCGAGGAGCAGCATGTAGACGATGTTGGGCACGGAGTTGCCGACCGTGTAGCCGTCGGCGACGAGGCCGGTGCCGAGCGCGGCGGCGACGACGGCGGAGCGGACGAACCCGGTGGCGCGGGAGAGCAGGGAGCCGGCGGCCATGACGGCGCCGCTGCGCGCGACGGACACGGCGGCGGCGGCCGGTGCGGGCGCGGCCTCGGGGGCCGCGGACGTGGTGGTCACCGGCGGGCCGGACGCGCCGGAGGGGTGCGGTGCGGCTCGTGGCCGGTGTGGTCGCGCAAGGATCCTCCCCCGGGTCCGGGCGTCCCCACGCCCTGGTCGTGAACAAGAGTGACAAGCATGAACAAGAAGAGGCCATGATCGCTCAACGGCGGTCCACGGCGACCGGCTTCAGCCGCTCATCTCCCACAGCAGCACCTCGGCCGGCCCGAGCGACACCAGCTCCAGCCCCTGGGCACCGGTGATCCGCACCGCGTCGCCGGGGCCCACTTCGTCGTCGGCGAGCCGCAGCCCGCCGCGGACGACGTGGACGTACACGAAGGCCGCGTCCGGGACGGCGATCCGCTCCCCGGGCGCCTCCGGCCGGCGTACGTGAAGCATCGCGCCCGCGGCCGGCACGGCGTACGGGGTCGCGTCGGCGATGCCCCGCACCACCTCGTACGCCGGGGCGCCGCCGGGCTGCCCGGGGGCCAGCCACATCTGCACGAAGACCAGCGGGGCTTCGCCGTCGTTGCGCTCCTCGTGCCGCACCCCGGCCGCCGCGCTCAGGTGCTGTACGTCGCCGGGGCCGATGCGCGAGGTGTGCCCGGCCGAGTCGCGGTGGGTCAGCTCGCCCTCGACGACCCAGGTGACGATCTCGGTGTGGCTGTGCGGGTGCTCGTCGAACCCGGAGCCGGGGGCGAGCCGCTCCTCGTTGCACGCCAGGACCGCGCCGAACCGGAGGTTGTCGGGGTCGTAGTGGCGCCCGAAGGAGAAGGCGTGCAGGGTCTCTATGCCGTCGGTCGCGGCGCCACCGGCGTAGCGCTCGCCCGCCCGCCGCACGGACCACACCGGTGCGACGGGGCCGGGCCGCGCGGCGGCGGCCGGGTCGTCTGGATGCCATGAGCTCACGGGACCACCGTAGACCCGGCGCCGCACCGTGCCGCCCGGATAAGGCAGTCTTGTCCCGTGCCTGAACCCGCAGCGAACGACGCCCACCGCCATGCCGCCACCCT
This sequence comes from Streptomyces ficellus, assembly GCF_009739905.1. Classification (NCBI taxonomy): domain Bacteria; kingdom Bacillati; phylum Actinomycetota; class Actinomycetes; order Kitasatosporales; family Streptomycetaceae; genus Streptomyces; species Streptomyces ficellus. The sequence goes on along the minus strand of NZ_CP034279.1, from coordinate 5,110,729 downwards.
GAAGCGCCTGGAGCAGTCCTCCGGACGGCTCGCGGCGAGCGCCATTGCCCGCATGGACGAGACGCTGCCCTGGTACCGGGCCATGCCTCCGGAGAACCGGTCGTGGATCGGCCTGGTCGCCCAGGCCGGCATCGCCGCGTTCACCGAGTGGTTCCGGCACCCCGAGACCCCGCAGGCGATCTCGACGGACGTGTTCGGCACCGCCCCGCGCGAGCTGACCCGGGCGATCACCCTGCGCCAGACCGTGGAGATGGTCCGCACCACGATCGAGGTCATGGAGTCGGCAATCGAGGAGGTCGCCGCCCCGGGCGACGAGTCGGTGCTGCGCGAGGCGCTGCTGGTGTACGCCCGGGAGATCGCCTTCGCCACGGCCCAGGTGTACGCCCAGGCCGCCGAGGCGCGCGGCGCCTGGGACGCGCGGCTGGAGTCCCTCGTCGTCAACGCGGTGCTGTCCGGCGAGGCCGACGAGGGCGCCGTCTCGCGGGCGGCGGCCCTCGGCTGGAACTCCCCGGAGCACGTCTGCGTGATCCTGGGCACCGCCCCGGACGGCGACAGCGAGCTGACCGTGGAGGCGATCCGGCGGGCGGCCCGGCACGCCAAGCTCCAGGTCCTGACCGGGGTGCTCGGCAACCGGCTGGTCGTCATCGCGGGCGGCAGCGACAACCCGCTCCACGTCGCCAAGGCGCTGATCGGCCCGTACGCCGCCGGGCCGGTGGTCGCCGGGCCGATCGTGCCGGACCTGCTGGCGGCCACCCGGTCCGCGCAGGCCGCGGCGGCGGGCCTGAAGGCGTGCTCGGCCTGGCAGGACGCGCCACGGCCGGTGCTGGCGGACGACCTGCTGCCGGAGCGCGCGATCGCCGGCGACCCGTCGGCGCGCGAGCAGCTGGTGGAGGAGATCTACAGACCGCTGGAAGAGGCGGGCTCGGCGCTCCTGGAAACCTTGAGCGTATATCTGGAACAGGCGAGCAGTCTGGAGGGCGCGGCGCGGATGCTTTTTGTGCATCCCAACACCGTGCGCTACCGGCTGCGACGTGTGACCGATGTCACCGGGTGGTCACCGTCCGATGTCCGCTCCGCGTTCACGCTGCGCATCGCGCTGATCCTGGGGCGTCTGGTCGACGGAGATCCGCAGTCCTAGACTTTTGTGAGACGTCCACAATTCCCCTGACGGTTCTTCGTCCCTGTCCCCACGGGCGGCGGGGGCCGTCCACAAGAGAGAGTGTGAGGGTGCTCGTACTCGTCGCTCCCGGCCAAGGCGCTCAGACGCCCGGCTTCCTGACTCCCTGGCTCGACCTCCCCGGCGCCGCCGACCGCGTCGCCGCGTGGTCCGAGGCCATCGGGCTCGACCTCGTCCACTACGGCACCGAGGCCGACGCGGACGCGATCCGCGACACGGCGGTGGCCCAGCCCCTGCTGGTCGCGGCCGGACTGCTGTCCGCCGCCGCGCTCGGCGACGTGGCCCCCGGCGCCGTCGCCGGCCACAGTGTCGGCGAGATCACGGCCGCCGCGTTCGCCGGCGTCCTCGACGACACGGCCGCGCTCGGCTTCGTCCGCACCCGCGGTCTGGCGATGGCCGAGGCCGCCGCCGTCACGAAGACCGGCATGTCGGCGCTGCTGGGCGGCGAGCCCGACATCACCGTCCCGCACCTGGAGAAGCTGGGCCTGACCCCGGCGAACGTGAACGGCGCCGGGCAGATCGTCGCCGCCGGCACCATGGAGCAGCTCGCCGCCCTGGAGGCGGACAAGCCCGAGGGCGTCCGCCGCGTGGTGGCGCTCAAGGTCGCGGGCGCGTTCCACACGCACCACATGGCGCCCGCCGTCGACACGCTCCAGAAGGCCGCCGACGGCCTCACGGTCGCCGACCCCGCCGTGACGTACGTCTCGAACAAGGACGGCCGGACCGTCGCCACGGGTGCCGACGTCGTCGCCCGCCTGGTCGGCCAGGTCGCCAACCCGGTCCGCTGGGACCTGTGCATGGAAACGTTCCAGCAGCTCGGCGTGACCGCCCTGGTCGAGGTGTGCCCCGGCGGCACGCTCACCGGTATCGCCAAGCGCGCCCTGCCGGGCGTGAAGACGGTCGCGCTCAAGACGCCGGACGACCTCGACGCGGCCCGTGCGCTCATCGCCGAGCACACGGCGCCCGCCGTCTGACAAGGAGCGTTAAGAGCATGGCGAAGATCAAGCCCAGCCAGGGCGCACCGTACGCGCGGATCATGGGTGTCGGCGGCTACCGCCCCACCCGGGTCGTGCCGAACGAGGTGATCCTGGAGACGATCGACTCGTCCGACGAGTGGATCCGCTCCCGCTCCGGCATCTCCACCCGCCACTGGGCCTCCCCCGAGGAGACCGTGACCGCGATGTCGGTCGAGGCGGCCGGCAAGGCCATCGCGGACGCCGGGATCACGCCCGCGCAGATCGGTGGCGTGATCGTCTCCACCGTCTCGCACTTCAAGCAGACGCCCGCCGTCGCCACCGAGATCGCGGACAAGATCGGCGCGAACAAGCCGGCCGCGTTCGACATCTCGGCCGGGTGCGCCGGCTTCGGCTACGGCCTGACCCTCGCCAAGGGCATGGTGGTGGAAGGTTCCGCCGAGTACGTCCTCGTCATCGGCGTCGAGCGGCTCAGCGACCTGACCGACCTGGAGGACCGCGCGACGGCCTTCCTGTTCGGTGACGGCGCGGGCGCCGTCGTCGTCGGCCCCGCGAAGGAGCCGGCGATCGGCCCCACCGTGTGGGGCTCCGAGGGCGACAAGTCCGAGACCATCAAGCAGACCGTCGCCTGGACCGACTACCGCGACGGCACGGTCGACAAGTTCCCCGCCATCACGCAGGAGGGCCAGGCGGTGTTCCGCTGGGCCGTCTTCGAGATGGCGAAGGTCGCCCAGCAGGCCCTCGACGCGGCCGGCATCACCGCCGCCGACCTGGACGTCTTCATCCCGCACCAGGCGAACATGCGGATCATCGACTCGATGGTGAAGACTCTGAAGCTGCCCGAGCACGTGACGGTCGCCCGTGACGTGGAGACGACCGGAAACACCTCGGCCGCCTCCATTCCGCTCGCGATGGAGCGGCTTCTGGCGACCGGTCAGGCGAGGAGCGGCGACACCGCGCTCGTCATCGGCTTCGGGGCGGGTCTCGTCTACGCCGCGACGGTCGTTACCCTCCCCTAGGCACGTTCGGGGAGTTTCCCGGACGACCGCCTCGAAACCCTCTGAGAAACACCTCTGAGAAACACACCGAAGGAGCGCCACATGGCCGCCACTCAGGAAGAGATCGTCGCCGGTCTCGCCGACATCGTCAACGAGATCGCCGGCATCCCGGTCGAGGACGTCCAGCTGGACAAGTCCTTCACCGACGACCTGGACGTCGACTCGCTCTCCATGGTCGAGGTCGTCGTCGCCGCCGAAGAGCGCTTCGACGTCAAGATCCCGGACGAGGACGTCAAGAACCTCAAGACGGTCGGCGACGCTGCCGACTACATCCTGAAGCACCAGGGCTGATCGGATCGCCACCCGGCGGTGGCGCCGCATTCCCCGCATACCTCATAGACGTGGAGAAAGAATTCCTGTGAACTCGACCAATCGCACCGTGGTCGTCACCGGTATCGGCGCAACCACACCGCTGGGTGGCGACTCCGCCGCCACCTGGGAGGGTCTGCTGGCGGGACGCTCCGGCGTCAAGCCCCTCGAGGGCGACCGCTTCGCCGACATGCCCGTGCGGATCGCGGCCCCGGCGGCCGTCGACCCGGCGGACGTCCTGCCCCGACCGCTCGCCCGCAAGCTGGACCGCTCGGCGCAGTTCGCCGTGATCGCGGCCCGCGAGGCGTGGGCGGACGCGGGCTTCGGCGCCCCGGCGGGCGAGGACGAGGCCGTCGCGCCCGAGCGCCTCGGCGCCGTCATCGCCTCCGGTATCGGTGGTGTGACGACCCTGCTCGACCAGTACGACGTGCTGAAGGAGAAGGGCGTACGCCGCGTCTCCCCGCACACCGTGCCGATGCTGATGCCCAACAGCCCCTCCGCCAACGTCGGCCTGGAGGTGAACGCCCGGGCGGGCGTCCACACCCCGGTGTCGGCGTGCGCGTCGGGCGCCGAGGCGATCGGCTACGCCATCGAGATGATCCGCACCGGCCGCGCCGACGTGGTCGTCGCGGGCGGCACCGAGGCTGCGATCCACCCGCTGCCGGTGGCCGCGTTCGCCAACATGATGGCGATGTCCAAGAGCAACGACGAGCCCGAGAAGGCCTCCCGCCCGTACGACAAGGCCCGTGACGGCTTCGTCCTCGGCGAGGGCGCGGGCGTCGTCATCCTGGAGTCCGCCGAGCACGCCGCCGCGCGCGGCGCCAAGGTCTACTGCGAGGCGCTCGGCCAGGGCCTGTCGGCCGACAGCCACCACATCGCCCAGCCGGAGCCGACGGGCCGCGGTATCGCCGCCGCCCTGCAGAACCTGCTGGACACCACCGACCTGAAGCCGGCCGAGGTCGTGCACCTCAACGCCCACGCCACGTCCACCCCGCAGGGTGACGTCGCCGAGGTGAAGGCGCTGCGCAAGGTGCTCGGCGAGGAGCTGGACCACGTGGCGATCTCGGCCACCAAGTCCATGACCGGCCACCTGCTGGGCGGCGCGGGCGGCATCGAGACCGTCGCCACGGTCCTGGCCCTCCACCACCGCACGGCCCCGCCGACCATCAACGTCGACGACCTGGACGAGGACGTGGACGCGGACGTCGTCCGCGACACCCCGCGCCCCCTCCCCGAGGGCACGATCGCCGCGATCAACAATTCGTTCGGCTTCGGCGGCCACAACGTGGTGCTGGCGTTCCGGACGGTCTGACGCCCGACATGACGGTGGGCCCGCCCCTACGGGGGTGGGCCCACTGGTGTGTGCGGGGGGCGTGGGGTCAGACGACCTGGTGGAGCCAGCGGACCGGGGCGCCTTCGCCGGCGTAGCGGAAGGGTTCGAGCTCGTCGTCCCAGGGCTTGCCCAGGAGCTTGGCGATCTCCGCCTCCAGCTGGGTCTCGCCCTGGGCGGAGCGGACGAGGGCGGCGCGCAGGCGGTCCTCGGGGATCAGGATGTCACCGTGCATGCCGGTGACCGCGTGGAAGATGCCCAGCTCGGGCGTGGCGCTGTAGCGCTCGCCCTCGGCGGTGGCGCAGGGTTCGGCGGTGACCTCGAAGCGGAGCATCTGCCAGCCGCGCAGCGCGGACGCGAGCTTGGAGGCGGTGCCCGGTTCGCCCTGCCAGGAGAACTCGGCTCTCCAGGTGCCCGGCGCGGCGGGCTGACGGATCCAGTCGAGCTGGACCCTCGCACCGAGCACTCCCGCCACCGCCCATTCGACGTGCGGGCACAGCGCGCGCGGTGCGGAGTGTACGTACAGGACTCCACGTGTCGTCACCGGGACCTCCAGTGTGGGACGAGGTTCGCCTTTCCCAGCGGCCTCAGTAAACAGCATCGGGAGTGAAACTCCGCAAAAGGGACAGCATGTGACGTGATGTAATTTACCGGAGCCGGTCGGCGAAGGCGCCTGACGGTTCGACGGGGAAAAGCTACCGTGCGCCGGGGCGCTTGGGATGACGTACGGTCTGCCCGGGGGACGTTGACACCAAGCTTTCACTCGCCAGGACGCCGACGAAAGGGCTACCGGATGCCCGCGAGCCGACGGGGCCGTATACGAACGCTCGCCGCCTGGGCGGCGGCCACCGCCCTGGTGGCGGGCGTGGCGCTGGCCGGGTGCGACGCGGAACCGGAGCGCGGGCCGGGCGTGGCGGCGCGTCCCTCGCCGTCGCCGAAACCCACTCCGGAGTGGGACACGAGCCCCGCCTCGGTCGCGGCCGTCGGTGACTCGATCACCCGTGGTTTCGACGCGTGCGGGGTGCTGGTCGACTGCCCGGAGGTGTCGTGGGCGACCGGCGGCGACGCCCGGGTGAACAGCCTGGCGCGGCGGCTGCTGGGCCCGGCGGCACTGCCGGCGCGCAGCTGGAACCTGGCCCGGTCCGGGGCGCGGGCGGCGGAGCTGCCGACGCAGATGGCGCGGGCGGCGGCGAAGAGGCCCGGGCTGGTGACCGTGATGGTCGGCGCGAACGACGCGTGCCGTGACAGCACCGCCCTGATGACGCCGGTGCCGGACTTCCGCGCCTCGCTCACGGAGGCGATGCGGGAGCTGCGCGAGGTGTCGCCGAAGAGCCAGGTGTACGTGTCGAGCGTGCCGGACCTGAAGCGGTTGTGGTCGACCGGCCGGGGCAGCGCGATCGGCAAGCAGGTGTGGAAGCTGGGGGTGTGCGCGTCGATGCTGGGGAACGCCGACGACCTGGGCCCGGCGGCGACGGAGCGGCGTGAGCAGGTGTACCGGCGGGTGGTGGCGTACAACGAGGCGCTGCGGGAGGTGTGCGCGAAGGACCGGTTGTGCCGGTACGACGGCGGGGCGGTGTTCGACTTCCGGTTCACGGGCGAGCAGTTGAGCCCGTGGGACTGGTTCCATCCGGGGCTGGACGGCCAGGAGCGGCTCGCGGACATCGCGTACGCCAAGGTCACGGAGGGTGGCGGGGATGGCTGACGTGGGAGTGTGCGGGCGGCTGGCCGACGGCACGGCCGTGCACCGCTGGGTGCTGGAGCGGGGCGGCACGCGGGTGGCGGTGCTGACGTACGGCGGGATCGTGCAGTCGGTGGAGGTGCCCGACCGGGACGGTGCGGTGGCGAACGTGGTGCTGGGGTACGGCTCGCCCGGCGGGTACGAGGCGGATCCCGGCCCGTACTTCGGGGCGCTGGTGGGGCGGTACGCGAACCGGATCGCGGGCGGGGCGTTCACGCTGGACGGCCGCGTGCACCGGCTGGCCCGCAACGGCGGTCCGAACTGCCTGCACGGCGGGGAGCGCGGGTTCGACAAGCGGGTGTGGGACGCGGAGGCGGTGGACGGCGGGGTGCGGCTGTCGCGGGTGAGCCCGGACGGCGAGGAGGGGTTCCCGGGGCGGCTGGAGGTCTCCGCCACGTACACCCTGGACGCGGACGGCGCGCTGCGGATCGCGTACCGGGCGGTGACGGACGCGCCGACGGTGGTGGCGCTGACGAACCACTCGTACTGGAACCTGGGCGGCGGGCACGAGCTGCGGCTCGCGGCCGGGCACTTCACTCCGCTGGACGGTTCCGCGATCCCGACCGGTGAGGTCGCGTCGGTGGCCGGCACCCGGTTCGACTTCCGGACCCCGCGCCCGGTGGGCACGGGGCTCGACCACAACTTCGTGCTGGACGGTGACCGGGACGGCCCGGCGGCGGAGCTGTACTCGCCGCGCTCGGGGCGGCTGCTGACGGTCCGTACGACGGAGCCGGGCCTCCAGGTGTACGCACCGGAGCACCCGGACGGCGTCGCCCTGGAGACCCAGGCGTTCCCCGACTCCCCGAACCGGCCGCGGTTCCCGAGCACGGTGCTGCGGCCGGGCGAGGTGTACGCGTCGGAGACCGTGTACGCGTTCGGTTGCCGCTAGGGCGTTCCGCTAGTCCGTGCCCACGGTCAGCAGGGCGGTCAGCCGGGTGTCGGTGAGCGAGCGGCCCGCGCGGATCTCGTACGTGCCGGGGACGGCCGTCCAGGCGCCGGTCTCCTCGTCCCAGATCTCGAAGGCCCGCCGGGGGAGCCGGATCTCGGCCTCGGCGGTCTCGCCCGGCCCGGCCTGGACGCTCGCGAAGCCGGCCAGCCAGCGCGCGGGGCGGTCCACCGGGTCGTCGCCGGCGGGCGCGGCGTACAGCTGGACGGTCTCGCGGCCGGGGCGGGTGCCGGTGTTGCGGACGCGGACGGTGGCGCTCTCGGGGGACAGTTCCAGCGCCTCGTACTCCCAGGTGGTGTAGCCGAGGCCGTGGCCGAAGGGGTAGGCCGGGGTGGTGCCGGCCCGGTCCCAGGCGCGGTAACCGGTGTGGACGCCCTCGGTGTAGTGGAGTTGGCCGTTCACCGGGGTGACGTCGGTGACGGGGGCGTCGGCGAGGGCGGCGGGCCAGGTGGTGGGCAGGCGGCCGCCGGGTTCCTCGGCGCCCGTGAGGACGTCGGCGAGGGCGGCGCCGCCCTCCTGGCCGGGGAACCAGCCGAGCAGTACGGCGGCCACGTCGTCCCGCCACGGCATCTCGACCGGTGAGCCGGCGTTGACGACGACGACGGTGTTCGGGTTGGCGGCGGCGACGGCGCGCACCAGGTCGTCCTGGCGGCCGGGCAGTGCCAGGTCGGTGCGGTCGAAGCCCTCGGACTCGACGCGCTCGGTGGTGGCGACCACGACGATCGCGGTGTCGGCGGCGCGGGCGGCCTCGGCGGCCTCGGCGATCAGCTGGTCGGGGTCGCGGCGTGGCGCGCGGTGGACGAGGGAGAACATCACGCCGGGCAGCGGCGCCGCGTGCTCCCGGTCCAGCGGGTGGAGGAGGGACACCTCGACGGGCTCGCCCTCGGTGAGGGTGACCGTGCCGCGCTCGGTCGGCGAGCCGAAGAACGCCTCGAACGGGTCGGCCTCGTCGCCCATCTCCTGGACGCCGTCGTAGAGGGTCTCGCCGGCGACGGTGAGGGTGAAGGCGCCCAGGCCCCGGGTGCCGAAGGCGTGGTCGCCGCTCTCGCGCGGGGTGAAGGTGCCGGTGACCTCGACGCTGTGGAGCCGCTCGTGGGTGACGCCGTCGGGCAGGTCGTCGCCGATCCACTGGACCTGCCCGCCCGGGAGGTTCCCCTCGCCGAGGACGTTCCCGGCCGCGTCGCGGCACACGGCGCGCAGTGCGAAGCCCGGCCCGGCGGGTGCGGGTTCGTCGCTGGGGTCGGCGCCGGTCGCGTGGGTGAGCGTGCCGGCGGGCAGGGCGGCGGTGAGCCCGTCGAGCGGGGAGACGGTGTGGGCGGGGAAGACCTGGGCGGAGCCGCCGCCGAGGATGCGGGCGTCGCGGGCGGCCGCGCCGATGAGGGCGACGCGGTGGCCGGGGGCGAGCGGCAGGGCTCCCTCGTTGCGCAGCAGGACGAAGGAGCGGTGGGCGATCTCGCGGGCGAGGGCGTCGCCGTCGACGGGTGCGGGCGGGTCGGTGACCGCCGGCTCGGTGCCGTCCAGGGCGCCGACGCGTGCGGCGAGGCGCAGCACGTTGCGGACGGCCGCGTCGACGAGCGCCTCGTCGACCTCGCCCGCGCGGACGGCGGCGGCGAGCGCCTCGCCGTACACGGTGTGGGGCCCGGGCATGGCGATGTCGAGTCCGCCCTCGATGGTGCCCCTGGTGTCGCGGGCGGCCATCCAGTCGGAGACGTTGACGCCGTCGAAGCCCCACTCGCCGCGCAGCACCTCGTTGACCAGGTGGTGGTGCTCGGTCATGGTGGTGCCGTTGACCTGGTTGTACGCGGTCATGACCCCCCAGGGGCGGGCGTTCTTGACGATCGCCTCGAAGGGGGCGAGGTAGAGCTCGCGCAGCGGCCGGGCGGCGATCCGGTTGTCGACGGTGAAGCGGTCGGTCTCGGCGTCGTTGGCGACGAAGTGCTTGACGGTGGTGCCGACGCCGCCGTCCTGGACGCCCAGGACGTATCCGGTGCCGATCTCCCCGGTGAGGTACGGGTCCTCGCTGTACGCCTCAAAGTGCCGGCCGCCCAGCGGTGTGCGGTGGAGGTTGACGGTGGGGGCGAGGACGACGTGGACGCCCTTGCGGCGGGCCTCCTGGGCGAGGAGCCGGCCGGCGCGGCGGGCGAGGGCGGGGTCCCAGGCGGCGGCGAGGGCGGTGGGGGACGGCAGGGCGACGGACGGGTCGTCGGCGGTCCAGCGGACTCCGCGTACGCCGATCGGGCCGTCGGACATGACCAGCGACTTCAGGCCGATTTCCGGGACGGCGGGCAGCGACCACATGTCCCGGCCGGCCAGGAGACGGGCCTTGGTATCGAGGTCGAGCGTGCCGAGTGCCGTCTCGACGGCTTGTTCGTGCCGGGTGCCGGTCGTGTCTGTCACTGTCGTACCTCCGTGTCGGCGTGCGCGCGTGCGGTACGCCCCATGGTGCGCCCGTCACCTGTAGCACGGTAGGTTTCGTTATGTTTCCGTTACCCAGTCGGATGGGAGTACGTGGATGGCAGCGGCCAGGGCCAGGAGTGAGGAGCGGCGCGCGGAGATCGTGCGCGCGGCACTCGAAGTGATCGCGGAGCGCGGCTACCGGGGCGCCTCCCTCGGAGCGGTCGCCGAGCGGGTCGGCCTGACCCAGCAGGGGCTCCTGCACCACTTCCCCACCAAGGAGGCGCTGCTGGTCGCCGTCCTGGAGGAGCGCGACCAGTGGGACACCGGCGGCGGCGGGGCGGCCGCCCGGGACGGCTGGCGGCTCGACCTCCTGGACTCGCTCGTCGAGTACAACGCGATGCGCCCCGGCATCGTGCAGACCTTCTCGGCGCTGCTCGGCGAGAGCGTGACGGAGGATCACCCGGCGCGGGACTTCTTCACCCGCCGCTACGCCCAGGTGCGCGCCCACATGGCGGACGTCCTGCGCGCCGAGTTCGGGGACCGGCTGCCCGGCGGACTGACGCCCGAACAGGCCGCGCCGCTGCTGACCGCGGTGATGGACGGGCTCCAGTACCAGTGGCTGCTGGATCCGGACGCGGTGGACATGCCGGCCGCCTTCCGGGACTTTCTGCGGCTGTTGGGGGCGCGGTAGCGTTCCGGCACCCTACGGAAGGACTGCCCCCAGTGTCCCGGATACGGTCGCGTACAGCCCTGGTCCTCGCCCTCGCCGCGCTGACGGTTCCCGCGCTCCCCGCCTCGGCGGCGACACCCGGCGCGGAACCCACCGCAGAGGAGGCCCGCCTCGACCGGGCCGTACCCCGGGAGATCCTCACCCGCGGCGGATTCGCCACGGTGGCACCCGAGTTCGCCGCCGCCCTGGGCACGGCCGGGTCGTACGCGGCGGCCGAGCGGGCCGTCGCCCGGCACGGTGCGCGGCTGTGGCAGCGGGCGGTGGACCGGGCCCAGGGGCGCGGGCCCGCCGGGGGCGACCTGGCGCGGGACGACGACCGCCCGCTGTACTGGGCACGGCTGGCCATGACGCGGGAACTGCGCGCCTGGGAGCCCGGCTTCGCCCTGTCCGACGGTGAACGGGCCCGGCTGCTGGACCGCCTGGAGACCGCCTCACGCGGTCAGGACGCCATCCGCTTCCCCGCCAGCAAGGGCGTCAAGCGCGTCCTGGTGACCGGGTTCGACCCGTTCACGCTGGACCGGGACGTACGGATCAGCAACCCGTCCGGGGCGGCGGCGCTGGCCCTGGACGGCACCCTGATCCGCACGGCGGACGGCCGGCTCGCCCGGGTGGAGACCGCGGTGTTCCCGGTGCGCTGGGCGGACTTCGCGGACGGCGAGGTGGAGCGGGCCCTGCGGCCGCACCTGCCGCACCTGGACGCCTTCACCACGGTGAGCCAGGGCCGGGTGGGCCGCTTCGACATCGAGCGGTACAACGGCGCCTGGCGCGGCGGGTTCGGCGACAACGAGAACCTCTCCGAGACGGGCGTCGTGCCGGTCGCCGACCCGGCGACGCAGCCGCAGTGGACGACGACGACCCTGCCGTACGCATCGATCGTCGCGGCGGACACGGGCCGGTTCCCGGTGTACGACAACACGTCGGTGACCGAGGTCCCGGCGGGCGGCACCGCGCCCGTCGTCCGGCCCGCCGGCCCCACCCCCGGCTCGGCCGCCCGCGCGGGCGGCGGCGGGGACTACCTGTCCAACGAGATCGCCTACCGCGCCACGCTGCTGCGCGACCGGCTGGGCCTGCGGGGCCTGCCGGGCGGCCATGTGCACACCCCGGTGCTCCAGTTCGGCGCCGGCAACGGCGACGCGGTGACGGATCCGGAGTTCCTGCGCAACCGGGCCGACATCACCGCCCAGGTCAGGTCCATCGTCGCGGTGGCCGCCTCCGGCAGCTGAGACGACGCCCGGGCCGGGGTCAGCGGACGGCGGCCAGGACGTGGCTGAGACCGTGCTGCCACACCACGCCCGCGTGCGCGAACCCGGCCTCGCGCAACAGGTCCAGATGACGCGAGACGGTCAGGTCGTTGCCCTCGCAAGCCGGGTGCCGGTGGCTCCCGCGCTGCGCCAGGAACCGCGCCAGCTCCGGGTCGGAGGCCGCGCCCGACCACCAGGACTCCCAGTCGTCGCGGGCGGGGCCCGGGTGCCGCTCGGCGTGGCGGCGCCCGAGGTCGGCGGCGAGCTGGGACAGCTTCGGGGAGTCGGGGTGCATGTGGTCCCCGTTGACGAGGACGCCGCCCGGGCGCAACACCCCCGCCAGCTCCCGGTACACCCGGAACAGGGTGGCGCGGTCCAGGTAGTGCAGGGCCGTCGTCGACACGGCGGCGTCCACCGGGCGGTCCAGGGTGAGCGCGCCCAGCCAGCCGGGCGCGCCGATCATCGCCTCGACGTACCGCAGCGCGGCACCGTAGTAGGTGCTGCCCAGCTCCAGCAGCAGAGGGTCGCCGTCGACGGCCAGCACCTCCGCACCGGGGAGGCGGCAGGCCAGCCGCGCCGCCAGGGAGCCCGGCCCGCTCCCGAGGTCGAGGACGAGCGGCGCGGCCTGACCGCGCGTCACGTGCTCGACCACGTCCGCGATGACGGTGAAGCTCTCCTCCCGGTCGACCGCGTACCGCTGCTGCTGGTCCTCCCAGCGCTCCACCCACCGAGCGGCCGTCACCGCGTTCACACCCATAGCCGCCCGCGTCCCTCCGCACCGCACGAACCACCCGCTTCTGCTATTGAAAATCATTGCAGACTGGTGAGGGTGGTGAGGAGTGCTCCCACCTCTTCGGGTGTGTTGTGCACATGGAGGCTGACGCGCACCGACCCGTCCCCCTCCCGCTTCCCGGCCTGGCAGTGCCCGTCGGACCGCACCATGAACCCGTGGTCGTAGAGGACGAAACCCAGGTCGTGCGCGTCGATCCCGCGGTGCCGGAAGGTCACCAGGCTCCGCCGGCGCTGGACGCCCGAACCGGCCGCCAGACTGTCGCGGCAGCCGAGGACCGCGTACGTGTCCGCCATCCGGCCGAGCCCGTCCGTCAGCAGGGACATGAGCGCCACCGTCCAGCGCTCGATCCGGTCCGTCCCCGCGGCCTCCAGCCAGTCGAGCGCCGCCACCAGCGAGACGATCCCGGCGGTGTTCGGGGTGCCCCGCCACCCGCCGGGCCGGAAGTCCGGGCCGCGCCGCCCGCGCGCCCACACCGCGCCCGTACCCGGCAGGGCCAGCGCCTTGTGGCCGGAGAACACCACGAAGTCCACGTCCAGCCCGGCCACCGACACCGGCAGGTGCCCCACGCTCTGCGCCGCGTCCAGGCAGATGGGCACGTCCGGCCCGACCACCTCGCGGACCCGGTGCACGTTCATGTCGGCGCCGTACACGTGGTGCACGTGCGTGACCGCCACGAACCGGGTGCGCGGGCCGATGACCCGGGCGAGCGCCGCCGGGTCGTAGTCACCCGACGCCTCCTGGCACGGCAGCTCCCGGACCCCGACGCGCACGCCCTGGCGCGCCAGCACCTCCTGGACCTCCAGCCACGGTGACAGGTTCGCCATGTGGTCGTGGAACGGGACGACGATCTCGTCGCCGTCGGCCAGGAGCCCGGGCAGCCAGTCCCGCGCGACCGTCCGCAGCCCCTCCGTCGTCCCACTGGTGAAGTGCACCGCCGACCGGTCCGGTTCCGGATCGCCCAGGAACCGTTTGACCCGCTCGCGGGCGGTCTCCACCAGCGCCGTCGTGGAGTTCGCCCACGGGTAGGAGCCGCGGCCCGCGTTGGCGTTGGAGGTGGTGAGGTAGTGCCGCACGGCGTCCAGCACGGCCAGCGGCTTCTGCGCGGTGGCCGCGCTGTCCAGGTACACCAGGCCCGGATGGCCGGTGACGATCGGGAACTGGTCGCGCAACGCCCGCTGCCAGGGGCCCAGTTCCGTGAGCTCCGCCGCGACACCGGTCACGTCAGTCACGCACCAGCGGGGCACCCGCGTCCCGCCAGGCCACGATGCCGCCCGCGAGGCTGCGCACGTCGGGGTGGCCCATCCTCGTCAGCAGGGCCGCGTACCGGGCCGACTTCTCCCCCACCGGGCACGCCAGCAGCACCGGGCGGCGCTTCCCGAACGGCAGGCCGCCCCGCACCAGCTCGTCGAACAGCTCGTCCACGATGTTCAGCGAGCCGTCGATGTGCAGCGCGGCGTACGCGAACGGGCCGCGCAGGTCGATCACCAGCGGATGCTCCTCCGCGATCCACTTCCGGGCCTCGGTGACGTCGATGACGGTCGCGGTGCGGGCCTCTGTGTCGGTCAGGGTGGCCACCGAGTTCTTCACCGGCGGCCGGCCCAGCAGCTCGGGCCGGCGCTGCCGTACGTATCCGAGGTAGCTCTCCGCCCGGTCGCAGACGATGAAGACGGCCGTCCGCCGCCGCCCGTCCGGTGGCGGGACGGCGTCGAACTCCCGCAGGTGGCGCACCGCCCCGTGGTAGGCGGCCCCGCCGGTCGGCCCGGCGAGCAGGCCGCAGCGGCGGATCAGCGTCACCATGCCGTCGATGGCCTCGTCGGCGCCGACGGTCTCGATCGTGTCGTACGTCGCCGGGTCGAACAGCCCCACCTCCTGCACCTCGTCGGCGGTGCGGATGCCGGGGATGAAGTCGGACTTCTCGCCGACGAGCCCCACCACGGCCACCGACGGGTCGTGGGCGCGCAGCGCGGTCGCCACACCCGTCGACGATCCGGCGGTGCCCACGCAGGCGATGAACCAGTCCGGCGCCCGGCCGTCGAGGTCGGCGATGATCTCCGGGCCGGTGCCGGACGCGTGCGCCTCGCTGTTGCGGGCGTTGAAGTACTGGTCGGTGTGGAAGTGGGCGCTGCCGGGCCGGTTGAGCCGCTGGTGGAAGAGGGTCAGCGGGTCGTCGGTGTCGGTCGGGTCGAGGCACTCGGACCGACCGGGCAGCTCCTCGATCTCGGCGCCCAGCAGCAGGAGCAGGTCCTTGATCTCGGGGACGCGCATCCGGTTGGTGACGCTCTTGAACGGCAGCCCGTGCATCCCCGCGATCAGGGCCAGGGCCTTGGCCGTGTTGCCGCTGGACAGTTCGACGACCGTCTCGCCGCGCTCCCGGGCGCCGGCGAGGCCCTGGCGGGCCATGTTCCAGGCGGCCCGGTCCTTGAGGGAGCCGAAGGGGTTGAGCATCTCCAGTTTGGCGTAGAGGTCGACGGTGCGCAGACCGTGGACCTCCGGGTCGATGCGCACCAGCGGGGTGTTGCCGATGGCGTCGGTGATGCTGTCGTACCTCATGTGCGCTGTCCCCCCGGTCGTGTGATCGGCCAGTACTGCTCGTCGAGGCACCAGTGCCAGGACTCCCCTTCCCGCTCGACGGCGACCCTGCGGGCGACGGGCTGCCGCTGGGCGTGGGTGGCGCCGAAGTCCATGCAGTAGCCGGCGGTGTTGGGGAAGGCGAGGAGGTCGCCGGGGCGCGGCAGCCGGGGCAGGTGGACGGTGCGGCGGGTGATCAGGTCCGACTCCAGGCAGAGGTTGCCCATGAGGTGGACGGCCGCGTGCCCCGCACCGGCGCCACCGCCGTCGCCGATGTCGCGGGGCAGGAGGACCGGGTCCACGAGGACGCCGTGGTCCTCCAGGCCGACGTCACCGGCGTTCATCGCGAGCCGCACCAGGTGGGCACCGGTGTCCGTGGCCCGGACCTCCAGCACCCTGCCCAGGGTGATCCCGCACTGGTCCACGAGCGCCCGCCCGGGCTCGACGTACAGCTCGTGCAGGCTCTCCAGCAGCAGGGTGCCCAGGGGGCGGCCGCCGAGCCCGGCGGCGGGGCGCGACAGCAGCTCGTCGAGGTAGCCGGCGCCGGCGAGGGGGCGGTGGGCCGGGTAGAGCCCCAGGGCGCCCTTGACGGTGCCGTTCTCCATCCGCAGGCCGTAGCCGTGGCCGTCCCACGTCAGGGGCGGCCGCTCCCCCATGACCGCCCGGGTGAGCGCGGTCGTGTAGCGGGACCACTGGTCGGCGTGGGCCAGGTAGTTGACGCCGAAGCCGCCGCCGACGTCGACGGCGCGCGGGGAGAAGCCGCGTACCCGCATCTCCTCCATCGCCGTCAGGCAGCCTTCGAGCGCCGCCGCCTTCTCGTCCAGGCTCGTGGTGTCGAGGTGGTAGCCGACGCCGATCGGCTCCACCGCGTCCCGGTACCGGTCGGCCGTGTCGAGCAGGTGCTTCAGCGACCGCGCCGGGGTGCCGAAGCGGCTGCGGCGGGACAGCAGGGTGGTGCCGGACGTCTCGAACCCGGACAGCCGCAGCACGACACGGCACCGGGGCAGGCCGTACGCCCGGACCAGCTCGGCCGCCCGTTCCAGCTCGCCGGGGCCGTCCACGTTGACGACGGCACCGGCGCGCAGGGCCAGCCAGAGGAACTCGGGGTCCTTCGGGCCGGTGGTCATGATGCGGTCGCCGGTCCACCCGGAGGCGAGGGCGTGCTGCATCTCGCCGAGGGACGCGGCGTCGAGGGCGGCGTCGGTGGTGACCAGGCGCCGCACCAGCGCGCTGGAACGGTTCGCCTTGTGCGCGAAGAAGACCCGTCCGGTGAGCCGGTGGCGGCGGAAGACGGCACGGAACCGCTCCGCGTTCTCCGCGATCTGCCCGGGCAGCACGACGTTCAGGGGCGAGCCCAGCGCGTCCACGAGGGTATGGAGGAAGGCTGCCCCCGTCGTGAGGAGGGCGGCCGGCCGCTCCTCCAGCCGTGGTTCCAGGTACAGGGTCTCCCCGCCGCCCGCGTCCGCCGCCGTGTCCGCCGTCCCAGCGGTGCCCGTCCCAGCGGTGCCCGTCCCAGCCGTGCCCGTCCCAGCCGTGCTCATCCCAGCTGTGTCCTCCCGCGAGGGAACGCCGACCGGCGCCTGCCGTCGTCCCGCTCTTTATGCCCAACATTTCCTGACGGGATGGCGTCGGGGCGGTAGACGGCCGGATTCAGCCCAGGCGGTCGCGGCGGGCGGTCGTCACGCCACACCCAGGGTGATCCCCAGCCCCACCAGTGTGGCGCCGATGGCGCGGTTGAGGGCTTTCTGGGCGCGCAGCATGGACGTCCGCAGCCGTGAGTGCGAGAAGAAGAGCGCCACCAGACCGAACCAGGCCAGATGGGCGACGGACATGAACAGGCCGTACGAGGCCTGCTGCCAGCGGGCCGTGTCCGGGCCGACGACCTGGGTGAAGGTGGACACCACGAACAGCGTGGTCTTGGGGTTCAGTACGTTGGTCAGGAAGCCGGTGCGCAGCGCGCCCCACCGCGACAGGGCGGGCTTCGACTCCAGGTCGACCGTCACCTCCGCGCGGGAGAAGAACGTCCGCGCACCGATGTAGACGAGGTAGGCGGCGCCCAGCAGCTTGATCGCGGTGAACAGCGCGGTGTTGGCGGCGATCAGCAGGCCTACGCCCAGCATCGTGTACGTGACGTGGACGAGGACGCCCGCCGCGACGCCGGTGGCGGCGAAGAGGCCGGTCGTACGGCCGTAGAGGTAGCTGTTGCGCACCACCATGGCGAAGTCGGCGCCGGGGCTGATCACCGCGAGGACGGTGATGACCGCGACCGCGAGCAGCTCAGGCATGCGGGGCGCCGCGCCGGTCCTGGTCGTCCTCCGTGGCCGCCGCCGTCTCCTCCCGGCCCTCCAGGTCCCGGACCAGCAGCGTCGCTCCGGCGACGGCGCCCGGCATCAGGAACACCGCGACGAACGGCACCAGGAAGGCGAGGGTCAGGGGGACACCGAAGCCCAGGGTGAGCATCCGGCGGCCGCGCAGCATCGCCAGCCGCTCCTTGAACTCGACCCGGCGCCGCTGGAGCGCCACCGAGGTGAGCTCCTCGGCCAGGAAGAATCCGGAGACGCAGAAGCCGAGCACGGGGACGACGGTCTGGCCGACGACGGGGATGAAACCGAGCGCGAAGAGCAGGACGCCGTACAGGGCGACGCGCAGGAGGACGCGCAGGCTGTCCCGGGTGGAGATCCACAGCTCGCGCCAGAGCGGCAGTCCCGACTCGGGCACGTCACCGCCCTCGGAGCGGTCGACCTCCTCGGACAGCGACTCGTAGAACGGCTGGCCGACCAGGAGCGTCACGGCGGTGAAGGTGACGACGGCCAGGAACAGCCCGAAGGCGTAGAGCAGCGCCGTCAGGAAGCCGCGGAAGACGCCCTGCCAGGGCGAGGTCCAGTCGTCGGCGAAGGGGGTCGCCCAGCCGATCAGGTCGTCCGCGCCGTACGCCAGGCCGATCAGCGCCGCGGCGTACAGCACCAGGGTGACCAGTCCGGGCAGCAGTCCGAACCCCAGCCACCGGCCGTGCCGGCCGACCCAGCGCTGACCCTTCAACAGATAGCCGAAACCCACCCCGAGATCACGCATGGCCTCACCCTATCGGGGCCCGGGCCAGGAATTTCACGGGGCGGCGGACCACTTGATCATCTGTGACGGCCACGTCATGGCCACAGTCACGGCCGCAGTGACGGCCACCGGGGCGAGGGAGCGGGAATGTCGGGTGAGCGGGCGGTCCGGGGGACCGTAGCCGAGGGGTTCGAGGCGGTGCGGGAGGAGTTCACCGCCGTCGTACGGGAGGAGAGGCCGGACTATTCCGGGCAGCTGTGCGCGTACGTGCAGGGGCGGAAGGTCGTCGACCTGTGGGCCGGCCCGGACACGGACGGCGACACGCTGCACGGGGTCTACTCCTCCACCAAGGGTGCCGCGCACCTGGTGGTGGCGCTGCTCGTCCAGGACGGGACGCTGGACCTGGACCGGGAGGTGGCGCACTACTGGCCGGAGTTCGCGGCGGCCGGCAAGGAGGCCGTGACGCTGCGCGACCTGCTCGCCCACCGTGCGGGTCTGGTCGGCGCGGACGGCGGCTTCACCTTCGAGGAGCTGGCCGACGACCGGGTGATCGCCGAGAGGCTGGCCGGCCAGCGGCCGTACTGGCGCCCCGGCGCGGCCTTCGGCTACCACGCGTACGTGATCGGGGCTCTGACCGGCGAGGTGGTGTTCCGGGCGACCGGGCGCACGCTGCAGGACCTGTTCGAGGAGCGGGTGCGCGCCCCGTACGGGCTGGACTTCCACCTGGGGCTGCCGGAGGAGCACGAGCCGCGCTTCCGCCCGGTCCTGCCGATGGACCCGACGCCGGAGCAGCGGGCCGAGCTGGACGCGGCGCCGGTGCCGGACGTGCCGGGCACGCTGCTGTCGATCGCCTACAACCGCAACGGTGCGCAGCCGACCGACATCGAGACGGTGCCCAACTCGCGCCTGGTGCGCGCCAAGGGGCCGGCGTCGGTCGGCGGGGTGGCGTCGGCGCGCGGGCTGGCCGGGATGTACGCGGCGGCGATCAGCGGGACGGCCGGGCGGCCCCCGCTGCTGGACGCGGACACGGCAGCGCGGTTCGCGCAGCTCCACTCGGTGGGCCACGACCTGGTGGCGGGGGCCCGCCGGTCGTACGGGCTGGGCTTCATCAATCCCGCCCTGCTGTACCCGTTCCTGGGCGCCGGCTCGTTCGGCCACAGCGGGGCGGGGGGCTCGCAGGCGTTCGCGGACCCGCGGGCGGGCCTGGCGTACGGGTACACCCGCCGCCGGTTCCCCTTCCCCGGCGGGGCGGCGGAGGAGAACGCCCGCCTGGTCAGGGTCGTGCACACGGCGGCGCGGGCGCGGTAGGGGTTCCCGGCCTCCGGTACGGCGGAGGGCCGCACCCCGGGTGGGGTGCGGCCCTCCGGCGCGCGTGTGGACGAACCCGTCAGGATCCGTCCGGGCGCGTGGATCAGGCGACGTCGAGGTCGACCGTGATGTTGCCGCGGGTGGCCTTGGAGTACGGGCAGACCTGGTGGGCCTTCTCGATGAGTTCCTTGGCGGTGGCGGCGCTGACGTTCGGGATCTTCGCGGAGATCTTGACGATGATCCCGAAGCCGTCGGCGTTCTTGCCGATGCCGACCTCGGCGGTGACCGTCGAGCCGGAGATGTCGGCGCCCTCCTGGCGGGCGACGACACCGAGCGCGCCCTGGAAGCAGGCGCTGTACCCGGCGGCGAACAGCTGCTCGGGGTTGGTGCCCTCGCCGGAGCCGCCCATCTCCTTGGGCGGGTTCACGACGACGTCGAGCTTGCCGTCGTTGGTGGCGACGCGGCCGTCACGCCCGTTCTCGGCGGTGGCGACGGCGGTGTACAGGACGTCGGACTGCTGGATCGACATGTAAGAGCTTTCCTCCTGTGATGCGCCGCGACTCGCGCCCACGATCGCGGCGGACTGGAGGTGAGCCTATCGGGTGAGCGAAACGATCATCTTTCCGGTGTTCTCGCCGCGCAGCATGCCGAGGAACGCCTCGACGCCGTTCTCCATGCCCTCGACGACGGTCTCCCGGTACTTCAGCTCGCCCGAGGCCAGCCAGCCGGCGACCTCCTCGACGAACGCCGGCTGGAGCGCGGCGTGGTCGTTGACCAGCATGCCCTGGAGGCGCAGCCGCTTGCCGATGACCAGGGCGAGGTTGCGCGGCGCGGGGGTCGGCTCGGTGCTGTTGTACTGCGCGATCATGCCGCAGATGGTGGCGCGGCCGTGCACGTTGAAGGAGCTGATCGCCGCCTCCAGGTGCTCGCCGCCGACGTTGTCGAAGTAGACGTCGATGCCGTCGGGGGCGGCTTCCTTGAGCTGGGCGGCGACGGGGCCGTTCTTGTAGTTGAAGGCGGCGTCGAAGCCGTACTCCTCGGTGAGGAGCTTGACCTTCTCGTCGGAGCCGGCCGAGCCGATGACCCGCGAGGCACCCTTGAGCTTCGCCATCTGGCCGACCTGGCTGCCGACGGCGCCGGCCGCGCCGGAGACGAAGACGACGTCGCCCTCCTTGAACGACGCGACGTCGAACAGGCCCGCGTAGGCGGTGAGGCCGGTCATGCCGAGGACGCCGAGGTACGCGGAGAGGGGCGCCAGGGAGGCGTCGACCTTGGTCGCGTGCTTGGCGTTCACGTCGGCGTACTCGCGCCAGCCGAGGCCGTGCAGCACGTGGTCGCCGACCGCGAAGCCCTCCGCGCTGGACGCGACGACCTCACCGACGGCGCCGCCCTCCATGGGCTGGTCGAGCTGGAACGGCGGTACGTACGACTTCACGTCGTTCATGCGGCCGCGCATGTACGGGTCGACCGAGAAGTGCAGGTTGCGGACGAGGATCCGGCCCTCGGCCGGCTCCGCGACGGGAGCCTCGCGGAGGGCGAAGTCCTCGGGCTTGGGCCAGCCGTGCGGGCGGGCGACGAGGTGCCATTCGCGACCGGACGCGGGAAGAGCGGACATGGTGCGTGCCTCCTGGTGGTGCTTCACGCCGTGCTTGTTTCACGAGGTGTTTGTTTCATGACCTGAAACAACCATGCTCCTGAATATTTCAGGTTGTCAAGTAAACGGGTACCCTGGATCCATGTCCAGCAGACGCACAGACCCGCTCACCCTCGAGGTGGTCGACCTCATCGGCACGGTGGTGGCCCGCTACCACGAGGAGTACGAGCAGGCCGCCGCGCAGCACTCCCTGACCGGCGCGCAGGCCCGCGTCCTCGGGCTGCTCGCCCTGGAACCCACGCCGATGCGCCGCATCGCACGGTCGCTGCGGTGCGAGCCGTCCAACGTGACGGGCATCGTCGACCGGCTGGAGGCCCGCGGCCTGGTGGAACGCCGCCCGGACCCGGCGGACCGCCGCGTGAAGATCGCCGCCGCCACGGACGAGGGCCGCGCCACCGCCCGCCGCCTGCGGGACGCCCTCGACTTCGCCCGCGAACCCCTGGCCGCCCTGTCCGAAGAAGAGCGCACCTCACTCCGCGACCTGCTGCGCCGCATGCTGCGCGAGGACGGCGGCTCGTAGCGGGGGTGGGCCGGGCGGCCGCGCCGCCGGGCGCGGTGGGCCTCACGTCACGGCGTGCGTGCCGAGGGCGGCGCACCCACCGAGCGCGGCGTGCGCGCCGGACCTCGCGCGTACGCGCCGACCAAGGCGTACGTACCGCGGGCCGGCGCACGCACCGGACCTGGCGTGCACACCGGGGCCGACATACCCACCGAGCGCGGCGTGCACGCCGGACCCTCCGCGAACACCGCCCGACCAGGGCGGACGCCTCGGCCGTGGCCTCCGCCCCAGGCGCGGGGCCGCCCCAGGCGTGGGGGCTAGACGCACCACCAGAGGAACCAGTCGCAGGACTCGGTCGGCGTAGGGGTCGGGGTGGGGTCCGCGGGGGGTGGGTCGGCCGGGGGCGGATCCTCGGGGGCGGGGTCCTCGGGGGTGTCGGGGCTGTCCGGTTCGTCCGGTTCGGCGGGCGGCGGGTCCGCCG
This sequence comes from Streptomyces ficellus, assembly GCF_009739905.1. Taxonomy (NCBI): domain Bacteria; kingdom Bacillati; phylum Actinomycetota; class Actinomycetes; order Kitasatosporales; family Streptomycetaceae; genus Streptomyces; species Streptomyces ficellus. Next base: position 5,088,475 of record NZ_CP034279.1, on the reverse strand, counting down.
GGGCGGGGTCCTCCTGCTCCGGGACCTCGGGCGCACCCGACTCCTCGGGGTCGCCGGACCGCCCCGGCGCCGACGGGCCGGTGCCCGCCTCGCCACCGGGGGCGGAGGCCGACGCGCCCGGCGCGCTCGACGGGGCACCGGACTCGCCGGTCCCGTCGCCCGCGTCGCCGTCCCCGGGCTCGCCCGTCGACGAGGTCGCCGTTACCGGTTCGCCCACCGGACTCGGGCCGTCCGGCAGCTCGGAGCCGTCCGGCCCGTCGGGCAACGGCTCCGGCGCCGCCCGGTCGTCCTGCCGTACGGCGGTGGCGGCACCGTCCTCGCCGGGGTGCTCCATCGCCAGCTCGGCCAGGCTCAACAGGCCGGCCGCCAGGATCAGCGCGCCCAGCCCGACCAGGAGGGTGCGCCCACGCCGCTTGCGGGCCCGGCGGCCCACGGGACGCGACCGCCGGGCGGCGGGCCGGGCACGACGCGCCCCCCGGCCGGGCGCCTCGCCCCGCGCACGACGGGGCGCCGCGGGCGGATGCCGCTCGTCCCGGTCCAGCTCGTAGACGTGCTCCGCCGCGGTCATCTGGGGATCGTCGTGCCGGAGGTCCTCGACCGGCGTACCGCACCCGGCACAGGCCAGGGCGCCGTTGAGGTGCCTCTGACACTGATGGCAGTAATCCATGGCGCCCGCAGATTATGCGGCGCCGGCGCACCTCAGGTACCCGCGCCTGTGAGGATCCTGTGTGGAAACGGGCATCGCCCGGCGCGCCCGCTCGATTGATGCGAAACGGGCAGGATGTCGCCATGAAAGGCACCGGTACCCCCTCCGCCCCCTTTGGTCCGCCGGACTTCCAGCTCGTCCTGCTGCGCCGCATGGCGGACCATCAGCCCGGCCTGGTCGAGGACGCCCGCCGGGAGCTGGGCGCGTCCATCGCCGACATGAGGGAGGCCAACCGCCGGTGGCAGGCCATGACCCGCTCCCCCCGGTCACGGGGCGCGCTCGCCCGCTACCGCTCCGTCCTCGGCGAGCCCGAGTCCCGCACCCGCCGCACCGTCGGGGACCTGGAGTGCGACGCGCTGCTGTGGCCCGTACCGCTCTGGCCCGGCCTCCGTTTCGAGGTGCTGGCCGCACCCGGCGGCGGCCCTGTGTGGAACGAGTGGCTCGTCCGGGCACCCGGCGCGGCCGGCCCCGAGCTGCGCACGGTCGCCGACCTGCGCCCCTGGACCTGCACCGTCGACGAGGTGGCCCGCGCCTTCCCGCCGGCCCGCCCCCTGGAGGGCACCGCGCCCACACGGTGGCGGCTCGCGTTCACACCCCCGGGCGGCGGGGAGCCGTGCACGGCCGAGTTCACCTGGGGACTGCTGCAACGGCTCCTGTAGCGCCCGGGGCGCCACCCCGCCCACCGCTCCGGCCACCGCCCCGCTCCCGAACCGCGCGCGGCACCACCGCCGCTTCCCCCTTCCGGCCGCCGTCTGTCACCCCGTCAGCTCCCCCGGCGCGCGTCCCGCGCCCCGCGAACGCACGATGCGAGGACGTACCGCTCCTGGGAGGATCCGCACCGTGACCGTCAGTCTCGAGCAGTTGCGCCGCTGCCATGTCGCCGTCGACCTGGGGGCCGCCAGGACCCGGGTCTTCGTCAAGGGCGTCGGGCTCGTCGTCGACGAGCCGAGTGTCGCCGCCGTCAACACCCGCACCGGCGCGCTGATCGCCGTCGGCGAGTTCGCCGAGAAGATGACCGGCCGCACCCCCGACTACATCCGCGTCGTACGGCCCGTCTCCGGCGGAAGCGTCGTCGACATCGACATGGCCCAGCGCATGCTGCGGCACCTCCTCGGCGAGAAGCTCCGCCGCCAGCTGCGCCGCAAGCCGATGCTGCGCGCCGCCGCCTGCACCCCGCACGACAGCGACCCGCTCGCCCAGCGCGCCACGATCGAGACGCTCGTCGGGCTCGGCGCACGCCGCGTCGAGCTGGTCGACACGCTCATCGCGGCGGCCGTGGGCTGCGGCCTGCCGGTGGAGCAGCCCACCGCGACCATGATCCTGGTGTGCGGGGCGGCCACCACGCAGGTCGCCGTGCTGTCGCTCGGCGCGATCGTCACCGCCGAGCGCATCCCGGTCGGCGGCAACGCCATCGACCACGCCGTCATCCAGTACCTGCGCCACCAGCACGAACTGATGCTGCCCAGCCAGTCCGTACGCCCCCTCCAGCTCGCCCTGCACGGAAACGGCCTCACCCCGCACGGCCCGGCGTCCACCGAGATCCACGGGCGGGACGTGGCGACCGGCCTGGCGCGTTCCGTGCTCGTCGACACCGCCGCCGTACGCCAGGCGCTGCACACCCCGCTGACGGCCGTGCTCGACGGCATCGGGAAGGTGCTGCGCGACTGCCCGCCCGACCTGGTCGCCGACCTCGTCGACCGCGGCATCATGATGGTCGGCGGCAGCGCGCTGCTGCCCGGCCTCGACCAGATGCTGCGCAACGCCACCGGGATGCCCGTGCACATCGCCGAGCGCCCCGACGTCTGCGCCGTCCTGGGGCTCGGCGCCATGCTGGAGGGCCGTATCGAGCCCCTCACGCTCAACCCGCTCGCCGAGGCCGAGTGACCGGAAGAGGGCTGCCCGCGCTGCTCGGGGCGGTACTGGACGTCGGTACCGACCTCGAGCTGCGCGCCACCCTCCAGCACCTCGTGGAGCACGCCGCCGCGCTGACGGACGCCCGGACCGCCTCCCTCGTCGTCCTCGACCCCGAGCAGGGCCGCCCCACCGACCGGTACACGACCGGCACGGCCGGGAACGACGACCGGAGCGACCGCGGTGACGAACACGACCTCGCCGTACCGGTCCGTGTCCACACCGAGGTGTTCGGCCGGCTCCACCTGACCGGGAAGCGCGGCGGACCGTTCACCGGCGAGGACCTGGCCACGCTGCGCGTCCTCGCCTCGCAGGCGGGCATCGCGATCGGCAACGCCCGGCTGTACGAGACGGCCCGGCAGCGCGAGCGGTGGATCGAGGGCGCGGCGGCCGTGACGACGGCGCTGCTCACCGGCGGGGCGGCGGCCGACGCGCTGGTGACCGTCGCCGAGCGGGCCCGGCTGCTCGCGGGCGCGGCGGCGGGCGTGGTCCTCCAGCCCACCGGCGAGGGCGGAATGGAGATCGTCGCCGCCTCGACGCCCCACGACCCGGACGACCTGCTCGGCACGACGATCGCCCCCGGCTCGCCCGTACTGGAACAACTGCTCGGCGGCGAGCCGGTGTTCATCGACGACTCGGCCACCGACCCCCGGATGACGACACCGGTGCGGACCCGGTTCGGGCCCTCGATGATGCTGCCGCTGCAGAGCGGCGGGAAGCTGATCGGCACCCTCGCCCTGCCGCGGCGGCGCGGCGGGCTCCCGTACACGGCGGTCGAGCGGCTGCTGGCCTCCCAGTTCGCCTCACAGGCCGCGCTCGCGCTCGTCCTGGCGGACGCGCAGGCCGACCGGGAGCGGCTCGCGGTGTACGAGGACCGCGACCGGATCGCCCGCGACCTGCACGACCTCGTCGTACAGCGGCTGTTCGCCACGGAGATGATGCTGGAGGCCACGCGGCGGCGGGCGTCCGGCGCCGCGGCGGACCTGCTGGACCGGGCGGTGGACGAGCTGGACTCCACCATCCAGGAGGTGCGCACCGCCATCTTCGCGCTCCAGCAGCCGCCGGTCGACGCGCCCCGGTCCCTCCGCGGCCGGGTGCTGCGCGAGACCGGCGGCGCGGCGGTCCTCCTGGGCTTCCGGCCGTCCGTGCACTTCACCGGCGCGGTGGACGCCCTGGTCACCGACCCGGTCGCCGACCGGCTGCTCACCGCCCTGCGCGGCGCCCTGGTGGCCGCCCACCGCCGCGAGGGCCTGACGGCCGTGGACGTGGAGGTCGACGCCACGGCCACCCTGCCGGACGGCCGCCCCGGCATCCGCCTCACGGTCACGGACGACGGCGCCGGCGGCGCGACGGTGACATGGCGGTCCCCGCGTGAAGTGGGCCCCCGGGACGCCCTCGACGGCGGCCCTGGCTCCCCCGCCGCACCGCCGCCCCCGACGTAGTCCGGCCGGCGGAGGGCTCCCGGGCGGCGCCGCTCGAGCCCCGCTCGTACCCGGCACGAGGGGCGCCGGAACTGCGGCGAACAGCACACGTGGCACCGGCTTCGACCGTCCGCCGGCGGGGAGAATGGTGGGGCCCTGTGACCGCGATCCCTGCGGCGGCGACACGAGGAGGACCCCGAGTGAGTTCGCTCTTTCCGGCCCTGGACGCCCCGGACGCCGGAGCCGGACGGCCCGCGCTGCGATTCGCGGACCGTTCCCTGACGTACGGCGAACTCCGCGCCGCAGCACGCTCGTTGGCCGTCCGGCTGGACGGGGCGGAACGGGTCGCCGTCTGGGCCACGCCCACCCTGGAGACCTCGGTCGCCGTGGTCGCGGCACTGCTCGCGGGCGTACCGGCCGTGCCGCTCAACCCGAGGACGGGCGAACGGGAGCTCACCCACATCGTCACCGACAGCCGCCCCGCCCTGGTCCTCGCCTCGCCGGAGGACGGACTGCCGCACGCGCTGAGCGGCCTGGACCGGCTGGACGTCACCGTCGACTCCGCCGAGTCCGCCCCCGTGGGGCGGCCGCCCGCCGAGCCGGACGACCCCGAGGCGCCGGCCCTCATCGTCTACACGTCCGGCACCACCGGCCCGCCCAAGGGCGCCGTCCTCCCCCGCCGCGCCGTCGCCTCGACGCTCGACGCCCTGGCGGACGCCTGGGCGTGGACCTCGGCCGACGTCCTCGTGCACGCCCTGCCGCTCTTCCACGTCCACGGGCTGATCCTGGGCGTGCTCGGCCCGCTGCGGCACGGCGGATCGGTGCGCCACCTGGGCAGGTTCACGACCGGCGGGGTGGCGCGCGAGCTGGCGGCCGGCGGGACGATGCTGTTCGGGGTACCGACCATGTACCACCGCATCGCCGAAGCCCTGGACGACGACCCGCAGCTGGCGAAGGCCCTCGCGGGCGCGCGGCTGCTGGTCTCCGGCTCGGCGGCGCTTCCCCTCCACGACCACGAGCGGATCGCCGCGCTGACGGGGCGGCGGGTGATCGAGCGGTACGGCATGACCGAGACGCTGATGAACACCAGCGTCCGGGCCGACGACGTGGAGCCGCGCACCGGTTCGGTCGGCGTGCCGCTGCCCGGCGTGGAACTGCGGCTGGTGGACGAGGAGGATGGGACGGAGATCGCCGCGTACGACGGGGAGACGGTGGGCGAGATCCAGGTGCGCGGCCCCAATTTGTTCACCGGGTACCTCAACCGGCCGGACGCCACCGCCGCCGCGTTCGACGGGACCTGGTTCCGCACCGGCGACATGGCGGTACGGGCCGGGGACGGGTCGGTGCGGATCGTGGGCCGCCGGGCGACCGACCTGATCAAGAGCGGCGGCTACAAGATCGGCGCAGGCGAGATCGAGAACGCGCTGCTCGACCACCCCGGGGTGCGCGAGGCCGCCGTCACCGGTGAACCCGACCCGGACCTCGGCGAGCGGATCGTGGCGTGGGTCGTCCCCGCCGACCCCACCGCGCCACCCTCGGAGGCGGAGCTGGCCGACCACGTGGCGGCACAGCTCGCCCCGCACAAGCGGCCCCGGACCGTCCGGTACCTCGACGTCCTGCCCCGCAACGACATGGGCAAGATCATGAAGAGGTCCCTCCATGGCTGAGCGCCTCTCCGCCCGCGCGGCCATCGGTCTCCTCACCGACGCGTTCGAGGACCACGCGCCGCCCGACCGCGCCTGCGCGCCCGACGGCCCCCTGGCCTGGGAGGGTTACGACGCGTCCCGCGCCCGCGCGGCCGAGCGGACGGGCGAGGCCGAGTCGGTCGTGTACGGCACGGCCCGCGTCGGCGACCGCTCGTGCGCGGTACTCGCCTTCGAGTTCGGGTTCCTCGGCGGCTCGCTCGGCGAGCGGGCCGGCGACCGGCTGGAGGCCGCGTACCGCCTGGCCCGCGAGGAGCGCGTCCCGCTGCTCTCCCTCGTCGCGACGGGCGGCAGCCGGATGCAGGAGGGCATGGTCGCGCTGACCCAGCTCCAGCGGGTGGCGCGCGAGTCGGTGCTGCTGCGGGAGGCGGGCCTGCCGCACCTCACGGTGCTGCGCGACCCGGCCACCGGCGGCGGCTGGGCGACGGTGGGGGCGGGCGCCGACGTGATCCTGGCGCTGCCGGGGGCGCAGGTCGGGTTCGCCGGATCGCGGGTACGGCCCGCGGACGCGGACCCGGCCGCGTACACGGCCGAGGGCCAGCTGGCGGCCGGGCACGTCGACGCGGTCGTACGCCCCGAGGAGCTGCGCGGGACGGTCACGCGCTGGGTGACCGCGCTGACGAGCCCCGCCGCGCAGGCGCCGCCACCCGCCGCCCTGTCGTCTGGGCCGCTCCCCGCGAGCGGCTGGGACGCGGTCCGCCAGGCCCGTGACCCCGGCCGCCCCCGCGCCGAGGCGTACCTGAACGCGTACTTCACGGACCGGCTGCCCCTGGCCGGCGACCGCTGCGGCGGTACGGACCCGGGCATGCTGTGCGGTATCGGGCTCCGCGCCGACGGGCGGGCGGTGGCGTACGTCGCGCAGTGCGGCACGGCGACCCGCCCGGCCGGTTACCGCACGGCCGCCCGCGTGATCCGGCTCGCCGACCGGCTGGGCGTCCCGGTCCTGACGCTCGTCGACACGCCCGGCGCGGCGAACGACGCGGAGGCGGAGCGGGCGGGCGCGGGCGCGGCGATCGCGGACGCGTTCACGGCCGTGGCGGCGGCGCGCGTCCCGGTCACCACGCTCCTGATCGGCGAAGGCGGCTCGGGCGGGGCGCTGGCCCTGGCGGCGCCGGACAACACGTGGGCCACGCGGGACAGTTACTTCTCGGTGATCGCCCCGGAGCTGGCCGCCGCGATCCTGAAACGCCCCCCGCAGGACGCCCCGCACACCGCCGAGCAGCTGCGGCTGCGCCCTCAGGACCTGGTGGAGCTGGGCGTGGTCCGCGGCATCGTCTGACGGCTCCGCCCGGTGGGTACGGTCGGGGCCCCTCCGGACTCACCTCCTCGGGGTCGGCGGGGCGCCCACCTACTTCTGTCGCCGTATCTCGCCGCCGATCCCCTGCGGGGGCGACCCTGCACGGCCCCTCCTCGCCGCGGTGGTTGCCTGCGCGCCGCACCACGGCGTACGGACCGAGCCGGCAGTGCATCCGGCCCGCAGCCGGGATACGGCCGGGCCGCGGCCGTGCAGGGTCGCCCCCGCAGCGCGCTGGCGGCGCTGGTGCGGCTCCCTTACGTGTGACCCAAGGCCGCCGGCGCCGAGGAGGTGAGCCCGGAGGGGCCGCGGCCCACCACCCACCGGCAGGCGACCGACCCGCACCCCATCCGACCGCGGAGGCACGTCAGTCCTCCGTCACGCACCCCTCCGCCAGGGGCCCCGCCGCGTCGAGCGCGGTGGTCAGTTCGTTCAGGCGGGCGCGCAGCTCGCGGACCTCGTCCAGCGTCATCCCGGTCGCGGTGGCGATGCGGCGCGGCACCCCGAGGGCCCGCTCGCGCAGCGCGGTGCCGGCCGGGGTGGGCCGGGCGGTGACGGACCGCTCGTCCTCGGCGCTGCGTCGCCGCTCGACGTACCCGGCCGCTTCCAGCCGCTTGAGCAGCGGGGACAGCGTGCCGGAGTCGAGCCGCAGGTGCTCGCCGATCTGTTTGACGGGCAGTTCGCCGCGTTCCCAGAGGACCAGCATCACCAGGTACTGGGGGTACGTGAGGCCGAGGTCCTTGAGCGCGGTGCGGTAGACGCTGTTGAACGCGCGGGTCGCGGCGTGCAGGGAGAAGCAGATCTGGTGGTCGAGGCGGAGGAAGTCCTCGTCCCGTGCCGTGCCGTCCGCGACCTTGGTGCCGAGCGTGTCCATGCGGCCAGGATACGCCAGCACACCCCTGGACCCAATTAAGTTGTGCACAACTGAATCGTGCGCTATAAATATGACCACACCGATCCACCCACCTCCCCTCCCGAGAGGACGGTCCCCCATGGACGCGCTCTACACCGCTGTCGCCACCGCCAACGGTCGCGAAGGCCGCGCCGTCAGCTCCGACGGCCAGATCGACCTTCCGCTGGGCTTCCCGCAGGCCCTCGGCGGCAACGGCCAGGGCACCAACCCCGAGCAGCTGTTCGCCGCCGGGTACGCGGCGTGCTTCGCGAGCGCGATGGGGGCGATAGGCCGGCAGGAGAAGATCGACGTCAAGGACGCCTCCGTGACCGCCGAGGTCAGCATCGGCAAGGACACGGACGGCGGCTTCGGCCTCGCGGTCGTGATGCGCGTCGAGCTGCCGGACCACCTCCAGGGCGAGCCGGGCCGCGACCTGCTGGAGAAGACCCACGCGTACTGCCCCTACTCGAAGGCGACGCGCGGCAACATCCAGGTCGAGCTGGTCATCGAGTGACCCAGCCCCCGACGCCGGCACCCTCCAGCCGGCGGGTGCGGTAGCTGTCGGCGTCCAGGGTGACGACCTCCGCGTGGTGGGCCAGCCGGTCCACCGTCGCGGAGGCCGTCGCGCTGTCGCCGAACACCTCGTCCCAGCGCCCGAGCGGCCGGTTGCCGGTGACGATCAGCGAGGCCCGCTCGTAGCGGTGCGAGACGAGCTGGAAGAACAGGTTGGCCACCTCGGGCTCGAAGGGCACGTAGCCGACCTCGTCCACGATGAGGACGGGGTACGCGTCCAGCCGGGCCAGCTCCGCGCGCAGCCGCCCCGCGGCCTTGGCGTCCGAGAGCCGGGTGCCCCACTCGGCGGCGGTGGCGAAGAGGACCTGGTGGCCGGCCTGGCAGGCCCGTACGCCCAGGGCGACGGCCAGGTGCGTCTTGCCGGTGCCGGGCCCGCCGAGCAGCACCACGTTCGCCTTGCGGGCGACGAAGTCGGCCTTCCCCAGCCGGGCGATCACCTGGGGGTCGGGCGCCCGCAGGTGCCCGTCGTCGAACGTCTCCAGGACCTTCCTGGCCGGGAACCCGGCGGCCTCGATCCGTTCCTCCGCCCCGGAGCCCGCCTCCGGCGCCTCGTCGTGGTGCGCCGCCCCGCCGTCCCGCTGGGCGGGGATGGTCACCGTCCGCGGTTCGGCGTGCCGCGTCTCGTGCAGGGCGTGTGCCTTGGCCTCGTGCGCGGCCATGGGCCCGGACATGTAGGCGAGGATCGCGGCGCTGGCGATGAACGCCATGTGGATGACCGTCCCCCAGAGCAGGTCGTGCCGGGGGGTGTGGTGGACGTCGACGAACATCTGGAGCAGGTGGACCGACGAGATCCCCACGATGGCGGTGGCCAGCTTCACCTTCAGCACGTTGGAGTTGACGTGTGACAGCCACTCGGGCTGGTCGCGGTGGCCCTGGAGGCCGATCCGCGAGACGAACGTCTCGTACCCGCCGACGATGACCATGATCAGCAGGTTGGCGATCATCACCACGTCGACGAGCTTCAGCACGGCGAGCATGACGTGCGTCTCGTCGGCGTGGCCGCTGATCACGTGGTGGATCAGGTGCCACAACTCGTTGAAGAACTTGTAGACATACACACCTTGCGCGGCCACCAGCCCGAAGTAGAGGGGGGCTTGGAGCCAGCGGGTGGCGAACAGGGCGCAACCCAGGGTGGTCATGTTCGGCGGAGCGGGTACGGAGCGGGACACAGGTCCTCCAACGGCGGGGAGGATGGTCATTCTTGTGCGCAATCACCGACAATCTGAATTCGCGCCACCCGTTGGGATGAATAGGATTTCAGTAGCACAACCGCCCAGGCCCGCACGCGTGGCGATCACCCGCTCGCTGCGCCACCATGGAAGACAGGTCCCGCCGTCCTGTTGGGCCCCGTACCCGGCGCCGGCGGGCGCGCCAGTACCGGCGTCACCGCCCCTTCTGCCGCGGCGGCGTCCGGACGGAGCCGCGAGAGCGCGAACAGGACAGTGCGTCGGACGACCCGCACCGGGAGCGAACCGGACCGCCGCGCGGTGGCCCGGGGGACGACCCGGCCTCGACGCCTGCGCACTGGACACGTGAACCAGACAATCGAGCAGAGCGGGATACGCCATGTCGACCCACGTACAGCACGACAGGAAGTCGCAGGGTTTCGCGTCCGGACTGGTGGTCTTCTCGGCCGTCATGATGGTCGTGGCGGGAGTCCTCGACCTCTTCCGGGGCATCATGGGCGTCGCCAGGGACGACGTCTTCGTCACCACTCCGAACTACATCTTCAAGTTCGACCTGACGTCCTGGGGCTGGATCCACCTGATCTTCGGCGCCCTGGCGATCATCGTGGGCATGGGGCTGTTCAAGCCCTCCATGTGGGCCCGGGTCGCCGGTGTCGCGCTGGCGTCCCTGCTGCTGATCGCCAACTTCCTGTCCATCCCTTACTACCCGCTGTGGTCGATCGTGGCCATCGCGATGTACGGGTTCATCATCTGGGCGCTCTGCACGGTCAGGCCGGACTCGGGCGGCCGGGGCGTGTGACGCCGCGATGTGCAGGTGGCTCGCCTACTCGGGCACACCGCTGCTGCTCGAAGGCATTCTGTACCGGCCGGCGCATTCGCTGATCGACCAGAGTCTGCACTCGCGCATGGGCGTCGAGACGACGAACGGCGACGGGTTCGGCATCGGCTGGTACGCGCAGGACACGGACCTCGACGCCCCGGCGGTCGTCCGGGACGTCGGGCCGGCCTGGAACAACCGCAATCTGCGGGAGATCGCCAAGACCGTGAGGTCTCCGCTGTTCTTCGCGCACATCCGCGCTTCCACGGGCACGGCCGTCCAGCAGACGAACTGTCACCCGTTCCGGCACGGGCGGTGGCTGTGGATGCACAACGGGGCGATCGCGGACTTCCACCTCCTGCGCCGGGAGCTGTGCCTGGCGGTGGAGCCGGGGCTGTTCGCGGACATCGAGGGGTCCACGGACTCGGAGGTGATGTTCTACCTGGCGCTCACGCTGGGCCTGGAGGAGGACCCGCCCGGCGCCGTGGCCCGGATGGCCGGACTGGTCGAGCGCACGGGCCGCGCGCACGGCGTGGACCACCCGCTCCAGATGACGATCGCCCTGACGGACGGCGTGAGCATCTGGGCGTTCCGCTACTCCACGGAGCGCAGGTCGCGTTCGCTGTTCTACAGCAGCCGCGTGGACTCGCTGCGCGCCCTCCACCCGGACCTGACGTTCCTCCGGGACATCTCCGACGAGACCCGCCTCGTCGTCTCCGAACCACTCGGCGACCTCCCGGGCGCCTGGCACGAGGTCCCCGAACACACCTACGGCGTGGTCCGCCCGGGCGCCGACGACCTGCGCCCCTTCGCCCCGGCGGCGTAGGGAGAAAACGCCAAAGCCGCAGGTGAAAACGATTCTTCACCTGCGGCTCGCAGTGGGGCGGGTGGGACTCGAACCCACGGCCGACGGATTATGAGTCCGCTGCTCTAACCGGCTGAGCTACCGCCCCTTACGGCGCGTCGCGCACATTTGTGCGCGCCGTCTGCCGCAGCATAGCCGCTCATACGATCTCCTGCTCCGGATGGTCGGCAACGCTCGACCATGAGGACTGCGCTGCGCCCTGCTTGGTTCCCAGCCGGGGCGAACCGGGGCGAAAAAGAAGGGAGAGGGCGCCCGAGGGGGCCCTCTCCCGTCGCTGCTCCCCCGGCTGGACTCGAACCAGCAACCCTCCGGTTAACAGCCGAATGCTCTGCCAATTGAGCTACAGGGGATCGCGCTCCCCCGACTGGACTCGAACCAGTAACCTGCCGGTTAACAGCCGGCTGCTCTGCCAATTGAGCTACAGGGGATTGCTGCGTTGCACCGAACGTACCTACCTGGGGCGTCCCGGGCGGCGCTCGCTCGCTGCGACACATACATTAGCGCAAGCAGGGGGGTGCTCCGCCAATCGGTTCCCGGGGTGATCTCCGGCCCTCAGGGGTAGGCGGCCAGCACCGACGCCTACGGAAGGGTGGCAGAGCCATGCGGTACAAGGTCACGTTCGTCGTTGGACTGGCCCTCGGATACGTCCTCGGGACTCGGGCCGGCCGGGAGCGGTACGAGCAGCTGCGGAAGTCGGCGCGGGAGTTCTCCCACAACCCGGCCGTCCGCAACGCCGCCGAATCGGCCGCGCAGACCGGTCGGGAGGTGGCCGGCAAGGCGCTGCACACGGTGAGCGACAAGGTCGGCGACCGGATGCCCGAGTCGGTCGCCGAGCGGGTGCGTTCGCTGCGGGAGCGCAGCCAGGGCAACGGCCAGGACGAGTGGGGAACCAGTAACACCTAGGGTGCGGCAGAATCTATCCCCATGGGGATAGTCGCCGGGTTGGACAGTTCGTCGGGTTTCACGCGCATCGTCGTCTGTGACACGGAAACGGGCGCGGTGCTGCGGCAGGGCTACGCGCAGCACCCCGTCGAGCCGAAGGCCACCGAGGTGGACCCGCAGGCGTGGCTGCTGTCGCTGGGCGAGGCGGCGTCGGGCGGGCTGCTCGAGGGTGTCCAGGCCATCGGGGTGTCCGCGCAGCAGCACGGTCTGGTGCCGCTGGACCGGCAGGGCGCCCTGGTGCGCCCCGCGCTGGTCGGCAACGACAAGCGGGCCCAGGTGGCGGCGGCCGATCTGGTCGAGGCGTTCGGGGGCCGGCAGGCGTGGGCGGAGGCCGTGGGCTGCGTACCGCAGTCGGCGCAGCCGGTGGCGAAGCTGCGGTGGCTCGCGCGTACGGAGCCGGAGGCGGCGGCGCGCGTGGCGATGGTCATGCAGCCGCACGACTGGCTGGTGTGGCAGTTGCTGGGCCGGCCGGTGCGCAGGACGACGGACCGGGGCGCCGCGTCGGGCACGGGGTACTGGTCGGCCGGTACGGGTGCGTACCGGCCGGACCTGGTGGAGCTGGCGCTGGGGCACCAGGCCGCGCTGCCGGAGGTGCTGGGGCCCGCCGAGGCCGCCGGGATGACCCCGGAGGGGCTGTTGATCTCGGCGGGGACCGGCGAGACCATGGCGGCCGCGCTCGGCCTCGGGCTGGGCGTCGGGGACGCCGTGGTGTCGCTCGGGGCGTCCGGGTCGGTGATGGCGGTGCACCACGAGGCGCTGGCCGACCCGCGCGGGATGATCACGGCGTTCGCGGACGCGGCGGGGACGCACCTGCCGGTCGTGCACACGTCGAACGCGGTCCGGGCGCTGCGCGGGACCGCCGAGATGCTGGGGCTGGACGGGGGTCTGGAGGAGCTGTCGGCGCTGGCGCTGAAGTCGACGCCGGGTGCCTCCGGGCTCGTCCTGCTGCCGTATCTGGAGGGTGAGCGCACCCCGCAGCTGCCGCACACGGCGGGGACGCTGAGCGGGCTGCGGCGCGAGTCGATGAAGCCGGAGCACCTGGCGCGGGCGGCGTTCGAGGGCATGCTGTGCTCGCTGGCGGACGCGATGGACGTGCTGCGCGGGCGGGGTGTGGAGGTGCGGCGCGTGTTCCTGCTCGGGGCGGCGGCGGAGCTGCCGGCGGTGCAGGCGGCGGCGCCGGCGATCTTCGGGGCGCAGGTGGTCGTCCCCCAGCCGGCCGATTACGCGGCGCTGGGTGCGGCGCGGCAGGCGGCGTGGGCGCTGGGGGTGTCGCAGGGGGTGCTGTCCCCGCAGGCCCCGCCGGCGTGGCAGGGCGCGGCGGCCCAGGTTTTCGAGCCGGGTGAGGAAGTGGCGGTGGGCCAGGCGGTGCGCCAGCAGTACATGGCGACGCGGGAGCAGCTGCATCCGGGGGCGTTCGCGGCGTAACGATCGGGCGGGCGCGGGGCAAAGGAGCGGGAAACCGAGTCGTACGGGCGGGCGTGTCCGGCGATAGTTGAACCGTGCTCAGACAACTTCTCCGGATCCACCTGGGGCCGTACAAGCGGCCCATAGCCCTGCTGGTCGCCCTCCAGCTGTTGCAGACGTGCGCGACGTTGTACCTGCCGACGCTGAACGCGGACATCATCGACAACGGTGTCGTGCGGGGTGACACCGGCTACATCCTGCGCTTCGGCGCGCTGATGATCGCCGTTTCGGTGGTGCAGGTCGTCTGCAACATCGGCGCGGTGCACCTCGGGGCGCGGACGGCGGCGGCGCTCGGGCGGGACGTGCGGGCGGCGGTGTTCGACCGGGTGCAGTCGTTCTCGGCGCGGGAGGTCGGGCACTTCGGTGCGCCGTCGCTGATCACGCGGACGACCAATGACGTCCAGCAGGTGCAGATGCTGGTGCTGATGGCGTTCACGTTGATGGTGTCGGCGCCGATCATGTGCGTGGGCGGGATCGTGATGGCGCTCGGGCAGGACGTGCCGCTGTCGGGCGTGCTGCTCGCGGTGGTGCCGGTGCTGGGTGTGGCGGTCACGCTGATCGTGCGGCGGATGCGGCCGCTGTTCCGGACGATGCAGGAGCGGCTGGACACGGTCAACCGGGTGCTGCGCGAGCAGATCACCGGCAACCGGGTGATCCGGGCCTTCGTGAAGGACGCGTACGAGCGTGAGCGGTTCGAGCGGGCCAACGCCGGGCTGACCGAGGTGTCCATGTCGACCGGGCGGCTGATGGCCCTGATGTTCCCGACCGTGATGACGGTCGTGAACGTATCCAGTGTCGCGGTGGTCTGGTTCGGTGCGCACCGCATCGACGACGGCGCGATGGAGATCGGCGCGCTGACGGCGTTCCTGGCGTATCTGATGCAGATCGTGATGGCCGTGATGATGGCGACCTTCATGTTCATGATGGTGCCGAGGGCCGAGGTGTGCGCCGAGCGCATCGAGGAGGTGCTGCGTACGGAGTCGAGCGTGATCCCGCCGGCGGCGCCGGTGCGGGAGCTGTCGCGGCGCGGGCACCTGGAGGTGCGGGGGGCGGACTTCCGTTATCCGGGGGCCGAGGAGCCGGTGCTGCGCGGGGTGGATTTGGTGGCCCGGCCGGGCGAGACGACGGCGATCATCGGTTCGACGGGCAGCGGCAAGTCGACGCTGCTGGGGCTGGTGCCGCGGTTGTTCGACGTGACGGGCGGCGAGGTGCTGGTCGACGGGGTGGACGTGCGGGACCTGGACCCTGCGGTGATGGCGCGGACGGTGGGCCTGGTGCCGCAGCGGCCGTACCTGTTCTCGGGGACGGTGGCGACGAACCTGCGGTACGGCAACCCGGCGGCGAGCGACGAGGAGCTGTGGCACGCGCTGGAGGTGGCGCAGGCGGCGGCGTTCGTACGGGAGCTGGAGGGCGGCCTGGACGCGCCGGTCTCGCAGGGCGGGACGAACGTGTCGGGCGGGCAGCGGCAGCGGCTGGCGATCGCGCGGACGCTGGTGCAGCGGCCGGAGATCTATCTGTTCGACGACTCGTTCTCGGCGCTGGACTACACGACGGACGCGTTGCTGCGTACGGCGCTGGCGGCGGAGACGGCCGAGTCGACGGTGGTGATCGTGGCGCAGCGGGTGTCGACGATCCGGGACGCCGACCGGATCGTGGTGCTGGACGAGGGCCGGGTCGTGGGAGTGGGGCGCCATCAGGAGCTGATGGCGGGCAATGAGACGTACCGGGAGATCGTGCTCTCCCAGCTGACCGAGGCGGAGGCTGCCTGATGGCGGGGCCGGCGGGACGGATGATGGCGGCGGCCGGGGGCCCCGACCAGCGGTCGATGGACTTCAAGGGGTCGAGCAGGCGGCTGCTGCGGCAGTTGCGGCCGGAGAAGGCGACGCTGTCGGTGATGCTGGCGGCGGGCGTGCTGAGCGTGGCGCTGTCGGTGGTGGGGCCGATGATCCTCGGGTGGGCGACGGACCTGGTCTTCGCGGGGGTGGTCGGGCGGGAGATGCCGGCCGAGCTCAGCAAGGAGCAGGCGGTGGCGGGGCTGCGGGCCGACGGGGACGGCGGGCTGGCGGACATGCTGTCGGGGGTGGACTTCGTCCCGGGCCGGGGCATCGACTTCGGGGCGGTCGGCGGTGTCCTGATGGCCGCGCTGGTGGTGTACGTGGTGGCCGGGCTGCTGATGCTGGTGTCGACGCGCATGTCGATCCGGGTGATCAACCGGACCGTGTACCGGATGCGGGAGGACGTGCAGGCGAAGCTGGAGCGGCTGCCGCTGTCGTACTTCGACCGGGCGAAGCGCGGTGAGGTGCTGAGCCGGGCGACGAACGACATCGACAACATCTCGCAGACCATGCAGCAGACGATGGGGCAGCTGATCAACTCGGCGCTGACCATCGTCGGTGTGCTGGTGATGATGTTCTGGATCTCGCCGCTGCTGGCGCTGGTGGCGCTGGTGACGGTGCCGGTGTCGGTGGTCGTGGCGACGAGGGTCGGCAAGCGGTCGCAGCCGCACTTCGTGCAGCAGTGGAAGTCGACGGGCCGGCTGAACGCCCACATCGAGGAGATGTACACGGGGCACGCGCTGGTGAAGGTCTTCGGGCGGCAGGGCGAGGCGGCGGCGGACTTCCGCGAGCAGAACGAGGCGCTGTACGAGGCCGGGTTCCGGGCGCAGTTCAACAGCGGGGTCATGCAGCCGCTGATGCTGTTCATCTCCAACATCAACTATGTGCTGGTGGCGGTGGTCGGCGGGCTGCGGGTGGCGTCGGGGACGCTGTCCATCGGTGACGTGCAGGCGTTCATCCAGTATTCGCGGCAGTTCTCCATGCCGCTGACGCAGGTGGCGTCGATGGCGAACCTGGTGCAGTCGGGTGTGGCGTCGGCGGAGCGGATCTTCGAGCTGCTGGACGCCCAGGAGCAGGAGCCGGACGCGGTGGGCGCGGCGGGCAGGCCCGGGGGGCCGGAGGAGGACGGGCGGGACCGGGGACGGGTGGCGCTGGAGAAGGTGTCGTTCCGCTACGACCCGGAGCGGCCGCTCATCGAGGACCTGTCCCTGTCGGTGGAGCCCGGTCAGACGGTCGCGATCGTCGGCCCGACGGGCGCGGGGAAGACCACGCTCGTCAACCTGCTGATGCGGTTCTACGAGGTGACCGGCGGGCGCATCCTGCTGGACGGGGTGGCGGTGACGGAGATGTCCCGCGACGAGCTGCGGTCGCGGATCGGCATGGTGCTCCAGGACACGTGGCTGTTCGGCGGCACGATCGCCGACAACATCGCGTACGGCGCGTCGCGCGAGGTGACGCGGGAGGAGATCGAGGAGGCGGCGCGGGCCGCGCACGCCGACCGGTTCGTCCGTACGCTCCCCGACGGGTACGACACCGTCATCGACGACGAGGGCGCGGGTGTCAGCGCGGGTGAGAAGCAGCTGATCACCATCGCGCGGGCGTTCCTGTCGGACCCGGTGATCCTGGTCCTGGACGAGGCGACCAGCTCCGTCGACACCCGGACCGAGGTGCTCATCCAGAAGGCGATGGCCCGGCTGGCGCACGGCCGGACGAGTTTCGTGATCGCGCACCGGCTGTCGACGATCCGGGACGCGGACGTGATCCTGGTGATGGAGAACGGGGCCATCGTCGAACAGGGCACGCACGAGGAGCTGCTGGCGGCGCGGGGGGCGTACGCCCGGTTGTACGCGGCGCAGTTCGCGCAGGCGGTGGCGGAGGTCGACTGAGCCGGCCGGGCCGCCGGGGCGGCCGCTCAGTCCAGGTAGCCGCGCAGCTGGTCGGCGAAGGCGTGGTCCCGCAGTTTGTTGAGGGTCTTGGACTCGATCTGGCGGATGCGTTCGCGCGTCACGCCGAAGATCCGTCCGATCTCCTCCAGGGTGCGGGGCCGGCCGTCGGCCAGGCCGTAGCGGAGCTGGACGACCTTGCGTTCGCGTTCCCCGAGCGTGGACAGGACGGCCTCCAGGTGCTCGCGCAGCAGGAGGAAGGCGGCGGACTCCACGGGTGAGGCGGCGTCGCCGTCCTCGATGAGGTCACCGAGCGCGACGTCGTCCTCCTCGCCGACGGGGGCGTGCAGCGAGATCGGCTCCTGGGCGAGGCGCAGCACTTCGCCGACCCGCTCGGGTGCCAGGTCGAGGTGGGCGGCGACCTCGTCGTGGGTGGGTTCGCAGCCGCGTTCCTGGAGCATGCGGCGCTGGACGCGGACGACCCGGTTGATCAGTTCGACGACGTGGACGGGGACGCGGATGGTCCGCGCCTGGTCGGCGAGGGCGCGGGACATGGCCTGGCGGATCCACCAGGTGGCGTACGTGGAGAACTTGTAGCCGCGCGCGTAGTCGAACTTCTCGACCGCCCTGATCAGGCCGAGGTTGCCCTCCTGGACGAGGTCGAGCATGGTCAGGCCGCGGCCGACGTAGCGTTTGGCGACGGAGACGACGAGGCGCAGGTTCGCCTCGATGAGGCGGCGTTTGGCCATCCGTCCCATGACGACCAGCCGGTCGAGGTCCAGGGCCAGTTGGGAGTCCGGGTCGGGGGTGCGGGCGAGTTTCTCCTCGGCGAACAGTCCGGCTTCGACGCGGCGGGCGAGTTCGACCTCTTCGGCGGCGGTCAGCAGCGGTATCCGGCCTATTTCGCGGAGGTACTGGCGGAAGAGGTCGGCGGAGGGGCCGCTCCCGGCGGCTTCCGCGGAGGCGGTGCGGCTGCGGCCGGTGGCGGTCTGCCCGGCGTCGTCGGGTTCCGCGTCCGGTACGGCGTCGGGCGGGAGCACCGGCACGACGTCGGGCACGGGGTCGAGCACGGGGTCCGTCGCCGTGTCGAGTACGGGGTCGAGTACGGGGTCGGTCAGCGGGTCGAGGTCGGGACCGGCCGGTGCGTCGGGGGCGGCGCCGGTCGGCGCGTCCGGCCCCGCGCCGGGTCCGGCCTCCGGGTGCCGCGTCGGAAGGCCCTGCACGGGGACGGCGATGGCCGTGGCCGTGGCGGGGTCGATGTCGGTCGGGGTCCGGGTCTGCACGGGGGCGACCTCCAGGGTGATCGCTGCCGGTTCGGGGGCGTGCGGCAGCGGGACGGCGGCGGCCGCGCCGCTGTTCTCCGTCCCGTACTCGATGAGCGGATCCGCGGGGGTGGGGCGCCCACCATCGGTGGACCGGCCGCGCTCCGAGGACTCAGGCACCGCCCCCAGTGTGGGGTACGACACATCGCTGCCACGAGGGGCGTGCGGCGACTTTTTGCGACCGGCGCGCTACAGCGCGTCCGCGCCGTTGTTGCGCAGGGACTGGGCGTACTGCTGGAGGACCCACAGCTCGTTCTGGACGGCGGCGAGGTGGTCCGGGTCGGCGTGGGTGCCGAGGCGGGTGAGGGAGCCGGTGACGTCACGGATGCGCCGGTCGACCGCGCGGAGCCGGACCTGGACGAGCTGGTCGCCCGCGTACGTCTCGTCGACGGTGCGGCCGTGGATGACCTCGACGGCCAGCTCGGTGACCAGCGCGCGGACCCGGTCGTCGGGCGCCGCGTCCCGGACGCGCGCCAGGTATTCGGCGGCGTTGCTGATGCCCTGCTCGGCGCCGCCCGCGTCGGCGATGGTCTGGCGGACGGCCGCGTACGGCGGGGCGGTGAACTCGTCGGCGCCGTACGCGTCGAAGGCGGGCGAGACGAGGGCCGGGTACTGGAGGGCGAGCTTGAGCAGTTCGCGTTCGGTGCGGTGGGCCGGGCTGCGCAGGTTCAGCGCGGGGCCCGAGGGTGCGGCGGGGGCGTGCGGCGCGGGTGCGGCGGCCGGGGGGCGGGCCTGGGTCGCGGGCGCGGGGCCCCGGCCGCCGCGGTCCCTGGCCCAGCGGGCGAACTGGGCGACGCGCTTGACGACGAACTGGGTGTCGAGGATGCCGAGCATGCCGGCGAGCTGGACGGCGACCTCGTGCTGCGAGGCGATGTTCTTGATGCGGGCGACGATCGGCGCGGCCTCGTCGAGGGCGGCGGCGCGGCCGGCCGGGGTCTCCAGGTCGTACCGGTTCACGATCTGGCGCAGGGCGAACTCGAAGAGCGGGGTGCGGGGCTCGACGAGGTCGGCGACGGCGTCGTCGCCCTTGGCGAGGCGCAGCTCGCAGGGGTCCATGCCGTCGGGGGCGATGGCGATGTACGTCTCGGCGGCGAACTTCTGGTCGTCCTCGAAGGCGCGCAGCGCGGCCTTCTGTCCGGCGGCGTCGCCGTCGAAGGTGAAGATGACGCGGGCGGAGCCGTTGTCCATCAGCAGCCGACGGAGGATCTTGATGTGGTCGCCGCCGAAGGCGGTGCCGCAGGTGGCGATGGCGGTGGTGACGCCGGCGAGGTGGCAGGCCATGACGTCGGTGTAGCCCTCGACGACGACGGCCCGGCTGGACTTGGCGATGTCCTTCTTGGCCAGGTCGATGCCGTAGAGGACCTGGGACTTCTTGTAGATCGGCGTCTCGGGCGTGTTGAGGTACTTGGGCCCGTTGTCGTCGTCGCGGAGCTTGCGGGCGCCGAAGCCGACGACGTCGCCGCCGACGTCCCGGATGGGCCACATCAGGCGGCCCCGGAAGCGGTCGATGGGGTTGCGGCGGGATTCCTGGGCGAGTCCGGAGACGAGCAGTTCCTTGTCGGAGAAGCCCTTGCCGCGCAGGTGGCGGGTGAGGTGGTCCCAGCCGGCCGGGCTGTAGCCGACGCCGAAGTGCTGGGCGGCGGCCTGGTCGAAGCCGCGCTCGGCGAGGAACTTCCGGCCGATCTCGGCCTCGGCGCCGTCCAGTTGCTCGGCGTAGAACTGGGCGGCGGCCTTGTGGGCCTCGATCAGCCGGATCCGCTCGCCGCGCTGGTGGCCGGGGTTGTACCCGCCCTCCTCGTACCGCAGGGTGATGCCCGCCTTGGCGGCGAGGCGCTCGACCGTCTCCGAGAAGGAGAGGTGGTCGATCTTCATCACGAAGGCGATGGTGTCCCCGCCCTCCTGGCAGCCGAAGCAGTGGAAGAGACCCTTGCTGGGGCTGACCTGGAAGGAGGGGGACTTCTCGTCGTGGAAGGGGCACAGGCCCTTGAGGTTGCCGCCGCCCGCGCTGCGCAGCTGGAGGTATTCGGACACGACGGCGTCGATCGGGACCGCGTCCCGTACCGCCTTCACGTCGTCATCGTTGATCCTGCCGCCTGCCACGCGTAAATCTTACGGTGGCCGCGGCGCTCGCCCGGCGGGAACGGAGGTCCGGTGGCCGCGGCGGCCGTCCGGTGGCCGCGGCGGCCGTCCGGCGGGCCGGCGGGCCGGCGGGTTACGGGCCGGGCAGGACGGCGGTGAGCGGGGTGGAGGGGTCGGCGAGGGCGTCGGGGTCCACGGGGGCCCCGGAGCGGACGAGGGCCTGGATGTCCGATGTGACGTCCCACACATTCACGTTCATCCCGGCGAGCACCCTGCGGTCCTTCAGCCAGAAGGCGATGAATTCCCGCTTGCCGGCGTCCCCGCGCAGGACCACCTGGTCGTACGTGCCCGGCGGGGCCCAGCCGCTGTACTCCATGCCCAGGTCGTACTGGTCGGAGAAGAAGTAGGGCACCCGGTCGTAGGAGACGTCCCGGCCGAGCATGGCGCGGGCGGCGGCGGGGCCGCCGTTGAGGGCGTTGGCCCAGTGTTCGACGCGCAGCCGGGTGTGGAGCAGGGGGTGCTCGGCGGCGGCGACGTCCCCGGCGGCGTGGATGTCGGGGTCGGAGGTGCGCAGCGACGCGTCGACGGCGACGCCGCCGCCGTGGGCGCGGTCGACCAGCGCGAGGCCGGCGTTCTCGGCGAGGTCGGTGCGGGGGGCGGCGCCGACGGCGACGAGGACGGCGTGGGCGGGGTGCTCGTCGCCGTCGTCGGTGCGGGCGGCCAGGACCATGCCGTCCTGGCCGGTGATCTGGGTGAGGTGGGTGCCGAACCGGAAGCGGACGCCGTGCTCGGCGTGCAGGTCGGCGAACAGCTGGCCCAGCTCGGGCCCGAGGACCCGGTACAGCGGGGTGGGGTCCGGTTCGACGACGGTGACCTCGGCGCCGTATCCGCGGGCGGCGGCGGCGACCTCGAGGCCGATCCAGCCGGCTCCGGCGACGACCAGGTGGCCGTTGTCGCGGCCGAGGGCGGCGAGGGTGCCCTGGAGGCGGTCGGCGTGGGCGAGGCGGCGCAGGTGGTGGACGCCGGCGAGGTCGGTGCCGGGGATGTCGAGCCGGCGCGGCTCGGAGCCGGTGGCGAGGAGGAGCTTGTCGTAGTGGATGGTGGTGCCGTCGCCGAGGCGTACGGCCTTGGCGGCCCGGTCGACGGCGGTGACGGGCTGCCCGAGGTGGAGCTCGACGTCCTTCTCCGCGTACCAGGCGGACTCGTGGACGAAGGCCCGCTCGCGCGGTTCCTTGCCGGTGAGGTAGCCCTTGGACAGCGGCGGGCGTTCGTAGGGCGGGTCGACCTCGTCACCGATGAGGATCACGCGGCCGGTGAACCCTTCGGCGCGGAGTGTCTCCGCCGCCTTGACCCCGGCCAGTCCCCCGCCGACGATGACGAAGGTCTGATCTGCGTCGACCACTTGTTGCCTCCTGGTGGTTTCCGGGATTGTCACGCTACGCCGCCGGCCTCCAGCAGCGTCCCGTACGGAGCGTGATGTCGGAAGAGGGCGTGGAGGGCTCCGGTCAGCCCCGGTGGGTGAGCCGGGAGTGCAGGGCGCGGGCGGAGGCATCGGTGAGCGAGGCGATCTGGTCGACGATCACCCGCTTGCGGGCGCGGTCGTCGGGCGCCGTGTCGAACAGGGCCCTGAACTGGGGGTCCAGGCCCTCGGGGGCGCGGGCGGTCAGCGCCTCGGCCAGTTCGCCCAGCACGATCCGCTGGTCGGCGCGGAGCGCTTCCTGCTCGGCCCGCTGCATCACGTACCGGTCGGCGACCGCCTTGAGCACCGCGCACTCGTGGCGCGTTTCGCGCGGTACGACCAGTTCGGCCCCGTACCGGGTGAGGCGGCCGGTGCCGTACGCCCGGCGGGTGGCGGCCTCGGCGGCGAGGCAGAAGCGGCCGATGAGCTGGCTGGTGGCGTCCTTGAGGCGGGCCTGGGCGATGGCCGAGCCGTCGTAGCCGTGGGGCCACCACTCCTGTTCCATCAGCCGGTCGAGGGCGGCTTCGAGCTCCTGCGGGTCGGTGTCGTGGGGGACGTACCGGCCGATGGCGACGCGCCAGATGTCGGCGCGCTCGGGTTCGGCGAGGAGGAGGTTGGGGTCGACGTGCCCGGCGTGGAGGCCGTCCTCGAAGTCGTGCACCGAGTAGGCGACGTCGTCGGACCAGTCCATCACCTGCGCCTCGAAGCACTGGCGTGTGCCGGGGGCGCCCTCGCGCACCCAGGCGAAGACCGGCAGGTCGTCCTCGTACACCCCGAACTTGGGCGAGTCGGGGTCGGTGGGGTGGGCGCCGCGCGGCCAGGGGTACTTGGTGGCGGCGTCGAGGGTGGCGCGGGTGAGGTTGAGGCCGACGCTGACGACCTCGCCGGTCGTGGCGAGGTGGATGAACCGCTTGGGTTCGATGCGGGTGAGCAGGCGCAGGGACTGGGCGTTGCCCTCGAAGCCGCCGCAGTCCTTGGCGAAGTCGTTGAGGGCCTGTTCGCCGTTGTGCCCGAAGGGCGGGTGGCCCATGTCGTGCGAGAGGCAGGCGGCCTCGACGAGGTCGGGGTCGCAGCCGAGGGCCGCCCCGAGTTCGCGGCCGACCTGGGCGCATTCCAGGGAGTGGGTGAGCCGCGTGCGGGGGCTGGGGTCCCAGGCGTGGCTGCGGGAGCCGGGGGTGACGACCTGGGTCTTGCCGGCCAGGCGGCGCAGGGCGCCGGAGTGCAGCACCCGTGCGCGGTCCCGCTGGAACGCGGTGCGTCCCGGGCGCTTGTCGGGCTCGGGGGCCCAGCGCCCGGTGGCCGCCTCGTCGTACGTACCGTCCGTACCGTCCATGCCGTCCGTACCGTCCATGCCGTTCATGCACTGAAGGTAACCGCCAGGACTGACGGTGAACCGGTCAGGCGGTGACCAGTTGCGGCTCGGCGGTGGTGGAGGGGGCCGGGGCGGGCGTGGCCGTGGCCTGGTCGTAGCGGTGCAGGACGAGCCGGGCGAGGGCGGGGTGGGCGCCGAGGGGGGCGGCGGCGATCCAGGGCGCGGCCGCCGCGGTGCGGGCGGCGAACAGTCCGGGGGCGGTGAAGCAGGAGGCGACGGCGATCCGGTGGCGGCCCCGGGCGGTGAGCGCGCGGAGGGCTTCGGGGACGGTGGGCGAGGCGGCGGAGGCGTAGGCGGGGACCACCGGCACGCCGCCGAGGCGTTCGCTGAGCAGCCGGGCGGTGCGGCGGGTGTCGGCGGCGGAGTCGGGGTCGCGGGAGCCGGCGGCGGCGAGGACGACGCCGGTGGCGCGGTCGGTGCCGTGGGCGGTGCGCCAGCCGGCCTCGGTGAGGCGGGCGAGGAGCGCCTCGACGAGCAGGGGGTGGGGGCCGAGCGGGGCGGCGACGCGTACGCGCAGGTGGGGTGCGGTGGCGGCGGCGCGGGGCAGGTCGTGCTTGACGTGGTGTCCGCGGCTGAGGAGGAGGGGTACGAGGACGGCGTCGCCGGGCGGGTGGGCGGCCAGGGTGTCGGTGAGGAGGGGGGCGTTGAGCTCGATGTGGCCGAGGCGGACCGGCAGGGTGGGCCGCAGTTCGCGGACCCGGTCGAGCAGGGCGTTCACGGTGGCGAGCGCGCGGGGGTCGCGGCTGCCGTGGGCGACGGCGACGAGGGTGGGCGGGTGGGGTTGCTCCGTCATGAACCGATGGTGGCGGGCGGGTGTTGCCGCCTCGTTGCGTGCGGGTGACGGGTTTTTTCCGGGTGGCTCACCGGGCCGTGCTCAGGGGGCGGCGACCCAGACGCGCAGGGTGCCGGTCGTGGTGAAGCCGTGGCGGAGGGCAGCCGTCAGGTCGTCGCCGTGTTCGTACCCGACGACCGGGGTGCCGGGCCACCGGCGGGCGATCGCGGCGAGGCAGCCGGGCCAGGGGTCGGCGCCGGGGCCGGTGGCGAAGACGTTGGAGACGCCGACGACGGGGCCGGCGTCCGGGGTGGCGCTGAGGGTGACGACGGCCCCGGCGACGGTCCGGCCGTCCGGGGCGTGGCCCGCGAGGACGGTGGTCGCGGGGTCGTCGAGGAGGGCGGGGCGGAAGAGGTTCATGGGGTCGGCGCCGTCGCTCCAGGCGGTCTCCCAGTCGGCGAGTGCGGCGGCGGTCCGGACGGGCTCCCAGGGCACCGTGTCCGCGGCCGTGTCGCCGGGCGGCGTGGCGGGGCGGTGGATCCACTGGGCGTCGAAGAGCGGCCGGAAGCCGTGCGGGGTGAGGTCGAGGGTGGCGAAGCCGTCCTTGACGGAGCAGCCGGGGGTGCGCAGGTCGATGGCGTCGAGCACCTCGTGCGCCGGGGTGCCGGGTACGAGGGTGACGGCGTCGGGGTAGTAGGGCGGCGTGCGGCGCGGGTGCGTCCAGACGCGGCCGGTGAGGTCGCCGGGTCCGAGGCCGTGGGCGCGGCACATGGTGTCGCACCATGCGGCGTTGTTGCGGGCGGCGGCGCGGGCCCAGAGGCCGGGAGTGGACATGGCGTCCATCCTGCCGGTGGCCGGAGACCGGTGTACAGCGAGAAAGGATCACCCTTACCCGCTACCTTCATTTCGAAACGCGGAATATATTTTCCGCACACAGGAAATGAGGGGGGTCTCATGGGTGGTACGCAGAGCGCGCTGCCACGCCGCGCTGTCGCGGAACTCGTCGGCACCGGGGCGCTCGTGGCGGTCATCGTCGGTTCGGGCATCCAGGCCACCGGGCTGAGCCGGGACGTGGGCGTACAGCTGCTGGCCAACTCGCTGGCGTCCGCGATCGGCCTCGGGCTGCTCATCGCCCTGTTCGCCCCGGTGTCCGGCGCCCACCTCAACCCGATCGTCACCCTGTCCGTCTGGTGGACGGGCCGCCGCACCCCGGGCGGGCTGACCGGCCGGGACGTCGCCCTCTACATCGCCGCCCAGCTGGCCGGGGCGGTCGCGGGCGCGCTGCTGGCCGGGGCCATGTTCGGCCGGGCACCTGGCGGTTGGTCCACGCAGCTGCGGTCCGACGGCCACCTGCTGCTGGGCGAGACGGTCGCCACGGCCGGCCTGGTGCTGCTCGTCCAGGGCCTGGACCGCATCGGCCGCGCGCAGCTCGCCCCGGTCGCGGTCGCCGCGTACATCGCCGCCGCCATCTGGTTCACGTCGTCCGGCTCGTTCGCCAACCCGGCCGCGACGGTGGGCAGGTCCCTCACGGACTCGTTCACCGGCATCGCGCCCGCGTCGATGCCGGGCTTCATCGCCGCCCAGCTGCTCGGCGGCCTGCTCGGGGCGGGGCTCGCGGCGCTGCTGTACGGCGGCCGGCCGCCGTCGAGATCACACGTGCCGCAGTGAACCGGGCGGCCCGTTCCGGCGTCGGAAGGGGCGGGGGTGGGACGTGGGATTTCTCCGGAGGGTTCGGTCCATGAGGGGTGTACGACGGCCGAGGTGGCCCGTGAGCCGGCGGAGCCGGCGGCGGCTGGTGCAGGGCGTGATGCTCGGCTGCGTACTGGCGCTGCTGCCCGCGACCTGGATGCACGCGGTCGCCGACAGCCGGCTCCGTACGACGGCGGACGTGCCCGCGCGGGACGTCGCCGTGGTCTTCGGCGCCGGCCTGTGGAAGGGCCGCCCCACCCCGTACCTGGCGCACCGGCTCGACGCGGCGGCCACGCTGTACCGGGACGGCAAGGTCAAGGTCATCCTCGTGACCGGCGACAACGGCCGTGTCGAGTACGACGAGCCCGACGCCATGCGCGCGTACCTCCGGGAGCGGGGCGTACCGGACGGGCGGATCGTCAGCGACTACGCGGGCTTCGACACCTGGGACTCGTGCGTCCGCGCCAGGAAGATCTTCGGTGTCGAGCGGGCGGTGCTGGTGACCCAGGGCTTCCACATCCGCCGGGCGGTCGCGCTGTGCCAGGAGGCGGGCATCGACGCGTACGGGGTCGGGGTCGACGAACCGCGGGACTCGGTCTGGTACTGGGGCGCGACCCGGGAGCTGGTGGCGGCGGGCAAGGCCGCCCTCGACGCGGCGGTGGAGCCGGACCCGACGTTCCTGGGCCGGGCGGAGACGGGCGTGACGGACGCGCTGGGCCGCACTCCCTAGGGGGCAGCCGGCGGCGGGGCGGCCCCGGGCCGGGCCCCGGTGGGGCCGGTGCGGGCGTTCGGGGTGCCGCGCCGTTCGGCTGCCGCGGGGTGTGTCGGGTGCGGGTCGTCCGGCTGCCGCGGGGTGGTGGGGCGCGGCCCCTCCGGGCTCGACTCCTCGGGGTCGGCGGCCCTGGGTCACGCGTGAGGGAGCCCGCCCCGCGCCGCCAACCCCTGCGGGGCCGACCCTGCACGGCCACACCCCTGGGCGGTGTTCCGGCTTCCCGGCCCCCGCCTCACCTCCCGCGCCGGGCGCCGCGGAGTACGGCGTACCGGGCATGTAATGCGGGGTGTCGGTGGCCGTAACACGGGGACCGCATGCTCGGGGGCATGCACACCGCCACCACCGCCACCACCCCCACGCACTGTCCGTACTGCTCCCTGCAGTGCGGGATGAACCTCCGGCCCTCCGGCGACGGCGTCGAGGTGGTGGAGCGCACCGACTTCCCCGTCAACCGGGGGGCCCTGTGCGGCAAGGGACGTACCGCACCCGCGGTGCTCTCCTCCCGGGTGAGGCTGGAGGAGCCGCTGGTGCGGAACACCACGACCGGCAGGCTGGAACCGGCCACCTGGGAGGAGGCCCTGTGTGCCGTCGCCGAGGGGCTGCGCGGGACGCGGGAGCGGCACGGGGCGGATGCCGTCGGGGTGTTCGGGGGTGGCGGGCTGACCAATGAGAAGGCGTACGCGCTGGGCAAGTTCGCCCGGCTGGTCCTCGGGACGTCGCAGATCGACTACAACGGCCGGTTCTGCATGTCGTCCGCCGCCGCGGCCCACCAGCGGGCCTTCGGGCTCGACCGGGGGCTGCCCTTCCCGCTGGAGGACATCCCGCGCACCGGCTGCGTGATCCTCGTCGGGTCGAACCTGGCCGAAACCATGCCCCCGGCGCTGCGCTTCCTCACCGAACTGAAGGAGAACGGCGGCAAGCTGATCGTCGTCGACCCGCGCCGCACCCGCACCGCCGAGCAGGCCGACCTGCACCTCGCCCCCCGCCCCGGCACCGACCTGGCTCTCGCCCTCGGGCTGCTGCACCTGGTCGTGGCGGAGGGGCGGACGGACGAGGAGTTCGTCGGGAGCCGCACCACGGGCTGGGCGGACGCCCGCGCGGCCGCCATGTCCCACTGGCCGGCGCTCGTCGAGCGCATCACCGGCATCCCCGTGCCGCAGCTGCGGCAGGCCGTGGCGATGTTCTGCGACGCCCCCGACGGCATGGTGCTGACCGCGCGCGGCCCCGAGCAGCAGTCCAAGGGCACCGACACCGTCGGCGCCTGGATCAACCTGTGCCTCGCGACCGGGCGCGCGGGCCGGCCGCTGTCCGGGTACGGCTGCCTGACCGGGCAGGGCAACGGGCAGGGCGGGCGCGAACACGGCCAGAAGGCCGACCAGTTGCCCGGCTACCGCAAGCTCGACGACCCCGCCGCCCGCGCCCACGTCGCCGGGGTGTGGGGCGTCGACCCCGCGACGCTCCCCGGGCCGGGCCGCAGCGCCTACGAACTCCTCGACGCGCTCGGCACCGACATCAGGGCGCTGCTCCTCATGGGTTCCAACCCGGTGGTGTCGGCGCCGCGCGCCGCGCACGTCCAGGAGCGGATCGAGTCCCTGGACTTCCTCGCCGTGGCGGACGTCGTGCTGTCGGAGACCGCCGCGCTCGCCGACGTCGTCCTGCCGGTGACGCAGTGGGCGGAGGAGACCGGCACCATGACCAACCTCGAGGGCCGCGTCCTGCTGCGCCGCCGGGCCGTCGACCCGCCCGCGGGCGTACGGAGCGACCTGGAGGTGCTGCACGGGCTCGCGGAACTGCTCGGCCGGCAGAAGGGCTTCCCCACCGACCCGGAGGAGGTCTTCGAGGAGCTGCGCCGGGCCTCGGCGGGCGGGCCGGCCGACTACGCGGGCATCAGCTACCGCCGCATCGCGGAGGAGGACGGCGTGTTCTGGCCGTGCCCCGAGCCGGGCCACCCGGGTACGCCCCGGCTGTTCCTGGACCGGTTCGCGACGCCGGACGGGCGGGCGCGGTTCGTGCCCGTCACGCACCGCCCGGCGGGCGAGGAGACGGACGACGCGTACCCGGTGGTGCTGACCACCGGGCGGGTGGTGTCCCAGTACCAGTCGGGCGCCCAGACCCGGCGCGTCGCCGAGCTGAACGCCGCCGCGCCGGGGCCGTTCGTGGAGCTGCACCCCCGGCTGGCCGAGCGGCTGGGCGTCGCCGAGGGCGAGCCGGTCGCGGTCGTCTCGCGGCGCGGACGGGCGGTGGCGCCCGCGCGGATCACCACGGGCATCCGGCCGGACACGGTGTTCATGCCGTTCCACTGGGCGGGCGAGGGGCGGGCGAACAACCTGACCAACCCCGCCCTGGATCCCACCTCCCGGATGCCGGAGTTCAAGGTGTGCGCGGTCCGCCTGGAAGCGGTGAACCCGGACGGGTCCGGGGCAGCGGCGGGCCCGAACGCGGCTGGGGAAGCGGTGAGCCCGGGCGGCCCGGGCGCCGCGGGGGCGGCCGGTGCCCGAGCCAGTCGCCGCCGGTGATCGCGGCCCCCGGCCGTACCGCGGGGGTGGCGACGTACACCCAGGCCCGTACGGTCGCCCCGTCCCCGGTGCGCACCGCGTCGCACACCTCCCGGTCGTAGCCGTCCTCCAGGAGGTCGAGCAGGGCGACGAGCTCCTCGTAGTGGCCCGGGGCGGCGCTCACCAGGTCGCCCGTGACGCACCCCGCGCCCCGCAGCAGGTACGGGTAGCCGGGTCCGTCGTACAGCAGGGCGCCCGCCAGCAGGGCCGGTTCCTCCGTCGCCGTGCGGCCACGGAGGAACCGGTCGTGGTTGTACTCGCCGGGCCGCAGCGTCCCGTACACGAAGAACGGCAGTTCGCTCATCGTTCCGTGGTCTCCTGCCGGATCCACGCGAGGTAGCCCGCGCTCCCCCGCACCACCGGGGTGGCGATGATCTCGGGCGTCTCGTAGTCGTGGACCGTGGTGAGGTGCGCCTCCAGCGAGGGGTAGCGGGCCTCGGTGGTCTTGAAGAGCACCTGCCACTCCTGGCTGGTCTCGATGGCGTTCCGCCAGTGGTAGACGGAGGTGACCGGACCGGAGATCTGCGCGCAGGCGGCGAGCCGCGCCTCCACCGCGCCGCGGGCCAGTTCCTGCGCCTTCTCGGCGCTGTCGGTGGTGGTGAGTACGGTCATGGCCTGGGTCACGGTCTCGCCTCCGAGCGTCGGTCGTCGCGCCACGGCGGCGCACCGCGCGGCGTACGGCCGAGCGTACGCACCCCGCGTTCAGGACGCGTAGGGGCGGACGGACTTGGCGTCGCGCAGGGCGTGGGCCCACCAGGAGAGCTGGTCGAGCATGGTCTTGGCGGCGGCGTCGGGGGCGGTGGGGTCCTTGTGGCGGCCGTCCTCGTCGAAGTGGCCGAAGGCGTTGTGGAAGGAGACGGTGTCGCGGACGGTGACGGCGTGCAGTTCCGCGAAGACCTGGCGGAGTTGTTCGACGGCGCGCAGGCCGCCGGAGACGCCGCCGTAGGAGACGAAGCCGACGGGCTTGGCCTGCCATTCGGTGTAGTGCCAGTCGATGAGGTTCTTGAGGGAGGCGGGGAAGGAGTGGTTGTACTCGGGGGTGAGGACGACGAACGCGTCGGCGGCGGCGAGCCGGGGGCTGATCCGCGCGAGCCGGTCGCGCACGTCGGGGGCGGGGTCGCGGGAGAGGGCGGTGGGCAGGTCGTTGCCGGGGTCGGCGAGGTCGACGACGTCGACGGTGAAGTCGGTGTGCTGTCCGGCGTGGGCGAGGAACCAGTCGGCGATGACGGGCCCGAAACGGCCTTCGCGGTTGCTGGCGACGACGACGGTGAGGGTGAGCGGCGAGCGCTCGGTGATCTCCATGAAGAAGACCTTCGTACCTCAACCATGATTCAGGTCAAGCGGTTCCCGTGAACATCTCGCCACCGGCTCGGGCGGGGAGGGGTCACCCGTTCGGGGCGGGGCGGCGGGCGGGGCCGGCGACCCGTCGCTGACCTGCGCCGATACGGGCCGTCCAGGGCGACACGCCGACCCGGACGGCGCAATCTGATGGGGTATCAGCAGGCGGGTACGGCGGACGGGGCCTTACCTCGGAGACAGGACATCCGACCGTCACCCCCGCTTGTCGCGCGCCCCGGAGGATCCCATGCGCACCACTGCCCGCCTGCTGACCGGTACCGCGCTGGCGGTCGTCTCGCTCGGCGCCCTCGCCTCACCGGCCGCGTACGTCGCGTACGCCGGTGACTTCGGGAAGCTGGAGGTGTACCCGTCGACCGCCAAGCCGGGCGAGACCGTCACGGTCAACACCACCGCCTGCGGCAAGAAGGGGCACGGGATCGGCGACGCGGAGTCCCTCGGCGCGGGCGAGTTCGAGCTGTCGCCCGGCACCCACAAGGACGTGGTGGTCGGCCGGTTCACGGTCCCCTCGCACACCAAGCCGGGCACCTACTCCATCGCTGTGGCCTGCGACAACGGCAAGACCGCCACCGGTGACCTGATCGTCGAGCGCGGTCACGACTCGGGCGGGCACAGCTCCGGCGGCCACGACTCGGGCGGCCACGTCCCGAGCGGTCACGTGAAGACCGGGGTGGGCGGCAGCGTCGGCCCCGACAGCACCCAGATCGCGGCGGGAGTGGCAGTGCTGGCCGCCTCCGCCGTGGGCGGGGCCTGGCTCCTGCGCCGCCGGGCGAGCGGCGCGCAGGACGGCTGACGGGGTCCGTCCCCGTACCCCCGCCTCGCTCCCCGCCCCCGCCGCGTGTGTCCCCGAGACCGCGGCGCGGGCGGGGAGCCCCATCCCCCGCGAGGGCAGCGATGACCGACGACACCGACACCAGGAGCGGGACGGGACACGGCACGGACACCGGCACGGGCACAGCCACCGGCACCGGCACCGGCGCTGAGGGCAGGAGCAGGGGCAAGGGGTGGGGCATAGCCATCGCCGCGTGCGTCGGCCTCTGGCTGGTGCAGAACGGCTCCGAGGACCTGACCCCGCCCGTCCCGACGGCCGCCGAGGCCTTCGCGGCCGGCCCCCACCAGCACACCGACGCCGCCGCGGACCCTCTGCCGCCCTCCGCCCCGGTCCGCGTCCGCATCCCCGAGATCGACGTCGACGCCCCGGTGATGCGCCTGGGGCTCGCCCCGGACGGCAGCCTGGAGGTGCCGCCCGCCGGGAATCCGAACATCGCCGGCTGGTACAAGGACGGCACCCCGCCCGGCGCGAAGGGCACCGCGATCGTCGCCGGTCATGTCGACAACTCCGAGGGCCCCGCCGTCTTCTACGCCCTCGGCGCCCTGAAGAAGGGCCACCGCATCGAGGTCACCCGCCGCGACGGCACCACCGCCGTGTTCACCATCGACGCGATCGAGGTGTACGAGAACGGCGAGTTCCCCGACCGGAAGGTCTACGGGCCCGCCGACCGGGCGGAGCTGCGCGTGATCACGTGCGGCGGGGAGTTCGACGAGAAGACCGGCTACCAGGGCAACGTCGTCGCCTACGCCCACCTGATCGGCGCCCGGTGACGGCCCGCGCGCACGCCGGCCCGCAGCAGCGGCGGGAGCCCGCGCCCGGGTCCCCTCCCCCGCTCAGCTCCACTGGTCGAACGCGAGCTTGGCGACCAGCGAGAAGACCACCACCAGCAGCACTCCCCGTACGAACTCCGCGCCCTTGCGCAGCGCCGTCCGCGCCCCGAACATCCCGCCCGCCAGGTTGAACACGGCCATCAGCGCCGCCAGCTTCCACAGCACCGTGCCCTGGTAGGCGAACATCGCCAGCGCTCCCGCGTTGGTGCACACGTTCACGATCTTGGCGGTGGCGGAGGCGGTCACCAGATCCAGGTGGAGCACGGCGGCGAGCGCCAGCACCAGGAACGTGCCCGTGCCGGGTCCGAACAGCCCGTCGTAGAAGCCGATCCCGCCGCCGACGAGGACGATCGCCGTGACGATCCGCGCCCTGGTCACCGGCCCCTTGTCCGCCCCCGCGCCGAACGACGGCCGCAGCATCACGAACGCCGCCACGCCCAGCAGCACCACCATGATGACCGGCCGCAGGACGTCACTGCTGATCCCGGCCGCGAAGAACGCCCCGCCCATCGAGCCCGCCAGCGCCGCGAGCCCGATCCGCACCGCCGTGCCCACCCGCACCGGCGCCTTGCGCACGTACGTCACAGCGGCGCCCGTGGTGCCCACGATGGCCACCGCCTTGTTGGTGCCGAGGATGTGGGCGGCCGGGACGTGCGGCAGGCCGAGCAGCAGCGCGGGCAGGAGGAGCAGCCCGCCGCCGCCCACCACCGCGTCGATCCAGCCCGCCACGAGAGCGGCCGCGCAGAGGAAGAGCAGGGTGGTCAGCGATATGTCGGGCATACCGAGAGCCTAGGTCGTGTCTTCAAA
The DNA here is from genome assembly GCF_009739905.1 of Streptomyces ficellus. Classification (NCBI taxonomy): domain Bacteria; kingdom Bacillati; phylum Actinomycetota; class Actinomycetes; order Kitasatosporales; family Streptomycetaceae; genus Streptomyces; species Streptomyces ficellus. The sequence goes on along the minus strand of NZ_CP034279.1, from coordinate 5,055,137 downwards.
GTCCCGTCTGCCCGGCCTCCGGGCGGACGACGCTACTTTGAAGACCCTCCCTAGGGACGGGATACATGTGCCGTCCACGAAACCAGTGAGCCTTGAGGTACCTCTGAGGTTGGGTTGTCGCGCCCCGCCGGGCGGGCGTCACAGCAGCCGGAAGGCCAGCCGTCGTTGGAGGGCCGTGACGCCCCTGCCTATCCAGGGCATGAGGAGCAGGAAGCCGATCCCGCCCACCACCGCGTGGAACGCCCACGCCCCGGCGAAGGTCGGGCCGCCCCACGCCTGCGCCGGGTCGCCCGCCCGCAGCGGCCAGCCCAGGTTCATGGGGACGAGCGACCAGCCGTACACGGTGACGGCGAGCGCCACCGCGTTCACCGGTGTGGCCAGCAGCGCGTACAGGACGAGCCGCCGGGGCGCCGGCGCGCCGAGGTCCACCCCCAGCAGCCGCCGCGCGAGCAGGTGCGGCACGCCCAGCAGCCCGGCCGGGAGCGCGACCAGCAGGTAGGCGACCCGCCTCCAGGTCGCGGGGCGGAACGGCTCGGTGAGCACACGGGTGACGACGTCCATGCACCAAGGCTCCCGAACGGCGGCTCCCCGCACCATGGAGGCCACCGGAGTATCCGGGCTCCGGCTGTCCCCACCCCGGCAGGCGGGGTTCCCTCACCGGTGACCACGTCCGCCGCTGAGGTCAGCTTTCCGTGGGCGAAACAATCGGGATGCGGCCGGGTAACACCGCCGACGCACGCTGACGGGCATGAGTTCACGCATCGTGGTGGTCGGAGGAGGCACGGCGGGCGCCCGGCTCGCCGAGCGGCTGCCCGTCACCCTGCTCGGCGAGGAGCCGCACGCCCCGTACAACCGGGTGCTGCTCGCGGACGTCCTGGCCGGGCGGTACGGGCCCGAGGTCACCGCCCTGCCGGCGCCGCGCGACGGAGGGGCGCGGCACGAGGTGCGGGTGACCGGCATCGACCGCGCCGCCCGCGTGGTGCACTGCGCGGACGGTGCGGCGTTCGCGTACGACCGGCTGATTCTGGCCACCGGCTCGAACCCGGTGCTGCCGCCGCTGCGCGGCCTGGGCGGCGGGCGGCTGCCGGCCGGGGTGCACGCCTTCCGGACGCTCGACGACTGCCTCGCCCTGGACGCGCTGGTGGCACCCGGGGTGCGGGCGGTGGTGATCGGGGGCGGCCTGCTGGGCGTGTCGGCCGCGCGCGCCCTCGCGGCGCGGGGCGCGGAGGTGGTGCTGGCCCAGCAGGGCGAGCACCTGATGGAGCGCCAGCTGGACGCCGAGGCCTCACGGCTGCTGCGCCGCCACCTGGAGGCGGACCTGGGGGTGGAGGTCCACACGGAGTGCCGTGTCCGGGGCCTGCGCTGCACGGACGACACGGTCGAGGCGGTCGAGCTGGCCGACGGGTTCGTGCTGGACGCGGACGTCGTCGTCATCGCCTGCGGGGTGCGGCCCCGCGTGGGTCTCGCCCTGGAGGCGGGCCTGGACGTGCGGCGCGGGATCGTCGTCGACGACCAGCTGCGCACCTCCGACCCGTTCGTCCACGCCGTCGGCGACTGCGCCGAGCACGACGGCCGGCTCTACGGGCTGGCCGGTGCCGCCCTGGAGCAGGCCGACGTCCTGGCGGAGGTGCTGCTGCACGGCACCGGCGCGTACCGCGGCACGCGCGCGTTGACCCGGCTGAGCATGGACGCCCTCGAACTGGCGGCGTTCGGCGAGGCGACGGCGCTGCCCGGCGACGACACCGTGCGGCTGGCGGACGCGACGAGCGGCGCGTACCGGAAGGTCGTCGTCCGCGGCGACCGCCTCGTCGGCGGCGTACTGCTCGGCGATCTCGGCGCGGTCGGGGCGCTCGCCCGGGCCTGGGAGGGCGACGAGGCCCTTCCGGAAGCGCCCCTGCTCCACCTGCTCACCCATGACGGAGGCTCCTGAAATGGCCCACACGCCGAACATGCCCACCATCGTCCTCGTCGGCCACGGCATGGTCGGCCAGCGCTTCCTGGAGGGCCTCGCCGAGCGCGGGGTCACCGAGCGGGCGCGGGTCGTCGTGCTCTGCGAGGAGCCGCGCCCGGCGTACGACCGCGTCCGGCTGACCTCGTACTTCGACGGGAAGACGCCCGACGACCTGTCCATGGTCGAGGGTGACTTCATGACGCGGCACGGGATCGAGCTGCACCTGGACGACCCGGCCGAGACCATCGACCGCGAGGCGAGGACGGTCACCTCGCGCGCCGGCCGGGTGATCGCGTACGACACGCTGGTCCTGGCGACCGGTTCGTACCCCTTCGTTCCGCCGGTGCCGGGCAAGGACGCGACCGGCTGCTTCGTCTACCGGACGATCGAGGACCTCCTCGCCATCGAGGAGTACGCGAAGACGGCGCGGACCGGCGCGGTGGTCGGCGGGGGGCTGCTCGGCCTGGAGGCGGCGGGCGCGCTCAAGGGGCTGGGCCTGGAGACGCACGTCGTGGAGTTCGCGCCGCGCCTGATGCCGGTGCAGGTCGACGAGGGCGGCGGCGCGGCCCTGCTGCGCACCATCGAGAACATGGGGCTCGTCGTCCACACGGGCACCGGCACGCAGGAGGTGCTCACGGAGGACGGCGCCGGGGGCGGTCGTGTGACCGGCATGGCGCTGTCGGACGGTTCGACGGTCACCACCGACATGGTGGTCTTCTCGGCGGGCGTGCGCCCCCGCGACCAGCTGGCGCGGGACTGCGGCCTGGCGGTCGGCGAGCGCGGCGGCATCGCGGTCGACGAGCGGTGCCGTACGTCGGACCCGGCCGTGTTCGCGATCGGCGAGTGCGCCCTGGCGGTCGACGGCCGGGTGCACGGGCTGGTCGCGCCCGGGTACGAGATGGCGCTCACGGCCGCCGCGGCGATCGCCGAGGAGGAGACGGACGGCTTCACCGGTGCCGACATGTCGACCAAGCTGAAGCTGCTCGGTGTGGACGTGGCGTCGTTCGGTGACGCGCACGGCACCGCCGAGGGCTGCCTGGACGTCGTCTACTCCGACTCCCGGGCCGGGGTGTACAAGAAGCTGGTCGTCGACCCGGACGGGGTGCTGCTGGGCGGCGTGCTGGTCGGGGACGCCGAGTCGTACGGGATGCTCCGCCCGATGACCGGGACGAAGCCGCCGGTGGCGCCCGAGCAGCTGGTGCTGCCGGCCGGCGCCGGGGCGCCGGTGTCGCTCGGCCCGCAGTCCCTGCCCGACGACGCGATCATCTGCTCCTGCCACAACGTCACCAAGGGCGCCATCTGTGCCTGTTCCTCGCTGCCCGAGGTCAAGAAGTGCACCAAGGCGGGCACCGGCTGCGGCAGTTGCGTGAAGGTCATCCAGCAGCTGCTGCCGAAGCCCGCCGACACCGGCATGTGCGGCTGCTTCACCTACACCCGCAGCGAGCTGTACGAGATCGTCCGCACCATGCGGTTCACGTCGTACGCCGAGCTCCTCGACTCGCACGGCCGCGAGGAGGCGCGTGGCGGCGACGGCTGCGAGGTCTGCAAGCCGGCCGTGGCGTCGATCCTGGCGAGCCTGACCAACGAGTACATCCTCGACGGCGAGCGGGCCGCGCTCCAGGACACCAACGACCACTTCCTGGCGAACATGCAGCGCAACGGCTCGTACTCGATCGTGCCGCGCATCCCGGGCGGGGAGATCACCCCGGAGAAGCTGATCGTGATCGGCGAGGTGGCCCGGGACTTCGGCCTCTACACCAAGATCACGGGCGGTCAGCGGATCGACCTGTTCGGTGCCCGGGTGGACCAGCTGCCCAGGATCTGGGCGCGGCTGGTGGACGCGGGCTTCGAGTCGGGGCACGCGTACGGCAAGTCGCTGCGGACGGTGAAGTCGTGCGTGGGCCAGACCTGGTGCCGCTACGGCGTGCAGGACTCGGTGCGGATGGCGATCGACCTGGAGCTGCGCTACCGGGGCCTGCGCGCCCCGCACAAGCTCAAGTCGGCTGTCTCGGGCTGCGCGCGGGAGTGCGCGGAGGCCCAGTCGAAGGACTTCGGCGTGATCGCCACGGCGAATGGCTGGAACCTGTACGTCGGCGGCAACGGTGGCGCGACGCCGCGCCACGCGGACCTGCTCGCCCAGGACCTGTCGGACGCGGAGCTGATCCGGCTGATCGACCGGTTCCTGATGTTCTACATCCGCACCGCGGACCGGCTGGAGCGCACGGCGACCTGGCTGGAGCGGCTGGAGGGCGGGCTGGACCACCTGCGGGACGTGGTCGTGCACGACAGTCTCGGGCTGTGCGACGAGCTGGAGGCGCTGATGGCCGCGCACGTGGCGACGTACCGCGACGAATGGGCCGAGACGCTCCAGGACCCGGAGCGGCTGAGCCGGTTCGTCTCCTTCGTGAACGCCCCGGACGCGCCGGACCCGTCGGTGCGGTTCGTGCCGGAGCGCGGCCAGATCAAGCCGGACCTGACGATCCTGACGCTGGAACCGCCGGCGTCCAGGGACTCCCTGGAAGGAGCCTCCGCCCGATGATGCTCGAACTCTCCCTCGACGGGACCTGGTTGCCGATCTGCGAGGACTCCGCGCTGACGCCGGGGCGCGGCATGGCGGCGCTGCTGCCGGACGGGCGGCAGGTGGCGCTGTTCCGGGACCGGGCGGGGCGGCTGTACGCCATCGACAACCGGGACCCGTTCACCGGCGCCCAGGTGCTGTCGCGGGGCCTGCTCGGCTCGGCGGGCGGGCGGCCGTTCGTGGCGTCGCCGTTGCTGAAGCAGCGCTTCGACCTGGAGACGGGTCGGTGCCTGGACGACGAGGAGGTGTCGGTGGCGGTCTTCCCGGCCCGCACCCGTGAACTGGTCCCGGCCGCCTGAACGTTCGTGACCGCTACGCCCTCGACCGACACGCTCTCGACCGACACGACCCTGACCGACGCGATCTTGACCGATCGTTCCAGATCGATCTAGAGTCCCGACCGTGGCCAGGACCAAGGAATTCGATCCGGACGCCGCGCTCCAGGCAGCCCTCGAGCTGTTCTGGGAGCGCGGCTACGAGGCGACGTCGATGGCGGACCTCACCGACCGCCTCGGCATCGGCCGCGCCAGCATCTACGCGACCTTCGGCAACAAGCACGAGCTGTACCTGAAGGCCATGGACCGGTACGCGGAGTCCCGCGAGCCGGGCCTGGTGGAGGAGCTGTCCCGGCCGGGCCCGGCCCTGCCCGCCGTCCGGGCGCTGGTGCGCCGGTTCGCCGCCGAGGCCGCCAGTGACGAACAGCGTCTCACCGGCTGCTTCTTCACCAACACGGCCGCCGAGCTGGCCGCTCACGACCGGGCCGCGGCCCGGCGGGTGGAGCTCGGCTGGGAGCACGTCGAGACCGCGCTGCACGCGGCGCTGGCACGGGCACGGGCCGGGGGCGAACTCGCCGCGGACCGCGACCCGCGGGCGCTGGCCCGGATGCTGCTGGTGCTGATGCAGGGGCTGCGCGTCGTCGGCAAGGCGTCAGGCGACCCCGCGCGCGTGCGGGACGCGGCGGAGCAGGCACTGACGCTGCTGGACTGACCCGGCGGCACCGGAAGGGGCGCCCGAACCAGGGCGCCCCTTTCCTTCCGGCCTCATATTGGAACGTTCAGTCAAGAATCAAGCAGGACCAGACCCAGAGGGGGACCCCCATGTCCGCACGCTTCACCGGCACCGCATCGCGCTTCACCGGAGCGACCGCGCTCGTCACGGGCGGCGGCTCCGGACTCGGCCGCGCGGTGGCGCTGGCCTTCGCCGCCGAGGGCGCCTCGGTCGCCGTCTCCGGGCGCACGGTGGCCACCCTGGACGAGACCGTCGCGCTGATCGAGAAGGCGGGCGGCACGGCGGCAGCCTTCCCCGCCGACGTCAGCCGCGCCGACGACATGCGCGCCCTGGTGGAGCGGACCGTCGCCCGCTTCGGCGGCCTCGACGTCGCGGTCAACAACGCCGGCGTGCTGCGCGGCGGCGGCAGCACCGTCGGCGACCTGGACGCGGCGGACTGGCGGACCCTGCTGGACGTCAACGTCACCGGGGTGCTCCACGCCCTCCAGGCCGAGATCGCCCACATGCGGGCCCACGGCGGCGGCGTGATCGTCAACGTGGGCTCCAACCTGGGCGCCCACGTCCGCGTACCCGGCACCGGGGGCTACGCGGTGAGCAAGGCCGCCGTCTCCGCGCTGACCCGCGCCGCCGCCCTGGACCACATCGGCGACGGCGTCCGGATCAACGCGGTGAGCCCCGGCGCCTCGGAGGCGCCCATGTCCCTGCTGCCCGGGGAGACCCCCGAGGAGCGGGCGGCCCGGCTGACCTCCCCCCTCGGCCGGCTCACCTCCGCGGAAGAGGTCGCCGCCGCGGTGCTGTACCTCGCGTCACCGGCCGCGGGGTCGGTCGTCGGCGCCGACCTGGTCGTGGACGGCGGGGTCGCGGCCTGACCCGGCCCGGCCCCCCGCCCCGCCGGCGGACCGGTCAGGCCTGGCCCTCGATCGCCTTCGGGTCCATCCACATGACCTCCCACAGGTGGTGGTCCGGGTCCTGGAACGAACGGCCGTACATCGTGCCGTAGTCCTGGGGGTCGTTGGCGGCGGAGCCACCGGACGCCAGCGCGGCGTCGCACAGCTGGTCCACTCTCTCCCTGCTGTCGGCGCTCAGCGCGAAGATCGCCTCGGTGGTGGACGACGCGTCCGCGATCTCCTTCTTGGTGAAGTCCTTGAAGCGCGGCTCGGTGAGCAGCATCACGAAGATGGTGTCGCTCAGGACCAGGCAGGCGGTCTTGTCGTCGCTGAACTGGTCGTTGAAGGAGAAGCCCAGCTTGCTCCAGAAGGCCTTCGAGGTCTCGAGGTCCTTCACCGGCAGGTTCACGAAGATCATCTGGGGCATGTCGTCATCTCTTCTCTCGTCGTCGTGGTGCTTTCGAGGGGGTAGACCGGGGGGTCAGGCGAAACTCATCGCTCCCGCCGGACGTCCTCGAAAGAAATCTCGCCCCGCCGCGTCCCGCCCGCCACCGCAGCCGGGCGGAGGGGCGGAAGCGGCGGGGGGTGCCGGAGAGGTGGGCGGCGCCGGAGCGGCGGAGCGCCGCCGCTTCCCCTTCACCGGGTGTTGATGCACCGTCAATGCGGGACTTCTAGGTTCCGGAAGCGCGCGACCCCGTCGCCCCGACCGGTGCGGCGGGAGGGTCACACACCCTTGGAGTGACAAGTGGAACGTCGCAGTTTCCTGCGCGGAGCGGTCATGGGCGGCACGGTCGCGGCCTTCGGCGGCACCCTGATGCAGGGCGCGGCCTACGCGGCGCCGGCCCAGCCGGGCCCGGGGCCGTACGGGGCCCTCGGCGCGGCGGACGCCAACGGCATCCAGTTGCCCAGCGGCTTCACCAGCCGGGTGATCGCCCGATCCGGCCAGAAGGTCGGCTCGACCTCGTACACCTGGCACAACGCCCCCGACGGCGGCGCGTGCTTCACGGACGGCACGGGCTGGATCTACGTCTCGAACTCGGAGATCAACCCGGGTGGCGGCGCGAGCGCCGTGAAGTTCTCCTCCACGGGCGCGATCACCGGCGCGTACCGCATCCTGTCGGGCACCCGCACGAACTGCGCGGGTGGCAGGACCCCGTGGAACACCTGGCTGTCCTGCGAGGAGGTCAGCCTGGGGTACGTGTACGAGACCGACCCCTACGGCGTGAACGCGGCCGTGCGCCGGGACGCGATGGGCCGCTTCAAGCACGAGGCCGCCGCCGCCGACCCCGTCCGCAAGGTGGTCTACCTGACCGAGGACGAGTCCAACGGCTGCCTGTACCGGTTCGTCCCCACCACCTGGGGCAACCTGTCCTCCGGCACCCTTCAGGTGCTGCGGGCGGGCACCGCCACCTCCGGCAGCTTCACCTGGGCCACCGTGCCGGACCCGGACGGCTCCCCCACCGTCACCCGTGACCAGGTCTCCGGCGCCAAGCGGTTCAACGGCGGCGAGGGCTGCCACTACGCCAACGACACCGTCTGGTTCACCACCAAGGGCGACAACCGCCTCTGGCAGCTGAACCTGGCGAACAACACCTACGAGCTCGCCTATGACGACTCCCTGGTCACCGGCGGTGGCGCCCCGCTGACCGGCGTGGACAACGTCACCGGCTCGTCCTCCGGCGACCTGTTCGTCGCGGAGGACGGCGGCACCATGGAGATCTGCGTGATCACGCCGGACGACGTCGTGGCGCCCTTCCTGCGGATCGGCGGCCAGTCCGGCTCCGAGATCTGCGGCCCGGCCTTCTCACCGGACGGCCGCCGGCTGTACTTCTCCAGCCAGCGCGGTACGACCGGCAGTTCGTCGGGCGGCATCACCTACGAGGTGACGGGGCCGTTCCGCGCGTAACGCCGCCGCTGCGGCTGCCGGCGCTGGACGGCCGGCTGCGGCTGCCGCCCGGGCTGGGCGCCGCCCCCGTGCAGGAGGGCGGCGCCCAGTGGCGTCAGGGTGTGCAGGACGGAGCTGCCCTGCCGGAGGGTCACCACCAGTCCCGCGTCCCGCAGCACGCCCGCGTGCTGGCTGGCCGAGGCGAGCGAGACGCCCGCGCGGCGGGCCAGCTCGCTCGTCGTACCGCCGTGGCCTATGGCCGTGAGGACGGCGCACCGGGTGTGCCCGACGAGCCGTCCGAGCGGCGAGGAGCCCGGGTCCACGGGGCCGGACACCGGGGCGTCGGTGTGCGTCACGGGGTAGACCAGGACGGGCGGCAGGTCCGGGTCGCGCAGGACGACCGGGGTGCCCCGGCAGAAGTACGAGGGCTGGAGGAGCAGGCCCCGCCCGTCCAGCCGCAGCTCGCGGTCGACGGGGTAGTCGGCCTCCAGCACGGGTGCGCGCCAGCGGAGCACCGGGGGCAGGGAGGCGAGCAGTTCGTCCGCGCCGCCGTCGAGGAGCGCCCGGCCGCGGACGGCGCGGTCGGCCTCGACGCGGGCCTCGATGTGCGACCAGTACGGCTCGATGGCGGCCCGGTGGTAGCCCCGGAGCGCCCCGATGAGCCGCCCGAACGGCTCCTGCCGGCCCTCGGCGAGGTCGCGCGCCCATCCGGGCAGCGGGGCGCCGCCGGGCCGGGAGGTGGCCAGCAGGGCCAGCTCGGTGTGGACGCGGGCGGGCGGGGTGGCCCGCACGGCCTGGAGGCCCGCGTCGAGGCTGTCCAGGCCCTGCGGCGGGGTGAGGAAATCGGGGAAATAGCCCCGCGTCGGCACGAGGGCGCCGAGCAGCCGCGTTTCGCCGTTCAGCCGCGCCCGCGATTCCGAACGCCACGCTCCGTAGACGAGGGCGCCGCGCCGGTCCCGCAAGCGGTGAAAGCTGAGAATCGTTTCCCACAACGCATCAGGCCGGGCGGCCATCCGGACCCCGGCAAGGTCGTCCCCGGTGAAATGAATACGCAGCACTGAACCCACCCCTGTTGCATCCGCAATCACCCCCCGCCAATGAGTATGCATGCCATCACACGCCGTCACCACGGCATTTCAGCCACACTTGAAACGCATCGCGGAGACCGGGGGTGAACCGAAAAGCTGTACGCCGTCGGGCAGGAAACCTTCAGGACCGAGGTGACGTGCTGGAGACCGTGGGGGGCTTCGCGCGTCCGGCGGCGGACCTGAAAGGTTGCGGCTCTCCCGCCCGGCAGGGGTAATGGGGCGCGGTCGGCGGGTGGGGATCCGGTGGCCGCGCTCCGCCCGTTCCTTTGCGGGATGAATCGACCGATTAGGCCGGACATTGGCCTATACATTGACCTGACATAAAGGTCCGGTGTTCAACCGCCCGAAATACACCCGCCCGCAATGCCACCGGAACCAACATTTCCGTTCCCGGTGGCCCACCGGCCCGGCGGGGCCGGACCGCGTACGCACGCCGACGGGGCGGACACCTCCGCACAAGGTGTCCGCCCCGTCTCTCTTGCGGACCGGAGCCGCCGCCGATCGGTGAGGGTCGGGGACCAACGGCGGCTCCGGTGTCGAGGGGCCGGACCGTCAGGGCAGTGAACGGTCCGGCGCCGGCTCAGCGGCTGTCGCTCCCGTTCGACTGGGCAGCCGCGCGGCCCGCCTCCAGGCGCGCCACCGGGATGCGGAACGGCGAGCAGGAGACGTAGTCCAGGCCCACCTCGTGGAAGAAGTGCACCGACTCCGGGTCGCCGCCGTGCTCGCCGCAGACACCGAGCTTGATGTCGGGCCGGGTCTCGCGGCCGGCCTGGACCGCGCTGCGCACGAGCGCGCCGACGCCGTCCTTGTCGATCGTCTCGAACGGGCTGACGCCGAAGATGCCCTTCTCCAGGTACGCGGTGAAGAAGCTGGCCTCCACGTCGTCCCGGGAGAAGCCCCACACCGTCTGGGTGAGGTCGTTGGTGCCGAAGGAGAAGAACTCGGCGCACTCGGCGATCTGGCCGGCGGTCACCGCGGCGCGCGGCAGCTCGATCATCGTGCCGAGCGCCAGGGTCAGCTCGACGCCGGTCCGCGCCTGCACCTCGGCGATGACCTGCTCGGCCTCGTCGCGCACCAGCTCCAGCTCCTGGACGGTGCCGACCAGCGGGATCATGATCTCGGCGCGCGGGTCGCCCTTGGCCTCGACGCGCTCGGCCGCGGCCTCGGCGATCGCCCGCACCTGCATGGTGAACAGGCCGGGGATGACCAGGCCGAGGCGTACGCCGCGCAGACCCAGCATCGGGTTCTGCTCGTGCAGCCGGTGCACGGCCTGGAGCAGGCGCAGCTCGTTCTCGTGCGGCTCCTTGCGGGCCTCGGCGAGGGCGACGCGCACCGACAGCTCGGTGATGTCGGGGAGGAACTCGTGCAGCGGCGGGTCGAGGAGGCGCACCGTGACCGGCAGGCCGTCCATCGCCTCGAACAGCTCGACGAAGTCCTGCTTCTGGAGCGGCAGCAGGGCCTTGAGGGCGGCGTCGCGCTCCTCGTCCGTGTCGGCGAGGATGAGGCGCTCGACGTACTCGCGCCGCTCGCCGAGGAACATGTGCTCGGTGCGGCACAGGCCGATGCCCTGGGCGCCGAAGCGCCGCGCCCGCGAGGCGTCCTCGGCGTTGTCGGCGTTGGCCCGTACGCGCAGCCGGCGTACCCGGTCCGCGTACGCCATGATCCGGTGGACGGCCTGGACCAGCTCGTCGGCGTCGTCGGCGCCGGCGTGCATGCGGCCCTCGAAGTACTCGACGACCGGCGACGGCACGACGGGCACCTCACCGAGGTACACCTTGCCGGTGGAGCCGTCGATGGAGACGACGTCGCCCTCCTCGACGACCCCGCCGCCGGGCACGGTCATCCGGCGGCGCTTGGTGTCGACCTCCAGCTCCTCGGCGCCGCAGACACAGGTCTTGCCCATGCCGCGCGCGACGACGGCCGCGTGGGAGGTCTTGCCGCCACGGGAGGTCAGGATGCCCTCGGCGGCGATCATGCCGTCCAGGTCGTCCGGGTTGGTCTCGCGGCGGATGAGGATGACCTTCTCGCCGGACCGGGACCACTTGACGGCGGTGTACGAGTCGAAGACGGCCTTGCCGACGGCGGCGCCGGGCGAGGCGGCGATGCCGCGGCCGACCTGCTCGACCTTCGCCTTCTCGTCGAAGCGCGGGAACATCAGCTGGGCGAGCTGGGCGCCGTTGACGCGCTGGAGGGCCTCGGCCTCGTCGATCAGGCCCTGGTCGACGAGCTGCGTGGCGATCCGGAAGGCGGCACCGGCGGTGCGCTTGCCGACGCGGGTCTGGAGCATCCACAGCTGGCCGCGCTCGATGGTGAACTCGATGTCGCAGAGATCCTTGTAGTGGTTCTCCAGCGTCTCCATGATCTGCATCAGCTGGTCGTACGACTTCTTGTCGATCGACTCGAGGTCGGCCAGCGGCACGGTGTTGCGGATGCCGGCGACGACGTCCTCGCCCTGCGCGTTCTGCAGGTAGTCGCCGTAGACGCCCTGGTGGCCGGAGGCGGGGTCGCGGGTGAAGGCGACGCCGGTGCCGGAGTCGGGGCCGAGGTTGCCGAACACCATGGAGCAGATGTTGACGGCGGTGCCCAGGTCGTGCGGGATGCGCTCCTGGCGGCGGTAGAGCTTGGCGCGCTCGCCGTTCCAGGAGTCGAAGACGGCCTTGATGGCGAGGTCCATCTGCTCGCGCGGGTCCTGCGGGAAGTCGCGCCCGGCCTCGGCCTTGACGATCTTCTTGAAGTGCTTGACGAGCTTCTTCAGGTCGCCCGCGTCGAGGTCGGTGTCGACGGTGACCTTCTTGGCGGCCTTGGCGTCCTCGAGGGCCTCCTCGAACAGCTCGCCGTCGACGCCGAGGACGGTCTTGCCGAACATCTGGATGAGGCGGCGGTACGAGTCCCAGGCGAACCGCTCGTCGCCGGCCTGCTCGGCCAGGCCCTCGACGGACTTGTCGGAGAGTCCGATGTTGAGGACGGTGTCCATCATGCCGGGCATGGAGAACTTGGCGCCGGACCGGACGGAGACCAGAAGCGGGTTGTCGGCCTGACCGAGCTTCTTGCCCATCTTCCGCTCGAGGCCGTCGAGGTGCGCGCTGACCTCGTCGCGGAGCTCGACGGGCTCGTCGCCGCTGTCGAGGTAGACCTTGCAGGCCTCGGTGGTGATGGTGAAGCCGGGGGGCACCGGGAGACCCAGGTTGGTCATCTCGGCGAGGTTGGCACCTTTACCGCCGAGCAGGTCCTTCAGGTCCTTGTTGCCCTCGGTGAAGTCGTACACGAACTTCTGATCTTTGTTTTCCGACACGGGTCTCGACTCCTCGAGGACTCGGTGGCTGCCCTGACGGCGAGGAACATACCCAGATCGAAGGCTTCTGGGTACGTACGCCTACCCGTCATACGGCCTTAACCACCCGTCCGCCACCAGATCGAAAGTGACCGCGCAGTAGGTTTTCCGGCCCTCAGCCTTCAGCCTCCGAAAGGGGCTTGACGCAATGCTGGGGGTAACCGCTCATGTGAGCGCCGAACGAGCCACGTGAGTTCAAGTCTTGAACACAAAAAGGGTGGCACTCAGTGCCACCCTTTGAGAAGTGCAGTCGCCCATTTCGCGCTCATCTGAGCGCAACCCCTATCAGGGGTGGCGAGAATCACGCCCCGCCGGAGCCCCCGGTTCCAGGATCCGGACGGGTCCCGACCCGCATGCGGACAGCCGCCGAAGAGCCCCGCCGGGTCACCCGCCGGAGGTGTCCAGCTCCGCGTCCGCGCTGACCGCGGCGCAGTCGTAGGGGTCCTTCAGCCATCCGTCCGGCAGCACCACGCGGTTGTTCCCGGACGTCCGCCCGCGCGGCCCGTCCGCACCCGCCGGCCACGCCTGGTCCAGGTCCAGCTCGCTCAGCTGAGCGCGCAGCTCGTCCAGCGACGAGGTGATCGCCAGCCGCTTGCGCATCTCCGAGCCGACCGCGAACCCCTTCAGGTACCAGGCCACGTGCTTACGGAAGTCGATGACGCCCCGCGTCTCGTCGCCGATCCACTCCCCCAGCAGCGTCGCGTGCCGCACCATCACCTCCGCGACCTCGCGCAGGGTGGGCGTCGCCGCCGCACCCGAACCCTCGAAGGCCGCCACCAGGTCGCCGAACAGCCACGGGCGGCCCAGACAGCCACGCCCCACCACGACACCGTCGCAGCCGGTCTCGCGCATCATCCGCAGCGCGTCGTCGGCCGACCAGATGTCGCCGTTGCCGAGCACCGGGATCTCCGGGACGTGCTCCTTCAGCCGCGCGATGGCGTCCCAGTCGGCCGTGCCGCCGTAGTGCTGCGCCGCCGTCCGCCCGTGCAGCGCGATCGCGGTCACGCCCTCCTCGACCGCGATACGGCCCGCGTCCAGGAAGGTGATGTGGTCGTCGTCGATGCCCTTGCGCATCTTCATGGTCACCGGCAGGTCCCCGGCGTTCGAGACCGCCTCGTTCAGGATCGCCCGCAGCAGCGGACGCTTGTACGGCAGGGCGGACCCGCCGCCCTTGCGCGTCACCTTGGGCACCGGGCAGCCGAAGTTCAGGTCGATGTGGTCGGCGAGGTCCTCGTCGACGATCATCCGGACCGCCTTGCCGACCGTCACCGGGTCCACCCCGTACAGCTGGATCGACCGGGGCGTCTCCGTCTCGTCGAAGTGGATCAGCTGCATCGTCTTCTCGTTGCGCTCGACCAGCGCCCGCGTCGTGATCATCTCGCTCACGAACAGGCCCTTGCCGCCGCTGAACTCGCGGCAGAGGGTACGGAAGGGGGCGTTGGTGATGCCGGCCATCGGCGCGAGCACCACCGGCGGACGCACGGTGTGCGGCCCGACGGCAAGGGGACTGAACGCGGTCATGCCCCCCATTGTCACCCACACACCGAGCGGATCGTTAGTTAGGCGTACTTTGGATATGTGCCCGAGCTCACCCACCGCCGGCGGCTGCTCGTCCTGGCGATCTGCTGCATGAGCCTGCTGATCGTCAGCCTCGACAACACCGTCCTGAACGTCGCCCTGCCCTCCATGCGCGAGGAGCTGCACGCGGACGTCGCCGGAATGCAGTGGGTCATCGACGCGTACACCGTCGTCCTCGCGTCCCTGCTGATGCTCGCCGGCTCCACCGCCGACCGGATCGGCCGCCGCAAGGTCTTCACGGCGGGCCTCGTCCTGTTCACCCTCGGCTCGGCGCTCTGCTCCCTCGCCCCCGACCTGACCTCCCTCGTGGCCTTCCGCACGGTCCAGGCCGTCGGCGGCTCGATGCTCAACCCGGTCGCCATGTCGATCATCACCAACACGTTCACCGAGCCACGCGCGCGTGCCCGCGCCATCGGCGTCTGGGGCGGCGTCGTCGGCATCTCCATGGCGGCCGGCCCGCTCGTCGGCGGGGTGCTCACCGACACCGTGGGCTGGCGCTCCATCTTCTGGATCAACCTGCCCATCGGCCTGCTCGCCCTCTTCCTCACCCTCCGGTACGTCCCCGAGTCCCGCGCGCCCCGGCCGCGCCGCGTCGACCCGGTCGGCCAGCTCCTGGTCATGACCCTCCTCGGCTGCCTGACGTACGCCATCATCGAGGCGCCCGTCGCCGGCTGGACCTCACCGCTGATCCTGGGCTTCGCCGGCGCGGCCGCGCTCGCCCTCACCGGGCTCCTCCTGTACGAACCGAGGCGCGCCGAGCCGCTGATCGACCTGCGGTTCTTCCGCAGCGCGCCGTTCAGCGGGGCGACGGTCATCGCGGTGTGCTCGTTCGCGGCCCTGGGCGGCTTCCTGTTCGTCAACACCCTGTACCTCCAGGACGTACGCGGGCTGACCGCCCTGGGCGCCGGCCTCCACATGCTGCCCATGGCGGCGCTGACCCTCGTCTGCGCCCCCCTGTCGGGGCGCCTCGTCGGCAGCCGGGGCCCGCGCCTGCCGCTGCTGATCGCCGGCGTGACGATGACGGCGGCCGGCGTGCTCTTCGCCGCCTTCGAGGCCGAGGCGTCCACGCCGCTGCTGTTCACCGGGTACGTCCTGTTCGGCCTCGGTTTCGGCATGGTGAACGCGCCCATCACCAACACGGCCGTCTCGGGCATGCCCCGCGCCCAGGCGGGCGTCGCCGCGGCCGTCGCGTCGACCAGCCGCCAGATCGGCCAGACGCTGGGCGTCGCGGTCATCGGAGCCGTCCTGGCCTCCCACACGGCCGGCTTCGCCGCGGCGAGCCGCCAGGCGTGGTGGGTGATCGCCGGATGCGGCCTGATCGTCCTCCTGGTCGGCGCGGCCACCACGACGCGCCTCAAGTAACCCACCGCTCCGCACCCAGGGCGGGCCGTGCCCACCACCCACCACCCCGCACCCGGCGACGCACCGGGGCGGGCCGTGCCCACCACCCACCGTCCCGCACCCGGCGACGCACCGGGGTGGGGCCGTGCAGGGTCGCCCCCGCAGGGGTTGGCGGCGTTACCGGGGCTCCCTGTCCCGCAACCCGAGGCCGCCGGCCCCGAGGAGGCGAGCCCGGAGGGGCCACGCCCCACCCCCACCGACCGGCACCGGCCCGAGGCACCGCCCGCAGGCGAACCGGGACAGGGCACCGCCCAGCAGGGAACCGACGACAGGCACCGCCCCAGTCCCGTTGTGCCCACCCGTCCCGCCCTGCGAGACGATTGCCCACAACGGGGGCAGCGGGCCCAGCGGGTGAGCCCACAACGGGTGGGTGGGAACCCCTGCGGGCGGTTGCCCACAACGAGACCGGCGGGGCGAGCCCGCAACGGGAGGCGGGAGTCCCGGGACGATTGCCCACAACGGGGTGGGCAGGCCCCGCGGGGTGATCCCGCAACGGGGGGTCGGAGCCCCTCGGGGAACTGAGACAGGCCCCCCGCGGCAAAGACCCGGGCCACCCGTACAGGGGTGGCCCGGGCCTTGGTAGGCGCCGTGCGACATATCGCCGTGCGCCCGGTCCGGTGCGCGAGGCGTCAGCTCTCGCGCGTCTGCTCGTCCTGCGGCGTCTCGTCCTGCTCCGGCGTACCGAGCGCGCGTTCCCGCATCTTGCGGAGCAGGTCCTGCTTCTGGTCGGCGGCCGCCCTGCGGTCGGCGGCGCGGGCCGGGGCGGAGCCCTGCTGGTCGGCGCGGGACAGCTTCTTGCGCTGTCCGCCTACGCCGAGGAGGTTGTTGCGGCTCTTGGCCATGGGTTCTCCATCGTGGTGAGAAGTGGTTCGGCAGGTGGTGCGTGGGGGGCGGGTGGTGTCACCCGCCGCACTCTCACTCGTAGATCGGAAGGTATGGCATGCGCTGACCGTACCCCGCCCATGAAGGCCAGGGCATCCACTTTTCCCGGGCCGCACGACGAAGCCCCGGTCCCACCGGAACCGGGGCTTCCCGAGAAGCACGCGTCAGCAGCCCAGCAGGCGGCTGCCCAGGTAGCCCTGGATCTGGTCCAGGGAGACGCGCTCCTGCTTCATGGTGTCGCGCTCGCGCACGGTCACCGCGTTGTCGTCCAGGGTGTCGAAGTCGACCGTGATGCAGAACGGCGTGCCGATCTCGTCCTGGCGGCGGTAGCGGCGGCCGATCGCGCCCGCGTCGTCGAACTCGATGTTCCAGTTCTTGCGCAGGTCGGTCGCGAGACCCTTGGCCTTCGGCGAGAGCTGCGCGTTCCGGGACAGCGGCAGGACGGCGACCTTGACCGGCGCGAGGCGCGGGTCGAGGCGCATCACGGAGCGCTTCTCCATGACGCCCTTGGCGTTCGGCGCCTCGTCCTCGTTGTACGCGTCGAGGAGGAAGGCCAGCATCGCGCGGCCGACACCGGCGGCCGGCTCGATGACGTACGGCGTCCAGCGCTCGCCGGCCTCCTGGTCGAAGAACGACAGGTCGGTGCCGGACGCCTTGGAGTGCGCGTTCAGGTCGTAGTCGGTGCGGTTGGCGACGCCCTCGAGCTCGCCCCACTCGCTGCCGCCGAACTGGAAGCGGTACTCGATGTCGGCGGTGCGCTTGGAGTAGTGGGAGAGCTTCTCGGCCGGGTGCTCGTACCAGCGCATGTTCTCCTCACGGAGACCAAGGTCGCGGTACCAGTTCCACCGCTGCTCCATCCAGTATTCCTGCCACTGCTCGTCCTCGCCCGGCTTGACGAAGAACTCCATCTCCATCTGCTCGAACTCGCGGGTGCGGAAGATGAAGTTGCCGGGGGTGATCTCGTTGCGGAAGGACTTGCCCATCTGCGCGATGCCGAACGGCGGCTTCTTGCGGGAAGTCTGCTGCACCTGGGCGAAGTTGGTGAAGATGCCCTGGGCGGTCTCGGGGCGCAGGTAGGCGACGGAGCCGGAGTCCTGGGTGGGGCCGAGGTGCGTGGAGAGCAGGCCGGAGAACTGCTTGGGCTCGGTGAAGGTGCCCTTGTTGCCGCAGTTGGGGCAGCCCAGGTCCTTGAGGCCGTTCTCGGGGAGACGGCCGTGCTTCTCCTCGTACGCCTCTTCCAGGTGGTCCGCGCGGAAGCGCTTGTGGCAGGAGGTGCACTCGGTGAGCGGGTCGGTGAACGTGGCGACGTGTCCGGAGGCCTCCCAGACCTCGGGGGCCAGGATCACCGACGAGTCGATACCGACGACGTCCTCGCGCGAAGTGACCATGTAGCGCCACCACTGGCGCTTGAGGTTCTCCTTCATCTCGACACCCAGCGGCCCGTAGTCCCAGGCGGCCCGCTGACCGCCGTAGATCTCGCTGCACGGGTAGACGAAGCCACGGCGCTTGCTCAGGTTGACGATCGTGTCGATCTTGTCGGCGGCCACTGTGCTCTCTTCATAACGACGATGGCGAACGGCGAATGCTTCAGGTTACCGGCGTGCGCACCCCTGGGATCAAATCGGTGCGTGGCCGGGGCCACTCCCCACCTTTGTTGACAATCGTTTCCAACATTGTTGAAAATGAATCCCATGAACGTACGCCGTCTGATACCCACCACCGCCGTCGCCGGAGCCGTGACCCTCGGCCTGGTCACCCTCTCCGCCTGCGGCGGACCGTCCGGCTCCGGCTCGGGCGGCGCGGACGGCAAGCTGAGCGTGGTGGCGTCGTTCTACCCGATGCAGTACCTGGCCGAGCAGATCGGCGGCGACCACGTCTCCGTCTCCACCCTCACCAAGCCCGGCGTCGAGCCGCACGACCTGGAGCTGAAGCCGCGCCAGATCGGCGCGCTGGGCGACGCGGACTACATCCTCTACCTCAAGGGCATCCAGCCCGCCGTCGACGACGCCATCGCCCAGGCGGGCGTGAAGAACACCGTCGACGCGGCCACCCTGACCGCGATGGAGGAGCACGGCACCTCCACCGGCCATGAGGAGGGCGGCCACGAGGAGGGCGGCCACGAGGCGCACGACCACGGCCACGAAGAGGGCGCCGCCGAGCACGAGCAGCACGACCACGCCCACGAGGGCGAGGCCGGCGCCGACCCGCACATCTGGCTCGACCCGGTGAAGTACGCCGAGGTCGCCAAGGGCGTCGGCGCCTCGCTGGAGAAGGCCGACCCGGACAACGCCGCCGCGTACCGGAAGAACACCGACGCGCTGGTGAAGAAGCTGACCGCGCTCGACACGAGGTTCGAGACCGGCCTGAAGAACACCACCACCAGGACCTTCATCACCACCCACTCCGCCTTCGGCTACCTCGCCGAGCGCTACCACCTGGACCAGGAGGGCATCAGCGGCGTCGACCCCGAGTCGGAGCCGAGCCCCGCCCGGGTCAAGCAGCTCCAGGCCACGGCGAAGAAGGACAAGGTCTCCACCGTCTTCTTCGAGACCCTCGCCAGCGACCGGACCGCGAAGACCCTCGCCAAGGACACCGGCCTCCGGACGGACGTCCTGGACCCGCTGGAGGGAATCACCGACAAGTCCCGGGGTGCTGACTACATCGAGGTCATGGAGGCGAACCTCGCCGCGCTGAAGAAGGCGCTGGGCGCCAGGTGACCCGCATCCCGCACGCCCGCAAGGGAGGCACAGCAGTGAGCAGCGAGCCCGTCATATCCGTCCGCTCCGCCACCGCCTCGCTCGGCTCGCGCCCCGTGCTGCGCGGCGTCGACCTCGCCGTCCACCGCGGCGAGGTCGTCGCCCTGCTCGGCGCGAACGGCTCGGGCAAGTCCACCGCCGTCCGCTCGGTCATCGGGCAGGTCCCGCTCACCGGCGGCTCCATCGGCCTCTTCGGTACTGAGCTGAGGCGCTTCCGCGACTGGGCGCGCGTCGGTTACGTGCCGCAGCGCACCACCGCCGCCAGCGGCGTGCCCGCCACGGTCCGCGAGGTCGTCTCCTCCGGCCGCCTGTCCCGTACGAAGCTGAGGTGGCCGTCCAGGGCGGACCGGGCGGCCGTGGAGCGGGCCATCGAGGTGGTCGGGCTCGCCGACCGCGCCAAGGACTCCGTCTCCGCCCTGTCCGGCGGCCAGCACCAGCGGGTGCTGATCGCCCGCGCGCTCGCCTCCGAACCCGAACTGCTGATCATGGACGAGCCGATGGCGGGCGTCGACCTGGCCAGTCAGGAGGTGCTCGCCGCGACGCTGCGCGAGCAGGTCGCGGGCGGTACGACCGTCCTGCTGGTGCTGCACGAGCTGGGCCCGCTGGAGCCGCTGATCGACCGCGCGGTCGTGCTGCGCGACGGCTGCGTGGTCCACGACGGCCCGCCCCCGGAGGCGGTCGGCCAGCACGCGCTGCCGGGCCACGACCACGTACATCCGCACGCGGCCGACGAGCCGCTCCGCACGGGACTGCTGACCTGATCATGGACTTCCTCTCCGAACCCTTCATGCAGCGGGCGCTCCTCGCGGCCGTTTTGGTCGGGATCACCGCCCCGGCGGTCGGCATCCACCTGGTGCAGCGCCGCCAGGCGCTGATGGGCGACGGCATCGGGCACGTCGCCATGACGGGCGTCGGCCTGGGCTTCCTGATGTCCGCCAACCCGGTGTGGACGGCGACGCTGGTGGCCGTCGCGGGCGCGGTGGCGATGGAGCTGATCCGGGCGTACGGCCGCACCCGCGGGGACATCGCGCTGGCGCTGCTCTTCTACGGCGGCATGGCGGGCGGCCTGATGCTGATGAGCCTGTCGCCGACGGGGTCCAACGCCAACCTGCTGTCGTACCTCTTCGGCTCGCTGTCCACGGTGTCCGAGGAGGACGTCGTCGCCGTCTGCGTGCTGGCGGCGTTCGTGATCCTCGTCACGGTCGGGCTGCGGCGGCAGTTGTTCGCGGTGAGCCAGGACGAGGAGTTCGCCCGGGTCACCGGCCTGCCGGTGCGGGCGCTGAACCTGCTGATCGCCGTCACCGCCGCGGTGACCGTCACCGTCGCCATGCGGGTGGTCGGGCTGCTGCTGGTCAGCGCGCTGATGGTGGTACCGGTCGCGGCGGCCCAGCAGCTCACCCGGAGCTTCAGGGCGACGTTCGCCCTGGCGGTCCTGATCGGTACGGGCGTGACGCTGGCCGGCACGGTGACCACCTACTACCAGGACGTGCCGCCGGGCGCGACCATCGTCCTGCTGGCCATAGCGGTGTTCGTGGTGCTGACCGCCCTCGCCGCACCGCTGGCCCGGCGCCGCGCCAGGGCCGCCGCACCGGCGGACGTGGAGGCCTGTGACGTGGCAGTGGCGAGCACAGCGGCTCCCTCGGGCACCGCGACCCCCGCGAGCACAGCGCCCCCCGCGGGCCCCGTGGCTCCCCCGGCCTCCGCGGACGAGGGCGCCGGGGCCGGGAAGGCGTGACGCGGAGCTGCCGGGCCCCGTGGCGGGGCCTGGCAGAATGGCCCGGACGTACGGTTGAGCGGGCCGAGTGTTGAGGAGGCACCTGTGGCGATGGCTGGAACCCCCGGCGTGCGCGGCCGGTCGACCCGGCAGCGAGCTGCCGTTTCGGCGGCGCTGAACGAGGTGGACGAGTTCCGCAGCGCGCAGGAGCTGCACGACATGCTCAAGCACCGCGGCGACTCGGTGGGCCTGACGACGGTCTACCGCACCCTCCAGTCCCTCGCCGACGCGGGCGAGGTCGACGTGCTGCGCACCAGCGACGGCGAGGCGGTCTACCGCCGCTGCTCGACGGGCGAGCACCACCACCATCTGGTCTGCCGGATGTGCGGCAAGGCCGTGGAGGTGGAGGGCCCGGCCGTCGAGGAGTGGGCCGAGGCGATCGCCGCGGAGCACGCGTTCGTGAACGTGGCGCACACCGTGGAGATCTTCGGTACGTGCGTGGAGTGCGCCGCGAAGAACGCCTGACGCGCGTAAGACCTGACGCGTGGGAGGGGCCCGCACCGGAACCGTCCGGTGCGGGCCCCTCTCGTGTGCGTCGCCGCGTCACATGCGGCGGATGTTGCGGTCCAGGACCGCCCGCAGCCGGTCGGCGCCGTCCGGGCCGGCGACGGCCCGCTTGGGGAGGATGACGAGGCCGATGCCGTGCCGGTCACCGGTGAGCAGCACGAACAGGTCGCCGGTCTCGGTGTAGCGGGGCAGTGCGGGCCAGCGGTACGTCATGTCGAGGTCCCGCGAGAACTGCCGTACGCCCTCGTCGTCGACGACCACCCGGAACTCGCCCTGCGTGGCGTACATCCGGTGCACCTGCTGGCCCTGGAGGCCGGGCACCAGCAGGTACAGGCCGGCCGCCAGAACCAGTGCGGCGACGCAGAGCGCCGTGCCGCCCATGCTCGGCCCCTTGGGGCTGGTGAGGTTCAGGACCAGTGCGCCCACCATGAGCAGGGAGCACCCCAGCAGCACCCCGTTCTGGAGCCGCCCCGACGGGGTGGCCCTGGCGCGGGCACGGATCGCCCCCACCGCGTCGGCGAGGGCGGGTAGGTACGTCAGTTCCACGGCGTCCCGCGTCGTCCCGGGCACTGCGTCGGCCACGGCTCCTCCTTGTCATGGACAGAGCTGTGATCGTAGCGACGCGGTCAGACGGCCGGCTGCTCGCCCTCCGGGCGGCCCTGCATGGCCAGCAGCTCCTCGTTCGGGATCGCCCCGCCGAAGCGCCGGTCGCGCTGGGCGAACTCCAGGCACGCCCGCCACAGGTCGCGGCGGTCGAAGTCGGGCCACAGCACGTCCTGGAAGACCATCTCGGCGTACGCGCTCTGCCAGATCAGGTAGTTGGAGGTGCGCTGCTCACCGCTGGGCCGCAGGAACAGGTCCACGTCCGGCATGTCCGGGTAGTAGAGGTACTTCTGGATCGTCTTCTCGCCGACCTTCGACGGGTCGAGCTTTCCGGCCTTCACGTCCTCCGCGATGGCCTGCATGGCGTCCGCGAGCTCCGCGCGCCCGCCGTAGTTCATGCAGAAGTAGAGAGTGAGCCGGTCGTTGTCCTTGGTCTGCTCCTGCGCGATCTGGAGCTCCTTGGCCACCGACTTCCACAGCTTGGGCATCCGCCCCACCCAGCGGACCCGGATGCCCAGCTCGTCGAGCCGGTCGCGGGTCTTGCGGATGAAGTCGCGGTTGAAGTTCATCAGGAAGCGCACCTCGTCGGGCGAGCGCTTCCAGTTCTCGGTGGAGAAGGCGTACAGGGAGATGCTGCCGACGCCCATCTCGATCGCGCCCTGGAGGACGTCCAGCACGCGCTCGGCCCCGACCTTGTGCCCCTCGGTGCGCGGCAGGCCCCGGTCCTTCGCCCAGCGGCCGTTGCCGTCCATGACGATCGCCACGTGGGTCGGCACCAGCTCGCCCGGGATCTTCGGCGGGCGACCGCCCGAGGGGTGCGGCTCGGGGTCCTTGTAGTCGCGGCGGGACCGTCCCAGGAATCCGCGTCGTGCCATGGGGCTCACACTCTCCTCATTCTGCTTCTACTTCTCGACGTACCGAAGGGAGCGCAGCCCCCGCTCCAGATGCCAGTGCAGATACGCGGACACCAGCCCGCTCCCCTCCCTGACGTGGCGCGGCTCGCACGCGTCCGCCGTCTCCCAGTCGCCGGTCAGCAGCGCGCTGAGCAGACCGACGGCCTCCGCAGAGGGTACGACGCTCCCGGGCACCCGGCAGTCGCCGCATATCACCCCGCCCGCCGCCACGGAGAAGAACCGGTTCGGCCCGTGGATCCCGCAGCGGGCGCAGTCCTCGAACGACGGCGCGTAGCCGTTCACGGCCAGCGACCGCAGCAGGAACGCGTCCAGGATCAGGTGCGGGGCGTGCTCGCCCCGGGAGAGGGTCCGCAGGCCCCCGATGAGCAGCAGGTACTGCTGCACGGCCGGCTCGCCCTCGTGGTCCGTGAACCGCTCGGCGGTCTCCAGCATGGCCGTGCCGGCGGTGTACCGCGCGTAGTCGGAGACGATCCCGCTGCCGTACGCCGCGATCGTCTCGCTCTGCGTGCACAGCGGCAGCCCGCGCCCCACCAGTTCGCTGCCCCTCGCGAAGAACTGCACGTCGACGTGGCTGAACGGCTCCAGCCGCGCGCCGAACTTCGACTTGGTCCGCCGCACACCCCGCGCGACGGCCCGCACGCGCCCGTGCCCGCGCGTGAGGATCGTGATGATGCGGTCCGCCTCACCCAGCTTCTGGGTGCGCAGCACGATGCCGTCGTCGCGGAACAGGGTCATGGAGCCATTGTCCCGTACGGAGGCGGGGCCCGTGGCCCGCTCCCCCCGGCAGGGGGCCGATCACTCGCGCCGGTGAACCCGGGAACGTGGCATGGCAAAACCGCGAGCGGCCAGTAAGACTACGAGTATGAGCCTCGAACGCGTCACGATCACCATTCCCAGCGAGACACTCGAAGCCGTCCGGCAGGCCGCGGAGCGGGACGGCCTCAGCGTCTCCGCGTGGCTGTCCCGAGCGGCCGAGAAGGCAGCCAAGATCGAGGCGGGGCTGGCCGCGGCGGAGGAAGTCCTGGCGGAACTGGGTCCGCCCACCCCCGAGGAACAGGCATGGGTGGACTCCGTCATGGATCTCGTCACCGGCCCGCCGATGGACGGCTCCACCTCCCACCACGATGCCGCATGACCATGACCACTCTGCGGACCATGGTGTACGACGCGGGGGCTCTCATCGCCGCCGAGCGGAACCAGTCGACCTTATGGCGCCTGCACCGCTCATACCTGACGGCAGGCGGCGTACCGGTCGTACCGTCCCCCGTCGTCGCACAGGTGTGGCGAAACGGCGCACGACAGGCGGCGCTCGCCCGCCTGCTCCAGGGATGTGACGTCCTGCCGCTGGACGACGCGCTGGCCCGGAGGGTGGGCGAGCTCCTCGGGCACGCCGACGTGGTGGACCCGGTCGACGGCGCCGTGGCCCTCATCAGCGCGCGCACCTCCGCCACGGTGATCACGTCGGATCCCGGTGACATCCAGCGCCTCCTGGACCACCTCGGCCGGGCGGGGAAGCGAGCCACCGTGAAACCGCTCCACTGAACTGCCGTCGCCGGCAGTCACGGCACCTCGCCCCGGCTCCGCGCGTTCACGTACGACGTCGCGGCGCTGATCCGCTCCGCGTCCGTCGCCGGGCGCACCCCTTCCGGCGGGCAGTCCCACTCCCGCCCGCCCCCGATGGGCCTCAGCTGGACGTACGGCCCCACATGCCCCATGAGGCGCCCCACGCGTCCGCTGCGCACGTCCACGACGTACGCCCCGACCGTCAACCCGAACGGCAGGCTCATACCCGTCCACCTTCCTCCGGCAGAGCGGCGGCCAGCAGGCGTGCCGTCTCCACCGTGCAACGTCCCAGTTCCACGAGCGGCCGAGGGGGCTCGGCGGCACAGGTGACGGGGTCCAACCCCAGCGACGGGAGCTTGATTCCCGCCCTTTCCAGCGCCGCGCGCAATTCCGCCACCGCCTCCTCCGCGTCCTCAACGGTCCCCATCGACTGCCGCACGCTTTCTTCCTTCACCAACGCCGTCCTTTCCGAATCCATTTCCCGCTAACTGCCCCCAGGATGGACCCGCACCCCTAGCATTGGCAGTTGCGCACGCGCTACAACTGCGCGGCAGGACTGGGGTGTTAATCCATGGCCAACGCAGGCTCGTCCAGGCAGGCCGCCTGGGAGTTCTACGGCACGGAGCTGAAGAACCGGCGCGAAGCCGCGAAAATGACGCAGCAGGAACTGGGGCGGAAGGTCTTCGTATCGGGCGGATACATCGGCCAATTCGAACAGGCCATCCGTAAACCACAGTTGGACGTGGCGGCGAGGATCGACGAGGTCCTACAAACCGATGGCTTTTTCGAGCGGATGTGTCGTCAACTCATCAACAAGTCGCCCTATGCGGAGTATTTCGCGGCAGCGGCGGAGCTGGAGTCGTTGGCGACGAAGCTGTGTGACTTCGCCCCGACCCTGGTGCCCGGCCTGTTGCAAACCGCTCCGTACGCACGTGCCGTCACGTTGGCGATGAACCCGTTCATCTCAGAGGAGGACGTCGAGGGCAAGGTCACTGCCCGAATTGACCGTGCGCACATCCTGAGAAGGCCGTCCGCACCGGTGTACTGGGCGATCGTGCACGAGAACGTGCTGCGTACGCCAGTGGGAGGCTCTGCCACCATGGCCGGCCAGCTGGACCACATCGTGGCCCTGGCGCGGGAGCGGATCGTGCTGCCCTTGGTGATCCCCTACCAAGCCGGGGCGTACGCGCTGCTGACTGGCATGGTCACGCTGATGGAGTTCGAGGACGCACCGCCGACCGCCTATACAGAGGCCGTGTATTCGGGGAACTTGCTGGACGATCCGGCCCTGGTGAAGCAAGTGCAGGCCGCTTACGATCTGCTGAGGGCCAGCGCACTCCCCCAAGAGGCGTCCCTGACCCTGATCGAATCAGCGGCGGAGGACCACAGACGATGCGCGCGTACGACCTGAGCACCGCCCGGTGGCGCAAGAGCACCTACAGCGACGGCAACGGCGGAAGCTGCGTGGAAGTGGCGTACGACTTCCCCGGCGGCATCGTTCCCGTCCGGGACAGCAAGAACCCCACCGGGCCCGTCCTCGTGGTCGGCGCCCCCGCGTGGCGGGTGTTCGTCGAGGGTGTCGGGACGGCTGGGCCTGGCCTACTCTGATCCTCTTTTGTGGATCAACTGGGGGGTTGGGCCGTGTACAGCACGAGTGGTGCCGCGTGGTGAGAACGCGCGTGAGGACGCTGACGACCACCGCCGTCGTCCTGGCGGTGGTCGGGTCGATCACGGCCTGGATCCTGTCGTATCAGGGCTATCTGCCGGGCGACGCCATGGTGCGGACGTGGACGGCGGCGAAGGACCGACCCACCGACGACACGCTGGCCAACGACACGTGGGTCGTCGGCGACGTCGCCGTCCGGAGCCGGTTCGACGCGGTGACCGGGTTCGGCCTCGCGGAGGGGCAGGACGGCAGGAAGCTGTGGGAGTACGTGCCGCCCGGCCGTACCAGGATCTGCGGGAGCGCGGAGCACGCGGACGCGTCGGTGCTGCTCGTCGCGTACGGGGAGGAGGGCGGCGACCACAGCGCCCCCGCCGCGCCGGGCAAGGGATGCGCGACCGTCCTCGCTCTCGACCTGAAGAACGGCCGACAGCTGTGGACCGCCCAGCGGAAGGTCGCGACCGGGCGGTTCGACGAGCCCGCCCCGTTCCTGGACGCGGGCGGCGGCATCGCCGTCGTCGCCCATGACCACCGTGACGCGCGGCAGGCGCGGACCAAGGACGACCACGCCTCTCTGCGCGCCGTGGACCTGCGCACGGGCAGGCCTTACTGGACGGCTGCCGTGCCCGACAAGTGCGGCCCGCACGGAGTCGCCGCCGGCAAGGGGCAGGTGTTCGCGGTCCTGGAGTGCGGCGGCGAGGAGACGGACGAGTTCGGCAGAGGCAGCACGGACGGCGCCGAGCTGCACATGGCCGCCTTCGACCGCGCGACGGGCGCCCTGGAGTGGAAGGTCCCGTTGGACGCACGTCTCCCCATGGATCTGGGCGCCGTGGTCTCCATCGAATCCACCGACCCGCTGGTGCTCGCCGTCGGGCGGGACGGGAGCCTCGACGAGGGCACGTACCTCTCGTTCAGCCAGGACGGACGGCCGCGCCCCGGCATCGAGTTCGACGGCGACCACGGCAAGATCGCCGCAGCCGATCCGACCCAGACGGCGATCGTCGGCGAGCGGCTGTACGCGCTGCCGGGTTACTACGAGAAGGGAGAGCACCACACCCTGGTCGCCTACGACCTGACGACCGGCGAGAACGTGTGGGCGGAGCCCCTGGACGAGCCCGCCGCCGCGCTGATCGCGCACGGCGACCGGATCACCGTGCTCGGCGAGTGGTCCACCCAGGCCAGCGACATCACCGACCTGTTCGTGTTCGACGCCGCCGATGGCGAGGAACTCGACGAGCGGCACTTCCGCGACGAGGTTCCCGGTTCCCGCTTCTACGAGCACCGGGGGCGGCTCATCGCCGCCGGGTCGGGCGGCGGACTCACCTTCACCGCCTTCGAGCGGTGGTGAGTCCATGACCGTGTCCCGCGGCGGGCGCGGGAGCTACGGCTCCCGGCCCTCCTGTTTGGCGACGGCGACCTCCTTGCGGAGCGCCCGCGCGAGGATCACGCCGGTCACGATGAGGCCGACCGCGAACCATCTGGGTGCCGCGTCGTAGACGAGGACGAGGACGCCCATGGGGATGAGCAGGCCGACGAACGGCATGAGCAGGCGCCGTACCGGGGGTCTGGGGACGGCCGGGTACCACTCGGTGAAGCGCGCCGCGGTGATCAGCGCGGACGCCTGGACGAGCCAGGCGGTCCAGAGGTTGTCCGGATCGCGCAGCACGAGGTCGCCGATCAGGCCCGCTACGGCGGCGGTGAGGAAGGCCAGGCTCCAGGCGTGGGTGACGACGAGGTTGATCCGCCGGAAGTCGCGGGTGTGCCAGAGCTCGCGGGGGACCTTCTTGCGGGCGTAGGGCGTCGTCAGGGGTGTCCCGGCCGCGACGGACACCACCGCCAGGGCGACGATCGTCAGGTTGGAGACCTCGTTCCCGTACGTTTCCAGCCAGCGCAGGGTGTCCGGTGGGGCGATCATGCCGAGGACGGTGAGGACGGCGAAGAAGACGAGCCCGGCGGCTTCGAGGAAGATCGGCCGGTGCCGTACGAGCAGGAGGAGGACCGCCGTGGCGAGGGCGAGGCCGGCGGCGAGCTGGTAGCGGCCGGGGCCCGCGAGCAGGGAGAAGAGGATCCACGGGGACATCCCGGTGATCGAGCTGTTCATCAGCTTGGCGCCCCAGCCGGCTGTGCCGTTCATGGTTCCAGCGTGGCGCGGTTCATGCGTGGAGGCGAGAGACCTCATAAGCCGGGCTTATGGGGCCATAGACGGGGGGCGGGTACCGAGGTGAGGCGAGCCTTACTTAGGGTGCGTATGAGCAGTCATGTGACCGCTCACTCCTCGCTCGAAGGGAATCCGTCATGCCCCGCCCCCTGCGGGTCGCGATCGTCGGTGCCGGCCCCGCCGGAATCTACGCCGCCGACGCGCTGCTGAAGTCCGATGCCGCAGCCGACCCCGGTGTGTCGATCGACCTCTTCGAGCGGATGCCCGCGCCGTTCGGCCTGATCCGGTACGGCGTGGCTCCGGACCACCCGCGCATCAAGGGCATCATCACCGCGCTGCACCAGGTGCTGGACAAGCCGCAGATCCGGCTGTTCGGCAACGTGGACTACGGCACGGACATCGCCCTGGACGACCTGCGGGCGTTCTACGACGCCGTGGTGTTCTCCACGGGCGCGACGGCCGACCGGGCGCTCGACATACCCGGCATCGACCTGGACGGTTCGTACGGCGCCGCCGACTTCGTCTCCTGGTACGACGGTCACCCGGACGTGCCGCGCACCTGGCCGCTGGAGGCCGAGAAGGTCGCCGTGCTGGGTGTGGGGAACGTGGCGCTGGACGTGGCGCGCATCCTCGCCAAGACGGCCGACGAACTGCTGCCCACCGAGATCCCGCCGAACGTCTACGACGGCCTGAAGGCGAACAAGGCGCTGGAGATCCACGTCTTCGGCCGGCGCGGCCCGGCGCAGGCGAAGTTCAGCCCGATGGAGCTGCGCGAGCTGGACCACTCGCCGAACATCGAGGTGATCGTCAACCCCGAGGACATCGACTACGACGACGGCTCGATCGAGTCGCGCCGGTCCAACAAGCAGGTCGACATGGTCGCCAAGACCCTGGAGAACTGGGCGATCCGCGACGTCGGCGACCGGCCGCACAAGCTGTTCCTGCACTTCTTCGAGTCGCCCACCGAGGTCGTCGGCGAGGACGGCAAGGTCGTCGGCCTGCGCACCGAGCGGACCGAGCTGGACGGCACGGGCAACGTGAAGGGCACGGGCCGGTTCACGACGTGGGACGTCCAGTCCGTGTACCGCGCGGTGGGCTACCTGTCGGACGAGCTGCCCAAGCTGCCGTTCGACCTCGCCAGCGGCACCGTGCCCGACGAGGGCGGCCGGGTGATGGAGGGCGGCGAGCACATGGCGTCGACGTACGTCACGGGCTGGATCCGGCGCGGTCCGGTCGGCCTGATCGGTCACACCAAGGGCGACGCCAACGAGACGGTGGCCAATCTGCTGGAGGACCACCGCGAGGGCCGGCTCCTGACGCCCGAGTCGCCGGAGGAGGACGCCGTGGTGGCGTACCTGCGGGACAAGGGCGTGGAGTACACGACGTGGGAGGGCTGGTACCGCCTGGACGCCGCCGAGCGGGCGCTGGGCGAGGCCGAGGGCCGCGAGCGCGTCAAGATCGTCGAGCGTGAGGGCATGCTGCGGGCCAGCGCCGGGCAGTGAGCCGACGCGGCCGGGCCGCCCCCTGACCCTGGGGGGCGGCCCGGCCGCGTTTCACGCGTCCAGCAGGGGGACGAGCTCCTTCTCCTCGTACAGCAGGTGCGCCTCCAGCTCGTCCGTGAGCCGTTCGACGTCCAGCAGCACCTGCCGGGGATCGGCGGCCTCGTCGGTCACCACCTTCTTCAGGTCGGCGAGGAGGACGGCGATCCGTTCGTGCTCCTGCCGCAGCCGGTCCACCACCGGGGCCAGTTCGGGGTGGCGGTCGGCGAGCGCCGGGAAGAGCATCGTGTCCTCCCCGGTGTGGTGGTTGTGCAGCCCCTGGCACATCGTCAGGCAGTTGACCCGCAGTTGGGTGGCGAGGCCCTTGGCGGTGCCGGACTCGGCGATCTCCTTGCGGATGAGGCCCAGTTCGCGGCGGAAGGCGTCGTGCACGACCCTGATGGTCTCGCCGAGGGACGTCGCGTTGAAGCGGGGCGGGCCGGGCACCTCGGTCAGGGCGACGACGGGGATAACCCGGCTGGTCTTCGCCTGGTAGGCGGCCCAGCCGGGCTCGACCTCCACCGCGCGGGCGAAGGCGCGGTCCCGGTCCTCGCCCGTGAGGACGGTGGCCTCGGCCTCGTACGTGAGGACGCCGGTCTCCACCGTGACCCGGGGTCGGGCCACCAGGTTGTGGTACCAGGCGGGGTGCTGGGGGGCGCCGGCGGCGGAGGCGATGACCAGGATCCGGCCGTCGCCGTCGGCGTAGAACCCCACGGGCGTGGTGTGCGGTTTCCCGGACCGGGCGCCGGTGGTCGTCAGCAGGACGAGCCGGGCCCCCTCGAGCCATCCGCCCACGCGGCCGTGGTTGGCGCGGAACTCCTCGATGATGGGCAGGTTGAAATCGTTGGGCAATTCTCTGCTTTCTGCTCCAGGGTGAAGGACTGCTGCGTGCACGCGGGTGCACGGCTGTACGCGGAGAGAAAACAGAAGAAGGCGGGGCTCTGGCCCGCCCCGGCGTCACGCCGAGGCCGGGTGCCCTACTCGTGAATGGCCCATGGCCGACCCGGCAGTCACGGCGTCAACCTACCGATGACGAACGATCATCGGCAACGGCGAAATCCAGCCACGGGTCAGGGGTGCGCGGGTGCCCACCGCCCGTCCGCGGCTCCGGACGGGGGCGGTTCAGGAACCCGTCGTCCCCCGGGCGGCCTCGCCCATCAGCTCGGCGACGCGCATGGCCGGTGCCGTCCCGTCGACGCCCGTGACGCACACGGCGATCGCCACCGGACGGCCGTCGGCGGTGCGCGCGAGGGACACCGTCCACGCGGTGCCCGTGCCGCCGTGGGCGCCCTGCGGGGCGGCCACCCAGGTCGACCGGGTCTCCGACGGGCCGAGGGCCGAGCGGAGTTGCTCGGCGGTGTCCTGGCGCAGGACACGGCGGGGAGTGCCCGGGGGCACCGTCGGGGCCCTGCTGGCGCCGTCGCCGCCGGTGACGTGGTCGACCAGGCTCGGGTGGAGCTGCTTGCCGCCGGCCGCGAGGACGGCCATGATCCGGGCCGCCTGGAGCGGTGTGGCGGTGACGTCCCCGAGCCCGTTGGCCACCGCGGCGAGCTGCTTCTGGCTCCGGTCGCCGCGCGGGAAGGTGCTCTGGGCGGCGCGCACGGGCACGGCCAGCGCGTCGTCGTTGAAGCCGAACGTCTCGGCGGTCGCGGCCAGGGTGTCGGCTCCCAGGTCGGCCGCGACCCGGGCGAACACGTTGGCGCAGGACAGGCGCAGGGCGGTGCGCAGTGTCGCGTTCTCGCAGGGCGCCGGGTCGCCGGCGGCCAGCGGGCTACGGGTCGGGGCGTCGACGGAGGCGTAGAGGCCGTGCTCGACGGCGGCCGCCGCGACGACCGGCTGGAAGACGCCGCCCGGGGTCACCGCTTCGCGCAGGGCGCGGTTCAGCAGCGGCTTGTCGTCGTCGGCCTGGGCCTTCTTCCACGCCTCCGCGTCCTTGGGGGTGGAGCCGCCGAAGGTGGCCGGGTCGACCGAGGGGGCGCTCACCAGGGCGCGGATCCGGCCGGACAGCACGTCCAGGGCGACCGCGGCGCCGGTCTCGCCGCGCAGCCCTTCGGCGGCGGCCCGCTGGGTGGCCGGGTCGATGCTGGTCACGACGGTGCCGGGCGGGCGGCCCCGGTGCCGGGCGGCGGGCCCGAGGACGTCCTCGTGGACCGCTTCCAGGCCGCTGGTGCCGAACGCGGCGGACCGGTACCCGGTGACAGCGGCGTACAGCTCACCGTCGGTGTAGGTGCGCCGGTAGGGCACCTTGGGGTGGCCGGTCGGCTCGGCGCCGGTGATGGCACGGCCCGCCACGATGATGTCGCCGAGGCCTTGGGCGGGTGCCGGTTTCGCGGACGGTTGCTTCGCTTCCGGCGTGGGAGGTGGCTGCCCGTCGCTCCCGCCGTTCGTGCATCCGGTGAGTACGGCGGGCAGCAGCACGAGCAGGGTGGTGAGCACAGCTGTACGCCGGGTGACCGAAAGCATGGCGATCATCCTAGGACGCGGTGCCGGGCCCGGCAGGAGCGTCCACGGCACCGCCCCGTGCGGGCGGCCGTGGCCGGCGGCCGGGGCTAGAACGGCGTCCGCGCCGTCTCCATCAGGCGGGCCGTGTCGTCGGCCGGGAGGTGCAGGGCGGCGCCGACGGTGGTGAGGACGTCCCGCTCGGCGGTGGTGTACGCGCCGTCGGCGAGCGCGATGCGGGCGCCCTGCAGCAGGATCGACTCCCGTCCGGCGGGCGCCAGGTGCGGGGTGAGCGGCTCCAGGGCCTCGTGGAGCTCGATGGCGAGCGCGGCGCCGCACGGGGTGCCGGTGTCGGCGACGAAGCGGCCGGTGTCGGCTTCGAGGGCCTCGATGAGCGCGGTGAGGCTGTCGGCGGTGCAGTCCTCGTACCCCGCGGCGCGGACGGCGGAGACGGCGGTCCGCAGGACCGGGCGCGAGGAGACGCCACCGGCCGCGAGGACGGCGAGGGCGACGGTGTGGACGGCGTCGCGGAGCATCGCGGAGAAGCGGGCGGTGGTGGGGTGGTCCAGCGCGTCGGTGCCGTAGTGCCCGTGGCAGGCGGCGCATTCGACGACGGGTCCGGCGAGCCCGCGCGGCAGCAGCGGAACGCCGAGCAGGGTGAGGCGCCTGCGGCCGGTGCGGCGCCGGTAGTTGCGGTCGCCGCCGCAGCCGGGACAGAAGAACTGGCCGTCGCCGACGGTGTTCCACGAGGTGGAAACCGAGCAGATGCGCGCGCGGATGCCTGAGCCGATACGCCCGTCCCGCTCGCGTGATCCTCGTGCTGGCAGCACGTCGCACCTCCAGAACGCCTCGGCCACCTTGCCGCGTTGGCGTGATGTTAGCCACATCGATGATGTCGCGTCAGCACCCCGGCGTGAGATCGCCACGGACATGGCTGAACCCCGCCCTCCGGAAAGACTCCGGGCGGGCGGGGTTCCGTGCGGCGTGGATCAGCGCGCGGCGCGGTTGACGGCCGAGACGACCGCCTTCAGCGAGGCGCGGGTGGTGTTGGCGTCGATCCCGATGCCCCACAGGACCTTGCCGTCGATGGCGCACTCGATGTACGAGGCGGCCTGCGCGGACGCGCCCTCGCTCATGGTGTGCTCCTGGTAGTCCAGCAGGCGTACGTCGATGCCGATGGCCTGCAGGGCGGCGAAGAACGCGGAGATCGGGCCGTTGCCGGTGCCCGCCAGGACGGTGTCGGCGCCGTCGACGACCGCCTCGACGGTCAGGGTGTCCGTGCCGTCCTTGTCGGTCGTGGTCTGGCCGGAACGCAGCTGGATGCGTCCCCACGGGTTCTCCGGGTTGGGCAGGTACTCGTCCTCGAAGACGGACCAGATGGCCTTGGGCGTGACCTCGCCGCCCTCGGCGTCGGTCTTCGCCTGGATGATCTTCGAGAACTCGATCTGCATCCGGCGCGGCAGGTCCAGCTTGTGGTCGTTCTTCAGGACGTACGCGATGCCGCCCTTGCCGGACTGCGAGTTGACGCGGATGACCGCCTCGTAGGACCGGCCGACGTCCTTGGGGTCGATCGGCAGGTACGGCACGGCCCACTCGATGTCGTCGACCGTCTTGCCGGCGGCGGAGGCGGTGGCCTCCATCGCGTCGAAGCCCTTCTTGATGGCGTCCTGGTGGGAGCCGGAGAAGGCGGTGTAGACCAGGTCGCCCGCGTAGGGGTGGCGCGGGTGGACCTCCATCTGGTTGCAGTACTCGGAGGTGCGGCGGATCTCGTCGATCTGGGAGAAGTCGATCTGCGGGTCGACGCCCTGCGAGAACAGGTTCATGCCCAGCGTCACCAGGTCGACGTTGCCGGTGCGCTCGCCCTGGCCGAACAGGCAGCCCTCGATGCGGTCGGCGCCCGCCATGACCGCCAGCTCGGCCGCCGCCACCGCCGTACCGCGGTCGTTGTGCGGGTGGACGGACAGGCAGACGTGCTCGCGGCGGGACAGGTTGCGCGACATCCACTCGAAGCGGTCCGCGTGCGTGGACGGCGTGGAGCGCTCCACGGTGGCCGGCAGGTTCAGGATGATCTCGCGGCCCTCCTCGGGCTGCCAGACGTCCATGACGCCCTCGCAGACCTCCAGGGCGAAGTCCAGCTCGGTGTCGGTGAAGATCTCCGGGCTGTACTGGTAGCCGAAGACCGTCTCGTCGCCCAGGATCTTGTCGGCGTACTCCATCACCAGGCGCGTGCCGTCGACGGCGATCTGCTTGACCTGCTCCTTGGAGCCGCGGAAGACGACCCGGCGGAAGACGGGCGCCGTCGCGTTGTACAGGTGGACGGTGGCGCGGTGGGCGCCGCGCAGCGACTCGACGGTGCGCTCGATCAGCTCCTCGCGCGCCTGCGTCAGGACGGAGATCGTCACGTCCTCGGGGATGGCTCCCTCTTCGATGATGGAGCGTACGAAGTTGAAGTCGGTCTCGCCGGAGGACGGGAAGCCGACCTCGATCTCCTTGTACCCCATGCGCACCAGCAGGTCGAACATCTCGCGCTTGCGGGCGGGGCTCATCGGGTCGATCAGCGCCTGGTTGCCGTCCCGCAGGTCGGTGGACAGCCAGCGCGGCGCCTTGGTGATGCGGCGGTCGGGCCAGGTGCGGTCGGGGATGTCGACGGCCTCGTACGAGCCGTACTTGTGGACGGGCATCCCGGACGGCTTCTGGGTGTGCGTCGCGTTGGTGATCGGCGTGGGGCGGCCAACGGGCTGGGACATTGCGTAGGGCTCCTCGGTTGTCCTTCACAGGGACGGCCGACTGGGTCGAAGCAGCACCAGACTCCGCGGGGAGGGGGTCGGCCTACGACTACAGGCCCTCGCCGCGGCAGCTAAGGAGAAGCAGCCCGAAACGCATGATGCGGACAAGCCTAGCCGAGCAACACCGTGAGTGGAGGTGCCGTTTCAGTATGCGGGATTCGCTGCCGTAACCGTCGGACGGTGACGAATCACTCCTTTTCAGGAATTGCCGTCGCTGCTCGTGACAGGTCCGTAACACAGTGCCACATTGCGGTGCATGACTGCCACAGCTCCCGCGTTTTGCACGATCGTCCCGCCGCACCTCCTCGACCACCTCGCCCGCGCCGCCGACCCCGACGTCGCCGCCGCCGCCCGCCGCACCCTCGTCACCGACGCCGCGAACCGCACCGCCCGCCGGCTGACCACCGTCATGGGCGCCGCGGCCGTGCACGCGGTGGCCGACGCGCCCGCCGGCACACCGAAGCGCACCATCTACGACGCCAGGCACGGGACCGCCCTGCCGGGCAGGAAAGTGCGCGCCGAGGGCGCGGAGCCGACCAAGGACGCGACCGTCAACCGCGCGTACGCCGGCCTCGGCGCCACCTTCGAGCTGTTCCGCGACGCCTACGGGCGCGACTCGATCAACGGCTCCGGCCTGCCGCTGGACGCCACCGTCCACTACGACGAGGACTACAACAACGCCTTCTGGAACGGCGACCAGATGGTCTTCGGCGACGGGGACGGCAGGATCTTCCTCGACTTCACCATCGCCGTGGACGTCATCGGACACGAACTGGCCCACGGCGTCACCCAGTACACGGCCAACCTCGCCTACTTCGGCCAGTCCGGCGCCCTCAACGAATCCATGTCGGACGTCTTCGGCTCCCTGGTCAAGCAGAAGGCACTGGGGCACACCGCCGAACAGGCCGACTGGCTGATCGGCGCCGGACTGCTCGCGCCGGCCGTCCAGGGCCGGGCCCTCCGCTCGATGAAGGCCCCCGGCACGGCGTACGACGACGACGTCCTCGGCAAGGACCCGCAGCCCGCGACGATGGACGACTACGTCCACACCGGCTCCGACAACGGAGGCGTGCACATCAACTCGGGCATCCCGAACCACGCCTTCTACCTCTTCGCCACGGAACTGGGCGGCAACGCCTGGGAGCGGGCCGGGCAGGTCTGGTACGACGTGCTGACCGGCGGCAGGCTGGCCGTCGACGCCGACTTCGCGGACTTCTCGCGGCTGACGGTCACCGCGGTGCGCGACCGGTTCGGCGCGGGCGGCCCGGAGGACGACGCCGTCGTGAAGGCCTGGTCGACGGTCGGGCTACCGACGGAGTAGACAGGACCCATGCGTATTCGGGTGATCCGGACGGGCGGTTTCGCGGGCATCGAGCGACGGGCTGAGGTCGACACCTCGAAACTGCCCGACGCCCCCGACTGGCACGCCCTGGCGGAGGCGGCGCTCACCGGCGGCCACGAGAAGCGGCCGCCGGGCGTACCGGACGGGTTCGCCTACGAGATCACGGTCGACGACCGAACGGTCCACTGCACCGACCCCGGCCTCACCGAAGCCCAGCGGGCACTGGTGGGACGGGTGCTTCGGGAGGGCGCGTAGCGGGGGGACGGAGACCCGGGCCCGGCACTGCCGGGCCCGGTTCCTAGAAGCCGAGCTTGCGGAGCTGCTTGGGGTCGCGCTGCCAGTCCTTGGCGACCTTCACGTGCAGGTCCAGGAAGACCGGCGTACCGAGGAGCGCCTCGATGTGCTTGCGGGACTTGGTGCCGACTTCCTTGAGGCGCTGGCCCTTGGGGCCGATGATGATGCCCTTCTGGCTGGGGCGCTCGATGTAGACGTTGGCGTGGATGTCGAGCAGCGGCTTGTCCTTGGGGCGGTTCTCGCGCGGGATCATCTCCTCGACGACCACCGCGATCGAGTGCGGCAGCTCGTCCCGTACGCCCTCGAGCGCCGCCTCGCGGATCAGCTCGGCCACCATGACCTGCTCCGGCTCGTCCGTGAGGTCGCCCTCCGGGTAGAGCGGCGGGCTCTCGGGCAGCAGCGGGATCAGCAGGTCGGCCACCAGCTGGACCTGCTTGTCGCCGACCGCCGACACCGGGATGATCTCCTGCCACTCCATGCCCAGCTCCCTGCCGAGCTGGTCGATGGCGATGAGCTGCTCGGCGAGGGTCTTGGAGTCCACCAGGTCGGTCTTGGTGACGATCGCGACCTTCGGGGTCTTCTTGATCTCCGCCAGTTCCTTGGCGATGAACCGGTCGCCGGGGCCCAGCTTCTCGTTCGCGGGCAGGCAGAAGCCGATCACGTCGACCTCGGCCCACGTGGTGCGCACCACGTCGTTGAGCCGCTCGCCCAGCAGGGTGCGGGGCTTGTGCAGGCCCGGGGTGTCGACCAGGATCAGCTGCGCGTCCGGCCGGTGCACGATGCCGCGCACGGTGTGCCGGGTGGTCTGCGGCCGGTTGGAGGTGATCGCCACCTTCTGGCCGACCAGAGCGTTCGTGAGGGTGGACTTGCCCGCGTTGGGGCGGCCGACGAAGCAGGCGAAGCCGGCCCGGTGGGCGGCTTCGGTTTCAGGGTTACGAGCGCTCATGACGGCCATTCTCCCCGATGCTCGCCCCCTCACCCACCACGGGCTCCGTGCCGGACCCGGCGCCCACCGCCGACGCCCGTTGCCGCGAGCGCAGCCGTGCGGCCAGCGCGGCGGCCGCCGAGGCCGCGTACAGGACGGTGAGGACGCCCAGGATCAGGTCCAGCCAGTCGACCGGCTCGCCCCGCACGAGCGCGACCGCCGCCGGGACGCCCGCCGCGAGCCCGGCCGCGACCAGCAGCACCCCGGCCACCCCCTGCGCGGCCCGCGCCACCGCCGGCCTGGCCGGCTTGAGCAGGTCGGCCGCCGCCCAGAGCACCAGCAGCAGCGGGAAGACGTGGTACGGCTCCAGGCCGCCCTCGACGAACCAGTCGACGAGATTGATGACGACGCCGACGGCACCGACGGCCAGGACGATCCAGGAGTAGGTCAGGCCCCTGGTCCTCTCCCCCGCACCGGCCATCAGCCGGCGCTCACCGTGACGCGCAGCTCCCCGTCGGGGCCGGCCACGAACACCGGGGTGTCCGGACCGCCCAGGTCACGGACGGCGGCGCGGTCCGCGTCCGCGGCGGCCGGGGCGCCGGTGACGACGGCCGCGGCCTCCAGCGACTTCGCACCGCTGGCCACGGCCATCGCCACCGCCGTCTGGAGCGCGCTGAGGTTCAGCGACTCCAGAGCGACGGTCCCGGCGACGTACGTACGCCCCGTCTCGTCCCGTACCGCCGCGCCCTCGGGCACGCCGTTACGGGCACGGGCGCTGCGCGCCAGGGTGATGATCTTGCGGTCCTCGGGGCCGAGGTCGGTGGTCTGTGTCATGCCCCGAGGATAAGTCCGCGATCAGTGTCAGCCCTGGGCGGCCTCGACGAACTTGTCACCCGCACGCTTGGCGAGGTCGTCGAGCTCCTTGGCGGCGTCCGGGGTGCCGGGAAGGAACACCAGGCGGGACACCCCGCTGCCCTGGCGGGCGACGACGACGTTGAGCGCGAACTCCATCGCCCCGCCGAGGTCCATGCTGACGCGCACACCGTGCGACTCCTCGCCGGTCTTCGGCGCGGCCAGCTTCGCGACCTTGAGCTCGACGGGCGCGCCCTCCATGGTCGTCTTGAAGCCGGTGCACTTCTCCGAGGCCTCGCCGATGGGCGTCACGAAGTCCGCGGCACCCGTGCCGGGGAAGGTCATGACCTGGTGGGTGAGCTGGTTCGCGCCGTTGCCGCCCGTGAAGTCCGCGTTCGCGCCCATGGTGGCGCCGGCGATCTTGTCGTGCATCAGGTCGGCGATCGGCTGGCACTCGGGCTTGTCGGCCTTGGGAACCTCGTCGGTGCTGGCCGGGTTCTTCATGGACACCCAGCCCTTGGGCAGGTCGGCGACCGTCAGGGTGCCCGCCTTCATCTGCGCGGCGGTCAGCGGCGTGGCGGCCGCCGGCTTGTCGGCCGGCTGCTCGGCGGCCTTGTCCTTGCCCTTGGCGGCGCTGTCGTCGCCCTTGTCGGACGAGCCGCCACCGCACGCGGCGGTGAAGG
Organism: Streptomyces ficellus; assembly: GCF_009739905.1. Lineage (NCBI taxonomy): Bacteria > Bacillati > Actinomycetota > Actinomycetes > Kitasatosporales > Streptomycetaceae > Streptomyces > Streptomyces ficellus. The sequence continues at coordinate 5,015,751 of NZ_CP034279.1, read as the reverse complement.
TGAGCGCGGAAACGGTGAGCGCGACGGCGACGCCGCGACGGATGCGAGTACGCATGAGGGTGTGTTCTCCCCTAGAAAGTGGTGTTCCTGGGGAGCTGCGGTTCCCCCCTCCCCGCCGATGATCGGCCGCGCTGAGGATACACACAGGGAGATCACAGGAAGGGCACAGGACTGTCCTCACCCGGCCACCGGGTACATCGCCTCCCGCCGCCCCTCCGGGCTCGCGAGCCACTCCAGTTTGGCCGCCGTGTCCGCCTCCGGGAGCGGGGTGTGCAGCACGATCATCAGGTCCGGCCGGGCGGGAACGCGCAGTTGCGTCGACTCCACGTGCAGGGTGCCGACCACCGGGTGGTCGAGCTCCTTGTGCACCTGGCCCGCCGGGGCGATGTCACGGCGCTCCCACAGCTCGGCGAACTCCTCACTGGCCGCCCTCGCCTCCTCCACCACCGCGCGGAACCCCTCGTCCTGCGGGCACTCCGAACAGGCCGCCCTGAACTGGGCGACGAGCTGCGGGGCGTTGCGGGCCCAGCTCTTCGAACGCGTCCGGTACAGCGGGTCGGTGAAGAAGGCGATCAGACCGTTCTGCGGCATGCCCGGGCGCATCCCTAGCACGGCCGACGCCGAGTCGTTGTACATGACCGTGTTGCAGTACCGGTCCATGATGTGCGCCGGGTACGGCATCCACGCGTCGATCAGCCGGCGCAGCCCGGCGCACATGTCCCGCTGCGCCGGATCCACCTCCGCCGGGGGCGGGTTCAGCCCGGCCAGTACGTAGAGGTGGCGGCGCTCGGCGGGGGTGAGGCGGAGCACCCGGGCCACCGCGTCCAGCACCTGCGGCGAGACGGTGATGTCCCGGCCCTGCTCCAGCCACTGGTACCAGGACACCCCGACGCCCGCGAGGACGGCCACCTCCTCGCGGCGCAGCCCCGGGGTCCGGCGCCGCGCGCCGCCGTCGGGCAGCCCCGCCTCCGCCGGCGTCACCCGGGCGCGACGGCTCCTCAGGAACGCGCGCAGCTCGGCGAGCCGGAGGTTCTTGTAGTCCGTACCGCGGGACGCTGTGCTTTCAGGTGCTGTCACCACATGGTCCTCCCCCTGCCTGGTGGTGCGGCCAACAGGATAAGTCGCCGCTCCCCAGGCGCGCTTCGGCGGCCGGAGGGTCGGGGCATGACCATCGACACCTCCGAGACCTCCGCGCCCGCACGGCTGAAGCGCCGCGCCGGGCTGATCCTCTTCGTGCTGTGCGCCGCCCAGTTCATGGTGGCGCTCGACTTCTCCGTACTGAACGTGGCGCTGCCCGTCCTCGGCGAGGACCTGGGGCTGGGCCGGTCGGCGCTCCAGTGGGCGGTCACCGCCTTCGCGCTGCCGTCCGGCGGGTTCCTGCTGCTGTTCGGGCGGGTCGCCGACCTGTACGGGCGGCGCAGACTGTTCCTCACCGGGCTGGTGCTGTTCGGCGCCGCGTCACTGCTGGCCACGTTCGCCTGGAACCCGGCGTCGTTCCTCGCGGGACGGGCGCTCCAGGGACTGGGGGCGGCGGCGATCGTGCCGACGGGCATGTCGCTGCTGACCACGACGTTCCCGGAGGGACCGCTGCGCGACCGGGCACTCGGCATCAGCGGCACGCTGCTGTCGCTCGGGTTCACCATCGGCATGGTGCTGGGCGGTGTCATGACCGACACCCTCGGCTGGCGCTCCACCATGGGCCTGCTGGCCGTGTGCGCGCTGGTCGTGCTGCCGCCCGCGATGGTCCTGCTGCCCGAGTCGCGCACGCCCGGCCGGCCCCGCCTCGACGTGCCGGGCGCCGTCACCGTCACCGGTGGACTGCTGGCGCTGATCTACGCCCTGTCGACGGCGGCCGAGCACGGCTTCGGCGGCACGGACGTGCGGGCGGCGCTGGCCGCCGGGGTGGCACTGCTGGTGGCGTTCGCGGTGGTGGAGTCCCGGCACGACACGCCGCTGGTGTCGCTGTCGATGCTGCGGCGGCGGACAGTGGCGTTCGGCAACCTGGGCGGGCTGGTCACGTTCTCCATGATGAGCGCGGTCATCTTCGTCCTGACGCTGTACCTCCAGGAAACGCTGGGGCTGTCCGCCTTCGCGACGGGTCTCGTCTTCGGTGTGCAGGGTGGCGTGTCCGCGGCCGCCGGGGCGCTCGCCCCGAGGGTGATCGGCCGCTTCGGCGCCCGCCGGACGCTGGTGGGCTCGCTGGTGGGCCAGGGGCTGTGCGTGGCCCTGCTGCTGGGCATCGGCCCGACGTCGGGGGCGCTCCTGGCGGCGGTGGGCGTCTCGCTGGCGAGCGTGTTCCACCTGGGCGCGATCGTGTCGTACGGGCTGACGGTGACGTCCGGGGTGCCGGACGAGGAGCAGGGCCTGGCGACCGGCCTGGTGACCACCACGCAGCAGGTCGCGCTGACGATCGGGATTCCCCTGCTGGGCGTGCTCGCCACCACACGGGGCGACCTGTTCGGCGGGGTCCGCACGGTCCTGGCCATCGACGCGGCGATCGTCCTGACGGCGGCGGCCGTGGTGGCGGCCGGCCTCCGACGTCCAAGCCGGAACCACCCCGCCTGAACCGGGCGATCGCCCCGCCGGCGCCCCACCCCACCCGTTGTGGGCAGTCGTCCCGCTGGGCGATGGGGGTCCCCCCTGCTCGAGCGAAGCCGAGAGCTTGGGGGAGGGTGGGCACAACGGGACCGGGGCGGTGTCTGTTCCCGGTTCGCCCGGTGGGCGGTGCGGATACGCACGGTGGGTGGGGGGCGTGGCCCCTCCGGGCTCGCCTCCTCGGGGCCGGCGGCCTCGGGTTACGGGACAGGGAGCCCCGGTAACGCCGCCAGCCCCTGCGGGGGCGACCCTGCACGGCCCCACCCCGGTGCGTCGCCGGGTGCGGGACGGTGGGTGGTGGGCACGGCCCCGCCCCGGGTACGTCTCCGGGTGCGGGGCGGTGGGTGTTACGGGCGGTCCAGGCGTAGGCGGGTCGCCTTGGGGAGGCCCGCCACGACCAGGTCGTACGAGTCCTCGACCAGCTCGTGGACCAGGCGCTCCGGGAGCTCCTGGACCGTCACCGTGTTCCAGTGGCGCTTGTTCATGTGGTAGCCGGGGACGATCGCCGGGTGCTCGGCGCGCAGGCGGAGGGCGATCTCCGGGTCGCACTTGAGGTTGACGGTGAGCGGCCGGCCGTCCAGGGCGGACAGCGCGAACACCTTGCCCGCGACCTTGAAGACCGAGGTCTCCGGACCGAACGGGAAGTCCTCCACCACGTCGTTGAAGGAGAGGCAGAAGGCCCGCAGCTGTTCGGGGGTCATGAGACCGGCTCCGCGACCACCGTGACGATCTTGTTGCGGCGGCCGGCCGGGGACTCGGCCGTCAGGCGCAGGCTCCGGCCGTCCGGCAGGTCGACCACGGCCGACGCGCCGGAGATCGGGACCCGGCCGAGGGCCTTGGCGAGCAGTCCGCCGACCGTCTCGACGTCCTCGTCGTCGTACTCGTCGAGGCCGAACAGCTCGCCCAGGTCGCCGATGTCGAGCCGTGCGGTGACCCGGAAGCGGCCCTCGCCCAGCTCCTCCACGGGCGGCAGTTCCCGGTCGTACTCGTCGGTGATCTCGCCGACGATCTCCTCCAGGATGTCCTCGATCGTGACGATGCCGGCCGTGCCGCCGTACTCGTCGATGACGACGGCGCAGTGGTTGCGCTCCTGCTGCATCTCCCGCAGCAGGTCGCCGGCGTTCTTGGTGTCGGGGACGAAGGACGCGGCCCGCATGGCGGTGGAGACCAGGTCGGACTCGGAGTCCCGGTTGATGTGGGTCTTCCGGACCAGGTCCTTCAGGTAGACGATGCCGACGACGTCGTCCTCGTTGTCCCCGGTCACAGGGATGCGGGAGAAGCCGGAGCGCAGCGCCAGGGTGAGGGCCTGGCGGATGGTCTTGTACCGCTCGATGGAGATCAGGTCCGTGCGCGGGACCATGACCTCGCGGACGAGGGTGTCGCCGAGCTCGAAGACGGAGTGGACCATGCGCCGCTCGTCGTCCTCGATGAGGCTCTCCTGCTCGGCGAGGTCGACCATGGCGCGCAGTTCGGCCTCGGAGGCGAAGGGGCCCTTGCGGAAGCCCTTGCCAGGTGTGAGGGCGTTGCCGATGAGGATCAGCAGCTGCGGTACGGGGCCGAGGACGCGGGCGAGCGGCAGCAGGACGTACGCGGCGGCGGTCGCCGTGTTCAGCGGGTGCTGGCGGCCGATGGTGCGGGGGGACACGCCGACGGCGACGTACGACACCAGGACCATGACGCCGACCGCGACCAGCAGGGCCGCCCAGGTCTCGTCGAACTCGTTGAGGCAGACGTAGGTCACCATGACCCCGGCCGCCATCTCGCAGGCCACCCGGATCAGCAGCGCCAGGTTCAGGTATCGGGTCGGGTCGGAGGCGACCTGGACCAGCTTGGCCGCGCCGCGCCGCCCGACCCGTACCGCCTCGGCGGCGCGGAAGCTGGAGACGCGGGCGAGCCCGGCTTCCGCGCACGCGGCGAGCCAGGCGACCACGACCAGCGCGACCGCGCCGAGGATCAGCTGGGCGCTCATGAGACGGTCGGCGCCGGGGAGGGGCCCGTCAGGCCCTTCTCCGCCCGCCAGCCGTCCACGATCGCCGCCTGGAGCCCGAACATCTCGGCCTTCTCGTCGGGCTCCTCGTGGTCGTACCCGAGCAGGTGCAGCACTCCGTGGACGGTGAGGAGCTGGAGTTCCTCGTCCATGGAGTGCTGCGTGGGGGCGTCCTGGCCCTGCTTGGCGGCGACCTCGGGGCACAGCACGATGTCGCCGAGGAGCCCCTGCGGGGGCTCGTCGTCGTCCTTGCCCGGCGGTCGCAGTTCGTCCATCGGGAAGGACATGACGTCCGTGGGGCCCGGCAGGTCCATCCACTGGATGTGCAGCTGCTCCATCGCCTCGGCGTCCACCACGATCACCGACAGCTCGGAGAGGGGGTGGATGCGCATCCGCGTGAGCGCGTACCGGGCGACGTCGAGGATCGCCTGCTCGTCGACCTCGGTGCCGGACTCGTTGTTGACGTCGATCGACATGGTGCTCTTCGGTCTACTTCCCGTTTTGGTTGTCGTACTTCTCGTACGCGTCGACGATACGGCCGACGAGCTTGTGCCGTACGACGTCGTGCGAGGTGAGCATCGAGAAGTGGACGTCCTCCACGCCGTCCAGGATGTCCCGGACCTGCCGCAGGCCGCTCTTGGTGCCGCCCGGGAGGTCCACCTGGGTGATGTCGCCGGTGATGACGATCTTGGAATCGAATCCGAGGCGGGTGAGGAACATCTTCATCTGCTCGGGGTTCGTGTTCTGCGCCTCGTCGAGGATGATGAAGGCGTCGTTGAGCGTCCGGCCGCGCATGTACGCCAGGGGGGCGACCTCGATGGTGCCCGCCGCCATCAGGCGGGGGATGGAGTCGGGGTCGAGCATGTCGTGCAGCGCGTCGTACAGCGGCCGCAGGTACGGGTCGATCTTCTCGTAGAGCGTGCCGGGCAGGAAGCCGAGCCGCTCGCCCGCCTCGACGGCCGGCCGGGTCAGGATGATCCGGGTGACCTGCTTGGACTGCAGGGCCTGAACCGCCTTGGCCATGGCCAGGTACGTCTTTCCGGTGCCGGCGGGGCCGATGCCGAAGACGACCGTGTGCTTGTCGATCGCGTCGACGTACCGCTTCTGGTTGAGGGTCTTGGGACGGATGGTGCGGCCGCGGCTGGAGAGGATGTTCTGGGTGAGCACCTCGGCGGGGCTCTCCTGCCCCGGCTCGGCCGTGCCGTTCTCGCTCGCCCTGAGCATGGCGATCGAGCGTTCCACTGCGTCCTCCGTCATCGGCTGCCCGGTGCGGAGCACCAGCATCATCTCGTCGAACAGGCGCTGGATCAGAGCGACTTCCCCCGCCGGTCCGACCGCACTGACCTCGTTGCCCCGGACATGGATGTCGGCGGCCGGGAACGCCTCTTCGATCACGCGCAGCAGGGAGTCGCCCGAGCCGAGGACGGTCACCATCGGGTGCTTGGCGGGGACGGTGAAGTGGGCTCGCGCCTGCTGGGTCTGGGCTGTGGGTGTCTGCGTCATGGGCCGGCTCTCAGGCCTGCACATACCTCCGTTGCAGGGTTCTCGCTGCTCGACAACCTCTGGACATCCAGCGTACGTCGTGGGGCTGACAACCCCGAAGGCTTTTCCCGTCACCGCTGGGGCGGGGGCGCTCACGCGGACCGGCCGAAGCCGATCGTGGGCACGGCCCGCCGCAGCGGCCAGGGCCTGATGGGGGCGGGCAGGAGCGGCTCCAGGAACGCGTACCGGCGCAGGGCGGCGGGGTCCTGGTCGTCGCAGCCCTGGACGTAGTTCCACCAGGCGGCGATCTCGGTCCACCCCGGCGCGGAGAGCGATCCGCCGAACTCCTGCACCGACAGGGCGGCGGTCAGGCCGCCGAAGGCGAGCCGGTCGGCGAGCGGCCAGCCGGCGAGGGTGCCGGTGACGAACCCCGCGACGAAGACGTCCCCGGCTCCGGTCGGGTCCAGGGCGGCGACCTCGATGGCCGGCACCTCGGCGGTCTCGCCGGTCGCGCCGTCCACGGCGTAGGCGCCCTCCGGGCCGAGGGTGACGACCGCGAGCGGCACCTTGTCGGCGAGCGCGCGGGCGGCGGCGCGGGGGCAGGAGGTGCGGGTGTAGCGCATCGCCTCCTGGGCGTTGGGGAGGAACGCCTCGCAGTGGTCCAGGTCGGGCAGTGCGGCCAGGTCCCAGCGGCCGGTGTCGTCCCAGCCGGTGTCGGCGAAGATGCGGGTGTCCCGGCGGGCGGCGTCGCCGACCCACTCCTCGGGGCGGCCGGGCGCCAGGGACGCCACGGCGGCACGCGCGCGTGGCGCCGTCGCGGGCAGGGCGCCGTCCAGGGGCGGGGCCTCGTGGCCGTGGGACACCATGGTGCGTTCGCCCTCGTACGCCATGGAGACGGTCACCGGGGAGTGCCAGCCGGGCACGGTGCGCGACCGGGTCAGGTCGATGCCCTCGCCCTGCTCCAGGGCGTCCCAGCAGTACTCGCCGTAGTGGTCGTCGCCGAAGGCGGCCGCCAGGGAGGTGCGCAGCCCGAGCCGGGCGAGCGCGGTGGCCATGTTGGCGACGCCGCCGGGGCTGGAGCCCATGCCGCGCGCCCAGGACTCGGTGCCGCGCACGGGGGCGCTGTCGAGGCCGGTGAAGATGATGTCGAGGAAGACCGTGCCGGTGAGGAAGACGTCGCACTCGGGGTCGGCCGGTGTGCGCAGCGCGCCCAACGGGTCGACGCCTGCGGTGTGTTGGCGCGGCTGGTGGTCTCCTCGGGATGTGGTCACGGCGGGCTCCCCGGTCGCGGTGCGGATCAGGACAGTGTGCCCGATTCTCGCCCGTCGTGAGGGGCCTGGACCCGTTGAGAGCGGGGACAGTTACCCGCTGGTGGGCCATGCAAACGCAATGTGACCCGGATCACATCGGTCGGGCTTCTCGTGCGCCCAGCCCGCTTGATACAAATTGCCCCGCGTTCCCGTGCACGTTCCCGTACGACACCGGGCGCTCCACCCCTCCCCCTCCTCCCTGTTCGGGAACGCCCATGCCCTCGCGCCCGCGCGCCCTGTGGCCGCTCGTCGCCGTGTTCACGGCCGGCTACCTCGCCGCGTACCTCCTGCCGACCGTCGTCGGCCGTCTCTCCTCCGGTCTCGGTCTGACGCCCGCCCAGGCGGGTCTGGTCGGCTCCGGACTGCTCCTCGGTTCCGCCGCCGCGGGCTTCACGCTCGCCTCGCGCGTCGAGCGGTACGGGCCGCGCCGCCTGGCCCGCGCGGGCCTCCTGGTGGCCCTCACCGGCTACGGCTGCGCCGCTCTCGCCCCGTCCGTACCGCTGGTGGTGGCGGGCGCGGTGGCCGGCGGCTTCGGCTCCGGTACGGCGACGGCGGTCGCCGCGGCCGGCATCGCGGCGCAGCGCGATCCCCACCGCGCCTCCACCCTGGGCCTGCTGACGGTGTCGGCCACGGCCGGCGCCCTCTACCTGACGCTGCCGCACCTGGGCGGCGGGCACACGCTGCCGTTCGCGGCGCTCGCGCTGGTCGCGGCGGCCGTGTGGCCCGCGACGGGGCGCCTGGAGGCGGGCCACGACACGGGCGTCACCCGCGAGGCGGGGGCTCCGCTGCCCCGGCCGCGCGCGGGCCTGGTGCTGGCGGGCGCCATGGTGTGCTGGTCGATGGCGCAGAACGCCCTGTGGGGCGTCAGCGGCCGTATCGGGCTCACTCAGGCGGGTCTCGGCGAGGTGACCGTCGGCGCCGTGTTCGCGGCGGCCCTCGGCGCCGGGCTCCTGGGCGTCACCGCCGCCGGGCTGCTGGGCGCCCGGCTCGGGCGGGCGGTGCCGATCGGCCTGGGCACCGTGGTGATCGCCGGATGCATCGCCCTGACCTCCGCCGCCGACGGCCTCGTGTCCTTCGCGGCCGGCGAGATCCTGTGGAACGCCTGCTACCCGGTGGTCCTGTCGTACCTGATCGGCCTGGCCGCCTCCCTGGACCCGCGCGGCCGCTGGGCGGTCCTCGCCGGTTCGGCCTCCTCGCTGGGCGTGGCCTGCGGGCCGGTCGTCGGCAGCGTCCTGTCCGAGCGGGCGGGCTACCCGGGCATGGGCCTGGTGCTGGCCGCCCTGCTGCTGCTGCTCGCCGCCCCGCTCACCGCGGTCGCCCTGCACACCTCGGGCCGCCCCCTCGTCCCCGGCGCGGTGCGCCGCCGCGGCGGTGCCCCGGCGGCGGTCGTGGCCGGCACCACCGGCGCGGCGACCGGTCTGGCCGCCCCGCAGATCGGCGCGCCGGAGCAGCCGGTCACCGAGTTCCCCGTCCGGTCCGTGGTGCCGCTCCTGGTCCGGCGCCGCGCCTACCGCCAGGCGGGCCCGTCCGGTCCGCAGGGCTGACCCCGCCCCGGGTCGTCCTAGTCGAACTCGTACGCCTCGACCTCGGCGAGGTAGCGCGCCCTGCGGTCCTCGTCGTCGTCCAGGAACGACGCCAGGAACGAGTTGCGGGCCAGCTCGCGCAACCGCTCCGGGCCGATGCCCAGCGCCTCGTGGACGGCGTGGAAGGTGTCGCCGACGTACCCGCCGAAGTAGGCCGGGTCGTCGGAGTTCACCGTCACCAGCAGCCCCGCCGCCATCATCGCCGGCAGCGGGTGGTCCTCCAGCACGTCGACGGCGCGCAGCCGGACGTTCGACAGCGGGCACAAAGTGAGCGGCACCCGGTCCCGCACCAGCCGCTCCACCAGTTCGGGGTCCTCCATGGCCCGCAGCCCGTGGTCGATCCGCTCCACGCCGAGGACGTCCAGGGCCTCGCGGATGTACGCGGGCGGGCCCTCCTCGCCTGCGTGCGCGACCTTCCGCAGGCCGAGCGCCCCGGCCGCCTCGTACACCTCAGCGAACCTGGACGGCGGGTTGCCCACCTCGGCCGAGTCCAGGCCCACGCCCGCGATGTGACGCAGGTACGGCTCCGCCGCCCGCAGCGTCTCCATGGCCGACTCGGCGGACCGGTCCCGCAGGAAGCACATGATCAGCCGGGTGGAGACGCCGTGCCGCTCCTCGGCCCGCTCCAGCGCCCTCGCCAGGCCCTCGACGACCGTGCCGATGGGCACGCCCCGCGCGGTGTGCGCCTGCGGGTCGAAGAAGATCTCGGCGTGCCGGACGCCCTGGCGCGCGGCCCGCTCCAGATAGGCGTCGGCCAGCTCGGTGAAGTCGTCGGCGGTGCGCAGGACCGCCATCAGCTCGTAGTACAGGTCGAGGAAGGACTGCAGGTCGCTGAAGAGGTACGCCTCGCGCAGCTCCTCGGTGCCGGCGTACGGCAGCTCGACCCCGTTGCGTGCGGCGAGCGCGAAGGCCAGTTCCGGTTCGAGGGTGCCTTCGATGTGGAGGTGCAGTTCCGCTTTGGGGAGTGCTTCGGGGAGGTGCATGATGCGTGGCCTTACCTGCGTTTGGGGAGCGGGACGCGGACGAGGTCCTGGGCGATGGTCAGCTCGCCGTCGAAACCGGCCGCCCGTGCCTGCTGTTCGAAGAGGCCGGGGTCGGCGTAGCGCTGCGAGAAGTGGGTGAGGACGAGGTGGCGTACGCCCGCCTCGCGGGCGACCGCGGCGGCCTGGCCGGCCGTCAGGTGCCCGTGATCCTCGGCCAGGACGGCGTCCTCGTCGAGGAACGTCGACTCGATGACGAGCATGTCGCAGCCCGCGGCGAGCGCGTGGACACCCTCGCACAGCCGGGTGTCCATCACGAACGCGAACCGCTGCCCGCGCCGCACCTCGCTGACGTCCTCCAGGCCGACCCCGCCCACCGCGCCCTCGCGCTGGATGCGGCCCACGTCGGGGCCCTGGATGCCGTGCGCGGCGAGCCGCTCGGGCAGCATGCGGCGCCCGTCGGGCTCGGTCAGCCGGTAGCCGAACGACTCGACGGGGTGCGACAGGAGGCGGGCCTCCAGGGTGTACGCGCGGGTCGTGGCCAGCACGCCGTCGGCGGCGACCGGCGCCTCGGCGAGCTTCACCGTCTCGCGGTAGGCGGTCGCGTACCGCAGCCGGTCGAAGAAGCGCTGCCCGCTCGCCGGGTAGTGCGCGGTGACCGGGTGCGGGACCTGGTCGAGGTTGATGCGCTGGATCACCCCGGCGAGGCCCAGGGAGTGGTCGCCGTGGAAGTGGGTGACGCAGATGCGGTCGATGTCGTGCGCGGCGACCCCGGCGCGGAGCATCTGGCGCTGGGTGCCCTCGCCCGGGTCGAAGAGGATGCCCTCGCCGTCCCAGCGCAGCAGGTAGCCGTTGTGGTTGCGGTGGCGGGTCGGCACCTGGCTGGCGGTGCCCAGGACGACGAGCTCTCGTACGGACATGGCGTTCCTGACCGTCCGTCCGCGACTATCCGGGGGGCCAGTTCAGGCCGCGGCCGCCGAGCACGTGGGCGTGCGCGTGCCAGACGGTCTGCCCGGCGCCGGCACCGGTGTTGAAGACGATGCGGTACCCGGCTTCGGCCTTCTCGTCGGCCGCGACCTGCCCGGCCTCGCGCAGCACGTCGACCGCGACGTCCGGGGCGCCGGCGGCGAGGGCCGCGGCGTCCTGGTAGTGCGCCTTGGGGATGACCAGGACGTGGGTGGGCGCCTGCGGGTTGATGTCGCGGAAGGCGAGGGTGGTCTCCGACTCACGGACGATGGTGGCCGGCACCTCCCTCGCCACGATCTTGCAGAACAGGCAGTCGCTCTGCGGCTCTCCGGCCATGACCTGGTCCCTTCTGTCGGGGCGTGCTCGTGCAGGAACTCTATCGGCGGCCGGGCGTCCGTCTCCTGAGCGCCGACCGGCTGACCCAGTACGTGATGACCACGCCCCAGAACAGCGGCGCGCCGAAGCCGCCCACCACGCCCGCGTCGAGCGTGGGCAGCGCCAGGGTGACCAGCGAGAGCAGGCCCAGCAGCCCCACGGCGCCGGCCATCCACAGCACCGGCGAGCAGGTGCGGGAGATCAGCAGCAGGGGCCGCCGCAGCCGCGGGGGCACCCGTCTGGCCATCCACAGCGCCCAGCCGCCCCACAGCGCCACGAACACGGCCGCGCCGACGAGCTGCGCCACCACCGGGCCCGTCCCGGAGCCACCGCTGCGCAGTTGGGCCGACCCCACGGTGGCGGCCATGAACCCGGCCAGGGCGACCCAGCGGGCCCCGGCGGCGGTCCCCCACGCCATGGTCTCCAGGTTGAAGCGCGCCTCGCGGTCGTCCAGGTCGAGGGCGGCCGAGTCGACGAACCCCTCGGCGGCCCTGGTCCACGCGCCGCGCCGGTACCAGCGGCGGCGCAGGTGCAGCAGGGACAGGTTGTTGTGGGCCTCGCTGCTCTCCGGGTTGAGCCTCAGCGCGTTCTCGTACGCCCTCTCGGCGGTCCGGTAGTCCTTCAGCTGGTAGGCGACCAGGCCGAGGAGGAAGTGGGTGGCGTCCTCCTCGGGGCCCAGCTCGACGGCGCGCAGCGCCAGCGCGTACGCCTCGGCGCGCCGTGCCGGGTCCCCGGAGCGGGCGAGGATCGTGCCGAGCACGTGGTAGCCCGCCCAGTGGTGCGGCACGAGTGCGATGCCGCGCCGGGCGGAGTCCTCCGCCGCCGCCCACGCCGGCCCGCGCGCCGGCTCCTGCGCCAGGAGGTCAGCCCGCAGGAGCCACGCCGAGGGCAGCTCGGGGTCGGCGCGCAGCGCCTCGTCGGCCAGGCGCAGCGCCTCGGCCCGGTCGCCGAGCCGGCTCCGGCAGCGGGCCAGCAGGGAGAACGCCCGGGCGTCGTCCGGGTGCTGGGCCAGGTGCCGCGCCGTGAGGGCCGCGGCCTGTTCGTACCGCTCCAGGTCGTACAGCGCCTCGGCCCGGTCGAGTGACATCGACGGGGGCTGCGGGGTGGTCACAGTTTGCGCTTCCTCTTCAGGTACGCGAGGAGGTCGTCGTACATGCCGCCGTCGTTGGCGAACGTCGCCACGTTGCGGGCGGCGGCGAACCAGGGGTCGGTGGACGGCCGTATCTGCTTGGCGGCGCCCATCAGGTCCCTCATGCCGATCATGCGTACGGTGCCGGTGCGGGCGGAGTCGAGCAGCGCCGCCTCCGCCGCGCTCTCGCATACGTGCGCGAGGTCGGCGCCGGAGAAGTCCTCGGTGGCCTTCACCAGCTTGCCCAGGTCGACCGCCTCGATGGGGCGGTCGCGCAGGTGGTAGCGGAGGATCGCGTCGCGCGCGGTGGCGTCCGGCGGCAGCACCAGCAGGGTGCGGTCGAGCCGGCCGGGGCGGCGCAGCGCGATGTCCACGTCCCAGGGCACGTTGGTGGCGGCGAGGACGAACACCCCGTCGTTGCTGTCGGCGGCGATGCCGTCCAGCTCGGTGAGGAGCTGGTTGACGACGTTGCGCAGTCCGCTGTGGTGGCTGCGGCTGCGCTTGGCGCCCAGCGCGTCCAGCTCGTCGAGGAATACGACGCAGGGCGCCTGGCGGCGGGCGGTCTCGAAGATGTCGTGGACGTTCTTCTCGGAGGCCCCGATGTACATGTCGAGGATGTCGCTGAGCGAGATCGACAGGAAGCTCGCCCCGAGCTCGCCGGCGACGGCACGCGCGATGAACGTCTTGCCGCAGCCGGGCGGCCCGTAGAGCAGCAGGCCGCCGCGCAGGCTCTTGCCGTACAGCTTGCGCAGCTCGGGGTTGCGCATGGGTGCGAGGAAGGCGGCCTCCAGGCGGTCCTTGACCTCCTGCATGCCGCCGACGTCCGCGAGCCGCACGGCACCCGGGGCGTCGACCTCCCAGGCGCCGGCGCCGCCCGGGTCGTCGCCGTGGCCGTCGACGGTGAGGGGCGCCTCGGTGCCCTCGACGAACCGGGGCGGCACGATGTCACCGACCTCCTGCTCGGCCGCGGCCCAGTCGAAGCGCTCGCCGGTCGGGGCGGCCTCCGGGGCCGGCGCGGTGCTGGGCGCGGCGGTGGGCATGGGCGGCATGCCCATGGCGCGGCCCATCAGCGCACGGGCCTGCGCGTCACCGGGCGCGTGCTGGAGGGCGACGGCCGCTTCGGTCACCGCTTCGTCGTTCCGCCCCGCCTGGAGCAGGAGTTCGGCGAGGTGCAGGCGCAGGGGAACGTCGTCGGGCGCGGCGGTGACGGCGGCACGCAGACTGCGCAGGAGAGGAGACTCGTCGGACATGCGGCCACCTTACGGAGCGGGTCCGACAACCGGTCGTGCGGGCCCCGGGACGGGGCGGGGGCGGGGGCACGCGCCCTCCAGGGCGTCAGGACCAGCGGCCGGTGCGGCCCACGCCCCGGGGTCCGCGCCCGCCGGCTGCCGTGCGCGGCGCCGACCGCCGCCGAGAACAACCGGGATGCGCCCACGGCCGGTGCAGCTCACGCCCCACGGCCGTGGACGACCCGGGCACGCGCCCGTCCGGCCGTCAGGACCAGCGGCCCGTGCGGCCCAGTAGCAGGGCGGTGGCGGCCGTGCCGGCGGTGGAGGTGCGCAGGACGGTGCGGCCGAGGCGGTAGGGCTTGGCGCCCGCTTCGGCGAAGGCCGCCGACTCGTCGGGCGACACGCCGCCTTCGGGGCCCACGACCAGCACGATGTCGCCGGTGGAGGGCAGTTCGGCGGTGGCCAGCGGCTCGGCGCCCTCCTCGTGGAGGACCGCCGCGAAGTCGGCCGCCGCCAGCAGGCGGGCGACCTGCTTGGTGGTGGCCGCGTCGGCGACGTCCGGGAAGCGGAGCCGTCGGGACTGCTTGCCCGCCTCCCGCGCGGTGGCCCGCCACTTGGCGAGCGCCTTCAGGCCCCGGTCGCCCTTCCACTGCGTGATGCAACGGGACGCCGCCCACGGCACGATCGCGTCGACGCCCGTCTCGGTCATCGTCTCCACCGCCAGCTCGCCCCGGTCGCCCTTGGGCAGGGCCTGGACGACGGTGATGCGGGGGCTGGGCGCCGGTTCATCACGTACCTCGGTCACCGTCACGGTGAGGCGGTCCTTGCCCTCGACGGCCGCGACCGTGCCGTAGGCGCCGTTTCCCGCGCCGTCGGTCAGGACGATGTCCTCGCCGACCCGCAGCCGCCGTACCGACACCGCGTGGCGCCCCTCGGGCCCGTCGAGCGTGACGGTGCCGCCGGTGACGCGGTCGACCAGGAAGACGGGCGCGGTCATGACGCCCCGCCCCGCAGCGCGAGGGCGGCGACCGCGGCGTCCAGTTCGGCGCCCAGGACCTGCACCAGGCGTCCGGCGGGCAGTTCGCGCGCCATCCGGTGGCCCTGTCCGGCCCACAGCGCCATGCCCTGCGGGTCGCCCGCCTTGGCGGCGGCCTTGCGCAGCCCGCTCGTCAGGTGGTGCACCTCGGGGTACGCGGCCGGGGCGTAGGGGCCGTGCTCGTGCATGAAGCGGTTGACCAGGCCCCGCGCGGGGCGGCCCGAGAACGCCCGCGTCAGCTCGGTGCGGACGAACAGCGGGTTGGTCATGGCCTGCTTGTGGAGGGCGTTCGCGCCGGACTCGGGGCATACCAGAAACGCCGTGCCGAGCTGGGCGGCCTCGGCGCCCGCCGCGAGGGCGGCGGCGATCTGGCTGCCGCGCATCAGGCCGCCGGCGGCGACGACCGGCAGCGGCACGGTCTCCTTGACCAGCGCGATCAGCGTGAGCAGCCCCGTGCCGGTGCCGCCGCTCTCCGGGTCGTCGCGGTGGGTGCCCTGGTGCCCGCCGGCCTCGACGCCCTGCACGCACACCGCGTCCGCGCCCGCCGCCTGCGCGGCCAGCGCCTCGTCGGGCGAGGTCACCGTGACGACGGTGACCGTCCCGGCCCGCCGGAACGCGGCCACCGTCTCGGCGGCCGGGCAGCCGAACGTGAACGACACCATCGGCACCGGGTCGTCCAGCAGGATGGCCAGCTTGGCCTCGTACCCGTCGTCGCGCCCCGCGTCGGGGTCACCGAGCGGCGTGTCGTACCAGGTGGCCTCACCGGCGAGCTGGTGCCGGTACACGTCGACGGCGGCCGGGTCGGCGTGCCCGGGCTGCGGCATGAAGAGGTTGACGCCGAAGGGCCGCGAGGTCAGCCCGCGTACCTGCTTGATCTCCTGGTACATGCCGTCGGCGGTCTTGTACCCGGCGGCCAGGAACCCGAGACCGCCGGCCTCGGACACGGCCGCGGCGAGCTCCGGTCGGGAGGCGCCACCCGCCATGGGGGCCTGCACGATCGGGTACCGGCAGAGACCGGTCAGTGCGGAGGACATGAACGCATGGTGTCACGCCCCCGCACCCGTACCGAACCGGCGAGGGCTCACCGCCCGTTGAAGGCGTCCTTCAGGCGGGAGAACAGCCCCTGCTGCCCCGGCTGGAACTGACCCGTGGGCCGCTCCTCGCCGCGCAGCTTGGCCAGCTCGCGCAGCAGCCGCTCCTGCTCCGGGTCCAGCTTCGACGGCGTCTGGACCTCGACGTGCACGATGAGGTCGCCGCGCCCGCCGCCCCGCAGGTGCGTGACGCCACGGCCGTGCAGCGGGATCGACTGGCCCGACTGCGTGCCGGGGCGGACGTCGACCTCCTCCAGCCCGTCCAGCGTCTCCAGCGGGCACTTCGTGCCCAGCGCGGCCGCCGTCATCGGGATGGTCACCGTGCAGTGCAGGTCGTCACCGCGCCGCTGGAACACCGGGTGCGGCAGCTCGTGGATCTCCACGTACAGGTCGCCCGCCGGGCCGCCGCCGGGGCCGACCTCACCCTCGCCGGCGAGCTGGATGCGGGTGCCGTTGTCGACACCGGCCGGGATCTTGACCGTGAGCGTCCGGCGGGAGCGGACCCGGCCGTCGCCCGCGCACTCAGGGCACGGGGTGGGGACCACGGTGCCGAAGCCCTGGCACTGCGGGCACGGACGGGAGGTCATGACCTGGCCCAGGAACGACCGGGTGACCTGGGAGACCTCGCCGCGACCGCGGCACATGTCGCAGGTCTGCGCCGACGTACCAGGCGCGGCGCCCTCGCCGGAACAGGTGGTGCAGACGACGGCCGTGTCGACCTGGATGTCCTTGGTGGTGCCGAAGGCCGCCTCGTTGAGGTCGATCTCCAGGCGGATCATCGCGTCCTGGCCGCGCCGCGTGCGCGACCTCGGCCCGCGCTGGGACGCCGTGCCGAAGAAGGCGTCCATGATGTCGGAGAAGTTTCCGAAGCCACCCGCGCCGAAGCCGCCCGCGCCCGCACCGCCCGCGGCGGACAGCGGGTCTCCGCCGAGGTCGTAGACCTGCTTCTTCTGCGGGTCCGACAGCACCTCGTAGGCGGCGTTGATCTCCTTGAACCGCTCCTGGGTCTTCGGATCGGGGTTGACGTCCGGGTGCAGCTCGCGGGCGAGCCTCCGGAACGCCTTCTTGATCTCGTCCTGGGAGGCGTCGCGGCGCACGCCGAGTACGGCGTAGTAGTCGGTGGCCACTTACGACTCCGCCAGGATCTGTCCGACGTAACGTGCCACTGCGCGTACCGCTCCCATCGTTCCGGGGTAGTCCATGCGGGTCGGTCCGACCACGCCGAGTTTGGCGACTGCCTCGTCGCCCGAACCGTAGCCGACCGCGACGACGGACGTGGAGTTGAGGCCCTCGTGGGCGTTCTCGTGCCCGATACGTACGGTCATGGCCGAGTCACTGCTCTCGCCGAGCAGCTTGAGGAGCACGACCTGCTCCTCCAGCGCCTCCAGCACCGGCCGGATGGTCAGCGGGAAGTCGTGCCCGAAGCGGGTGAGATTGGCGGTGCCGCCGATCATCAGCCGTTCCTCGGTCTCCTCCACCAGGGTCTCCAGCAGGGTGGCCAGCACCGTGGAGACCGTCCCCCGGTCCTCCGCCTCGAAGGACTCGGGGAGGTCCTGCACCAGCTGCGGCACGTCCGTGAAGCGCCGGCCCACGACGCGGCTGTTGAGCCGCGCCCGCAGGTCGGCCACGGACGTCTCGCCGAAGGGCGCGGGGCAGTCGACCATGCGCTGCTCCACCCGCCCCGTGTCGGTGATCAGGACGAGCATCAGCCGGGCGGGGGCGAGCGACAGCAGTTCCACGTGACGCACGGTGGAGCGCGTCAGGGACGGGTACTGCACGACCGCGACCTGCCGGGTGAGCTGCGCCAGCAGCCGCACCGTGCGGCCCACGACGTCGTCGAGGTCGACGGCGCCGTCCAGGAAGTTCTGGATGGCGCGCCGCTCCGGCGACGACAGCGGCTTGACGCCGGCGAGCCGGTCGACGAAGAGGCGGTAGCCCTTGTCGGTGGGGATGCGGCCCGCGCTGGTGTGGGGCTGGGCGATGAAGCCCTCGTCCTCCAGCACCGCCATGTCGTTGCGCACGGTGGCGGGTGAGACGCCGAGGTTGTGGCGCTCCGTGAGCGCCTTGGAACCCACGGGCTCCTCGGTGCCGACGTAGTCCTGGACGATGGCGCGCAGTACCTCGAGTCTGCGTTCGCTCAGCATCGCGCGCACCTCCAGCTGGCTTCGGTTCCTTCTGCCTGGCTGGCACTCGCGATACCCGAGTGCCAGACGTCCCCGGTCAGTGTACGGCGCCGGGGTACGCCCGGGGCAAGGGCGGCGGGCCACGCTACCGCGAGACGGCGCTGGTGGTTGCCGATAGCGTCGCGGTATGGACGTCAGGTGGGAAGACTACGGCTGGGAGCGCGTGGCCGACGGCGTGGGCCGCCGCAGGCTGCCGGTGTGGGACGCGACCACGGCCCTGGTGGTGGGCGACAAGGGCGCGCTGCTGTACGACACGGGCGCCACGCTCCGTGAGGGGGCCGAGATCCGGGCCCAAGCGCAGGCCCTGATGGGCGGGCGGAGAGTGACGCATATCGCACTCAGTCACCCCCACTTCGATCATGTTCTGGGCACGGCGGCGTTCGCGGGGACGGAGGTGTACGGCGCGGTCGGCGTCGATACGGTCCTCACCGGCGCGGGGCGGGACTCGCTGCGCACGGACGCGGTGCGCCACGGCGTCGACGAGGCGGACGCCGTGGAGGCGACGGACGTCCTGGTGGCCCCGCACCACCTGGTGTGCGGCGAGTGGACCCTGGAGCTGGGCGGGCGGCAGGTGCTGCTGGCCAACGTGGGCCCGGGACACAGCGGCCACGACCTGGCGGTGCTCGTGCCGGGCTCCCGGGAGGTCGTCCTGTGCGGCGACCTGGTGGAGGAGTCGGGCGACCCGCAGGCGGGCGGTGACGCCATCCCCTCGCGCTGGCCGGCCGCGCTCGACCGGCTGCTGGAGCTCGGCGGCGAGGACGCCCGGTACGTGCCGGGGCACGGCGCCGTCGTGGACGCCGCCTTCGTACGCGCCCAACGCGATGAGCTGGCCCGGCGGTTCGGCGTGTCGTAGCGTCTGGCGAATGCGCAGCTACCACCCCGATCTGACACCCCCGTGGAAGAAGTCCGCGCCCGTCCCGGAGGTCCCCGCCGAGCCGGACCTGGTCGTCGAGGAGGTGACCACCGGGTTCTGCGGGGCGGTGACCGGCTGCGAGGCCGGCACGGTGACCCTGGAGGACCGGTTCGGCAAGCACCGGGTGTTCCCGCTGGCCCCGCGCGGTTTCCTGCTGGAGGGGCGGACGGTGACGCTGGTGCGCCCCGCGTCGGGGCCGGCCCGCCCCTCGCGGACCGCATCGGGTTCGGTCGCCGTTCCGGGCGCACGCGCGCGTGTGGCCCGGGCGGGGCGCATCTACGTGGAGGGCCGGCACGACGCGGAACTGGTCGAGCGGGTCTGGGGCGACGACCTGCGCGTCGAGGGCGTGGTCGTCGAGTACCTGGAGGGCGTCGACGACCTGCCGGCCGTCGTCCGCGACTTCGGCCCGGGCCCCGACGCCCGCCTGGGGGTCCTGGTCGACCACCTGGTGCCCGGCTCCAAGGAGTCCCGCATCGCGGCCTCGGTCACGGACGCCCACACCCTGGTCGTGGGGCACCCGTACATCGACGTCTGGGAGGCCGTGAAGCCGTCCTCGGTCGGCATCCCGGCGTGGCCGACCGTCCCGCGCGGCCAGGACTGGAAGACGGGCGTCTGCCGCGCCCTCGGCTGGCCGGACAACACGGGCGCCGCCTGGCAGCACATCCTGTCCAAGGTCACCTCGTACAAGGACCTGGAGCCGGCGCTGCTGGGCCGGGTGGAGGAGCTGATCGATTTCGTGACGGCACCGTAGGAGGTGTCTCGGGCGGGACCCGGCCGGTCAGTCGGTCAGTCGGTCAGGTCCCGCACCACCGCGTCGGCGAGCAGACGGCCCCGCAGCGTCAGGACGGCGCGCCCCTCGGCGTAAGGACCGGGGTCCAGGAGCCCGTCACTTACCGCCCGCTCGGCGGCGGCCAGGCCCGCGGGCTTCAAAAGACCCAGGGGGCACCCCTCCCGCAGGCGCAGCTCCAGCAGCACGCGCTCCACCCGGCGGTCCTCCTCCGCCAGCAGCTCACGTCCCGCGCCGGGCGAGCGGCCCTCCGCCAGCGCGGCGGCGTACGCGCCGGGGTGCTTGACGTTCCACCACCGCACGCCCCCCACGTGGCTGTGCGCGCCCGGCCCGGCGCCCCACCAGTCGGCGCCGCGCCAGTACAGCTCGTTGTGCAGGCACCGTCCCGCCTCCGACGTGGCCCAGTTGGACACCTCGTACCAGGAGAAACCCGCCCCGGACAGGACGTCCTCCGCGATCAGGTACCGGTCGGCGTGGACGTCGTCGTCCGTCATCGGCACCTCGCCGCGCCGGATGCGCCGCGCCAGCTGGGTGCCCTCCTCGACGATCAGGGCGTACGCGCTGACGTGGTCGGGGCCCGCGCCGATCGCCGCGTCGAGCGAGGCGCGCCAGTCGTCGTCGCTCTCCCCCGGCGTGCCGTAGATCAGGTCGAGGTTGACGTGCTCGAACCCGGCCGCGCGCGCCTCCGCCACACAGGCCTCGGGCCGCCCGGGCGTGTGCGTGCGGTCGAGCACCTTCAGGACGTGCCGGCGGGCGCTCTGCATGCCGAAGGAGATCCGGTTGAAGCCGCCCTCGCGCAGCTCCGCCAGGTACGCCGGGCCGACCGACTCCGGGTTCGCCTCCGTCGTGATCTCCGCGTCGTCCGCGAGCCCGAACTCGTCCCGCACGGCCGCCAGCATCGCCACCAGGTCCGCGGCGTCGAGCAGCGTGGGCGTACCGCCGCCGACGAAGACGGTCCGCACGGGGCGCGGGTCGTCGCCGAGGACCTTCCGCGCCAGGCGCACCTCGTCGGCCAGGGTCGCGGCGTAGTTGTCGCGGGAGGCGAGGACGCCGCCGGAGCCGCGCAGCTCGGTGGCGGTGTACGTGTTGAAGTCGCAGTATCCGCAGCGGGTCGCGCAGTACGGCACGTGCAGATAGAACCCGAGCGGCCGCTCACCGGCCCCGAGCAGGGCGGACGCGGGCAGCGCGCCGTCCTCGGGCATGGGCTCACCATCGGGCAGTACGGAAGGCATACGTCCCATTGTCCGTCACCCGGCCGGGCGCCCCGTCCGTCCCGGGGGCCGACCGGCGGCCGTCACCGGGCCTGGAGCACCAGGAGCGCGAGATCGTCGCGTACGGGCGCCTCGCCGAAGGTGTGGACCGCCTGCCGGATGCGGTCGGCGACCTCCCGCGCGGGCAGCCCGGCGCAGCCGGAGAGGGCCTCCGCCAGCCCGTCGCCGTCGTCGAACATGCGCCCCGTGCGGGAGCGGCGCTCGGTGACGCCGTCGGTGACGCACAGGAGGGTGTCGCCGGGCGCGAGGTGGAAGGTGTGGCTCTCGTACCCGACGTCGTCGACGACGCCCAGCAGCACCTGGGGCACGGCGGCGGGCGTCACCGAGCCGTCCGGGCGCAGCAGGAGCGGCAGCGGGTGGCCCGCGCAGGCGAGGGTGCAGCGGGCGCCGCCGCCGTCCTCGGCCGCGAGCGGCACCAGCTCGCCGTACAGCAGCGACAGGAACCGCGACTGCGGCTGCGCCGGTGGCGGCGCGCCGGGCAGGTCACCGGCGGCGGCGACGATCGAGGCGGCGGCCTCGGCGGCCTCGGTGGCGTCGTCGAGGAGCAGCCGGTTCAGCCGGTCGAGGACGTGGCCGACCTGGTGGTCCTCCCGGGCCAGCAGCCGCAGCCAGGGGCGGGCGAGGCCGGTGACGACGGCCGCCTCGGGGCCGCTGCCCTGGACGTCGCCGAGCATGAAGCACCAGCGCCGCGCGCCGGGGCCCGCCTGGAACACGTCGTAGAAGTCGCCGCCCGCCAGCCCGTCGTCGCTGGGCTCGTACACGATGCGGCTCTCGACGCCCGGGATCTGGGCCACCTGGCTGGGCAGGAGCCCGCGCTGGAGGATCCGGCTGATGGTGACCTGCCGGGTGTAGCGGCGGGCGGCGCCGATGGCGAGGGCGACGCGGCGGGCGAAGTCCTCGACGAGGGTGGTGACGGCGTCGGGGACCCGGCCCCGCCCACGCCTCCCGAGCATCAGCGTGCCGAGCCCGTGGCCGCCCACGACCAGCCGGTACGCCAGCGCCGTACCGGCCGCCTCCGGGCCGGCGGCGGTCCGGTCCTCCGCGTCCTCCGCGCGTGTGGCCGCGCCACGGCCCGCGGTCGTGGGAGCGCAGCCGTGCGCGCCGGCGTATGCGGCCCCCGTAACGCCGTGCGCGCGTGCCTCCGCGCCGCCGTGCGCGCGTGCGTCCGTGACTGTACCGCCGGGCGCGCCGGCGTACGCCGCCTCCGCAACCGTTCCCGTCGCACTGTCCGCGCCGGCGTACGCCGCCGTACCGGCGTCCGTGAACGTGTCCGTGAACGTGTCCGTGCTCACGCCCGGCCCGCCGGGCTCGTCGCCGGCGCTGCCGGCCGTGGGGGCGCTTCCCCGGCCGTCCGCGGCGTGGAGGCCGTGGGACGGCCAGGGGATCGGCACCGGGCCCGGGCGGGGCGGCTCCGGCATGCGGGGCGGTTCCTTCTCCAGTACCCCTCGCAGGGTCTCCAGCGCCGATTCGTCGGCGTGCCACACCCGGGCGAGCCGCGGTCCGCCGCCCTCCGTGCCCTCGTCCTCCAGCCAGAAGGCGCACCAGTCGGCCAGGCGCGGCACGAGGAGCTGGCCGGCGAGCGCGGCGACGAGGTCCTCGTCGAGCTGGCCGGCGAGCAGGTCGGACGCCTCGGCGAGGAACGACAGCGCTCCGCGGCCGTCCCACTCCTGGTCGTCGCGCACGACCCGGCGCGGCACCGGGGCGAGGATCTCCGCGGCGCGCAGCCCCCGCTGGATGGCCGGCTCGGCGCCGGGGACGGGGCAGGTGTCCCAGCCGTCGAGGGGAAGCCGGGCCCAGACGGTCTTCAGGCCGGGGCGGTAGGTGATGCCCCAGCACTCGGCGAGGGAGGCGACGAGCCGGAGCCCGCGGCCGTACTCGTCGAGGCCGTCCTCGTCCTCCTGCTGGTGCTCCTGACGGACCGTCCGGGTCGGGTGATGGTCGGAGACTTCGAGGACGAGGGCGGCGGGCAGGCCGTCCGCGGGGTCCTCCAGCCGGAAGAGGAGCTCGACGGTGGTGCCGGCGTGGACGACGGCGTTCGTGACGAGTTCGCCGGCCACCAGGACGGCGTCGTCGGCGACCCGGTCGGTGATCGTGGCGGCGGCGGGCAGCCCCAGGCCGGTCCAGTCGGCGAGCGCGGCGCGGGTGAAGCGGCGCGCGGCGGCCGGGGCGAGCGGGTTGCCGGGCAGGCTGGTGCGCGTGACGGTCTGGCCGGGCGGCGGCTGGTGGGGCGGCAGCAGCAACTCGCCGGCGCTCGCGCGCTGTGTCGGAAGGGACCCCACGTGCGGCTCCTCGTCGGCTCCTGGGTCGGCTCGCGGTCGGACACCGACAGGGTGACAGATCGAGAACGCCCATAAGCGCCGAGTCATCGAACTCGCCATGAGATCCCGCCCACGGGGCCGACGACGAGACCGCCGACGAGAACGGGCGACGAGAACGGGCGACGAGAACCCGCCCATGAGCGTGGGTCCTGCGAACGGGCCATGCGAACGGGGCCGCGCTTCGCGAGCGCGGCCCCGTCGTTCCCGGCGTGCCGGGGTTCAGTCCTCCCGGCTCCCCGCGTACATCTCGTCGATCAGGTGCTTGTACTCCCGCTCCACCACGGGCCGCTTGAGCTTGAGGCTGGGTGTCAGCTCACCGTGCTCGATGTCGAGGTCGCGCGGCAGGAGCCGGAACTGCTTGATGGTCTGCCAGCGCTGGAGCCCCTCGTTGAGGCGGTCCACATAGCCCTGGACGAGCTGGGTGACCTCGGGGGTGGCGACGACCTCGGCGTACGACTTGCCGCCCAGGCCGTGCTCCTCCGCCCAGCCGAGGATGGCGGGCTCGTCGAGGGCGATGAGGGCCGTGCAGAAGTTCCGGTCGGCGCCGTGGACGAGGACGTTGGACAGGTACGGGCAGACCGCCTTGAACTGGCCCTCGACCTCGGCGGGCGCGATGTACTTGCCGCCGGACGTCTTGATCAGGTCCTTCTTGCGGTCGGTGATGCGGAGGTAGCCGTCGGCGGACAGCTCGCCGATGTCGCCGGTGTGGAACCAGCCGTCCGGCTCCAGGACCTCGGCGGTCTTCTCGGGCAGGCCGTGGTAGCCCTCCATGATGCCGGGGCCGCGCAGCAGGATCTCGCCGTCGTCGGCGATCCGTACCTCGGTGCCGGGCAGCGGCTTGCCGACGGTGCCGGTGCGGTAGGCCTCGCCCGGGTTGACGAAGGAGGCGGCGCTGGACTCGGTGAGTCCGTAGCCCTCCAGGATGTGGATGCCGGCGCCGGAGAAGAAGTAGCCGATGTCGGGCGCGAGGGCCGCCGAGCCGGAGACGGCGGCGCGCAGCCGGCCGCCGAAGGCCTCGCGGAGCTTGGAGTACACCAGCGCGTCGGCGACCTTGTGCTTGGCGTTAAGGCCGAAGGGGACGGTCGCGTTGCCGGTGCGGCGGAAGTTGTCCTGGCTGGTCCTGGCGTACTCGCGGGCGACTTCCGCGGCCCACTTGAAGATCTTGTACTTGGCGCCGCCGCCGGCCCGTGCCTTGGCCGCGACTCCGTTGTAGACCTTCTCGAAGATGCGGGGCACGGCGGCCATGTACGTCGGCTGGACGACCGGCAGGTTCTCGATGATCTTGTCGACGCGGCCGTCGACGGCGGTGACGTGCCCGACCTCGATCTGCCCGGAGGTCAGGACCTTGCCGAAGACGTGCGCGAGCGGCAGCCACAGGTACTGCACGTCCTCCGACGTGACGAGGCCGGTCGAGGCGATGGCCTTGGCCATGTACGACCAGTTGTCGTGCGGCAGCCGTACACCCTTGGGGCGGCCGGTGGTGCCGGAGGTGTAGATGAGGGTGGCGAGCTGGTCGGCCGTGATGGCCGAGACCCGGTCCTTGACGGCCTCGGGCTTCTTCTCCAGGTACGCGCGGCCGCGCTCCTCCAGTTCGGCGAGGGACAGGACCCAGCCCTCGGGGTCGCCGGCGTCCGCGTCGGCTCCGGCCGGGTCGACGACCACGACGTGCGCGAGGTTCGGCAGCTCGGCCCGGCGCTCGCGGGCCTTGGCGAGCTGGGCGGCGTCCTCGGCGATCAGGACGCGGCTGGCGGAGTCGGCGAGGATGTACGCGGACTCCTCGGCGTTGGTCTGGGGGTAGATCGTGGTGGTCGAGGCGCCGGCGCACATCACGCCCAGGTCGGCGAGGATCCACTCGACGCGGGTGGCGGAGGCGAGGGCGATCCGCTCCTCGGGCTGGACGCCGAGGTCGACGAGCCCGGCGGCGATGGCGAACACCCGCTCGGCGGCCTGCCCCCAGCTCAGGGACCTCCACTCGTCGGGCCCCTGGCCCGAGGGGGCGGGGACCGGGTAGCGGTAGGCCTCCGCGTCGGGGGTTTTCGCCACGCGTTCCAGGAAGAGGGCGGCCACGGAGGGCGGTCGGTTCTCGATCGGGGTCTGTGTGTCGCTCACGACGTCCTCCGGGCGGCTTGCGGCGGGCTGCACGACGGGATGATTGCTTAACTGGCGAGTAACCCTCGGGCGGGATCAGGTTAGAGCGCCGTGGTCCGCCACGTAAGGGGCTGCGGCCCGGTCGTTCATACCCGCTTCATAACGACTGGCACGCGTCATGGCACGTCACAAGCGCGCAAAAGCGCCCGTCCGTGAACGAACGGGCGCTGTGCGGCCGAGAGGGAGGAGCGGCTGCGCCGCCGTTACTTCTTGGACTTGCCGCCGCCGGAGTCGTCGCTGGACAGGACCGCGATGAAGGCCTCTTGCGGAACCTCCACGGAACCGACCATCTTCATCCGCTTCTTGCCCTCCTTCTGCTTCTCCAGCAGCTTCCGCTTCCGGGAGATGTCACCGCCGTAGCACTTGGCGAGGACGTCCTTGCGGATGGCGCGGATGGTCTCGCGGGCGATCACGCGCGAGCCGATGGCCGCCTGGATGGGCACCTCGAAGGCCTGCCGCGGGATGAGCTCGCGCAGCTTGGCGACCAGCCGTACGCCGTACGCGTAGGCCGCGTCCTTGTGGGTGATGGCGGAGAAGGCGTCGACCTTGTCGCCGTGCAGGAGGATGTCGACCTTGACGAGGCTGGAGGTCTGCTCGCCGGTGGGCTCGTAGTCCAGCGAGGCGTACCCGCGGGTCTTGGACTTCAGCTGGTCGAAGAAGTCGAAGACGATCTCGGCGAGGGGGAGGGTGTAGCGGATCTCGACCCGGTCCTCGGAGAGGTAGTCCATGCCGAGGAGGGTGCCGCGGCGGGTCTGGCACAGTTCCATGATGGAGCCGATGAACTCGCTGGGCGCGAGGATCGTGGCGCGCACGACCGGCTCGTACACCTCGCCGATCTTGCCCTCGGGGAACTCGCTCGGGTTGGTGACGGTGTGCTCGGTGCCGTCCTCCATGAGCACGCGGTAGACCACGTTGGGGGCGGTGGCGATGAGGTCGAGGCCGAACTCGCGCTCCAGTCGCTCCCGGATCACGTCGAGGTGCAGCAGCCCCAGGAAGCCGACGCGGAAGCCGAAGCCGAGCGCGGCGGAGGTCTCCGGCTCGTAGACGAGCGCGGCGTCGTTGAGCTGGAGCTTGTCGAGGGCGTCACGCAGCTCGGGGTAGTCGGAGCCGTCCAGCGGGTAGAGGCCGGAGAACACCATGGGCTTCGGGTCCTTGTAGCCGCCCAGTGCCTCGGTGGCGCCCTTGTGCAGGGTGGTGATCGTGTCACCGACCTTGGACTGCCGGACGTCCTTCACACCCGTGATCAGGTAGCCGACCTCGCCCACGCCGAGCCCGTCCGCCGGGAGCATCTCGGGCGAGTTCGTCCCGATCTCCAGCAGCTCGTGGGTCGCGCCGGTGGACATCATCCGGATGCGCTCGCGCTTGTTGAGCTGGCCGTCGATGACACGGACGTAGGTGACGACGCCCCGGTACGAGTCGTAGACCGAGTCGAAGATCATCGCGCGGGCGGGGGCGTCGGCGACACCGACCGGCGCCGGGACGTCCTTGACCACGCGGTCGAGCAGCGCCTCGACACCGAGACCGGTCTTGGCCGAGACGCGCAGCACGTCGTCCGGGTCGCAGCCGACCAGGTTCGCCAGCTCCTCGGCGAACTTCTCCGGCTGGGCCGCCGGCAGGTCGATCTTGTTGAGCACGGGGACGATGGTGAGGTCGTTCTCCATCGCCAGGTAGAGGTTGGCGAGGGTCTGCGCCTCGATGCCCTGGGCGGCGTCGACGAGCAGGATGGTGCCCTCGCAGGCGGCCAGGGACCGCGACACCTCATAGGTGAAGTCGACGTGACCGGGGGTGTCGATCATGTTGAGGATGTGAGTGCTGCCCTGGCCGGGCCCCTCGGTGGGGGCCCAGGGCAGACGCACCGCCTGGGACTTGATCGTGATGCCGCGCTCGCGCTCGATGTCCATGCGGTCGAGGTACTGAGCGCGCATCTGCCGCTGCTCGACCACACCGGTCAGCTGGAGCATCCGGTCGGCAAGCGTGGACTTGCCGTGGTCGATGTGCGCGATGATGCAGAAGTTGCGGATCAGCGCCGGGTCGGTACGGCTCGGCTCGGGCACGTGGATAGGGGTCGCGGGCACGCAGGGTCCTGATTCTCGAGACGCCGGGCGTCTCTGCTCGGGTCGACGTCGGATCGATACGTAGGTTCCATGGTCCCACGGACGGGGACCGGCGCTCGGTTTGGGCCGCTCGAAGGGCGACTGGTAGCCTGGGCAGCTGTGTCTCTTGGCCCTCTCAGCGGAGAGGCACGCATCAGAAATCCTTACGAACCTGAAAAGGCTCTTTCGTGGCGAACATCAAGTCCCAGATCAAGCGGAACAAGACCAACGAGAAGGCGCGCCTGCGCAACAAGGCCGTCAAGTCGTCGCTCAAGACCGCGATCCGCAAGGCCCGTGAGGCCGCCGCCGCGGGTGACGTCGAGAAGGCCACCGTGGCCGCTCGCGCCGCCTCCCGTGCGCTCGACAAGGCTGTCTCGAAGGGTGTCATCCACAAGAACGCCGCCGCCAACAAGAAGTCGGCGCTGGCCACCAAGGTTGCCTCCCTGCAGGGCTGAGCTTTCTTGATTTGATCGCCGGGACGGACCAAGCGGGCCCTCTCATCCGCTCCTGACCGGCACCCCGAGCCCGTACGCGGCCTGCGTTCGCCACGCGGGTACGAGCTCACCAACGCATCACCCGAAGGCCCCGTCGCCGTCCTTCCCCAGGACGCCCGCCGGGGCCTTCGCCATGCCGGGACGCGCTGGTGGGGGGTGGCCCCTGCGGGGCTTGCGCGCGGTGGGCGGGGGCGGCCGGTGGAGGGCGCGGCGGGGGGCGAGGGCGTCCGGCGGGGCGGCCGCCCGGGGGCCGCGGGCGCGGGCGGCCGGCGGTGTACGCGGGCGCCCGGCGGCGGGGCGGCGGGCGCGGGCACCCGGCGGTGGCCGCGGGCGCGGGCGCGGGCACCCGGCATGGTGCCCATCAGGGGGCCGGGGCGCCTGGTGGCGCCGGTGGTGTGTCCGCCCGGGGGCGCGGCGGGGCGCCCGGCCGGGGGCCACCAGCACGGTGCCCGGCGGTGCGTGGCAGGGAGTGCTCAGCAGGAGGGGCGCCCGTGGACGGGCGCGCGCGGCGGCTCGCTCAGCGGGGAGGGCACCGCGGCCCAGGCGCGGCGGATCGCTTCGCCGGGCGCCGCGCCCCGGTCCGTGCCGGGGACGCGGCTCACCGGGGGTCAGCGTCGGGAGCGGGCCGCGCGGGCGATGGTGACGACCGCCTTCTCCAGGGCGTACTCCGGGTCGTCGCCGCCGCCCTTGACGCCCGCGTCCGCCTCGGCGATGGCGCGCAGCGCGACGGCGACGCCGTCCGGCGTCCAGCCCCGCATCTGCTGCCGCACCCGGTCGATCTTCCACGGCGGCATGCCGAGCTCACGTGCGAGGTCGGCGGGACGCCCGCCCCGCGCCGACGACAGCTTCCCGATCGCCCGGACGCCCTGCGCCAGCGCGCTCGTGATCAGCACGGGCGCGACACCGGTCGACAACGACCAGCGCAGCGCCTCCAGGGCCTCCGCCGCCCGGCCCTCCACCGCCCGGTCGGCGACGTTGAAGCTGGAGGCCTCCGCGCGGCCCGTGTAGTACCGGCCGACGATCGCCTCGTCGATGGTGCCCTCGACGTCCGAGGTGAGCTGCGACACCGCGGACGCCAGCTCCCGCAGGTCGCTGCCGACCGCGTCGACGAGCGCCTGGCACGCCTCCGGTGTGGCCGACCGCCCCAGCGCCCGGAACTCACCGCGCACGAACGTCAGGCGCTCCGCCGGCTTGGTGGTCTTCGGGCACGCGACCTCGCGCGCTCCGGCCTTGCGCGCCGCGTCGAGCAGGCCCTTGCCCTTCGCGCCGCCCGCGTGGAGCAGGACGAGGCTGATGTCCTCCACGGGTGCGCCGACGTACGCCTTGATGTCCTTGACCGTCTCGGCGGAGAGGTCCTGCGCGTTCCGCACGACCAGCACCTTGCGTTCGGCGAAGAGCGAGGGGCTCGTCAGCTCGGCGAGGGCGCCGGGCTGGAGCTGGTCGGGCGTCAGGTCACGGACGTCCGTGTCGGCGTCGGCCGCGCGGGCGGCCGCCACCACCTGCTGCACCGCGCGGTCGAGGAGCAGGTCCTCCTGCCCCACGGCGAGGGTGACGGGCGCGAGGACGTCGTCGGTCTGGTTCTTTCTGGTGGCCATCGCGAACCAGCATCCCACGGCCCACCGACAACCCGGATTCCCCTGGACCCCGCCCTCTCCTCACCTCCTCACGTCACCGCTCTACGGCTCTTCCCGCCAGCCGTCCCACCGCGCCGCGAACTCGTCCAGCTCGCCGGCCGGGAGCCGCCCGGCCGGGTCCTCGACCACCACCAGCCACTGGGCGTCCTCGGCGTCGTCCTCACCGGCCAGGGCGTCCCGCACCAGCTGGGGCCGCTCGGTGATCCCGAAGGCCTCCCCCAGTTCCTCGGCGGCCTCCTCGGCCGCGTCCCGGTCGGGCAGCACCAGCACATGTCTCACATCGCTCACGGACCCATTGTTGCTGTGGGCCGCTACGGTCCCGGCCCCGCCCCCGGCTCCCGGGCCGGGACGGCAC
This sequence comes from Streptomyces ficellus, assembly GCF_009739905.1. Classification (NCBI taxonomy): domain Bacteria; kingdom Bacillati; phylum Actinomycetota; class Actinomycetes; order Kitasatosporales; family Streptomycetaceae; genus Streptomyces; species Streptomyces ficellus. The sequence goes on along the minus strand of NZ_CP034279.1, from coordinate 4,985,792 downwards.
GCAGCTCCCTCCCGCTCCCCCTCACGGCGATCGAGCCGTGCCTGTCGGTGCTGAGCACCACCGCTCCCCCGGCCCGCAGCGCGCCGACCGTGCGCGGAGAAGGATGGCCGTAGGTGTTGTCCGCTCCGGCGGACACGAGGGCCAGCCGGGGCCGGGCCCGGTTCAGCAGGCCCGGGTCCTGGTGGGCCGAGCCGTGGTGGGCCACCTTCAGGACGTCGACCCCCGCCAAGTCCGGGTGGGCCCGCAGCAGGCCCCGCTGGGCGGGCGGCTCCAGGTCGCCGAGGAGCAGCAGGGTCGTACCACCGGCGACGCGGACGAGGAGCGTGACGCTCGCGTCGTTCGGCCCCTCCGGCGCCGCGCCGGGCCGGGTGGCGTCCGGCCACAGCACCCGCCAGTCGAGCGGCCCGGTCCGCCGGCGCTCCCCGGCTCCCGCCACCACGACCGGCACCCCGGCCGCGGCGGCGGTCCTGCGGACGAACGCGGCCTGGTCCGCGGGGTCCCGCAGGCTCGTGGTCTGGATCGCCCCGACGGCCCGGCCCCTCAGCACGCCGGGCAGACCGGCCACGTGGTCGGCGTGGAAGTGCGTGAGCACCACGAGCGGCACCCGGCTGACGCCCAGTTCGCGCAGGCACCGGTCGACGGGTTCCGGATCGGGGCCGGCGTCCACCACGACGGCCGTGTCCCGGCCCGCCGCGAGGACCGTCGCGTCGCCCTGGCCGACGTCGCACATCGCGAACACCCAGTCCGGCGGCGGCCACCCGGTGACCAGCCTGGTGAGCGGTGCGGGCCGCACCACGGCGAGCAGCAGCAGGACGGTGCACGCGCCCGCGAGCCAACCCCGGTGCCGGACCCGCTTGACCCACGCCACCAGCAGTCCGGTGACGGCGGCGAGCAGCAGCCCTCCGAGCCAGCCGCCGGGCCACTGGACCTCCGCCCCGGGCAGCGCGGCTCCCGCACGGGCGACCGAGGCGATCCAGCCGGCTGGCCAGCCCGCGCACTCGGCGAGCAGCCGCGCCACCGGCGCCGCGACCGGTGCCGTGGCGAGCGCGGCGAACCCCAGCACCGTCGCCGGGGCCACCGCCAGCTCGGCGAGCAGATTGCAGGGCACCGCCACCAGGCTCACCCGGGCGGCGAACACGGCCACCACCGGGGCGCACACCGCCTGGGCCGCCGCGGCTGCCGCCAGCACCTCCGCGAGTCGTGGCGGCACTCCGCGTCCCTGGAGCGAGGCGCTCCAGCGCGGGGCGAGCGTCAGGAGCGCCCCGGTGGCCAGTACGGACAGCAGGAAGCCGTAGCTGCGCGCCAGCCACGGGTCGTACAGCACGAGCAGCAGTACGGCGGCGGCGAGCGCGGGGAGCAGCGACCTGCGGCGCCCGGTGCCGATGGCCAGCAGGGTGATCAGCCCGCAGGCGGCGGCGCGCAGGACGCTCGGGTCGGGCCGGCACACGACGACGAAGGCGAGGGTGAGTGTTCCGCCGAGCAGCGCGGTGGCCCTGAGCGGGATCCCCAGGCGGGGCGCCAGTCCGCCGCGTTCGGCCTTCAGGGCCTTTCCCGGCGGGCCGATGAGCAGCATCAGCACCAGGGTGAGGTTGCTTCCGGACACGGCCAGGAGGTGCGTCAGGTCGGTCGCCCGGAAGGCGTCGTGCAGGTCGGCCGGGATGCGGGAGGTGTCGCCGACGACCAGTCCCGGCAGGAGGGCGCGCGCGTCGGGCGGGAGCCCGTCGGTGGCGGTGCGCAGCCCGGCGCGCAGCTCTCCGGCGGTGCGCTGGAGGGCGGTCGGCGGCCCGGTGATCCGCGGCGGGCCCGTGGTCACCCTCAGGACGCCGGCGTACGGTTCGCCGGTGTTGCGCGGCGGTGCCAGGCTTCCGGTCATACGAAGCCGGGTGGAGGGCAGGAGCCGCCGCCAGTCCGGTGTGGCCGGCGAGGCGATCACCAGCACGGGCGTACGGACCTTGGTGTCCGGCCCGCCGGGGGGCGTCACCCGTGTCACGTCGGCGTCCAGCACGACGGACGCGGGCACCGGCCTCGGGCCGCGGACCCGCGCGCGAAGGAGCCGTGGGTCGGAGGTGACCGTCGCCTCCACGGTCACCGGCGTGTGCCGCTGCGCCAGTGCCGGCAGTGGCCCCCTGCGCACCTCGGCGCCGTGCAGCCCCGCGGACGCCGCACCGGCCGCTGCGCAGAGCAGCACCGCCGCGCACGCCGTGCCGCCGCCCCGCGACCGGGCCGCCACCACCCGGCCGTTGCCGCCGCCCCGCCGGAGGAGCAACGCGATCCCGCCCAGGGCGCAGAGCGCCACCCCGGCCACGGTCCACCAGCCGGGCGCGCCCACCGCGAGGGCCGCCGCCCCGTACGCCGCCAGGGCGGGCCCCACCAGCCGCAGGTCGGCCGGGCCGTCCCGCCCCGGGTCCGCGGCGCCCAGCCGGGTGCCCGACGCGGCGTGAACCGCCGGGCGGTTCACGGCCGTACGAGGGGCTGGAGGTCGGCGAACCGGCGCTCACCGATCCCGTTGACCTCGCGGAGTTCGTCGACCGACCGGAAGCCGCCGTGCCGGGTGCGGTGGTCGACGATGTGCTGGGCCAGCACGGGGCCGACGCCGGGCAGGGTGTCGAGCTGTTCCACCGTGGCGGTGTTGAGGCTGACCGGCCCGGCGGGGACGCCACCCACGACGGCGGCTCCGGGCGCGCCGGTCACCGGGCCGGGCGGCGCCGGCGCGGCACCCACCACGATGTGCTCGCCGTCCATGAGCACCCGTGCCCGGTTCAGGCCCGTGACGTCGCTACCGGGTCTGACACCGCCCGCCGCGCGCAGGGCGTCGGCGACCCGGGACCCGGCGGGCAGCCGCAGCACCCCCGGCCGGCGCACCGTGCCGCTCACGTCGACGACGACCGGCGGCGTTCCGGCGGGTGGGCGGCGGCTCGCGGCAGCGGCCGGGGCGGACGCGGCGCCCGTGACCACGTCGGGGGCCCGGACCGCCTCGGGCCTGCCCGTCCAGAAGTACCGTCCGGCGAGTGTCACGGCCACCACGAGGACGATGACGAGCGCGACGACCGTCCGGGGCTCCATCCCGCACCGCGTCTGCACCCACAGCGGTAACCGGTCCCGCACCCCGAGCCGCCACCGGTCGCGCCGCTCCAGTCCCGTCCCACCGCCTGGGCCGGCACCCTCCGCCGCCACCCCCGCGCCCGCCTCCGCCTGCGGCACCGGCGTGCCTACAGGCGTCTGCGGATCCCCCACCACCGGCGGCGGCAACGCCGGACTCCCGCCCGCCAGGGGTGCCTGCGCCACCGGCCGCCCAGGCCGGAGCGGGGCCGGGGCGGCCACCACCACCCGCCCGAGTGCCGGCGAGGCACCACCGGCCGCGGGCGGTGACGGGGCGTCACCGCCCGGTGGTGGGTGGGTCGTGGACGTGCCGGGGCGTTCGAAGAGCGCGGCCGCTCGGCGGCGGGCCACCATCCGGGCGTGCGCGGCGGTGCGCCCGCCGCGCACCCGGTGTCGTGCGGAGCCCGGGCGCCGGGCGCGGACGTCGGAGCCGGGGGCGCGGCCGGGACCGCTCGCCGCCCGGGCCGCGGGCGACGACGGTGTGACGGTGTGTGTGACGGCGTGCGTGACGCTGTGTGTTCGCGGAGTCATGCCACAGCACGGTAGGGACGATCGTCCGACCCCGCTGAGCCGCCTGAAATTCCGTGGAAAACCAGCCGGTTGGGGATATCTCGGTCACCCGGGCGGGTGAAGCGCTCGGCTCGCGGTCACCTCACGGAGACGACCAGCCCCAGCAGTCCCGGCCCGGTGTGCGCGCCGATGACCGCGCCGACCTCGCTGACGTGCAGGTCCGCAAGACCGGGGACGCGGGCGCGCAGCCGCTCGGCGAGTGCCGCCGCCCGGTCGGGTGCGGCGAGGTGGTGCACGGCGATGTCCACCGGGCCGGCGCCCGCCCGTTCGGCGGCGATCTCCTCCAGCCGGGCGATCGCCTTCGACGCGGTGCGCACCTTCTCCCGCAGCTGGATCCGCCCGTCCTCCAGCTCCAGCAGCGGTTTCACGGCGAGCGCGGAGCCCAGCAGCGCCTGTGCCGCGCCGATGCGGCCGCCCCGGCGCAGGTACTCGAGGGTGTCGACGTAGAAGTAGGCGGAGGTACCGGCGGCCCGTTTCTCCGCGGCGGCGACCACCTCGTCCAGGCTGCCGGCCGCTTCCGCCGCCTCGGCGGCCGCCAGCGCGCAGAAGCCGAGCGCCATGGCGACCATGCCGGTGTCGACGACCCGCACCGGTACGGGGGCGTCCTTGGCGGCCAGCAGCGCGGCGTCGTACGTACCGGAGAATTCGGCCGACAGGTGGAGCGACACGATGCCGGCCGCCCCCGCCTCCGCCGCCGTCCGGTAGGCGGCGGCGAACACCTCGGGGCTCGGGCGGGACGTGGTCACGGAGCGGCGTTTCTGCAGCGCCAGGGCGAGCGAGCGGGCCGAGATCTCGGTGCCCTCTTCAAGGGCCTGGTCCCCGAGGACGACGGTCAGCGGCACCGCGGTGATGCCGTGCCGCTCCATCGTCCGCGGCGGCAGGTAGGCCGTTGAATCAGTGACGATCGCGACATGGCGGGACATGACCGGGAGGGTACCCCGGAGGGGGCTCCGTACGGCAGCCCGCCCCCGCTCCGTGATCGAAACCGGTCAGTTCGTGGTCTCGGGACGTGCCGACTTCTGCCAGGAGTAGGTGGTCTGCTGTCGGGGATCCCGCGCCGTGATCGCCTTGGGCGTCTCCGTGCCGGAAGCCTCGCGGCCGCCGTCCGCCTGTTCCGCGGGCCGCTGCGCCGCCTTCGCGCCGGCGTCCGCACCCGCCCCGGCGCCCACATGCGCAGCGGCGCCCGCGTCGGCGCCCTCCGGCCAGACCTGCTCCGACGCGCTGCCCGGCGCCGCCTCCGGCCAGGACAGGTCGTCCAGGCCGTCCCGCTCGCCGCCGGCCCAGTGCCGCAGCGCCCCGGCCTCCACGTCGATCTGGGCGCTCAGGGACGCCAGGTCGTCGTCCGCGAACTTCTGCGCCCGGTCCCGGGCCGCCCACCGCAGCGACTCCGCCGAGTGGACGATCCGCTCGGTGCGCTCGCGCAGGTCGTCGAGCTGGGCCGCGACCCCGCCGCGGTCCGGGTCCCGCTCCAGCCGCTTCAGGTCGGCGTCCAGTTCGTGGCCGTGCGCGCTGAGCCGCCGGAACAGGTCGAGGGACTCCTTGAGCGAGGCGTCCTGCGCGGCGCCCGCCTCCAGCGCGTCCTGGGTGGCCCGCATCGACGTCCGGAGCGACAGCCGCAGCTGCGCCAGCTCGGCCTTCACACCACCCGGCCCGTAGCTCTTGGCGCGCAGCGTGGTGTCCTCGACGGTCCGCCGCGCCTGGGTGATCGTGCGGTCGACTCCGCGCTTGGCGGCCTTGACGGCCTTCACGGTGACGAACACCCCCAGAGCGACGAAGACGACGAAGAGCAGCGCCAGGATCGCGATCGCTTCTGCCATGGAGTCCCCTTGTTGTCGCTCGGTACGACGCCGGACGCGTCCGCCCGTCGCCCCTCCACGGTAAACGGAACGGGCAGGCCGGGGGTTCCATACGCGACCCCCAACCTGCCCGTAGGGGGGAACCCGGGGTTGCCGGGTTCCCCGGGCGCGTCACGCCGGGACGATGTTCACCAGCTTCGGGGCCCGCACGATCACCTTGCGGACGCCCGCGCCGCCCAGGGCCGCGACGACGCCCTGGTCGGCCATGGCCAGTGCCTCCAGGTCCGCGTCCGTGATGGACGGGGAGACCTCCAGGCGGGCCTTGACCTTTCCCTTGATCTGGACGACGCAGGTCACCGTCTCGTCGACGACGTACGCCGGGTCGGCGACCGGGAAGTCCTGGTGGACGACCGAGTCGGTGTGGCCCAGCCGGTGCCACAGCTCCTCGGCGATGTGCGGGGCCAGCGGCGCGACCAGCAGCACCAGCTGCTCGGCGACCGGCCGCGACACCGGGCCGCCCGCCTTGGTCAGGTAGTTGTTCAGCTCGGTGACCTTGGCGATCGCCGTGTTGAACCGCATGGCGGCCATGTCCTGGCCGACGCCGTCGATGGCCTTGTGCAGGGCGCGCAGGGTGCCCTCGTCCGGCTCGGTGTCGACGACGGTCGCCTCACCGGTCGACTCGTCGACGATGTTGCGCCACAGCCGCTGGAGCAGCCGGTACTGGCCCACCACCGCGCGCGTGTCCCAGGGCCGCGAGACGTCCAGGGGGCCCATCGCCATCTCGTACAGGCGCAGGGTGTCCGCCCCGTACTCGGCGCAGATCTCGTCCGGAGTGACGGCGTTCTTCAGGGACTTGCCCATCTTGCCCAGGACGCGGCTGACCTTCTCGCCCTGGTACCAGAAGGCACCGTCGCGCTCCTCCACCTCGGCGGCCGGCACGGCGATGCCGCGGGCGTCCCGGTAGACGAAGGCCTGGATCATGCCCTGGTTGTAGAGCTTGTGGAACGGCTCGGGCGAGGAGATGTGCCCCAGGTCGAACAGGACCTTCGACCAGAAGCGCGCGTACAGCAGGTGCAGTACGGCGTGTTCGGCGCCGCCCACGTACAGGTCGGCACCGCCGTGCGGCTTGCCCTCGCGCGGCCCCATCCAGTACCGCTCGATCTCGGGGTCGACCAGGCGCTCGCTGTTGTGCGGGTCCAGGTAGCGCAGCTCGTACCAGCAGGAACCGGCCCAGTTGGGCATGGTGTTGGTCTCGCGCCGGTACTTCTTGGGGCCGTCGCCCAGGTCCAGGGTGACGTTGACCCAGTCCTCGTTGCGCGACAGCGGCGTCTCGGGCTGGGTGTCCGCGTCGTCCGGGTCGAAGGTGCGCGGCGAGTAGTCCTCGACCTCGGGCAGCTCCAGGGGCAGCATCGACTCGGGCAGCGGGTGGGCGATGCCGTCCTCGTCGTAGACGATCGGGAAGGGCTCGCCCCAGTAGCGCTGGCGGCTGAACAGCCAGTCGCGCAGCCGGAAGTTGACGGTGCCCTCGCCGATGCCCCGGCCGGCCAGCCACTCGGTGATCTTCGCCTTGGCCTCGACGACGCCCAGGCCGTCCAGGGAGATGGCGTCGCTCGCCGAGTTGACGATCTTCGCGTCGTACGAGTCGAAGGCGTCGTCCCAGTCCGACGGGTCGGTGCCGCGGCCGTCCGACGGCTCGACGACGCAGCGCATCGGCAGCTCGAAGGCGCGCGCGAAGGCGAAGTCGCGGGTGTCGTGCGCCGGGACGGCCATGATCGCGCCGGTGCCGTAGCTCATCAGGACGTAGTCGGCGATGAAGACCGGGACGCGGTCGCCGCTGACGGGGTTGACGGCGTAGGCGCCGGTGAAGACACCGGTCTTGTCCTTGGCCTCGGCCTGGCGCTCGACGTCGGACTTGGACGCGGCCTGCTTGCGGTACGCGTCGACGGCCTCGGCCGGGGTGGCGTGGCCGCCCGTCCAGACGTCGTGCGTGCCCTCCGGCCAGGCCGCCGGGACGATCTTCTCGACCAGCTCGTGCTCGGGGGCCAGCACCATGTAGGTGGCGCCGAACAGGGTGTCCTGGCGGGTGGTGAAGACGGTGATCGCGTCGTCGCCGACGGCGAAGTCGACGCGGGCGCCCTCGGAACGGCCGATCCAGTTGCGCTGCTGGAGCTTGATGGCCTCGGGCCAGTCCAGCGCGTCCAGGTCGTCCAGCAGCCGGTCGGCGTAGGCGGTGATGCGCATGTTCCACTGGCGCAGCTTGGCCTTGAAGACGGGGTAGTTGCCGCGTTCGGAGCGGCCGTCGGCGGTGACCTCCTCGTTGGCGAGGACGGTGCCCAGGCCGGGGCACCAGTTGACGGGCGCGTCCGAGGCGTACGCCAGGCGGTAGTCGCCCAGGACGTCGGCGCGCTCCGCGGCGGTCAGCTCGCCCCACGCGCGCGTGCCGGGCGCCTGGCGTTCACCGCTCTCGAACTGGGCGACCAGGTCGGCGACGGGGCGGGCCCGGCCGGCCTCCTCGTCGTACCAGGAGTTGAAGATCTGCAGGAAGATCCACTGGGTCCACTTGTAGTAGTCCGGGTCGATCGTCGCGAACGACCGGCGCTTGTCGTGTCCCAGGCCCAGCCGGCGCAGCTGGAGCTTCATGTTCTCGATGTTCGCCTCGGTCGACACGCGCGGGTGCGTGCCGGTCTGGACGGCGTACTGCTCGGCGGGCAGTCCGAAGGCGTCGAAGCCCAGGGTGTGCAGGACGTTGTGCCCGGTCATGCGCTGGTGACGGGCGAAGACGTCGGTGGCGATGTAGCCGAGGGGGTGGCCGACGTGGAGGCCGGCACCCGACGGATAGGGGAACATGTCCATGATGAACCGCTCGGGGCGGGCGGCCACGGCCGGGTCGCCGGCCAGGTCACCGCTCGGGTTGGGCGCCTCGTAGGTGCCCTCCGCGTCCCAGACGTCCTGCCAGCGTGCCTCGATGTCGGCGGCCATGGCCGCCGTGTACCGGTGCGGGGCTGCTGCCTCGGCGGCAGCCGAATTCATCTCGCTCATGGTCCTTGAAGCTCCATCGATCGTCTCTGCCCGTTGCCGCTCGGTGACGCGGCGAAATGAAAAAACCCCTCGCACAGGAGGGGACGCCGCGCCGATTCCGGCCGGATTTCTCATCCGCCGGTGCTGATCAGCGCGGCTCGCTAAGCAGAAGGCGTACGGCACGCATGGCGTCAGGGTACCGCAGGGCCCGTACCGGCCGCATCGAGGTTCGTGGGACCGGTGACCGCTCGAGGGCCCCACCGGGGGTCCGGGTTACTCCGCGTATCGACCCTATCCAGGGCAACCCCAAAGTCAGTTGCCGTCGGTTCCGAACCTTAAACGCCCAAAGCTCGTACCGGTGGGTATGCCTCGACTTAGCATGCGGCCACGGGACCTCTTTTCCGCACCACTGGAGTCGCCCCCCATGAACCCTCATCGCAAGATCCGCTCGTCGCCCGCCTTCCAGGCCGGTATGAGCAAGCCGGTACAGGGCGGGCTTTCCGCGGCCGCACTGATACTCATACCGCTGCTCGCGATCGGCGGGAGCGACAGCTTCCGGGCCGCCCTGGACTTCGCCACGGGCGTCCTGTCCCTCGTGTCACTGACCGCTTCCGTGGCATGGGGCCTGCTCGCGCAGGACCGGCTGGTGCTCTCCACCCGGCACCGGCTGATCGCACAGGCCATCCACCGCACCACCGCGGTGGCCTCCCTCGGCTTCCTGCTCCTGCACGCCACCGTCAAGGTCTCCCTGGGGCACGTGGCACTCATCGGGGCCCTCATCCCCTTCGGGCTCGGCGTCACCGGCACCTCCGCGCTCATCGGCTTCGGGTCGCTCGCCGGCCTGCTGATGGTGGTCGCCGCGTCCACCGGCGCCGCCCGCAGCGCCCTGGCGGGCCGGGGCAACATCGCGGCCCGCTGGCGGCCGCTGCACATGCTCGCCTACCCGGCCTGGTGCTTCGCGCTCGTCCACGGGCTCTACGCGGGTCGCCCCGCCGCCACCTGGGTCACCACCATGTACTGCCTGGCCCTCGCCGGGGTCGCCGCGGTCGTGTCGCTGCGGCTGCTGCCCGGCGCCGTGCAGCAGCGCCTCACCGACCGCGTGCTCGGCGCGCTCGGGCCCGCCGGCCCGGACAGGCCGGCCCGCGGCCGCGGCAGGCGGCGCGACCCCTCGGTCTCCCCGCTGCCCGGCTCGGACATGGCCCCGCCCATGCCGTACGAGCCCTCCGCCTCGTTCGAGCAGGAGCTGCGCCGCGAGCCGCGCAGCCGTCCCGAGCCGCCGGCCCCCGCCGCCGACCGCCCGCTCGGCCGCCCCCGCGAGCAGCCCCGCACCCTGACGCCGCCGACCGCGCCGCTGTACGAGCCCGCGTTCCCCTCGCCCTCCCCGAGCACCACGGGCGCGGGCATCTCGGCCGCCTACCGGGCCGTGTCCCTGGGCAACGCCGGTGCCGGCAGCCCCACCCAGGAGATCCCGTACGCCGAGCGCGTCCCCATGACGGAGGAACTGCCGGTCGTGACCGACGAACCGGCGACCCGTCCCGGCTACTGGCCGACCCCCTCCCCGCCGCCGCCCGCTCCGTCCCCCGCCCCGCCCTCGTACAGTTCCCAGCCCACCCCGCCGCCGTACGGCGACACCAGCCCCCCGGAGCCCGCACCGGGCCCCTTCCAGCAGCCGCCGGCCGGCGAGCCCTGGACCGCACCAGCAGGAGACCGCCCGTGAACGCCCCGCTCCCCGACGTCCCCGAGGTCCGAGTCGTCGGCCTCCCCCAGCTCACCCAGGGCTTCGACCTCGTCGAGCGGCTCGACCTCCAGATGCACCTGAAGGTGCACGGCCCGCTCGAACCGATGGGCGGCGAGCGGCTGGCCCAGCTCGCGGAGGAGATATCGCTGACCGGCCGCGGCGGCGCCGGTTTCCCGTTCGGCAGGAAGCTGCGCGCCGTCGCCAAAGCGACGATCCGGCGCGGGGTGCGCCCGGTCGTCGTGGTCAACGGCAGTGAGGGCGAGCCCGCCTGCCGCAAGGACACCGTCCTGCTCAACCGCGCGCCGCACCTCATCCTGGACGGCGCGCTGCTGGCCGCCGAGGCGCTCGGCGCCCGCACCCTGGTCGTGGTGGTGACCCGGAACTCCACGGAGGTCTCCATCCGCGCCGCCCTCGCCGAGCGGGGGCTGTCGGACCGGCGCGGACAGCGGCTGCGCGCCCGTGTGGTGCGCACGCCGGAGCGCATGGTCTCCGGTGAGGCGTCCTCCGTCATCCGGGCGGTGAACGGCGGCCCGGCGATCCCGCCGGGGCGCAGGGAGCGCGCGGCCGAGTCCGGCGTCGGCAACGCGCCGACGCTGCTGTCCAACGCCGAGACGTTCGCGCAGCTCGCGATCGCCGCGAGGGTCGGCGCGGGCCGCTACAGCCAGCACGGGCTGGACAGCGAGCCGGGCACGGTGATGCTGACGATCTCCGGGCAGGTGGCCCGGCCCATGGTGGTGGAGGTGCCGACGGGCGTCCCCATGCGGTACGTCCTCCAGCTCGCCGGTGCCCCGCAGACCCCTCAGGGGGTGCTGACCGGCGGCTACCACGGCAACTGGATCGACTCCATGGCCGTCGACAACTGCGTCATCTCCAAGCAGTCCATGGCGGCCGTGGGGGGCGCCCTGGGAGCCGGTGCGATCCTGCCGATCGGTCCGGACACCTGTCCGCTGGGTGAGGCGCAGCGCGTGGCGAACTGGCTGGCGGCGGAGACGGCCGGCCAGTGCGGCCCCTGCCGACTGGGGTTGCCCGCCGCGGCGGGCGGCCTGTCGGACGTGCTCAACGGCGGCGGGCCGGCGGCCCTGGAGGCGCTGCGCGAGGTCACGCAGGCCGTGAAGGGCCGGGGCGTGTGCAAGCACCCGGACGGGTCGGCGCGCTTCTTCAGCTCGACGCTGTCGGCCTTCACCGACGACCTGGCGGCTCACGTGCTGCACGGCGGCTGCGGCCGTCCGACGCTCGGGACGCTGCCGCTGCCCGAGCCGGGCTACCAGGAGGCCGTGGAGTCCATTCCGAGCGGCGAGAAGCTGGCGGTCGACTGGACGCTGTGCAAGGGCCACGGCCTGTGCGCGGACATCCTCCCGGAGCTGATCCGCATGGGCCGCGACGGTTATCCGGTGCTGTCGGAGGCGTCGGTGCCCACGCACCTGCGGGACCGCGCCCAGCTCGCCGTGCGACGCTGCCCCGAGCTGGCGCTGCGGCTCGAACAGGGCCCCCAGGAGCGGCCGTCCCGTCCCGCGTTGCCGAGCGCCGACCGCAAGGCCCTGGGCAGCGGCCGGGGTTGACGGACACAAGGAAGGCGGGCCATCCGATCGGATGGCCCGCCTTCCACGTTCTGTGGAGCTAAGGAGAATTGAACTCCTGACCTCCTGCATGCCATGCAGGCGCTCTACCAACTGAGCTATAGCCCCTTGCGGTGTGCCGCCCTCCTGGAGTTTCCTCCTGGCCGGGTCTCCCTTGCGGGTTTCCCTCGCGGCGACACAGAGAACATTACACGGTCCCCCCGGTGGTTCACCAAATCGTTTACGGTCGGTAGGGCTCTGGCCGGTAGCGTCGCCCTTCGTGACCGTGACCCTGACCTTCCGGGCGCGCCTTCGGGAGCTGCCCCTCGCCGCCGCCGTGACGGCCTGCCTCGTGTCCTTTGTGGCGTTCTGGGTGGCGCAGCGCGCCGCCAACGTCACCATGCTGGACCTCTCCGTCTACCGCGCGGAGGGCGAGACCGTCCTGGCCGGGGGCGATCTGTATGCGATGCGCGCCACATCGGCGAACCTGCCGACGACCTATCCGCCGTTCGCCGCGCTGCTGTTCACGCCGCTGACGCTGCTCGGTGTGCCCGAGATGCGCACCTTGGCCACCGCGGGGAACCTGCTCCTGCTGCTGGCGCTGGTGCACCTTTCGCTGCGGCTGGTGGGCCGGGACCGGCCGGGCGCGGCGCTGTGGGTGGCGGCGGTCCTGGTCTGGTGCGAGCCGGTGTGGACGACGCTGCGGTACGGGCAGATCAACCTGCTGATCGCGGTGGCGGTGCTGTGGGACCTGACCCGGAGGGAGAACAACCGGTGGGCCGGGGTGGGGATCGGCCTGGCCACGGCGGTGAAGCTGACCCCGGGACTGTTCGTGGTGCTGCTGCTGGTCGTCGGGGTGGCACGCGCGCGTGCGGGGGGCCGGCGGTGGGAGTGGAACCCGTGGCTGCGGCAGGCGGCGACGGCCACCGGGGTGTTCATCGGGGTGACGGTGGCGTCCGCCGTCGTCCTGCCGTACGACTCGCGCCGGTTCTGGACGGAGATGATCTTCGAGACGAGCCGGGTCGGGCGCAAGGAGGAGACGGCGAACCAGTCGCTGAACGGCGTGCTGGCCCGGCTGCTGCACACCACCGACCCGGGCGTGTGGTGGCTGGTCGCCGCCGTCGTGGTGGGTGTGGCGGGAATCACGGTCGCGGTCCTGGCGGCGCTGCGGGACGACCGGCCGGTGGCGGTGGTCGCGTGCGCGACGACGGCGCTGCTGGTCAGCCCCATCTCCTGGTCGCACCACTGGGTGTGGTGCGTGCCGATGCTGATACTCCTGGCCACCCGGGTGCGGCCGGCCTGGACCGCCGGTACGGCGCTGGTGTTCGCGTCGTTCGCCCTGTGGTGGGTGCCGCACGCTCCGGCGCCGGTCCGGCTCGAACTCCACCAGAACGGCTGGCAGATGTTGCTGTCCGGGCTCTACACGCTGACCGGCCTGGGGCTCCTGGCGGCGTTCGGGATCCGTCAGTGGCGAGCGGCTCAGGCGGTGGCGAAGGAGTAGAACCGCTTGAGGGTGCAGTGCTCGTCGAGCAGGCGCCCGTAGATGGGCTCCCCCTCGAGTTCCCGGTAGGTCTCGATGGGGTCGCCCTTTATGATCAGCGCCCGCGCGCACTCCTCGCACCAGTACTGGTACTCGGGGTTGACCGGGTCCATGTCCCGGACGATCGGCGTACCACTGCCGCACCAGTCGCATTTCCGCCTGTGCGCACCCATCAATCAGCTCCAGCTGTGGCCACAGGACGTGCACACATAGGACACTCCGCCATTGTCACCGAGTACTTGGGCGACGTGGGCCGAACCGCACGCGGGGCAGCTGAGTCCTGAGCGCGACCGCGCCGCGGTGAGCGGGTCGGAAGCTTCCTCGAATCCGCCGGCCGCCATCGCGCACTCCCTCCCGCCCGGGTCGTCGTCCCCCTCCGGCCGTCCGATTCTGCCATGGCCCGGCCCGGGGGTCAGCGGGGTCGGTGCACACCACCCGTGGACGGCGATGGGGAACCAGAGGGCGGGGAAAACACGAATCCCGCCCCCTATGGGGACGGGATTCGGTGACTGTGGAGCTAAGGAGAATTGAACTCCTGACCTCCTGCATGCCATGCAGGCGCTCTACCAACTGAGCTATAGCCCCTCGTGTTCTTCGCGCTCCGCGCTGCGAACAAGAAGAACTTTAGCCTGTGACCAGCCGGAAAGTGAAATCCGGGTCAGTCGTCGTCGCCGAGGACCGGTTCCGGGAGCGTTCCGGCGTTGTGTTCCAGCAGCCGCCAGCCGCGCGCACCCTCGCCCAGCATCGACCAGCAGCAGTTCGAGAGGCCGCCCAGCCCCTCCCAGTGGTGCGACTCCAGCCCGAGGAGCCGGCCGATGGTGGTGCGGATCGTGCCGCCGTGGCTGACCACGACGAGCGTGCCGTCGTCCGGCAGCTTCCCCGCGTGGGCGAGCACGACGGGGGCGGCCCGGTCGGCGACCTCCGTCTCCAGCTCGCCACCGCCGCGCCGCACCGGCTCGCCGCGCTTCCACGCGGCGTACTGCTCGCCGTAGCGCGCCAGGATCTCCTCGTGGGTCAGGCCCTGCCACTCGCCCGCGTACGTCTCGCGCAGCGCGGGGTCGTGGTCGACCCGGTGGCCGGTGAGCGCGGCCAGCTCGGCGGCCGTGGCCGACGCGCGCTTCAGGTCCGAGGCGATGATCGCGTCCGGCTTGAGCGCCGCGAGGAGCCGCGCGGCCCGGCGTGCCTGGGTGACGCCGGTGTCGGTCAGCTCGATGTCCGTGGAGCCCTGGAAGCGGCGCTCCAGGTTCCACGACGTCTGGCCGTGCCGCCACAGGACGATCCGGCGGCCCCTGCCGCCCTTGCTGCCGTTCAGCTCTGATCACCGTCCGTGCCGTCGGCACCGGTGAGCCGGGCGTGCTCCTCCGCCTTGCCGCGGGTCTTCAGGGCGTCCTCGGGCAGGGGCAGCTCGGGGCAGTCCTTCCACAGCCGCTCGAGGGCGTAGAAGACGCGCTCCTCGCTGTGCTGGACGTGGACGACGATGTCGACGTAGTCCAGCAGGATCCAGCGGGCGTCCCGGTCGCCCTCGCGGCGGACCGGCTTGGCGCCGAGGTCCTTGTTCAGCCGCTCCTCGATCTCGTCGACGATCGACTTGACCTGGCGGTCGTTGGGCGCGGAGGCGAGCAGGAAGGCGTCGGTGATCGACAGCACGTCGCTGACGTCGTAGGCGATGATGTCGTGCGCGAGCCGGTCGGCAGCCGCCTGGGCGGCGGCGGTCACGAGCTCGATGGAGCGGTCAGTGGCGGTCACATGCAGGCTTTCGTCGGCGGTCCAGAACACCCCCAGGGTCTCACGTACCGCCGACAGCCCGGCAAACCTTTAACGGACCCCGCGCCCGCTCCCTGCCCGTCGCCTAGGGAACCTCGTAGTCCTGGCCCAGGACGACGGTGACGTCGGCGTTGGCCGCGGCCGTGCCCTTCTCCACCGCGCCGGCCGGCAGGCCCAGCGTCTTGGCGACCTCCTCGGCCTTCGCCTTCTGCGCCGCGTCACCGTAGATGACCTGCGACGACGACTCCGTTTCGGCCTTTCCGCCGTCCAGGACCGAGTAGCCGCCGTTGATCAGCACGACCCGGGCGGCCTCGGTGGCGTCCTGGTCGCCGGAGGCGTTCCTGACCCCGACCCGGACGGCCGCGCCCTGCTCGGGTGCGGTGACCGAGCCGCCCAGGATGTCCTTCACCACACTGCCGGTGGCCTGCTCGCTGAGGGTCCCGTCCTCACGCACGGGCAGCAGGGCCGTCTTGTGGTCGCCGACCTTGGCGTGCTCGGCGAGCCTCGCCAGAGAGGCGCCCAGGTCCTTCTCGGGCAGCGACGGGTCGAGGATCTGCGCCAGGGTCTGCACGGTGACCGTCGCCGACTCCGGGTCGTCCGACATCTTGCGCAGCACGCCGTGGACGACCTGGCCGAACCGCTCCAGCTGGGCGGCCTCCGCCTCGCCGGAACCCCGGTGGGTCGCGTATGCGACGGCCATGCGCCCGTTCAGGGTCTGGTTCTCGCCCTTGGGTACCAGGGGCGCGTCGCCCTTCTTCGCGCCGGGCACCTCGGTGTCCGTGCTGACCTCGATGCCGCCGACCAGCTCGACCAGGTTCTCCAGGTACGGGGTGTCCAGCCGCCACGTTCCGGTGATCCTGGTGCCGAGCAGCGCGCCGATCGCCTCACGGGTGCCGGTGGAGCCGTCCTCGTCGACGGACTTCGCGAGCGTGGTGGTGGTGCCGTCGTCGTTGGCGACGGACAGGGCGTTCGGCAGCAGGACGGTGGTGCCCTGCTTGGTGGTGGCGTTGTCGACCAGCAGCGCCGTGGAGGTCTCCTTGTTCCCGGTGTTGTGCAGGTGCAGGACGATGACGTCCCGCTTCTGCGGGCCGCTCGCGGCGCCGCCCTGCTTGGTCTCCTCGCCGGACAGGCCCGGGATCAGGCCGGCCGACCACAGGTAGCCGACTCCGCCGAGGAGGGCGACGGCCAGGACGACGACGAGCGCGACGACCTTGTTGCGGCCGCGCCGCTTGGCCTCCTCGCGGCGCTCGGAGCGGCTCTCGGTGAACTTGAGCCAGTCGATGACGTCTTCGGAGTCCTCGTCCGGGTCCTCGACGAAGGCGAACTGCTCGGTGCGGTACTCGCGGTCCGCGTCCGGCGCGGAGGGCGGCGACTGCGCGGGGCGGCGCTGCCCCGGCACGGCGGCGGACGGCGCCGGCTCCGGCTCGGGGGCCGGGGGCTGCGGGTCGCGCGCGTGCTGTGGCGCGGGGGCCTGCTGGTGCTGCTGCTGGGCGGTGTCGTAACCGGTCCCGTAGCCGGCGGCGTACCCCTCGTACCCGTACCCCTGCTGTGCGTAGGACGGGTCGTACTGCTGCTGGCCGCCCTGGGCGTACTGGTCGTAGCCGTAGGACTGCTGGGGCTGCTGGGGCTGGGCGTACGTGTCGTACTGCGCCTGCGCCTGCTGCTGCTCGTGCTGGGTCTGAGCCTGCTGGTACACCGGCTGCCCGTACGCGTCGTAGCCGATGATCTGCGGCTGCGGCGGGTAGTACGGGTCGTACGGGTTCTGCTGGTCGTTCACCGGTGCCCCTCTCCGTGGCTCATTCGCCCCGGTACAACTGGCGCTTGTCGATATAGCGCACCACGCCGTCCGGCACCAGATACCAGACCGGATCGCCGGCGGCGACCCGTGCCCGGCAGTCCGACGACGAGATGGCCAGCGCGGGCACCTCGACCAGGGAGACCCCGCCCTCGGGCAGACCGTCGTCCGACAGGTCGTGGCCCGGGCGGGTCACCCCGATGAAGTGGGCCAGCGAGAAGAGTTCCTCGGCGTTGCGCCAACCGGGCATGATCTGGGACAGCGCGTCCGCTCCGGTGATGAAGAACAGGTCCGTGTCCTCGTTGAGGTCACGGAGGTCCCGCAGGGTGTCGATGGTGTACGTCGGCCCGCCGCGATCGATGTCGATGCGGCTGACCGAGAACTGCGGGTTCGACGCCGTGGCGATGACCGTCATCAGGTAGCGGTCCTCCGCCGGGGAGACGTTCCGGTGGCTCTTCTGCCACGGCTGCCCGGTCGGTACGAACACCACCTCGTCCAGGTGGAACAGGGCGGCCACCTCGCTGGCGGCCACCAGGTGTCCGTGGTGGACCGGGTCGAACGTCCCGCCCATCACACCGAGTCGGCGTTTGCCGGAGCTGGTAGGCACTTGCTGGTCTCCCATGCGTGCAGAGCCTACTGGCACGGCGCCGCGGGCGGTCCCGGCGGTCGCGGGCCGCGGCCCGGCCGGCTCAGCGGTCGCGGTTGAAACGCGTGGTGATCCACAGCAGCAGGAGCAGCACGACGAGGGCGCCGCCGCCGGTGATGTAGGGGCTGAGGCTCGCGTGGCGGTCGGCGTGCTCGCCGCCCTGGGCGAGCGTGACCAGACTGGCGGCGGTGGTGGGGAGGCTCATCTTCGGCAGGACCTATCCATCGGAGACGGGGCGGAGACTTCGCGCACATCGTATGCGGGCCGTCCGGGCACGCTCACGCCGACTCAGTCGTTGTCGTCGGTGTTGCGGTGTCCGCGCGGCGGGAAGCGGCGGGAACCGGGCGAGCGGGGCCGCCCCGGCGAGCGGGACGACCAGCACGGCCCGGAGCGTACTGCCGGGCCCCTGCCGTCCGGTGGCGGCGGCCGGCGGCGTAACGGCGTCCGGCACGGCGGTGCGCTCCCCGGGGCTCCTCGGTTGTCCACAGGCTCGGTGGCACCGTGGCTCCAGCGCCTACGCTGGGGGCCGTCAGGGGGACGAGACAGGTCTCGTACGAAGAGAGGGCAATTCATGACCGACAGCAGTCACGAGAACGTGCCGAGCAGGCAGCGCAGGCGGTTCCCGGGCATCTCGTCCCGGGCCTACGAGCATCCGGCGGACCGGTCCGCGCTCGTCGCCCTGCGCAAGCTCAGCGGCTTCGACACGGTCTTCAAGGCGCTGAGCGGACTGCTGCCGGAGCGCAGCCTGCGGCTGCTCTTCCTGTCCGACTCGGTCCGGGTGAGCGACGCGCAGTTCGCCCACCTCAACGGCATGCTGCGGGACGCCTGTTACATCCTGGACCTGGAGAAGGTCCCGGCGATGTACGTGACGCAGGACCCCAAGCCCAACGCCATGTGCATCGGTCTGGACGAGCCGATCATCGTCGTCACCACCGGGCTGGTGGAGCTGCTGGACGAGGAGGAGATGCGGGCGGTCGTCGGGCACGAGGTGGGCCACGCCCTGTCGGGCCACGCCGTGTACCGCACGGTGCTGCTCTTCCTCACCGGCCTGGCGATGAAGGTCGCCTGGATCCCGCTCGGAAACGTGGCGATCATGGCGATCGTGACGGCGCTGCGCGAGTGGTTCCGGAAGTCGGAGCTGTCGGCCGACCGGGCCGGGCTGCTGGTGGGCCAGGACATCAAGGCGTCGATGCGCGGACTGATGAAGATCGCGGGCGGCAACCACCTGCACGAGATGAACGTGGACGCGTTCCTGGAGCAGGCCGAGGAGTACGAGGCCGGGGGCGACCTGCGCGACTCGGTGCTCAAGATCCTGAACGTGCTGCCGCGCTCCCACCCGTTCACCACGGTGCGGGCCGCCGAGCTGAAGAAGTGGGCCGAGAGCCGCGACTACCAGCGGATCATCGACGGCCACTACCCGCGCCGCTCGGAGGACAAGGACACGTCGGTCACGGACTCCTTCCGCGAGTCCGCGTCCCACTACGCCGAGTCGGTGCGCACGAGCAAGGACCCGCTGATGAAGCTGGTCGGCGACATAGCCGGCGGCGCGGGCGACCTGGGCGGCAAGCTCCGCGACAAGTTCACGGGCGGCTCCCCCGGCGGCCCGGGCCGGCCGGAGAACAACGGCGGCCCGACGGGCTGACCCACCATCGCCGCCCCGGCCCACGGCCCCGGGGCCAGCTGCCGCGAGCGGGTGGCTTCCGAGGGCCGGTGTGGGGCTCCGCGGGCCGGGTGAGGTGCGGGAGCGCCACCTGAGGGGCCGGGTCGGGGCGCCGGCGCCCGGCTCCGGTCACGGCCCCGGGGTCGAGGGCCCCGGCTCGGACGGTTGGGCTCGGGGGGACAGGGCGCCGCAGAGGGCGGTGGTCGTGCGGGTGCCGAGCGCGTAGGGGTCGGTGACCGCGGGGCCCGTGGGGGTGGCGCGGTGGCCGGCGAGCACCGGGTGCAGGGCGCCGGACGGGTCGGACGAGCAGGCCTGGGGGCCGGCCTGCACCCGGCTGGTCAGCACCTCCGCCCGGTGCATCCGCAGGTCCTCGCGGTCGAAGCGGAAGGTCAGCTCGCGCCGGACCGTGAAGAGCGAGGCGTCGGCGAGAGTGCTCGCCCCCGCCGGGCGCACCGCGTAGACGAGCGTGTGGTCCGTCGTCACCTCCAGGGCGTCGGCCCCCACCTCGGCCGGGCGCATGGTGCCCCGGACGCGGGCGGTGGTGTCCGCCAGCGCCACCTCGGTGGTGTCGAAGCGCACCAGCCAGCCCGTCGCGGCGTGCCATCCGTCGTCGGCCGGGGACTCGACGCTGCGGTCGAACTGGTCCAGCTGGTCGGGGTCGAGCAGCAGCCGTACCTGCCGTACGGCGTTGCCGGTCAGGACGTCGGGGTCGAGCGACGACCGCACCAGGTAGTCCTTCACCGTGCTCAGCGCGGTCATCACCTGGCTGTCGGAGAAGTGGGCGGTGCGCCTGACGGCCGGAAGGGTGATGCCGGCGGCGCCCGTGCGGAACTGGGCGGCGGGGCTGCGGGCGTACAGGGCGGCGGGTTCCCCGCCGGGGACGGTGCCCTGCGGGGCGAGCGGCACGACCATGATCCGCAGCGACTCCGCCCGGCGGTCGGTCACCGGCCGGTAGGTGTTCCGGGCGCTCATGTACACCACGGCCGCGAAGGCCACGGCGAGCATCAGCACGATCGCCAGGGCCCCGTGGCGGGAACGGGAGCGGACCGCTTCCGCGTCCGCCTCCGCTCCCCGGGCGGGCCGGCTCCGTACGGCCTCGGCGTGCTCGCCCATGCGTTCCCGCGCCGAGTACTCCTGGAGGCGGGCAGCGCGGATGAACGACTCGTCGAAGACGACGGACCGGTACTCGTCCTCACCACCGCCGGGAACCCCGTCGGGCGTCCCCTCAGGCGGGTCGCCACGCCCTGCCATACCTTCAGGTTAGGTCGGCCGGGCTCCCGGTAAACGCGCTGGTGCGGGACAACGCCCGGGTGGCCTCAGGGTGTTCGTGGCACCGCCGGGGCGGGTACGGGGGCGGGCGCCGGGGGCGGGGTGTCGACGCCGCTGGTCGCCGGGGCCGGCACCGGCCCGCCACGGCTTCCGGAGCCGCCGCGGTAGACGGCCGTGAAGGCGAGGGCGACCATGCCGACGCCCATCACGACGGCGAGGACCCAGGCCACCGGGCGGTGCCAGCGGGAGCTGGGCCGGTAGGGGCGCAGCGCGCCGCCGTGCGCCCCGTAGGGGTCGGCGTCGTCGGTGTCCCGGTCGTACGCCCCGGCGTACCCGTGCGGGCGCGGGTGGCCGTACGCGTCGTCGTAGCGCTCGTCGTCCGTGGGGCCGGCGCCCGCGCCGGAGCGGGCGGCCTCGGCGTCGGCGCGCGCCTGGGCGGCGGCCAACAGCCGGTCGACGGCGGTGGGTTCATGGACCTCGGCGGCCCGTACCCAGTCCTCGTCGAACACCACGGAGGCGAAGTCCTCGTCCGCGCCCCCGCGGTCGTCGTCGGGCTCCCAGCCGTCCGGGAACGGCTTGCCCCCCACGTCGTCCGGCACGCCTTCAGGGTAGACCGAGGTGGTGGTTTTGGGCAGGCGGAGCGCAAACCCCGTCGGAGGACCGAGCGGCCCGGCACGGCGGGGCCGGTCCGGACCGGCCCCGCGCAGGGCACCTATCGGGTGTGGCCGTCGCCCGTGACGATGTACTTCGTCGACGTCAGCTCCGGCAGGCCCATGGGGCCGCGGGCATGGAGCTTCTGGGTGGAGATGCCGATCTCGGCGCCGAAGCCGAACTGGCCGCCGTCCGTGAAGCGGGTGGACGCGTTCACCGCGACGGTGGTCGAGTCGACCAGCTGGGTGAACCGGCGGGCGGCCGCCTGGGAGGTGGTGACGATCGCCTCGGTGTGGCCGGAGGTCCACAGCCGGATGTGCCCCACGGCGGCGTCCAGCGAGTCGACGACGGCCGCGGCGATGTCGTACGAGAGGTACTCCGTCTCCCAGTCCTCCGCGGTGGCCGCCACGACGGTGGCCTTGGAGCCGTCCGCGTAGGCCTGCACCCGCTCGTCGGCGTGGACGGTGACGCCCGCCTCGGCGAGGGCGTCCAGGGCCCGCGGCAGGAAGGTGTCGGCGATGTCCTGGTGGACGAGGAGGGTCTCGGCGGCGTTGCAGACGCTGGGCCGCTGCGCCTTGGAGTTGATCAGGATGTCGACGGCCATGTCGAGGTCGGCCTGGGCGTCGACGTACACGTGGCAGTTGCCGGTGCCGGTCTCGATGACCGGGACGGTGGACTCCTCGACGACCGTGCGGATCAGGGAGGCGCCGCCGCGCGGGATCAGCACGTCGACCAGGCCGCGGGCGCGCATCAGCTCGCGCACCGAGTCGCGGGACTCGCCGGGCACGAGCTGCACGGCGTCGGCCGGGAGGCCTGCGCCGCCGACCGCGTCGCGCAGGACGCGGACGAGGGCGGTGTTCGAGGAGTACGCGGAGGAGGAGCCGCGCAGCAGCACCGCGTTCCCGGACTTCAGGCACAGAGCGGCGGCGTCGACGGTCACGTTGGGCCGGGCCTCGTAGATGATGCCGACGACGCCGAGCGGGACGCGGACCTGCCGGACGTCGATGCCGTTGGGGAGGGTGGAGCCGCGGACGACCTCGCCGACCGGGTCGGGCAGCGCGGCCACGTCACGGACGTCGGCGGCGATGGCCCGTACCCGCTCGGGGGTGAGCGTCAGGCGGTCGATGATCGACTCGCTGGTGCCGGCCTCCCTGGCCCGGGTGACGTCCTCGGCGTTGGCCTCGACGATCTCGCTCGTACGGACCTCCAGCGCGTCCGCGATCGCCAGCAGCGCGTCGTCCTTGGCCGAGCGCGGGAGTGGCGCGATTTCGGCGGCGGCGGCACGCGCCCGGTAGGCGGTGCGGGCGACGGGGGTCATGTCGTCGTACGGCGTGACGGACGGCGAGCCGGCGGCGGAGGCGGGAGAGTGCGACGAGGTCATACTCGCAGCGTAATGCGCCCGGGACGGGCATCCATCCCATATCCCGCTCTGCGAGACGCCCCGGTCAGTACGGGTGCACGCCCACCGGGGCGGCCGGGGGCGGGCCGTAGCCCTCCGCGATCCGCAGGTGGTACGTCTCGCGGTCGATGACCTCCAGGCCGACGATCTCCCACGGCGGGAGGTTGGCGCTCTGCCGGTGCTCGCCCCACAGCCGCAGGGCGACGGCGGCCGCGTCGTGCAGGTCGCGGGCCTCCTCCCAGTACCGGATCTCGGCGTGATCGTTGGCATACCGGCTGGTCAGCAGGAACGGGTGATCGTGGGCGAGCTGCTCCAGGGCGCGTCTGACGTCCTTGAGCGGGGCGGCCCGGCCGGAGACGCTGAGGGTGATGTGCCACAGCTTGGACACCGGGCGGTCGGGGGTGTGCCGGTCGGGCCGGCCTCCCGCCTGCCGGTCCGCGGCGCCCTCGTCGAGGACGGCTTCGTCGAAGTCGGCCCCTGCCTCGACACTCGTCAAGGCGCGTTCGGCCGTCCCTCGGGGCAGAGCCCCCGGGCGCGCTCGTCTCACCGGCGGCCTCCTGTTTGTGCGTCGTGGTGCTGTCACCCCGCTTACCCCTGAGACAAAGTTGACCAGTCCTGCGTGGAACGTGGGGCGGTTTTGGTGAAGGTGTCTGGCGGATGGCGGGACTTTCAGCCGTTCTGGGACGGGTCTAGGGCTGGAGGACGACGAGATCGTCCCTGTGTACGACCTCCCGCTCGTACGCCGGGCCCAGCTCCTTCGCCAGCTCCCTGGTGGACCGGCCCAGGAGCTGGGGGATCTCCTTGGCGTCGAAGTTGACGAGCCCCCGTGCGACGGCCCGGCCCGAGGTGTCGCGCAGCTCGACCGGGTCCCCGGCGCCGAATTCCCCCTCGACGGCCGCGATGCCCGCGGGGAGCAGGGACTTCCTGCCGTCGACGACCGCCCGCACCGCGCCGTCGTCCAGGACCAGGGCGCCCTGCGGGGTGGAGGCGTGGGCCAGCCACAGCAGCCGGTCGGCGGAGCGGCGGCCGGTGCGGCGGAAGTAGGTGCCGGTGTCGCGGCCCGCGAGGGCGTCGGCGGCGCGGCTGGCGGAGGTGAGGACGACCGGTACGCCCGCGGCGGCGGCGATCCGGGCCGCCTCGACCTTGGTGACCATGCCACCGGTGCCGACGCCCGCCTTGCCCGCCGAGCCGATCTCGACGCCCGCGAGGTCCTCCGGGCCGCGCACCTCGGCGATGCGCGAGGTGCCCGGCTTCGACGGGTCGCCGTCGTACAGCCCGTCCACGTCGGAGAGCAGGACGAGCAGGTCGGCGCGGACGAGGTGGGCGACGAGCGCGGCCAGCCGGTCGTTGTCGCCGAACCGGATCTCGTCCGTGGCCACCGTGTCGTTCTCGTTGATGACGGGCAGGGCGCCCATCGCGAGCAGCTGGTCGAGCGTCCGGTAGGCGTTGCGGTAGTGGGCGCGGCGGCTGGTGTCGTCGGCGGTGAGCAGGACCTGGCCGACGCGTACGCCGTAGCGGGCGAAGGAGGCGGTGTAGCGGGCGACGAGGAGGCCCTGGCCGACGCTGGCGGCGGCCTGCTGGCGGGCCAGGTCCTTGGGGCGGCGGGCGAGGCCGAGCGGCGCGAGCCCGGCGGCGATGGCCCCGGAGGAGACCAGGAGGACCTCCTTCTCGCCTCCGCTGCGGACCTTGGCGAGTACGTCGACGAGTGCGTCGACCCGGTCGGCGTCGATGCCGCCGGACGCGGTGGTCAGGGAGGAGGAACCGACCTTGACGACGATCCTGCGCGCTTCCGTCACGTACTGCCTTGCCACTGTCACAGGGGAAAATCTATGCCAGGCGCGCCGTTCGGCGCGCGCGGGTTCCAGCCGCTGGACGCCGGTCCGGACTCAGGCCCCCGCCCGCACCCTCCGCAGGTGCCGCAGCGTCCGGTCCGCCAGCCGCCGGGCGCGGCGCCGTGCGACGGTCAAGGGGCCGGGCGCGCCGCGCACTTCGTACGCCGAGTCCGGGATGCCGAGCGCCGGGTCGCGGAAGTGCGGGTACGCCAGGTACTCGCGACCCCGCCGGCGTACCCGCTCCGGCTGCTTCCCCTCGTGCAGGAAGGCAACCACGTCGACGAGGGGGTCGGGCAGGTCCATCGCCACGCAGGTCAGCCGCAGCCGTTCGTCGGTCTTCAGGCGGCGGGCCAGGCCGGGGGTCCAGTGGGCGGCCATCAGCGGCGCGGCGAGCTTCATCTTGGCGAGCAGGACGTCGCGGGGCTGGCGGAGCACGACGGGCCCGAACTGCGGCAGCAGGGTGACCGCGAAGGGGCGCATCATCAGCAGGTCGCGGCGCTCGCCCGCCGGTACGTGCGCGGCGATCAGCCGCATCAGGGCCCTGGCCGAGTCGAAGCGGGGGACGTAACCGCCGGTCTTCGTCAGGTGTTTGCCGTCCTCGCGGCCCACCAGGTAGTAGCAGGTGGGGTCGGAGACCACCGACACCCCGTTGCCGCGCAGGTACGCCTCCAGGGTGAACAGCGCGTCCTCGCCGGTGCGCAGCGACTCGTCGAAGCGCATGCCGTGCCGGACGAGCAGGTCGCGGCGGAAGAGTTTCTGGGCGCTGAGCGTGTACTTGACGTTGGAGCGGTAGATGTCGGCGCGTTCGACGGTCTCGTTCCACATCGATTTGGCGGCGTTGCGGTTGACGCCGACGGTCTTGCCGAGCACCACGTCCGTGCCGGCCCGGTCGGCCATCGCGACGAGGCGTTCCAGCGCCTCGTCGCCGAAGTAGTCGTCGGCGTCCAGGAAGAAGACGAACCGGCCGCGGGCGAGGGCGAGTCCGGTGTTGCGCGGGCGGCTGGGGCCGCCGGAGTTGGACTGTCGCACGACGCGGGTGGCGACCTTGGAGCGGGTGGCGAACTCCTCCAGGTACTCCCCCGTGCCGTCGGTCGAGCCGTCGTCGACGGCGACGATCTCGATCCGGTCGGCGCCGAGCGTCTGCGACTCCACCGACTCCAGGCACTTCACCAGGTACGGCATCGCTTCATAGGCTCCGATGATCACGCTGACATCGGGAGTGTTCTCGTTCACGTCCGTCATGGTGCCCGGGGGGTCGTCGCGGGGAGTGACGGCACGCACGACGGCCCGTAAGTGCTCCTCGGACGAGGGACTTACGGGCCGTCGGGTGTACGTGCGCGCTTTACGCGGGGGTGCCGGGGCTCAGGTGGCCACCGTCGCCTCCTGCGCGCCCTTCTCCGCCACCGTGTCGAGCGCGGCGCCGGCCGGCTCGGCGCCCGCGCCGTCGGCCTCCTGGTCCAGCTCGCCGATCCGCTGGCCGGCCAGCCGCTGCGCCACGCCGTTGTTGCGGGCCTCCGCCTTGGCGGCCAGCGCGCGTACCGCGGTGTTGAACTGCTCCATGGACGTGGGCTCGTCGGGGCCCAGCAGGTACCGCTTGAGCTGCTTGCGCTCCCCGGCGAGGAGGTCGGCGGCCGGGTCGGCCACGGCCGCCAGCAGTTCGTCCAGCTCCTCGGCGCCGTTGGAGAGGATCACCGCGGCCCGTACGGCGGTGTTCTGGCGCTTGAACTCGTCGGTGCCGAGCTCGGCGGAGTCGGTGACGGCGTACGGCTTGCCGCTCGCGATGAAGTCGGACACGACGCTGGAGATGTCGGAGACCATGCCGTCGGCCTCGTTGAAGCAGTCGTACAGCTTCGGCTCGGCGCCGGTGACGACCTTGTGCTCCCACCAGCCGAACGAGCGCCAGTACGCGTCGTTCCACTCGGCCCGCAGCCGCTTGAGGTCGGCCAGCCGCTGGGGGTCGGCGAGCGAGACGCGGGACTCCTCGGCCTCGTCGCCGCCCTTGCGGCCGGGGGCGGCGAGCTGCGCGATGCGGGCCTCGACACGGGTCAGTTCGGCGCGGGCCGCGGCCTGGGAGGACTGGGCGGCGGCGATCTCCTTCGCCCAGCGCGGGTCGGCCGCGCGCTCGGCGTTGGCGGCGGCGACCATCTTCTGGAGGCGCTCGTCGACGGCCTTGGCCTTCTTGTTGACGAGCCCGGTGAAGGGGTGCGGCTTGTAGATGACCCGGACCGGCCGTGGGGCGTTCAGCAGCCGCTTCACGATGTTCTCGCCGGCCAGCAGCAGGGAGGTGTTGCCGGGGTTGTTGTCCCAGCCCTCCCAGGTGGGGGCGTACAGGACGGTGGGGATCGCGTTCTGGGGCGTGCCCGTCCAGGTGCGGATCGGGGCGAGCTGCGGGCGGCCCACCTCGACGATGTCGTCGTCGCGGACGCCGACGTCGGCGAGGGCGTACCGGTCGCGGCCGGCCTGGCCCGCGGTCCACACCTCGTCGTACACCTTGGAGAACGGGTTGACGCTGGCGAGCTTGTCGCTGTCGCCGTGCCCGATGAAGACGTGCTTCATGGTCGGGACGCGCAGCATGTGGATGTTCTTGCCGACGTTGGCCGGGTAGAGCGTGACGCGGATCGACGACAGGTCCATCGCCATCAGGTGCTGGCCGCCGGGGACGCACAGGATCGGCACGGAGGTCGGGTTGAGCTTCCTGACCAGGTTCCGCTCGCGCATGATGATCAGCGGCCGTCCGTCGACCTGCTCCATCGTCTCCAGCCACATGTTGACCTGGTACGCGGAGTCGTCGGAGCCGGAGAAGTACAGCGCGACGGTCGGCTGGTACTCGCGCAGCCAGGTGGCGACGGCCTTGAGCGCGGCGCCGGTGGCCGGCGCGCGGCGCTTGCGGCGCAGGTACGGCACGAGGGCCGCGGTGTAGAGCAGGCCCAGGGCGAGGGTCGCCCCGACGCCCGCGTAGCCGATGGCGTCGACGCCGGTGGCGGCCGCGGCGATCACGCCCGCCATGGCGGGGAGGTCGAGGTGCAGCATCTTCTCGGCGGAGCGGCTCAGCAGCGCCTGCGGCGGGGCGTCGGGGATGCGTACGGCGTTGAGGTCGACGTTGCGCGTGACGACCGGCATGGTGCGGCGCAGCCGGATGAGGGTCGCGAGGGCGCCCTGCGGTGCCTGGAGGCCGTAGAAGAGCAGGAAGCAGGCGACCGCCGCGAAGAACACGGGCTGCTCGGCGAGGCCTTCGCGGGCGAGCAGCAGGATCAGCAGCAGCTGGCGCAGCAGGAAGCGGATCGGCAGACCGGCCCGGACCTTGCTCAGCCGGTTGATCAGGTAACTGTCCTTCTGGTGCAGATACCAGTCGGCGACATAGGTCACGGCACCGGCGGCCGCGAAGAACCAGAGGTTCGGGAGGAGGGCGGCGAGCATGACGCACGGATAACCCAGTCCCATGAGGACTGCCGCGGCCAGCTCGGACGCACTGCCCACGCGTGCCAGGCGAATGGCGGTCGAAATCACGAAGAACCTGCTCCAGAAGGGGGTGCCGGTTTTTTCACATGGACAAAACTCTCGTGAAGGTGGGGGTCTTCACGGACTGACTTCGCGAGCCCTTGCGGACTCTTTCGCAGTTTTACGAACTCGGGCCCCTGCATTCGCGCAATGCGACACAGAGGCCCGAAGAACACATCTGGTGAGTATTACACATCTTCCTGTCGGTCCAGCACGGAGGCCAGAGCCTGTTCGAACCCGGACGCCTCGCTCGCCCCACGGGTGGGGTCCTGCTGCCGGACGTCGATGACGTGGCCGGTGAGCTCGGAAAGCAGCACGTCCAGCGAGGTCCGGGCCACGGCCTCGGAGGACAGCAGCGATCCGGCGGGCTCCTGGCCGAACGCCTTCGTACGCATCGGCGTGGCGGTGCGCTCGGGGTTGACGCAATTCACTCGGATTCCGTCGCCGGCCCATTCGTCGGCGAGCGCCTGCGTGAGATTCACCATGGCGGCCTTGGTGGACGAGTAAAGGCTGTACTCGGCCCGGCCGCGGGTGTAGCTGGAGGACGTGTAGAGCAGCAGCTGCCCCTTGGTCTCCACCAGGTATTTATACGCGGCGCGCGCGATCTGCACGGGCGCCAGGTAATTGACGTTCAGCGCTTCCTGAATGGTCGCGGTGTCGGTCTCGGCGAGTTTGCCGATGCGCAGGACGCCCGCCGTGTTGATGACGTAGTCGATGCGGCCGCCGGCCGCATACGCCGTGGCGAGCGCCTCCTCGACGTGCTCGGGGTTCTCGACGTGCGTGCCGGTGGTGGAGCGGCCCAGCGCGTACACCGTCGCACCGTACCGCTCGGCGAGGGCGGCGATGTCGGCGCCGATACCGTACGAGCCGCCGAAGACGACGAGGGTCTTGCCGGACAGCAGTTCGCGGTACGCGGCCTCGTCGGCCTGGCGCGGGGCGGCGGTGGAGGCCAGCTGGAACAGCTTGTCGGCGATGAAGACGTCGACGGGCTGGGTGACCTTCATGTTGTACTCGTCGCCCGCGACGACGTAGATCGGCACGTCCGGCAGGTACTTCAGCACGACGCTGCAGTCGTCGGTCGCCTGGAAGTTGGGGTCACCGGCCGCGACCTCGTACGCCCGCTTGATCGTGGACAGCTTGAACGCCTGGGGCGTCTGCCCGCGGCGGAGCCGGGAGCGGTCGGGGACGTCGGTGATGAACTCGCCGTCCTCGCCGTGGGTGCGGGTGACGATGATCGTGTCCGCGGAGGGGATGGCGACGTCGACGGCCTGGTACCGGTCGAGGGCGTCGACGCAGTCCTTGATGACGCGCTGTGACAGAAGCGGACGCACCGCGTCGTGGAAGAGGACGTTGAGGTCCTCGCCCTCCCCGAGGCCCTCGCCGAGCGCCTGGATGGCGCGCTCGGTGGTCTCGTTGCGGGTGGCGCCGCCCTCGATGACGCGGGTGACCTTGGTGAGGCCCGCCTTGGCGATGATCCTCTCGACGTCGGGTACGAAACCCGGCGCCATCAGCACGATCACGTCGTCGACGGAGTCCGCCTGCTCGAAGATCGTCAGCGTGTGCTCGATGACCGCCTTGCCCGCGATCTTCAGCAGCTGCTTGGGGATCGAGAGGCCCACGCGCTGGCCGGTACCGCCGGCGAGCACGACAGCTGTGGTGCGGGTCTTGGCTTCATGCGGCGCTGACACAGAACGACCTACCTTGCGACGACTGGGGGACGGGCTGATGGTCGCACTCTCCGTGACCGTCTCGCAAGGCGGACAGAAGGCCCCCCACACCCGCGCGACACCTTCTGTTCACGCTGTGGCCAGGGAGAGCGGACGCACCACGGAAAGGGGCGCCGGTGACCGACATCACGCCGCCGGCCCGTCGACGACGTTGAGCACGAGCTCGTTGGCCGCACTGTAGAAAACCTTGATCACGACCCGCTCCTGGGGCCTGCCGGTCAGCTTCCGCACCACCGCTCGGGCCAGCCCCCCGGGCTGCCGTTTGCGCAGCTCGACCGGAGGGTGGGGGAAGAGGGAGCCCTTCTCCACGACGTCGTCGAGGAAGCGCCCGACCCGGACCGGCTCGGCGTCCGGCGCGTACCGGAGCCACAGGTCCCACACATCGTGCGGGTCCTGCTGACGCGCGGCGGGAGCCGTGCAGGAGAAGGCGAAGCGGAGACCGGCCACCGCCGGTGAGCCGTCAGCGGTTTCCGTGCAGGTTCCGGGGAAGGCCAGCTCCAGGGGCGCCTTGCCGCGCCGCCGCAGCAGGAGAACGGGTTCGCCGTCGGGCTCGGCCGTGCCGTGGAGCCGCGCGGCCAGGGTGATCGTCCCGTCCTCGATGCGGACGTCGCCGGCCTCGGCGTGGACCCGGCGCACCCAGCAACGCACGTGCAGGGCCCCGCCCTTGACGTACGGAACCACCTGCCGAACCGTTTCCCCGGCCCGCTGCCGCTCCGCCGCGCGCATCGCCCCGCGCTGGTCGACGGCGCGCGTGGTGAGCGGTACGCGGCCCTCGGCGCCGGGCAGCCCGATCTGCGCGGGCCAGACGCCCTCGGGGAGCGCCGTACCGGCCGGCACGGTCGCGGTGCCGCGCGCGTCGAAGGGGAAGACGTGCTCGCCGACGAACAGGCGGGCGCCCTCGCGCGGGGTGAGGAGCGACACGGTCAGGGAGCCGTCGGCGGCGGCGACGCAGTCGGCCACCGCATCCCGGCCGGCCGCGGAGCCCGGCTCCGGGTGCGGGGCGGCGCGGTGGGTGGGGGCCGCGCCCAGCTCGCCGAACAGCTCCTCGTACTGCTTGGCCACCGGGCCCGGGGCGAAACGGCGGGCGTTGGCGCGGGCGGCGGCGCCCATGCGGCGGCGCAGACCGGGGTCGTCGATGAGCCGGATCAGCGCGGCGGCGATGGCGTCGACGTCGCCGACAGGTACGAGGAAGCCGTCCTCGCCGTCCTGGATGATCTCGCGGGGGCCGTAGTCGCAGTCGGTGGACACCACGGGCAGCCCGCACCGCATCGCCTCGACGAGCGTCATGCCGAAGGACTCGTGCCGGGACGTGGACACCGCGAGCGCGCCCTTGACCCACTCGGGCTCGATGGGCGAGCGCGGGCCCATGAGGTGCACGCTGTTGTACAGCCCCAGTTGGTCGATCTTCCTGCGGAGCCGGTCCTTCTGGTTGCCCCAGCCGCAGATGCGCAGGGTCCACCCGGGGCGCTGGACGGCGACCTTGCCGAACGCCTCGATCAGCACGTGGTACTGCTTCTCGGACGCCAGCCGCCCGGCCGCCACGATCGTGGTGCCCGAGGTGTCGGAGGGGGTGACGACCGGCTCGGGCACGCTGTTGGGGATGGCGAGCACGCGGGTGCCGGGCAGGGGCATCCGCTCGCGCCAGGAGGCGGCGTCGCCCTCGGAGACGGTGACGAACGCGTCCAGCTCCTTGAGGAACCCGGCCATCTCGGTCCGCAGCTCGGGCTTGTGGTGGTTGTGCGTCATGTGCTCCTGCCCGATGCGCACGGCGCTCGCGGGCGCGAACGCGGCGACGTAGGCGACGAGCCCGGGGCGGGTGCCGATGACGACGTCGGCGTCGGAGCCGGCTCCGGCGTAGTGCGCGCGGACGCGTTCGTCGGTGAGGAGGCTGTACTCCGCGTACCGGGCCTCGTTCCGCGGGAAGTGCTCGGCGGGCCGGAGGTGCAGCTCGTGCTTCTTCTCGTTGGCCGGGGAGGACGGGCGGGTGTCGACGAGCGGGACGACGGTGATGCGCGGGTCGATCGCGAACAGCGGCTCGTCGCGGTGGCGGAACACGGAGACGATCTCCACCTCGTGGCGCCCGGCCAGCTCCTCCGCGAGGTTGAGCGTGGTGCGGATGGTGCCGCCGATGCCGTAAATGGTGTGGATGAGGAAGGAGACCTTCATCAACGCTCCGTTCAAGTCAGCCGGGACACCCGTGGTCCCGCCCCCGGAGACAAGACGGTGATCCTTGGCCACAGGTTGTCCGGTCGGAGCGACGTAAACCGGAATTCATACGCTTTTTTCGACCGCGCCCACACCGGCGCCCCTGCGCGACCGTCCGCTACGCACAGCGACGCCCCGGGGTGCACGGCGGCACCCCGGGGCGTGGGAGAGCTCCCGAAGGATCAGAAGGGCTCGAAGCCCTCGTACTCGCGCTGGGCCTCGTCCCGCTCAGCGTCCCGGTCCTTGCGGCGCTGGGCCGCGGGGCGCGGGGCCTCGAGGCGGTGGTCCTCACCACGGCGGCCGAGCATCTCCGCGCCGGCCATCATCGTGGGCTCCCAGTCGAAGACGACCGCGTTCTCCTCGGGGCCGATGGCCACGCCGTCGCCCGCGCGGGCGCCGGCCTTCATCAGCTGGTCCTCGACGCCGAGGCGGTTGAGGCGGTCCGCCAGGTAGCCGACGGCCTCGTCGTTGTTGAAGTCCGTCTGGCGCACCCAGCGCTCCGGCTTCTCGCCGCGCACGCGGAAGAGGCCGTCCTCCTCCTGCGTGACCGTGAAGCCCGCGTCGTCGACCGCCTTCGGGCGGATGACGATCCGGGTGGCCTCCTCCTTCGGCTTGGCCGCCCGGGCCTTGCCGACGATCTCGGCCAGCGCGAAGGACAGCTCCTTCAGGCCCATGTGGGCGACCGCCGAGACCTCGAAGACGCGGTAGCCGCGCTCCTCCAGGTCGGGGCGGATCATGTCGGCGAGGTCCTTGCCGTCCGGAATGTCGATCTTGTTGAGGACGACGATCCGGGGGCGGTCGTCGAGGCCGCCGTACTGCTTCAGCTCCTCCTCGATGACGTCCAGGTCCGTGACCGGGTCACGGTCGGACTCCAGGGTCGCCGTGTCCAGGACGTGCACGAGCACCGAGCAGCGCTCGACGTGGCGCAGGAACTCCAGGCCGAGCCCACGCCCCTGGCTCGCGCCCGGGATGAGCCCCGGCACGTCCGCGATGGTGAAGACGGTCGAGCCGGCGGTGACGACGCCCAGGTTCGGCACGAGCGTGGTGAACGGGTAGTCGGCGATCTTCGGCTTCGCGGCCGACAGCACGGAGATCAGCGAGGACTTGCCAGCGCTGGGGTAGCCCACCAGCGCGACGTCGGCGACGGTCTTCAGCTCCAGGACGATGTCGCCCGACCGGCCCGGCTCGCCCAGCAGCGCGAAGCCGGGCGCCTTGCGGCGGGCGGAGGCCAGGGCGGCGTTGCCGAGCCCGCCGCGGCCGCCCTCGGCCGCGACGTACGACGTGCCGTGCCCGACCAGGTCGGCCAGCACCTCGCCGTTCTTGTCGAGGACGACCGTGCCGTCCGGCACCGGCAGGACCAGGTCCTGGCCGTCCTTGCCGGACCGGTTGCCGCCCTCGCCGGGCTTGCCGTTGGTGGCCTTGCGGTGCGGCGAGTGGTGGTAGTCCAGGAGCGTGGTGACCGACTGGTCGACGACCAGGATCACGTCACCGCCCCGGCCGCCGTTGCCCCCGTCGGGGCCGCCGAGCGG
This sequence comes from Streptomyces ficellus, assembly GCF_009739905.1. Lineage (NCBI taxonomy): Bacteria > Bacillati > Actinomycetota > Actinomycetes > Kitasatosporales > Streptomycetaceae > Streptomyces > Streptomyces ficellus. The sequence continues at coordinate 4,952,500 of NZ_CP034279.1, read as the reverse complement.
CTTGAACTTCTCACGGTGGACGGAGGCACAGCCGTGGCCTCCGTTACCCGCGGCGACATGCAGCTCGACGCGGTCCACGAAGGTGGTCATGTTCTGTGCCTCCAGTACGTACGGAAATGTCTACGTGTTAACACGCGAAAGGCGGACCCGCTTCCCGTACGGGAAGTGAGGTCCGCCTCCGCGAAAGTGGATCAGGCAGCGGTCGGAACGATGTTCACGACCTTGCGGCCACGGAACGTGCCGAACTGCACCGCACCGGCCTGCAGCGCGAACAGCGTGTCGTCACCACCACGACCGACACCCGAACCGGGGTGGAAGTGGGTGCCACGCTGGCGGACCAGGATCTCACCGGCGTTGACGACCTGACCGCCGAAGCGCTTCACGCCGAGCCGCTGAGCGTTGGAGTCGCGACCGTTCCGGGTGGACGATGCGCCCTTCTTGTGTGCCATGTCTCCTCAGTCCCTTACTTCGCAGCCGTGGGGATCGCCGTGACCTTGATCGCCGTGTACTGCTGGCGGTGGCCCTGACGACGGCGGTAGCCGGTCTTGTTCTTGTAGCGCAGGATGTCGATCTTGGCGCCCTTGTGGTGGTCCACGACCTCGGCCGTGACCTTGATGCCGGCCAGCACCCACGGGTCGCTGGTCACAGCGTCGCCGTCGACAACGAGCAGGGTCGAGAGCTCGACCGTGTCGCCAACCTTGGCAGTGGAAATCTTGTCAACCTCAACGATGTCGCCGACAGCAACCTTGTGCTGGCGACCACCGCTGCGCACGATGGCGTACACGCGGATCTCACTCTCGCTCGGAACGGAAACCCCTGATGCCAGCCGCTCGCACGGACCGGCGAGGTCCGTGACTGTCCTGGGGACGAGCGGCCTCTCCCGACCCGAGGCCGGGAGGGAGGTGCTCAGGAGTTGGCGCGCATGGAAACACGCCGACGGTCAAGGTTACGGTCAGCGCTCCGAGGGGTCAAACCGGCCGGGCGCCACCCGGCTGGCCGTATGCTCGCCGGGCGAAGACGCATCCCGGAAGGCAGAGCACAGTGAATTACAGGGTCCAGCCCACCGCGCAGGTCGCCGACAACGCCGAGATCGGCGCCGGGAGCAGTGTGTGGGAGCTCGCGCAGATCCGCGAGGGAGCGAAGCTCGGCGAGGGCTGCGTGATCGGTCGCGGTGCGTACGTCGGCACGGGCGTGCGCATGGGTGACAACTGCAAGCTCCAGAACTACGCCCTGGTGTACGAGCCGGCCGAGCTCGGCGACGGTGTCTTCATCGGCCCGGCCGTCGTCCTCACCAACGACCACAACCCGCGCTCCGTCGACCCCGACTTCAAGCAGAAGCGCGGCGGCGACTGGGAGGCCGTGGGCGTACGGATCGCCGACGGCGCCTCGATCGGCGCGCGCTCGGTGTGCGTGGCGCCGCTGGAGATCGGCCGCTGGGCGATGGTGGCCGCGGGGGCGGTCGTCACGAAGGACGTACCGGACTTCGCGCTGGTCGTGGGCGTCCCGGCCCGCCGGATCGGCTGGGTCGGCCGGTCCGGCGTCAAGCTGGTGGAGCGCGCCGGCGAGCCGGGCGTCTGGGAGTGCCCGAAGACGGGTGCGCTGTACGACGAGAAGGACGGCACGCTCACGGAACGCGCCTGACGCACCCGGGGGGCCGTGCCCCCACCCACCGTCCCGCACCCGGCAACGCACCGGGGCGGAGCCGTGCCAACCACCCACCGCCCCGCACCCGGCGACGTACCCGGGGTGGGGCCGTGCAGGGTCGCCCCCGCAGGGGTTGGCGGCGTCACCGGGGCTCCCTATCCCCGTAACCCGAGGCCGCCGGCCCCGAGGAGGCGAGCCCGGAGGGGCCACGCCCCCACCCACCGGGGGTCACCGGCACGAGGCACCGCCCGCAGGCGAACCGGGAACAGGCGCCCCGGTCCCGTTGTGCCCACCCGTTCCGCCCTGCGGAACGATTGCCCACAACGGGGGGCGAGGGTGGGAGCCCCAGCGGGACGATTGCCCACAACGAGACCGGCGGGGGGTGGCCCACAACGTGGCGGGGGCGGGGGCGGGACGATTGCCCGCGACGAGACCGGCGAGGCTCAGGCTCGCGTCCACGCCTCCAGTGCCAGGCCCGGTTCGGGCTTCTGGCGGGCGACGCGGAGGGTGCCGTCCGTGCCGAAGGCGGCCATGACCACGCGGCCGCGGCCGTCGAGGTTCAGCGCGGGGGCGCCCACGCAGGGGTCGCCGGTGAGCGTCCAGGTGGCGCCGAGGGCTTCGTCCTCGGTGGGGTAGGCGGCGAGCGCGGGGCGCCCCGTCGCGGCGTCCCGGCGGGCCATGATCGTGCAGTCGTGACCGTCGACGGCGGTGCGGAGCAGGGCGACCGGACCGGTGCCCGCGCCGGCGCCCAGGACGGAGGGGGCCTTGTCGGAGGGGCGCCAGGCCCGGACCGTACCGTCCTCGGCGTCGTGCCAGTAGTGGGTGAGGCGGCCGCTGCCGGTGCGTTCCGTGGACAGCGACGCGGGCTGGGGCCGGGCCGGGACGTCCTCGGCGCGCTGGAACTTGACGCCCTTGGTCTCCTGGGTCCAGCGCAGGACGTGGTCCTCGGCGGGCGCGACGAGTTCCATCAGGCCGTCGGTGGTGATCGACGCGCGGATGGGCCCGGTGATCCCGCTGCCCTTGAGGTCGGCCCACTTGTTCCACTTGCCCGAGGGCACGGAGGAGCGCCCGCAGATCCCGCCGCCCACGTTGCGCACGAAGACGTGCAGCGAGCCCTCGGAGTCGACGACGGCCGCGGGGGTGCCGATCTGCGCGGCGAGTTCCGGGTCGTTCGGGTAGGGGTTGCCGACGACGGCCCAGTCGCGGACGGCCAGGCCGGACTGGTACTGGAGCGCGAAGACGACGTCGGCGGTGGGGGTGCCGTCCGCGCCGCGGGTGCGGCGCAGGGCCACGAGGTGGACGTATCCGTCGGGGCCCTGGGCTATGGACAGGTGCGGCACGATGCCGGGGGCGGGGATGGTCTCGGGGCCGGTCCAGTCGGGGCCGCCCGGGTGCTTCTCGGTCCAGCGGAGCACGGCGCCGTCGACGGGGGCGTACGCCGTGAGGCGGCCGTCCTTGCCGCGGACCAGCCAGTCGGTGGTGGCCGGGAGGGAGGCGCCGGGAAGCGGGGCGCCGGCCCCGGCGGCGCTACGGCTCGACGGGGCGTCCGCAGGACGCTTGGATTTCCGCGCGGACCACACCGCCATGGCTCACCGCCGACCTTCCCCTGAACAGTTCAAACAGTTCACGCGAGCTCCCCCAAGCTTGCGCGACGATAGCATTTTGGCGCGCGTCCCCCGCTCCCCCGCGAGGGGCCCTCGTCGCTCCCCCGCGAGGGACGCTCGTCGCTCCCCCGCGTGGGACCCTCGTACGGTGCTGACTCTCCTCGTCGTGGACGGCGCGAACGTCGTCGGATCGGTGCCGGACGGCTGGTGGCGGGACCGCCGCGGGGCCGCCGAGCGGCTGCGTGACCGGCTGGTGCCGTACGCCGCCGAAGGGGTGGCCGGGCATCCCGGTCCGCTGGACGTCGTGCTGGTCGTGGAGGGCCGGGCGCGGGGTGTGGAGCCGGTGCCGGGGGTGGGGGTCGACGAGGCGGCGGGCAGCGGCGACGACCGGATCGTGGAGCTGGCCGCGGAGGCGGGCGCGGCGGGGCGCCGCTGTGTGGTGGTGACGGCCGACCGGGAGTTGCGCCGGCGCGTGGCGGAGCACGGCGCCGAGTGCCTGGGCCCCCGCTCCGTACGACCGTGAGGGAGACCACCCCCGTACGCCTCTGGAGGAGCCCGCCGTACGCCCCCGGGAACCGCCGCGAAACCTCGCCGTCAACTGTTCACGGAATTGTTATCCCAGGTGTTCGCGGGTGTACAGGCACCTTCTGACCATGTCTGACCATGGCCGTCGGACGTCGTCGTTCCGGCCCGTGCTCCGGCCGCGGGCCTGGTCATCCGCGCCATTGCCTACGATGGCACGGCACGCCTCCCTCATTGACCTGTCCCAGTAGAAGAAGAGTGCTCAGTGAAAGTCATCAGCATCGTCGGCGCACGTCCCCAATTGGTGAAGCTCGCCCCCATCGCGGCGGCGTTCGCCGAGACGGAGCACGAGCACTTCATCGTGCACACCGGGCAGCACTACGACGCCGACCTCTCCGACGTCTTCTTCGAGGGCCTCGGCATCCCCGACCCGGACGTCCACCTGGGTGTCGGCTCCGGCAGCCACGGCGTCCAGACCGGCGCCGTGCTCTCGGCGCTCGACCCGGTCCTGGAGCGCGAGAAGCCGGACTGGGTGCTGGTGTACGGCGACACCAACTCGACGATCGCCGGTGCGCTGTCGGCCGTGAAGATGCACCTGCCGGTCGCCCACCTGGAGGCGGGCCTGCGCTCGTTCAACCGGCGTATGCCGGAGGAGCACAACCGCGTCCTGACGGACCACTGCGCCGACGTCCTGCTCGCGCCGACCGAGGAGGCCATGCGCCACCTCGCGGACGAGGGCCTGAAGGACCGTGCCGTGCTGGCCGGTGACGTGATGGTCGACATCTGCCTGAAGATCCGGGACGACGTGCGGGCGGGCAAGCACGCGGCCCCGGCCCTGCCGGAGGGCATCGACCCGTCGGAGCCGTTCCTGCTGGCCACGCTGCACCGGCCGGACAACACGGACGACCCGGAGCGCCTGCGGGCGATCATCGACTCGCTGGCGGGGCTGCCGCTGCCCGTCGCGCTGCTCGCCCACCCGCGGCTGGTCTCGCGCGCCCAGGCGCACGACATCGAGCTCAACACCGGTTCGGTGCACGTCGGCCGTCCGCTGCCGTACGCCGGTCTGGTCGCGGCCGTGGAGGCGTCGGCGGGCGTGGTCACCGACTCGGGCGGTCTGCAGAAGGAAGCGTTCCTGCTGGAGCGCATCACGACCACCATCCGTCCCGAGACGGAGTGGGTGGAAACCGTGGACACGGGTTGGAACGTCCTTGTTCCCGACCCGCACACGCTGTCCGCCGACGAGTGGGCGGCGACCGTGACCCGTGCGGTGCCCACGGCCGACCCGGGCACTCCGTACGGGGACGGCCGGGCCGCCCAGAACGTCGTCCGGATCATGGAAGAGTGGAAGGGAGGCAGCCGGCACGCGTGACCGGACAGGTCCTCTCACGAGGCACTTTTCCGTACATGTCACCGTGCTAGCGTCACCGGTTATGTCAGCGTCTCCCAGGTCCGGGCTGCCCGCGACAGGCAAGCGGCCCCACGTGATCTACCTCGCCATCGGTTTCCCTCCCGCGGCCAAGAGCTGCGCGTACCGCATGCGCGAGACCGCGAACCAGTTCATCAACGAGGGCTGGGACGTCACCGTCGTCACCATCGCGCAGGAGTCGTGGGAAAGGGACTCCGGCGTCGACCTCACCCTCCTGGAGCAGGTCGACCCGAAGATCAAGATCGTCGAACTGCCGCTGGTGCGCGAGGACCTGGAGACGGACATCCGTCTCTACAACGAGGACCGCGCCCTCAACCCGAACGGCTGGGTGACCCGCCTGCGGCGCCGCCAGATGGAGCCGTTCCCCGAGCCCAACTTCGGTGAGTGGCGCGAGGACCTGGAGCGGGCCGTGCTCCGCATCCACGGCGAGCACCCGGCCGACCTGCTGCTCGCCAGCTGCGTCCCCTACGTCAACCTCGCCGCGGCGTGGAAGCTGTGGGAGGAGGCGAAGGTGCCGTACGCGGTGGACTTCCGCGACGGCTGGTCGATCGACGTCATCGACGGCGTCGAGGCGTTCGCCCGCGACTCCGCCGAGGGCGTCTGGGAACAGAAGATCCTCGACAACGCGCTGTCCCTGTGGGTCGTCAACGACCCGATCGCGGAGCACTACCGCACCCGCTACCCGGACTTCGCCGACCGCGTCCACGTGGTGCGCAACGGCTACGACGCCGACAGCTCGCCGGGCAAGGCGCACCGCGCCAACCCCGAGGCGGGCCTGGCATTCGGCTACCTCGGCACGGTCAACTTCACGGTCCCGCACCTGGAGACCGTGCTGAACGCCTGGCGCGCCGCCCGCGAGAAGGAGCCGCTGCTGGCCAACGCCACCTTCGAGGTGCGCGGCCACATCGGCAACGGCTCGGGCCGCGAGGCCAACCGGCACGCCGAGGTCCTCAAGCAGGCCGAGGTCGACGGCGTACGCTTCGGCGGCCCCGCCGCCAAGGCCGAGGTGGCGTCCATCTACGCCCGCTGGGACGCGATGGTCCTCATCCTCATCGGCGGCCGGTACGTGACCTCCGGCAAGGTCTACGAGTACATGGCGACCGGTCTGCCGATCGTCTCGGCGCACGTCGTCGAGCACGACGCCTCCAACGTGCTGCGCGGCCACCCGCTGTGGACGGGTGCCGTCGGCATCGACGAGGAGGGGCTGACCGAGTCGTTCGTCAAGGCCGCGCACATGGCGGTGGAGACCAGCGACGAGGTGCACGCCGAAGCCATGGCGCACGCCGACCAGTTCACCCGTGAGGCGCTGATGACCTCCGCCGTGAAGCAGCTGATCGACGACTACACCGCCCTGAAGGCGGAGGCGACGGACACCGCGGACGCGACCGGCCTCGCCCAGAACCAGATCGTCGCCGGAGGACCGTCCCTGTGACCAACGTCCTGTTCATCGCCAGCGTCCGCCCCCAGCTGGGTGTGTTCGCCGACTCGGTGCGCAAGTTCCGCGCCGCGGGCGCGAAGACGTACCTCGCCGGTACGTTCCACCTGGAGCCGGTCGCCGAGGACCTCGCCGCCACCGAGCTGGACGGTACGCACCAGCTCCCCCGCAACCTCAACTTCCGCAGCACCGCGCTGCGCCGCAAGGCCCGGATGGCGCCGGGCGGCATGAAGGTGTGGATGCAGACGGAGCGGGACGGCGTGCTGCGCCGGCTGGCCCGCAAGGCGGACGTCCTGGTGGCGCTCGACGCGGGCGCCGTCTACACGGTGTGGCGCCTGGCGCAGTACTACCGCGTCGAGGAGGCCCACTTCGGCCTGGCACCGGCGCTGAAGGCCGTCGACCGGGTCAAGGCGAAGGGCTCCACGGCCGGCCGGGGCGTCCTGCCGCCGATGGACGTCGTCAAGCAGAACGTGCGCCGCTCGGTGGACGGCCTGCCGGCCACCGTCATGCGGCACGCCACCGCCCGCCCGGTGATGCGTTCCACGGTCGGCGCCCGGATGTGGCGCACGGCCGTCACGGCGCCCGGTGTGCCGCCGAAGGTGCGCATCGCGACGTCCCGTTACGTGGCCGAGGGCATGCAGTGGGCGGGCCGCACCAGTGGCGCCGCCCTGGCGCTCGCCGCCGCCGCGTCGAAGATCCCCGACCTGGGGCTCAAGGCGCAGCTGCTGGACGAGGCCGTGATGAAGGAGCTCGCCAAGGGGCTCAACCCGCGCGACCTCGACAAGGCGGTCGCGGCCCAGCTGGCGCACGCGGACGCGCAGTTCGCGGCGGGCGACCACGAGAAGGCGTCGTTCGCGCTGGACCGTGCGCTGTTCCTGGGCTTCCACCGGGTGCTGCACATCGACCAGTTGTCGTCGCCGCTGGCCAAGGACGCGCAGGGCTTCGTCGAGCCGCTGTACCGGTCCAAGGTCATGGGCGTGATGAAGCGCCCGCAGGGCCGGAAGACCCCGGCGGCGCCCGCGCCGAAGGACCGTCCGCTGCGGCTGCTGGTCACCACCAGCGCCAACGACAACTTCCTGCACCACATCCTGGACCGGTACGGCAACCACCAGGGCGTGGAGCTGCGGTACCTGGACCTGGCGGCGCAGAAGGCGCTCAAGCGGATCGCGTGGGCGGGCCGCCGGGTGCTGGAGGACCGTCTGGCCGGCGGCACCAGCACGTACCAGGAGGAAGTCGAGCGGCTGATGCGGCCGTACCTGGACTGGGCGGACACCGTCTTCCTGGACTGGTCGGTGGGCCCGGCGGCGATGCTGACGACGATCGACCCGGGTGACACCCGGATCGTGGTGCGTCTGCACAGCTACGAGGCGTTCACGCGCTGGCCGCACATGACGGACTTCTCGCGGATCGACGACCTGATCTACGTCGCCCCGCACGTGAAGGACCTCGTCGAGTCGCTGGTGCCGATGCTGCGCGGGGACTCCGCGCCGCGGGCGCACCTGATCGACAACGCCATGGACCTGTCGGGCTTCGCCCGTCCGAAGCCGGCCGACGCCCGCTTCAACCTGGGTCTGGTGGGCATCAGCCAGGTCGCCAAGGACCCGATGTGGGCCGTGGACGTGCTGCGGCGGCTGCGGGAGAAGGACGAGCGCTACCGGCTGCTGCTGGTGGGCGGCGACATGAACCCGAAGACCAGCCGGGCGACCCGCGACTACCGGCGCCAGTTCGACAAGGAGATCGCCCCGCTCATCGAGGAGGGCGTGGTGCTGAAGCTCGGCCCGACGGACGACGTGCCGTCGGCGCTCGCCGAGATCGGCGTGATCCTCTCCTCTTCGGTGCGCGAGGGCTGCCACGTGGGCCTGATGGAGGGCGCGGCGAGCGCCGCCGTCCCGGTCGCCCGTGACTGGCCGTTCTACGCGGGCAAGCCGAACAGCGCCCGCACGCTGTACCCGGAGGGCTGGGTCGTCGGCTCCACGGAGGAGGCCGCGCAGCGGATCCTGGAGACGACGGCGACCGAGGAGGCGTGGCAGAACGCCGGGAAGCTGGCGTCCGAGTACGCGCTGTCGACGTGGGACTGGCCGATCGTGAGCAAGGCGTTCGACAGGCTGTTCCTCGGCGAGGAGTAGGCCGGAGCGCGGGTACGGCGAAGGGCCCCGGGAGCGATCCCGGGGCCCTTCGCCGTGTCCGTCGTGCCTACGGGTGGCGCAGTCGCCAGCCCGCCCAGGCGGACTCGACCATCTCGCGCACCCCGTGCCGGGCGCTCCAGCCCAGCTCTTCGCGGATGCGGTCGGCGGAGGCCACCACCCGGGCGGGGTCGCCGGGGCGGCGGTCGGTGACGTGCGGCTTGATGTCGGTGCGGCCGGTGACGTCCTGGATGAGGCCGACCATCTCCGTGACGGAGACGCCCTCGCCGCGCCCGATGTTCAGGACCAGCGAGGCCGTGGGGTCGGCGGCGAGCCGGCGGGCGGCGGCGACGTGCGCGGAGGCGATGTCCTCGACGTGGATGTAGTCGCGGATGCACGTGCCGTCGGGCGTCGGGTAGTCGTCGCCGAACACCAGGGGCTGCTCGCCGGCGGTGAGCCGCTCGAAGACCATCGGCACGAGGTTGAAGACGCCGTCGTCGCCCAGTTCGGGCGTGGCCGCGCCGGCCACGTTGAAGTACCGCAGCGAGGCGGTCGCCATGCCGTGCGTCCGGCCGGTCGCCGTCACCAGCCACTCGCCGGCCAGCTTGGTCTCGCCGTACGGGTTGATGGGCGCGCACGGCGTGGCCTCGGTGACCAGGTCCACGTCGGGCATGCCGTACACGGCGGCGGAGGAGGAGAACAGGAACCGGGCCACCCCGGCGTCGGCGGCGGCCTCCAGGAGGGTGCGGAGGCCCTCGACGTTCTCGCGGTAGTAGTGCAGGGGCTTGGCGACCGACTCGGCGACCTGCTTCTTGCCCGCGATGTGCACGATGCCGGTGACGGCGTGCTCGGCGAGGACACGGTCGACGACGTCACGGTCGAGGACGGTGCCGACCTCCAGCGGTACGCCGTCGGGGAGCCGCTCGGCGCGGCCCGTGCTCAGATCGTCGAGGACGACGATCCGCTCGCCGCCCTCGGCCATCGCCTTCACCACGTGGGAGCCGATGAAACCGGCGCCGCCAGTAATCAACCAGGTCATGGGGAAACCTTCTGCGCGTCGGCCCCGCCCCGCGGGATGTGCGGGGCAGGGCCACGGTCGGGTCGTACGGTCGTGCGGTGGTACGGGGAGTCTCAGCCGCCGATGACGACGCGGCGGACACCCTCCCAGCGGGCCGGGTCGGTGGTGCGGCGACCGTCGACCAGGACGGTGACGTCCGGCAGGTCGGAGGCGGCCAGCTCCTTGTACTCGGCGTGGTCGGCCTGGAGGACCGCGGCGGTGACCTTCTCGCCCTGGTGGGGGGTGAGGCCGTGCGCGGCGAGCTCCTCGGCGGTGTACATCGGGTCGGAGACGTACGGGACGGCGCCACGGGCCTTGAGGGCCTCGACGGTGCCGAAGACGCCGGAGAACGCGGTCTCCTTGACGCCACCGCGGTAGGCGGCGCCCAGCACGAGCACGTTCACGTCCTTGAGGTCGCCGTAGGCGGCGGCCAGCAGGTCGACGGCGTACTCGGGCATCGCGGCGTTGGCCTCGCGGGCCGAGCGCACGACGGTCGCCTCCGGGTCGTTCCACAGGTACATCCGCGGGTAGATCGGGATGCAGTGGCCGCCGACGGCGATGCCGGGCTGGTGGATGTGGCTGTAGGGCTGGGAGTTGCAGGCCTCGATGACCTTGAGGACGTCGATGTTCTGCTGGTCGGCGAACCGGGCGAACTGGTTGGCCAGGCCGATGTTGACGTCGCGGTAGGTGGTCTCGGCGAGCTTGGCGAGCTCGGAGGCCTCGGCGGTGCCCAGGTCCCACACGCCGTTGGCGCGGGGCAGGTCGTCGCGCTCGTCGAAGTCGAGGACCTGCTCGTAGAACTCGACGCCGTGCTTCGCCGACGCCTCGTCGATGCCGCCGACGAGCTTGGGGTAGCGGCGCAGGTCGGCGAAGACGCGGCCGGTGAGGACCCGCTCCGGGGAGAACACCAGGTGGAAGTCGGTGCCGGCGGTGAGGCCGGAGCCCTCCTCCAGCATCGGCGCCCAGCGGGTGCGGGTGGTGCCGACGGGGAGGGTGGTCTCGTAGGAGACGAGGGTGCCCGGCTTGAGGCCCTTGGCGATGGCCTTGGTGGCGGCGTCCATCCAGCCGAAGTCGGGGGTGCCCTCGGCGTCCACGAACAGCGGGACGACGACCACGACGGCCTCGGACTGCGCGACGGCGGCCGCGGTGTCGGTGGTCGCGGACAGCAGACCGGCGTCGACGGTCTGCTTCAGCAGCCGGTCGAGGTCGTGCTCGCCGGGGAAGGGCTCGGTGCCGGCGTTGACCAGCTCGACGACCTTCTCGTTGACGTCGGCGCCGATGACCTTGTGGCCCTTGGCGGCGAACTGCACGGCGAGCGGCAGGCCGATCTTGCCGAGCGCGACTACACAGATATTCATCGGGTCAGTTTCCTCTTCACACGGGACATCAGTTGACGCAGTCGCCTGCCCGCGCCGAGCGCGGGCTCCCAGAGCGGGGCCGTGGTGATCACCAGCCGGCCCTTGGGGTTGGCGTTGGCGGAGATCCGGTACGGGATCCTCTCCCGCCAGCGCCGGGCCAGGGGCAGCGGCCGGCCGCGGACCGGCACGGGTACCTCGTAGACCGAGCCTGCCACCTCGGCGTACACGCGCACACCGAGCTTGGCGCTCTTCGGTGGGACCGGGATGCGCGCGGTGAGCAGGGTGCCCTCGCCGTCCTCGGTCGGTTCGCGGGTGAACTCCCCCACCGAGGCGGGGAGTTCGTGGCCCACGGGGAGCCTTCGGGCGCCGGGCTTGTCGGCGCTCTTGGGCATGGCCTTGGTGGCGAGCCTCACCACGGCGGAGCCGGTGTCGCCGGTCAGCCCGAGGCGGACCGTCAGCGACACGGCCATGTCGTCGCCGTTCTGGTCCCACTCGGCGGACACGAGCGCCGTGCCCTCGGCCAGCCGTGCCGGGACGGCCTCGCCGATCACCTCGTACGCCCGGTCGGGCAGCCCGGCGGACGGGTCGCGGAAGCCGGGGTACCGGACGAACGCCCGCCCGTCCTCCAGCAGCAGCGGCGGCGAGCCGTGCTCGGCCTCGTCCTCGATGGCCCGTACGAGGGCGTCGACGGAACCCCGCTGGGCGAGGCAGATCCGCAGCCGCCGCTTGACGTCCATCGCGTCGCGCAGCTCGTCGGTGAAGTACGCGTCGGCCAGCTGCGCGATGCCCGCGCACACCTCGGTCCGCGTCACCGCGTCCAGCGCCGGGAAGTCGTCCTGGACGAGCTTGGCGAGTTCCCAGGTGAAGTGGCGCTTGAGGACCGCGTCACGCCGCGGGCCGGCCTCGATCAGCGAGGCCGCGAAGTGCATGATCCGCTCGGTGCAGCGCAGCCGGGACAGGTGGTTCGCCCGGTAGGTGATGTTGCTGGCGTCACCGCGCTTGACGGCGTAGTAGTACGTGTAGTCCGCGAGGACCGAGATCTTCGCGGCCCGTACGCACGCCTCCAGGGTGAACGGCTGGTCGGAGCCGACCGGCAGGTCCTCGGGGAAGCGCAGCTTGTGCTTCTCCACCAGCTCGCGGCGGAAGAGCTTGGTGTTGGCCAGCGTGAACGGCAGCGCCGACTCGTACAGCGAGACGTCCGGGTCGCTCTTCTTGTAGAGCGCCTGATGGACGTAACGGCCGTTGGTGCCCACCATCTTGCCGACGACGACGTCGGAGCCGTGCTCGTCGGCACAGGCCACCATGCGCTCCAGGGCTTGGCTGCCCAGGTAGTCGTCGGAGCCGATGAAGTAGACGTAACGACCGGTGGCCAGCTCCAGGGCCCGGTTGCTGGGCGCGGCCGGGCCGCCGGAGTTGGCCTGATGGATCACCTTGACTGTGTCCGGGTACTTCTCCGCGAAGCGGTCCAGTTCCCGGCCACTGTCGTCGGTCGAGCCGTCGTCGACGGCCACGACCTCGAGCCGGTCCAGCCCGATGCTCTGCCCCACCAGCGAGTTCAGGCACTCGGTGAGGTACGGCATCGTGTTGTACACGGCTACCACGACGGTGACATCGGGTGTGGTCAACTGGCCACGTCCTCCGGGGTGAGCCGCACGGTGACACCGCGGTCGGCGGAGTCGATGACGGCCGCGGCCACCTCCACCGTACGCAGACCCTGGCGCAGCGTGCAGATGTCGTCGCCCTTGCCGAGGACCGCGTCCCGGAACAGCTCGTGCTCGACGAGGAGCGGCTCGCGCTTCGGGATGGCGTAGCGGATCATGTCGCCCTCGGAGACGCCGCGGAAGGCGCGCAGGGCCTCCCACTCGGTGGCGACGGCGGCGTTGGAGTAGAACGTGAGGTCGGCGGTGAGGGTGTCGGCGATGAAGCAGCCCTTCTCGCCGGTGACCGACGTGAAGCGTTCCTTCAGCGGGCTCAGCCAGTTGACGAGGTGGTTGACCATCGTGCCGTCGGAGAGCTGGCCGACGGCGGAGACCATGTCCTCGTGCGGGCGGCCCGACTTGGACACCGTGTGCGCGGCGATCGACGTGTACTGCTGGCCGGTGACCCAGCCGGTCAGGTCGATGTCGTGGGTGGCGAGGTCCTTGACCACGCCGACGTCCGCGATGCGGTGCGGGAAGGGGCCCTGGCGGCGGGTGACGACCTGGTAGACGTCGCCCAGCTCACCGGCCTCCAGGCGGGAGCGGAGGCTGCGCAGCGCCGGGTTGCAGCGCTCGATGTGGCCCACGCCGGCCACCAGGCTCCGCGACTCGAACGCCTCGACCAGGCGGCGGGCGCCCTCGACGGTGTCGGCGACCGGCTTCTCGATCAGCGCGTGGACACCGGCGTCGGCCAGCTTGAGGCCGACTTCCTCGTGCAGCGCGGTCGGGCAGGCGACGACGGCGTAGTCGATGCCGAGCGCGATCAGTTCCTCGACGGTGGCGAGGACGGGTGCGCCCTGGGCCCAGCCGTTCTTGTCGCCCATCGGGTCGACGACGCCGACGAGCGTCACGCCGTCCAGCCCGGCCAGTACGCGGGCGTGGTGGCGTCCCATCGAGCCGAGGCCGATCAGCCCGGCCCGCAGTCCAGCAGCAGTCACAGGTTCTCTCCCAGCGCGTTCACGGCGGTGACGATGCGCTCAAGGTCGTTCTGGGTCAGCGAGGGGTGGACGGGCAGCGAGACGACCTCGGCGGCGGCCTTCTCCGTCTCGGGCAGGTCCCAGGTGCGGCCGGCCTTCTGGTCCGGCTCCCAGTACGGCTTCAGGCGGTGGATCGGGGTCGGGTAGTAGACGGCGTTGCCGATGCCCGCCTCGGTGAGCTTCGCCATCGCGGCGTCGCGGTCACCGCCCTGAACCCGGATCGTGTACTGGTGGTAGATGTGGCGCGCGCCCTCGGCGACGACCGGGGTCACGATGCCCGGCGCGGTGATGTGCTCGGTGAGGTACGCGGCGTTCGCGATGCGCGTCTCGGTCCAGCCGTGCAGCTTGGAGAGCTGGACGCGGCCGACGGCGGCGGCGACGTCGGTCATGCGCATGTTGGCGCCGACGATCTCGTTGGCGTACCGCTGCTCCATGCCCTGGTTGCGCAGCAGGCGCAGGGTGCGGGCGGTCTCGGCGTCGGCCGTGGAGATCATGCCGCCCTCGAGGCTGTGCATGTTCTTCGTCGGGTAGAAGCTGAACGTGCCGCCGGAGCCGAACGCGCCGACCGGGGTGCCGTTCAGGGCCGCGGCGTGCGCCTGGCAGGCGTCCTCGACGACCGCGAGCTTGTGCTTCTCCGCGATGGCCATGATCTTGTCCATGGCGGCCGGGTTGCCGTAGATGTGGACCGGCATGATCGCGGCGGTGCGCGGGGTGATCGCGGCCTCGACCGCGGCCGGGTCGATGTTGAAGCTGTCGGCCTCGATGTCGACGAAGACGACGTCGGCGCCGACGAGGCGGACCGCGTTCGCCGACGCGGCGAACGAGAAGGACGGGACGATCACCTCGTCACCCGGGCCGATGTCCAGCGCCATCAGAAGGAGGTGCAGCGCCGACGTACCGGAGTTGACGGCGACGCAGTGGCGCCCGTCGACCAGCTCCGAGAATCCCTCCTCGAAGGCGGCCACTTCCGGGCCCTGTACGACGCGGCCGGTGCGCAGTACGCGCACGGCGGCCTCGATCTCTTCTTCACCGATGACCGGGCGGGCAGCGGGGATGGGCTGCTCGTTGATGCTCGGCATGGACGTCCTCCTTGAACACCGCAAGAGCTCTTTGTGGCAGAGGTCTGAAGGGTGCCCGCGGACGCTCACAAGGCCGCGCTTACCCCTCCGGCGCGATGCCGACGCCCTACCGAGGAATGCTGGGACCGGTCTGTCCCGGAACCGGGTCGGTCACCGGCCTTAGTCTTCGGGCGGGGCCCGCCGACGGCGGCGACCGGCGTCACATTATCAGGAATTTCCTAGGCAATTTCGGGGCCGTTAACCGCTGGAGGCATCGATTCCGAAACAAAGTCCCGGGCCCGCCCCAGAGTAATCCGGGGCGGAACGCGGGACGTTCGACGATGCTCACCGACTGTTCGCCGGCCGGCCCGCCCCCGTTCGCCGGGTTCACCGTGACAGCGGTCACGGCGAACCCGGCGGGCGGGCTACTGCTCGGCCGTGACGGTCTCCTTCGACGCCGACTTGGCGGTCTTCGCCGTTTTCGCCGTCTTTGCCGCCGTCTTGGTGGCCGTCTTCTTGGCGGTCGTCTTCTTCGCCGCGGTCGTCTTCTTGGCGGCCGTCTTCTTGGTGGCCGCCTTCTTCGCCGTGGCCTTCTTGGCCGTCTTGCGCGCCGCGGTCTTCTTGGCCGGTGCCTCGGTGGCCTCGGCCTCGGTCCCGGCCGCCTCGGCGTCCGGTGCCGGTGCGGGCTCCTCCGCCTGCGTGCCGCTGCTCACCACGATGACCGCGGCTTCCGCGGCGCCCGCGGGGGAAGCGGCCGGCGCGGTGACCTTGCGGACCACCCGGCGGCGCGCCCGCGGCGGGGCGGCCACGGGGGCCTCCTCGGCGGCCGGCTGCGGCTCCGGCTGCTGCTCCTGCACGGGCGCCTCGGCCGGTACGGGCTCGGCCTGGACCGGCTCCGGCTGGGCCGGGGCGGTCGCGGGCGCGGGCTCCTCCTCGGCGGCCACCGGCTTCGGCGGGCCGGCCGGGGAGGTCGCCTTGCGGGTGGCGCGGCGACGGGTGCGGCCCTTCGGGGCCTCGGTGACCTCGGCCGCCTCAGGAGCGGTGGCCGTCTCGGCGGTGGCCGCCTCGGGAGCGGTGGCCGTGGCGAGCGCCGGGAGGGCCTCCACCTCGATGGCCTCGGGCGCCACTTCGGCGACGCCCGGCCGCTGCTCGGGCTCGGCGGCCGCCCTGGGCGCACCGGCCGGGGCCGACGCCTTGCGGGACGCCCGGCGGCGCGAACGGCCACGGCCCGCGGCCGCCTCGGCCTCGGCGACGCTGGAGTACAGCTCCTCGTCCGGACGGAACTCCTCCTCGACCGCCACCGGCGGAGCGACCTCCGCCGCGAGCTCGGCCTCGGTCTCGGTCTCCGTCTCGGTAACTGCCGTCTCGGTGCCGGCCGTCTCCAGCTCGGCCTCGGCGGCGCGCGCCCTCTTCTTGGCACGCTTGCCGCCGTTGCCACCGCCGCCGGCGGAGGCCGGCTGCTCCATGTGCACGATGACGCCACGGCCGTTGCAGTGGACGCAGGTCTCGGAGAAGGACTCCAGCAGGCCCTGGCCCACCCGCTTGCGGGTCATCTGCACCAGGCCCAGCGAGGTGACCTCGGCGACCTGGTGCTTCGTACGGTCCCGGCCCAGGCACTCCAGCAGGCGCCGCAGCACCAGGTCCCGGTTGGACTCCAGCACCATGTCGATGAAGTCGATGACGACGATGCCACCGAGGTCGCGCAGCCGCAGCTGGCGCACGATCTCCTCGGCCGCCTCCAGGTTGTTCCTGGTGACGGTCTCCTCCAGGTTGCCGCCCTGGCCGGTGAACTTGCCGGTGTTGACGTCGACGACGATCATCGCCTCGGTCTTGTCGATCACCAGCGAACCGCCCGACGGCAGCCAGACCTTGCGGTCCAGCGCCTTCATCAGCTGCTCGTCGATCCGGTACGTCGCGAAGACGTCGGTCTCCGAGGTCCAGCGCTGGAGGCGGTCCGCCAGGTCGGGCGCGACGTGCGACACGTACCCGTGGATGGTCTTCCACGCCTCGTCGCCGCTGACGATCACCTTCGAGAAGTCCTCGTTGAAGATGTCGCGGACGACCCGGACGGTCATGTCGGGCTCACCGTAGAGGAGGGTCGGGGCGTTGCCGCTCTTCGCCTTCTTCTGGATGTCCTCCCACTGCGCCTGGAGCCGCTCGACGTCACGGCGCAGCTCGTCCTCGCTCGCGCCCTCGGCGGCGGTGCGCACGATGACGCCCGCGTCCTCGGGGACGATCTTCTTGAGGATGGTCTTCAGCCGGGCGCGCTCGGTGTCGGGCAGCTTGCGGCTGATGCCGGTCATCGAGCCCTCGGGCACGTAGACCAGGTAGCGGCCGGGCAGCGAGACCTGGCTGGTGAGGCGGGCGCCCTTGTGGCCGATCGGGTCCTTCGTCACCTGGACGAGGACGGACTGGCCGGACTTGAGCGCGGTCTCGATGCGGCGCGGCCCGTTGGCCATGCCGAGCGCCTCGAAGTTGACCTCACCGGCGTACAGGACGGCGTTGCGGCCCTTGCCGATGTCGACGAAGGCGGCCTCCATGGACGGCAGCACGTTCTGGACCTTGCCCAGGTAGACGTTGCCGACGTAGCTGGTGGCCTGCTCCTTGTTGACGTAGTGCTCGACGAGCACGTTGTCCTCGAGGACGCCGATCTGGGTGCGCTCGCCGCTCTGGCGGACGACCATCACGCGCTCGACGGCCTCGCGGCGCGCCAGGAACTCCGCCTCGGTGATGATCGGCACCCGGCGGCGGCCCTGCTCGCGGCCCTCGCGGCGGCGCTGCTTCTTCGCCTCCAGGCGGGTCGAGCCCTTGATGGACTGCACCTCGTCGGACGGCTCGGCCTTCTCGCGGGCGGGACGCGGCTCGCGGACCTTGACGACCGTACGGACGCCGTCCTCCTCGCCCGCGCTCTCGCCCTCGGCGCCCGAGTCACCGCTGCGGCGGCGCCGGCGACGGCGACGGCGCGAGCTGCTGGTGCCGGCCGCGGACGGGGTGCCGCCCTCGTGCTCGTCGGCCTCGTCCTGGTCCTCGTCCGCCTCGTCCCCGTCGGCCTCCTCCTCGGCGCGGGCGGCCTCCTCGGCCTCCTCCGCCTCGGTGGCGTCACCACGGCGACGGCGGCGGCCGCCCCGGCGGCGACGGCGCGAGGGGCGGTCACCGAACTCGTCGGTCTCCTCGCCCTCGCCGGCCTCCGCCTCGGCGTCCGCGTCGGTCTCGGCCTCCGCCTCCGGCTCGGGAGCGGCCGCGGGGGCGGTACGGGTCGGCTCGGCCTCGGCGGCCGGCTCGGCCGGCTCGCCACGGCGACGGCGGCGGCGACGGCCACCCGTCTCGGGCTGCTCGGCGGCGGCCTCGGCGGGTGCGGGGGCGGCGGGGGTCTCGGTGACCTCCGGGGCCTCCTCCGTCCCGGCGGCCTCGGCGGCGGCCGCGGCGGCGGCGGTCTCCGGGGTCTGGAACATCGGCTCGGTGAAGACCGGGGCCTGGAAGACCGGCACGGCCGGGCGCGCGGCCCGGCGGCCGCGGGACTGCTCGGGCTTCTTCGCCGGCTCGGCGGTGAACTGCGGGGCGGCGGCCCGGCGGCGCGTACGGCCGCGGGTGGCGGCCTCCTCGGCGGCGGCGACCTCGGCGCCCGCCTCGTCGGAGGAGATCTGCGCGACGGTGGCGGCCGGCAGGCTCTCGCCGCCTTCGGCGGTGTCCGTCTCGTCCTCCGCCGGGGCCTGCGCCTGCGGGGCGCCGGCCGGGGCGGTGGCCTTGCGGGTGGCGCGGCGGCGGGTGCGGCGCGGCGCGGCCTCGGCATCCTCGGTGGCCGGGGCGTCGGCAGCCGGGGCGGCGACGACCGGGGCCTGGGCGGCCTGCGGCTCCTCGGCGGCCTGCGGGGCGGCCGCCGGAGCGGTGGCCTTACGGGTGGCACGGCGACGCGCCGGGGCGGCGGGCGCCTCCGGCTGGGCCTCCGGTGCGGACGCCTCGGGAGCCTCGGCGGCCTGCGGGGCACCGGCCGGGGCGGTCGCCTTGCGGGTGGCACGGCGGCGGGCCGGGGCGGCGGGCGCCTCCGCCTCGGGCTGAGCCTCCGCGGCCTCCATGGGCTGCGGGGCGGTCGCAGGGGCGGTCGCCTTGCGGGTGGCACGGCGGCGGGCCGGGGCGGCGGGCGCCTCCGCCTCGGGCTGAGCCTCCGGCGCGGAAGCCGCAGGAGCCTCCGCGGTCTCGGCGGCCTGCGGGGCGCCCGCCGGGGCGGTCGCCTTGCGGGTGGCGCGGCGACGCGGGCGGGCCGGAGCGGGCTCGGCCGCCTCGTTCGGCGCCTCGGCGAGGGAGGCCACGTCGGCCACCTCGGCGGCGGGCGTCTCGACGACGACCTCGCCGGCGGGCGTGTCCCCGGCGCCCGCCGTGACCGGCGGTCCCGCGGGACGCGACGCGGCCCGGCGACGGCGGCGCGGAGGCAGCGTGTCGCTGGGCGAGCTGTTCTCTTCGTTGTGGTTACCGGCGGTGCCGGTTTCGTTCGGCTCGAGCATGCGGGCGGTTCTCCCGTCACGCTCCCGGGCGCCGCGTCTGGCGCGGCGCCGCACGGGAGCTGTTATGTCTGGCTCGCCGGTTCCGTACGCGGTGTGCGGACGGCCTGGCGAAAGTCTCCTGTGGGTGTACGCGGCCCGACCCAGGTGGCTCCCGAGTGCCAGGGCCGCGATGCGACGACCGCCCTACGCGGAACCTGCACCTGTCGGCTCCGGGGCGGCGGCGGGTCCGGCGGCCTTGGGTGGGGCGGCCAGGACTGCCTCGCGGTCGGGCGCGAGCGGGTCGGTCACCGTGCCGGACTCCTCGTCGAAGAGCCCCTGCGCCAGCCTGGTCACCGCTGCGGGGACCGGCGGCGCCAGGTCGGCCACAGCTCGGAGACCGGACAGGACGTCGTCGGGTCGTACGGCAGGTGTCACGTGCCGAACAACCAGCCGCAGTATCGCACAAGGGCCCTGTCCGGGCCTATCAGACGGCGCAGGTGCGGCTTCCAGGTCCGCCACGGCCGCCCGTGCGTCGAAGGTGCGCATGCCGTTCTTGGTCTTGCGCTGCACCTCGACGGCGTCCGCGGCGAGGAAGGCGGCGACGGCGCGTTCGGCGTCCTCGGCCGCCACCTGCTCCAGGCGCAGTTCCCAGACGGAGGCGGTGAGCCGGTCGGCGAGCCCCGGCGTGCGGGCCTCGACGGCGTCGGTGATGTCGAGCCCGGCCGGCAGGGACTCGTCGAGCAGCGCGCGGAGCTTCTCCGGGTCGCGCGGCGCGGTGAGCGCGATCTCCAGGTACTCGGCCTCGGAGCCCGTGCCGGTGGGTGCGGCATTGGCGTACGAGACCTTGGGGTGCGGTGTGAAGCCGGCCGAGTACGCCATGGGCACCTCGGCGCGGCGCAGCGCGCGCTCGAAGGCACGCTGGAAGTCGCGGTGGCTGGTGAACCGGAGGCGGCCGCGCTTGGTGTAGCGCAGGCGGATGCGCTGCACTGCCGGTGCGGGCGGCGGGCCTTCGGGCTGTCGCTTGCCCAGTGGTTCTTCTCCTCGGTGCGGGGCGGGCGCGGTGGCGCTCCGCCCACGAAAATTCGGGCGGCTCCCGGGGGTCCCGCCCGGCTCACCCCCGCTGTCGCGGGGAGATCTCTGGTGCGGGCGCCACGCCGGGCGCAGTCGTTGTACTACCCAGACTACGCGCCGGTGCTCCGGTGGGTTCCCCAGGCCGCCCCGGCGGGGGTCCGCCGGCCAGCGCCCGCCACGCGTCGAGGCGGGCCCGCCGCAGCGTGACGCGGGCGGCGGCGAGCGCCGCGCGGGCCGGGCGCCACAGGTGGTCGCGCAGGGCGTGTCCAGCCGGTACGCACACGTTCCGCCAGGTCCACGCCACGGGCCGGCCCAGCAGGTGCCGGCCGAGCCACTTCAGGGCGCGCCCCAGGGCCCGTGACACGTACCCGGCGGCCCGCCACGCCATGACGGCGGCGTCCCGGATCTCCCGGCCCACCGGGGTGAGCACCCAGCGGTACAGCCACCGGGCGGGCGGGGCGACCACCCACCGGAACAGCCAGGCCAGCGGGACGACGATCCCGTACCGCACGACCGGCACGACGACGTAGGTCCACAGCGCCACCCACGGCCACACCAGCAGCGCCTTCGCCAGCCACACCACACCGTGCCCGGCCGGGGTGAGCACCCAGCGGTACAGCCACCGCGCCGGTGCGGCGACCAGGGTCGCGCCCAGCCAGGCCAGCGCGTGCCCCAGCGGCGTCAGGATCCACCGGTACAGCCACCCGGCGGGCCTCACCAGCCCGTACACCACCAGCGCCCCCGCCAGCCACGCCAGCGCCCGCCCGAGCGGGGCGAGGACCTGGGCGTAGAGCCACACCAGCGGGGTGATCAGCAGGGCGTACAGCACCCGGCCGAGGGGGCGCAGCACCACCCGGTCGAGTGCCCGCCCGCACGCGGTGAGGGCGTCCCAGACGAGGCGTACGGGCAGGACGACGAGCAGCGCCACGATCCGTACCGGCATCCTGACGGCCGCCGTCAGGCACCCCTCGGGCCGGCGCGCGTCCATTTCCTGGCGGTCCATGCCCGGCAGGACGCGAACGGCCCGGTCAGGGGTTTCTCCCCCGGCCGGGCCGTTGCGCGGACGTTACACGGCTACTTGACGACCGTCAGCGGCAGCAGCTTCTTGCCGGTGGGGCCGACCTGGATCTCGGTCTGCATGGCGGGGCAGACGCCGCAGTCGAAGCACGGGGTCCAGCGGCAGTCCTCGACCTCGGTCTCGTCGAGCGCGTCCTGCCAGTCCTCCCACAGCCAGTCCTTGTC
The DNA here is from genome assembly GCF_009739905.1 of Streptomyces ficellus. NCBI lineage: Bacteria > Bacillati > Actinomycetota > Actinomycetes > Kitasatosporales > Streptomycetaceae > Streptomyces > Streptomyces ficellus. The sequence continues at coordinate 4,930,808 of NZ_CP034279.1, read as the reverse complement.
GAGACCGGAGTCCAGGTGGTCCCAGGGCAGGACCTCCTCGTAGGTGCGCTCGCGGGTGGTGTACCAGTCGACGTCGACGCCGAACTCGGGCAGCGTCTTGTCGGCGCACGCCATCCAGCGGTCGTAGGAGAAGTGCTCGCGCCAGCCGTCGAAGCGGCCGCCGTCCTCGTAGACGGCGCGGATGACGGCGCCGATGCGGCGGTCGCCGCGCGAGAGCAGGCCCTCGACGATGCCGGGCTTGCCGTCGTGGTAGCGGAAGCCGATGGAGCGGCCGTACTTCTTGTCGCCGCGGATCTTGTCGCGCAGCTTCTCCAGGCGGGCGTCGGTCTCCTCGGCGCTCAGCTGCGGGGCCCACTGGAAGGGGGTGTGCGGCTTGGGGACGAACCCGCCGATGGAGACCGTGCAGCGGATGTCGTTCTGGCCGGAGACCTTGCGGCCCTCGGCGATCACGTTCATCGCCATGTCGGCGATCTGGAGGACGTCCTCGTCGGTCTCGGTGGGCAGGCCGCACATGAAGTACAGCTTCACCTGGCGCCAGCCGTTGCCGTACGCGGTGGAGACCGTGCGGATCAGGTCCTCCTCCGAGACCATCTTGTTGATGACCTTGCGCATGCGCTCGGAGCCGCCCTCGGGGGCGAAGGTGAGGCCGGAGCGGCGGCCGTTCCTGGTGAGTTCGTTGGCGAGGTCGACGTTGAACGCGTCCACCCGGGTCGACGGGAGGGACAGGCCGATCTTGTCCTCCTCGTACCGGTCGGCGAGGCCCTTGGCCACGTCGCCGATCTCGGAGTGGTCGGCGGAGGACAGCGACAGCAGGCCGACCTCCTCGAAGCCGGTCGCCTTGAGACCCTTGTCGACCATCTCGCCGATGCCGGTGATGCTTCGCTCCCGCACGGGGCGCGTGATCATGCCGGCCTGGCAGAAACGGCAGCCGCGGGTGCAGCCGCGGAAGATCTCGACGGACATCCGCTCGTGGACGGTCTCGGCGAGCGGGACGAGCGGCTGCTTGGGGTAGGGCCACTCGTCGAGGTCCATGACGGTGTGCTTGGACACGCGCCACGGGACGCCCGACTTGTTCGGCACGACGCGGCCGATGCGGCCGTCGGGCAGGTACTCGACGTCGTAGAACGCCGGGATGTAGACCGAGCCGGTCTTCGCGAGGCGGAAGAGGACCTCCTCGCGGCCGCCGGGGCGGCCCTCCGCCTTCCAGGCGCGGATGATCTCGGTCATGTCGAGCACGGCCTGCTCGCCGTCACCGATGATCGCGGCGTCGATGAAGTCGGCGATCGGCTCGGGGTTGAAGGCCGCGTGGCCGCCGGCGAGCACGATCGGGTCGTCGAGGGTGCGGTCCTTGGACTCCAGCGGGATGCCCGCGAGGTCCAGCGCCGTGAGCATGTTGGTGTAGCCCAGCTCGGTGGAGAAGCTCAGGCCGAAGACGTCGAACGACTTCACGGGCCGGTGGCTGTCCACGGTGAACTGCGGCACCCGGTGCTCGCGCATCAGCGCCTCGAGGTCCGGCCACACGCTGTACGTACGCTCGGCCAGCACGCCCTCGCGCTCGTTCAGCACCTCGTAGAGGATCATGACGCCCTGGTTGGGCAGGCCCACCTCGTAGGCGTCCGGGTACATGAGCGCCCAGCGCACGTCGCACTCGTCCCAGGGTTTGACGGTGGAGTTCAGCTCACCGCCGACGTACTGAATGGGCTTCTGCACGTGCGGGAGCAGAGCTTCGAGCTGGGGGAAGACCGACTCGGACATCAGAGACCTTCATGAGCGGGCAGGGGGCGACTCTCAAGCGTACCCCGGCCCGCGGAAGGTCAGAGCCGCCGCGGTTTCCCGGCGTCCACGTCCGCCCACACCTCCGGCAGCCGCCGCTCGGACTCCGCGGCCCGCGCCTCCTCCCGGCCGTACAGCAGGCCCCACGTGAACGCCGTCTCGCCCGACAGGTGGGCCTGGACGGCGAGGTCGCGGAGCGTCCGGCGGGCGACCACGCTGTCCTGATGCTCCCCGAGGACCTTCTGCACGGCCTTGACCCGCTTGCCGAACCGTTTCGCGGGCTTGCCGAGCGCGGGTGCGGCGGCCTCCGCCCCGTACCGGGCGCGCTTGGCGGCCTTGCGGGCCTCGTGCAGGGCGACGTCCCGGTCCGGCCCCGGCGTGAGGGCGAGCGCACGGTCGACGCGGGCGGCGAGCCGGTCGTGGTCCTTCCGCAGCGCCTTGCGCAGGACGGGCCCGGCGTCCTTGCGGGCGGCGGGGCGCAGCGGCGGGTCGGCGAGCAGGGCGGCGAGGGAGTCCAGGAGGGCGGCGTACCGGTCGCTGTCGAGGACGGCGAGGGTGCGCCCGCGCGATCCGGCCCGTCCGGCGCCGTCCCAGGCGCGCAGGCGGCCCCGGACGGGTCCGAGGAGGAGGGTGACGGGCAGGGCGTCGACGCCGGCGGTGAGGCGTGCGGCGAGGACTTCCTGGTCGCGGTCGACGCCCAGCTCCCCGGCCAGCCATTTCAGTTCGGCGGCGACGGGGTCGGTGGCGGACCGGTCCAGGACGGAGCGGTAGGTGCGGAAGGCGCTGCGCAGGCGGCGGGTGGCGACGCGCATCTTGTGGACGGAGTCGGGCAGGTCGCGGCGTACGGCGGCGTCGTAGGTGACCAGGTTGTCGGCGTGTTCGCGCAGGTGGGCGAGGATGCGGCCGCCGGCGGTGCCGTCCTCGTCCGGGGGCGGGGCGGGCAGGCGGCCGGTGTCGGTGAGCGCCTTGTGGAGTTTGGAGGCGGTGCCGGCGGACTTCAGTCCCTTCTTGCGCAGCCGCTTGTCCAGGGCGTCGAGGAGGGCGGGGTCGCCGTCGTCGGCGAGTTCCACCTCGATCTCGGTCCACTCGGTGGCGGTGCCCTCCTGGTGGCCCTTGCGGCCGCTCTTCCGGCCGCCGGGCGCGAGGAGCTCGGCGCGCACGGTGTCGGTGGCCGCCTCGGCGAGCAGGGCTCCGTCGTGGCCGACGAGGTGGCGGACGTCCCGGCGGGAGCGGAGCCGTACGAGGGGGACGAGCGCGGCGCCGCGGGTCCTGGCCCGCACCAGTGCGGCGAGGGCGTCGGGCACGTCGTCCTCCAGCGGGGCGCGCAGTTCGTCCCGTACGCCGGGGGCGACCGGCAGCTTCAGGTGCCAGCCGGAGTCGTTCCCGCCGGTGCGGCGGCGCAGCGTGATGGACGCGGCGGCGAGCCGGAGGTCGTCGGTGTCGTAGTAGACGGCGTCCAGCTCGGCGACGCCCCGGTCCACGACGTCCGAGACGCCGCCCACGCCGGTGAGGTCCGGGAGCCGCGTGCCGGGGTTCGCTTCGTACTTCCGCTCGATCTCGCGTTTCGTGTCCGCCACCATGCCCCTGCAAGTGCCCCGGAAGGGGCCGGTCCATGCGGGCGGTGACGTGGTCCTATGCGGCCAGGGGCCGCTGGACCCTGATCGACTGGAGCAGTCCGATGGCCACCCACACGGCGAACATCGACGATCCTCCGTAGGAGACGAACGGCAGCGGCAGGCCCGCGACGGGCATGATGCCGAGGGTCATGCCGATGTTCTCGAAGGACTGGAACGCGAACCAGGCGATGATCCCGGCGGCGACGATCGTGCCGTACAGCTCGGTCGTCCCCCGGGCGATCCGGCAGGCGCGCCACAGCACGATGCCGAGGAGGGCGATGATCGTGGCGCCGCCGACGAAGCCGAGTTCCTCGCCGGCGACGGTGAAGATGAAGTCGGTCTGCTGTTCGGGGACGAACTGGCCGGTGGTCTGGTGGCCGTTGAACAGTCCCGCTCCGTAGAGCCCGCCGGAGCCGATGGCGATGCGTGCCTGGTTGGTGTTGTAGCCGGCGCCGGCCGGGTCGAGTTCGGGGTTGGCGAAGGCGGCGAACCGGTTGATCTGGTACTGGTCGAGCACGCCGAGCGCGGCGACGGCGACCGCGCCGATGACCCCGGCGCCGATGAGTCCGAAGATCCAGCGGTTGGACGCGCCGGAGGCCAGCAGCACGCCGAGGACGATGACGACCATGACCATCACGGAGCCGAGGTCGGGCATCAGCATGACGATGGCCATGGGCAGGACGGCGAGTCCGAGGGACTTGGCGACCGTGCGGTGGTCGGGGTGGAGCTGGTCGCCCGCGTCGACCTTGGCGGCCAGCAGCATCGCCATGCCCAGGATGATCGTGATCTTGACGAACTCGGAGGGCTGGAGGGAGAACCCGCCGCCGATCACGATCCAGGCGTGGGCGCCGTTGATGGTGGCGCCGAGCGGGGTGAGGACGAGCAGCACCAGGACGACGGAGATGCCGTACAGCACCGGTACGGCGCCGCGCAGGGTGCGGTGGCCGAGCCAGATCGTCCCGACCATCAGGGCGAATCCGATACCGGTGTTGAGGACGTGGCGGAAGAGGAAGGCGTACGGGTCGCCCTGGGTGAGTTCGGTGCGGTTGCGGGTGGCGGACCACACCAGGAGCGAGCCGATGAAGGACAGCGCGACCGCGGAGAACAGCAGCGGCCAGTCGAGCCTGCGGACCATGGAGTCGCGGGCGGTGAGCCTGCCCCAGGCGCCGCGGTCGGGCGCGTAGCGGGAGACGGAGAAGTTGTTGGTTCCGGTCATCGCGGGTCAGTCCCTCCAGACCGGGGGCGGGCCGGCGGGCGGGGGCTCCTCCCCCTGTGCCTGCTCGGCCGGGTCGACCAGCTGTGACTTGGGGTCGTACGGCTTGATCGGCGGCGCCTCGATGGTGCCGTCCTGCTGGATCCTGGGCAGCGTGCTCTGCGGCTTGGGCAGCAGGGCGCGCTTGAGGTCCTGCTTGCCGGAGTCGTCGAGGCCGTAGAGGGCGTCGTAGATGTTGCGTACGGCGGGGCCGGAGGCGCCGGAGCCGGTACCACCCTGGGAGATGGTCATCACGATGGTGAAGTCGTCGGTGTAGGTCGCGAACCAGGAAGTGGTCTGCTTGCCGTACACCTGCGCGGTACCGGTCTTGGCCCGCATGGGGATCTTGTCCTGCGGCCAGCCGCCGAACCGCCAGGCCGCGGTGCCGCCCGGCTCGACGACGGAGCGCAGCCCCTTGTCGAGGTCGCTGACGGTCTGGGCGTCGACTGGGAGCCTGCCGTGCGGCTTGGGCTTGATCTCCTCGATGCTCTTGCCGTCGGGGCTGATCACGGCCTTGCCAATGGTGGGGTTGTAGAGGGTGCCGCCGTTGCTGATGGCCGCGTAGGCGGTGGCCATCTGGATGGGGGTGACGAGGACGTCGCCCTGGCCGATCGCGTAGTTGATGCTGTCGAAGGCCTTCAGCTGGTTGCCCTCGAGGCAGCTCTCGTAGGCGATCTGCTCGACGTAGCTGCCGCCCTTCTTGCCCTGCTTGCACCAGGAGTCCTTGTTGGCCTCCCAGAACGACTGCTTCCAGTGGCGGTCCGGGATGCGGCCCTTGACCTCGTTGGGCAGGTCGATGCCGGTCTCGGAGCCGAGGCCGAAGTCGTGCGCGGTCCGGTAGAACCAGTCGTTGGCGTTCTTCTTCGCCTTGAGGCCGCCGTCGCGCTGCCACTCCTTGTGGCCGAGGGCGTAGAAGACGGTGTTGCAGGAGAACTTGAGGGCCTCGCCGAGGGAGATCGGTCCGTGGCCCTTGGACTCGAAGTTGGCGAAGCTCCGGCCGCCGAGGCTGTAGGAGCTGGAGCAGTTGTAGCTGCCGTCGAAGGGGTAGCCGGCGCGTACGGCCGCGCTCGCGGACACCACCTTGAAGATGGAGCCGGCCGGGGCCTGGCCCTGGATGGCCCGGTTGAGCAGCGGGTAGTTGGAGTTCTTGCCGGTGAGCCTCGCGTACTCCTTGCCGGAGATGCCGCCGACCCAGGCGTTGGGGTCGTAGTCGGGCTGGGAGGCCATGGCGACGACGCGGCCGGTCTTGGACTCCATGACGACGACGGCGCCCGCGTCGGCCTTGTACGGCCGTCCGGTGATCTTGTCGGTCTCGCCCCGCACCTTCTTCATCGCCTGGTACAGCTCGTACTCGGCGACGGCCTGGACGCGGGCGTCGATGCTGGTGACGACGGTGGAGCCGGGCCTGCCGGGGTCGCTCTCGGCCTCGCCGAGGACGCGGCCCAGGTTGTCGACCTCGTAGCGGGTCACCCCGGCCTTGCCGCGCAGGGCCTTGTCGTAGGTGCGTTCCAGGCCGGAGCGGCCGACCATGTCGGAGCGGAGGAACGGCGAGTCGGTGTCCTTCGCCTTCTCCAGCTCCTCGTCGGTGACGGGCGAGAGGTAGCCGAGGACCTGCGCGGTGCGGGCGCGGCCGGGTGCGGGGTAGCGGCGCACGGCGGTCGGCTCGGCGGTGATGCCGGGGAAGTCCTCGGCGCGTTCGCGGATCTGGAGGGCCTGCTGGGTGGTGGCCTCGTCGGTGACGGGGATCGGCTGGAAGGGTGAGCCGTTCCAGCAGGGCTGGGGGGTCTTGGAGTCGCAGAGGCGGATCTTGTCCATGACGTCCTTGGGCTTCATGCCCAGGACGCCGGCCAGCCGGGTGAGGACGCCCTTGCCGTCGTCCTTCATCTTCATCAGCTCGGTGCGGGACGCGGAGACCACGAGGCGGGTCTCGTTGTCGGCGAGCGGGACGCCGCGGGCGTCGAGGATGGCGCCGCGCACGGCGGGCTGGACCACCTGCTGGACGTGGTTGTTCTTCGCCTCGTCGGTGTACTCCTTGCCCTGCCGGATCTGGAGGTACCAGAGGCGGCCGCCGAGGGTGAGGAGCAGGGAGAAGACCAGGACCTGGATGACGATGAGCCGGATCTGGACCCTGGGGGTCCGGCCCGTCTCGGGGATGTTGCTCATGACGCGGTTGCCCCCTCGGTCACAGTCGCTTGACGCCCTTGATGCGTCCGGCCCGCGCCGCCCGGTTGCGGGCGGCCTTCATGCGCAGCACGCCGCGCTGTTCGCCGATCCGCAGGCCGGTGCCGTTCGCCATGAAGCCGGAGGCGACATCACTTCCGGAGCCGGTGTTCTCGGCGAGGGGATCGTTCTCTGCGCGTCTGGCGAGCGCCATGATCAACGGCACGGTGAAGGGCGCGAGCAGCAGGTCGTAGATGACGGCGGTGACCAGCAGGGACACCAGGCCGACGTGGCGGGCGGCGGTGTCGCCGACCAGGGCTCCGACGCCGGCGTACAGCAGTGTCGAGCCGACGGCCGCGACGACCACCATGGCCATGGGGCCGGTGGCGGACCGCAGCTGGCCGTTCTCGGGCTTGGCGAGGCCCACGAGGTAGCCGATGACGCACAGGACCAGGGCGTACCGCCCGGCGGCGTGGTCGGCGGGCGGGGCGAGGTCGACGAGCAGGCCGGCGCCGAAGCCGATGAGGGCGCCGCTGACGTGCCCGTACACCAGGGAGAGGCCGACGACGACGAGCAGGAGGAGGTCGGGGACGGCGCCGGGGAGCTGGAGGCGGGCCAGGATCGACACCTGGAGGACCAGGGCGACGACGACGAGGGTCGTGGAGAGCAGGATCCGGTTGAAACGCATGCGTCACTCCCCCTCGGGCGGCCCGCTCGGTGCGCCGCTGGGCGCCCCGGTGGGAGACGGGGTCACCGTGACGGTGACGGTCGGCTCGGGCGTGGGCTTGGGCGGCAGCACGGTGTCCCGGGGGTCGGTGCGCGGGGCCTGGACGACGACGCCGACGATGTCGAGCTTGCTGAAGCCGACGTAGGGGCGTACGAAGATGTTCCGCGTGAGGTTTCCGGTGGACGGGTCGACGCGGACGACCTCGCCGACCGGGACGCCGGGTACGAAGGGCTTGTCGGCGCGGGAGCCGAAGGTGACGAGCCGGTCGCCGGGCTTGACCTTGGCCTTGCCGTTGAGGAGCTGCACCGACAGCGGGCGGTCGCCCTGGCCGGTGGCGAAGCCCAGTTCGTCGGACCGCTCCATCCGGGTGCCGACGGTGAAGTCCGGGTCGCTGGCGAGGAGGACGGTGGACGTGCCGGGGCCGACGGTGGTGACGCGGCCGACGAGCCCGTCGCCGTTGATGACCGTCATGTCCCGCTTGATGCCGTCCCGGGCGCCCGCGTCGATGGTCACCGTCCAGGAGAAGCCCTGGGCGGCTCCTATGGCGATGACCTCGGCGGCCTTGATGCCGAACTGGCCGGCGCCGGCCTTCTTCAGCAGGTTGTCGAGCTCCCGCACGCGGCTGCGGTTGCGGTCGTCGCTGCCGAGCTTCGCCTTGAGCGCGGCGTTCTCCCGTTCCAGGTCCGCGACGCGGTTGTGGCGGTCGCCCGAGTCCCGTACGGCCGCGATGGCGTTGCCCACCGGATTGACGGCGGACGCGACGCTGTCCTCGACCGGGCCGAAGACCGTGGCGGCCGCCCGTCGGGCGCCGTCGACGGGTGACTCCTCACCGCCGCGGATGTCCACCGTGATCAGCGCGAACGCGATGGCGACCAGCAGCACCAGGAGCAGCCGGCTCTCTCGTGTGTCCCTCACGTGGGGCGGCCGTGCCTTCCTCGTAGGAATCTCGTAGGAAATGTTGTGCCGTTATATCAACCGGAGCAACCGGATCAACGATCAGCCGTACGGGTCCGGCAGCACCCGTACGGCTGACCTGTGGGTCACGCTATCTGCGCGGCTGGGCGTCCAGCACCTGCTGGAGCGCCTCGAACTCCTCGACGCACTTGCCGGAGCCGAGCGCCACCGAGTCCAGCGGGTCCTCGGCGATGTGGATCGGCATGCCGGTCTCCCGGCGCAGCCGCTCATCGAGGCCGCGCAGCAGGGCGCCGCCGCCGGTGAGGACGATGCCCCGGTCCATGACGTCGCCGGACAGCTCCGGCGGGCACTTGTCGAGGGTCGTCTTGACGGCGTCGACGATGGCGTTGACCGGCTCCTCGATCGCCTTGCGGACCTCGGCGGCCGAGATGACGACCGTCTTGGGGAGCCCGGAGACGAGGTCCCGGCCGCGGATCTCGGTGTGCTCGTCGCTGTCCAGGTCGTACGCCGAACCGATGGTGATCTTGATCTGTTCGGCGGTCCGCTCGCCCAGGAGGAGGCTGTACTCCTTCTTGACGTGCTGGATGATCGCGTTGTCCAGCTCGTCACCGGCCACCCGGATGGACTGCGCCGTGACGATTCCGCCGAGGGAGATGACGGCGACCTCGGTGGTGCCGCCACCGATGTCGACGACCATGTTGCCGGTGGCCTCGTGGACCGGGAGGCCGGAGCCGATGGCGGCGGCCATGGGCTCCTCGATGATGTGCACCTGGCGGGCGCCCGCCTGGGTGGACGCCTCGATGACGGCACGGCGCTCGACACCCGTGATGCCGGAGGGCACACAGACGACGACGCGCGGACGGGCCAGGTAACGGCGCTTGTGGATCTTGAGGATGAAGTAGCGGAGCATGCGCTCGGTGATCTCGAAGTCGGCGATCACGCCGTCCTTCAGCGGCCGGACGGCCACGATGTTGCCGGGAGTCCGGCCGATCATCTTCTTCGCTTCTGCGCCGACCGCCAGGATTCCGCCGGTGTTGGTGTTGATCGCGACGACGGACGGCTCGTTGAGGACGATGCCGCGACCCCTCACGTACACCAGCGTGTTGGCGGTCCCGAGGTCGACAGCCATGTCACGGCCGATGAACGACATTGAGTTCCCCTTGTTTCCCATGAGGATGCGTCGGGCCTTCCCAATTAGAGCGTTGACGGCTTCTCAGGTCGGCGAGGTGGGTGTGTGGCGAGGAGATTCACATCGTAGTCCCGCCTGCGCGGACACGGCGCGGTGGCCCACCTCTGTATAGGTGACGATGTGTCGGTGCGATGCGTTCCCGGTCGTGGCGTTCATATGCCGAAGGGCGACCGAAATTCCATCGGTCGCCCCAGGTCATGAGCGCTGTATGGCTGACAGCGGGTCAGGAAATGCCCGGGAAGAAAATCTTCAGTTCCCGAATGGCGGACTCCTCCGAGTCCGACGCGTGGATCAGGTTCTCCCGGACGATGGTGCCGAAATCACCACGGATGGAGCCGGGCGCTGCGGCGATCGGGTCAGTCGGCCCCGCCAGCTGGCGTACGCCCTCGATGACCCGCTCGCCTTCGACCACCAGTGCGACGACCGGCCCGGACGACATGAACGCGACCAGCGGCTCGTAGAACGGCTTGCCCTTGTGCTCGCCGTAGTGCTGCTCCAGCGTGTCCTGGTCCAGGTGGCGCAGCTCGAGGGCGGTGATGGCCCAGCCCGCCTTGCGCTCGATACGACCGATGACCTCGCCGATCAGGCCGCGGCGTACCGTGTCGGGCTTGAGAAGGACGAGCGTGCGCTGGGTCATGGGTGAGGGCTCCTTGCAGGCATACGTGTGCGGTGAGCCGAGGCTACAGGGGCGCCGCCGCGCCGCGGCACGGGGTCCGGTCTTTCCGGCCACCGGGGCGCACGTTCCCGGGTACCGCGCCCGGGTCGGGGCGCGCGGCTACTGCGCCTGGGCCGCCCACTTCGCCTTGGCCACGTCGATCTTCCGGCCGAAGTGGACCGACGCCCACCACAGCCCGGCGAACACCGCGCCCAGGAAGAACATCACCGGCACGACGAAACCGCTCAGGATCAGCACCACCTGGAGCGCCCAGCCGAGCTGCACCCCGCCCGGCCGGGTGATCATGCCGCACAGCAGCACGCTCAGGGCCATGAGCACACCGCACACCGTCCACACGGTGCCCATCGTCAGGCTGTCGTCCTTCATGGCCACCAGACCGGCGAACCCGATCACGAAGAACTCGCCGATCAGCGTGGACGCGCAGAGCGTACGCATCAGAAACCTCAGCCCTTCCCGAGCAGCAGCCGGGCCTCGCCGACCGTGATCACCGAACCCGTCACCAGGACGCCCGCCCCGGCGAACTCGTCCTCTTCCTCCGCCAGGGTGATGGCCGCCTCCAGCGCGTCGGGCAGCCGCGGCTCGACCACCACGCGCTCGTCGCCGAACACCTCGACGGCGATCGCGGCCAGCTCGTCCACGTCCATCGCGCGATGGCTGGAGTTCTGCGTGACGACGACCTCCGCGAAGATCGGCTCGAACGCCTCCAGCAGGCCCCGGACGTCCTTGTCGCCGCTCGTGCCGACGACACCCACCAGCCGGGAGAAGCCGAACGCCTCGCTGATGCCCTCGGCGGCGGCCCGCCCGCCCGCCGGGTTGTGCGCGGCGTCCAGCACCACGGTCGGGCTGCGCCGCACCACCTCCAGGCGGCCCGGCGAGACCACCGAGGCGAACGCGTGCCGGATGCGGTCCACGTCCAGCGTCCGCGCCTCCTGGGCGCCGACGCCGAAGAACGCCTCCACCGCCGCGAGCGCCACCGCCGCGTTGTGCGCCTGGTGCGCGCCGTACAGCGGCAGGAAGATCTCCTCGTACTCACCGCCGAGGCCGCGCAGCGTCAGCAGCTGCCCGCCGACGGCGACCTCCCGCGAGACGACACCGAACTCCATGCCCTCGCGGGCCACCGTCGCGTCGACCTCGACGGCCTTCTTCAGCATCACCTGCGCCGCGTCCACCGGCTGCTGCGAAAGGATGACGGTGGCGCCCTGCTTGATGATCCCGGCCTTCTCGCCGGCGATCTCGGCGTGCGTGGTGCCCAGCCGGTCGGTGTGGTCCAGGTCGATGGGGGTGACGACGGCGACGTCCCCGTCGATCACGTTCGTCGCGTCCCAGCTGCCGCCCATGCCGACCTCGACGACCGCCACGTCCACCGGCGCGTCCGCGAACGCGGCGTACGCCATACCGGTGAGGACCTCGAAGAACGACAGCCGGTACTCCTGCGAGGAGTCGACCATCTCGACGTACGGCTTGATGTCCTGGTACGTCTCGATGAACCGCTCGTGGCCGACCGGCGCGCCGTCCAGGCTGATCCGCTCGGTGATCGACTGCACGTGGGGCGAGGTGTACCGCCCGGTGCGCAGGTCGAACGCGCCGAGCAGCGCCTCGATCATCCGGGCCGTGGACGTCTTGCCGTTGGTGCCCGTGATGTGGATGGAGGGGTACGCGCGCTGCGGCTCGCCCAGCACGTCCATCAGTGCCGCGATCCGCGTCACCGACGGCTCCAGCTTAGTCTCGCCCCAGCGGGTGGCCAGCTCCTGCTCCACCTCCCGCAGCGCCCGGTCCACCTCGGGGTCGGCGGGCCGCGCGGGCACCGCCTCGTCGGCCCCGGGCGGTCCGGCCTGGGCGCGCAGCGTACGGCTGCCGGCCTCGATCACCGCCAGATCGGGGTCTCGGGTGGTCTCGGCTTCCACGAGGTCGTCGAAGTCGTCGCTGTCGCTGGACGGGGGCTGCTCACTCACAGGGCCAGTCTACGGAGCCCCACCGACAGCGCCCGGACCGGTGCCGGGCGGCCGGGGGCGCGAGGCGTGTGCCCCGCGCCCCCGGCCGTGGGGATCACGCCTCGGGGAGGTTCGCCAGCTGGTTCTGGAGGCGCGTGATGTCCTCGTCGGCCTTGGCGAGCCGGGTGCGGATCTTGTCCACGACGTTGTCCGGCGCCTTGGCGAGGAACGCCTCGTTGCCGAGCTTCGCCGTCGCCTGGGCCTTCTCCTTCTCCGCGACGGCCAGGTCCTTGGCGAGGCGCTTGCGCTCGGCCGCCACGTCGATCGTGCCGGACAGGTCGAGCGCGACGGTGGCGCCGGCGACCGGCAGGGAGGCGGTGGCGTGGAAGCCCTCGCCCTCCGGCTGGAGGCGCAGCAGCTGGCGGATGGCCGCCTCGTGCGGGGCGAGCGCCGTGCCGTCGAGGGCGAGGCGGGCCGGGACCTTCTGGCCGGGCTGGAGGCCCTGGTCGGAACGGAAGCGGCGGACCTCGGTGACGACCCGCTGGACCAGCTCGATCTCGCGCTCGGCGGCTTCGTCGCGGAAGCCGGAGTCGGCGGGCCAGTCGGCGACGACCAGGGACTCCCCTCCGGTGAGGGAGGTCCACAGCGTCTCGGTGACGAACGGGACCACCGGGTGCAGCAGCCGCAGCGTGACGTCCAGGACCTCGCCGAGGACGCGGGCCGAGACCTTGGCGGGCTCACCGCCGCCGAAGAACGTGGTCTTCGACAGCTCGACGTACCAGTCGAAGACCTCGTCCCACGCGAAGTGGTAGAGGGCGTCCGACAGCTTGGCGAACTGGAAGTCCTCGTAGTACGCGTCGACTTCGGCGACCGTCTTGTTGAGCCGCGACAGGATCCAGCGGTCGGTCGCCGACATCGCGGAGGCGTCCGGCAGCGGGCCCTCGACCGTGGCGCCGTTCATCAGCGCGAAGCGGGTGGCGTTCCAGATCTTGTTGGCGAAGTTCCGGGACGCCTGGACCCAGTCCTCGCCGATCGGGACGTCGGTGCCGGGGTTGGCGCCGCGGGCCAGGGTGAAGCGGACGGCGTCGGAGCCGTAGGCGTCCATCCAGTCCAGCGGGTCCACGACGTTGCCGAAGGACTTGGACATCTTCTTGCCGCGCTCGTCACGGACGAGTCCGGTCAGGGAGATGGTCTTGAACGGGACCTCGCCGTCCATCGCGTACAGGCCGAACATCATCATCCGGGCGACCCAGAAGAAGATGATGTCGTGGCCGGTGAGGAGGACGTCGGTGGAGTAGAACTTCTCCAGGTCCGGGGTGCGCTCCGGCCAGCCGAGCGTGGAGAACGGCCACAGGCCGGACGAGAACCAGGTGTCCAGGACGTCGGTGTCCTGCGTCCAGCCCTCGCCGGTGGGCGTCTCGTCGTCGGGTCCGACGCAGACGACCTCGCCGTCGGGGCCGTACCAGACGGGGATGCGGTGGCCCCACCACAGCTGGCGCGAGATGCACCAGTCGTGCATGTTGTCGACCCAGTCGAAGTACCGCTTCGACATGTCCTCGGGGTGGATCTTCACCCGGCCGTCGCGGACCGCGTCACCGGCGGCCTGGGCCAGCGGGCCGACCTTGACCCACCACTGCATCGACAGGCGCGGCTCGATGGTGGTCTTGCAGCGCGAGCAGTGGCCGACGGAGTGGACGTACGGGCGCTTCTCGGCGACGATCCGGCCCTGCGAGCGGAGCGCGCCGACGACGGCGCTGCGCGCCTCGAACCGGTCCAGGCCCTGGAAGGGGCCGTGGACGGTGAGGACTCCGCGCTCGTCCATGATCGTCATGGACTCCAGGCCGTGGCGCTGGCCGATGGCGAAGTCGTTGGGGTCGTGGGCCGGGGTCACCTTGACGGCGCCGGTGCCGAACTCCGGGTCGACGTGGGTGTCGGCGACGACCGGGATGGTGCGGTCGGTCAGCGGCAGCTTGATGCGCTTGCCGACGAGGTGCTTGTACCGCTCGTCGTCCGGGTGGACGGCGACGGCGGTGTCACCGAGCATCGTCTCGGCGCGGGTGGTGGCGACGACGAGCGACTCGTCGCCCTCGCCGTACCGGATGGAGACGAGCTCGCCGTCGTCCTCCTGGTACTCCACCTCGATGTCGGAGATGGCGGTCAGACAGCGCGGGCACCAGTTGATGATGCGCTCGGCGCGGTAGATCAGCTCGTCGTCGTAGAGCCGCTTGAAGATGGTCTGGACGGCCTTGGACAGGCCCTCGTCCATGGTGAAGCGCTCACGCGACCAGTCGACGCCGTCACCGAGGCGGCGCATCTGCCCGAGGATCTTGCCGCCGTACTCCTCCTTCCACTGCCAGACGCGCTCGGTGAACTCCTCGCGGCCCAGGTCGTGGCGGGACTTGCCCTCCTCGGCGAGCTGCTGCTCGACCTTGTTCTGGGTGGCGATGCCGGCGTGGTCCATGCCGGGCAGCCACAGCGCCTCGTGACCCTGCATCCGCTTGCGGCGGGTGAGGGCGTCCATGAGCGTGTGCTGGAAGGCGTGGCCCAGGTGGAGGCTGCCGGTGACGTTCGGCGGCGGGATGACGATGGTGTACGGCGGCTTCTCGCTCTTCGCGTCGGCCGTGAAGTAACCGCGCTCTACCCAGCGCTCGTACAGCTTCCCCTCTACCTCGGCCGGCGCGTACTGGGTCGGCAGTTCGGGGACGGATGCTGGCTGCTGCTGAGTGTTCTCGGTCACGGGCCACAGTTTAGAGGTGTCACAGGCCCGTACTGAAACGGGAATGTTCGGTAACGGTGTGACCCCCGCCGTCCCGCGTGGGAGGGGTTTCAGCCAGGATGTGAGGAACGCATAAGCATTCGGAGGGGGAACCCCTTAATGAGTTACAACCAGCCGGGCCCGTACGGCGGACAGCCCCAGCAGCCCGGACCGTACGGCCAGCCCCCGCAGCAGCCCCAGCCCGGCTACGGCTACCCCCAGCAGGCCCCGCCGCCCCAGGGCGTGCCGCCGCAGGGTTACGGCTACCCCCAGCAGCCCGGCCAGCCGGCCCCCTACGGCCAGCCCCCGCAGCAGCCCTACGGCGCGGGCCCCGGCGCCTACCCCCCGCCCCCGCCGCCGGCCGGTGGCGGCGGCAAGAAGACGGGCCTGATCCTCGGCGCGGTCGCGGTGGTCGCGGCGATCGGCGTGGGCGCGTACTTCGTGTTCGGCGGTGGCAGCTCCGTCGGGGACGACGGCAAGAAGTACAAGCTGACGACGCCCGAGACGGTCGCCACCGAGTACAAGAAGGAGTCGGGGAACTCCAGCGCCGCGGATGCCGATGCCGTCAAGGACGCCGCCAAGTGGGGCGTCAAGAACCCGCAGAACGTGACGGGCGCCTACAAGGCAGGCTCGTCCGAGACCGCCAAGCAGCTCCAGCTGAACGGCGTGTACGGCGAGATCGAGGACCCGGAGAAGGTCGTCGACGCCATGTTCGCGGAGCTGAAGAACAAGTCCGCCGAGGAGGGCTCCGGCTCCGACGGCGAGAGCATCAAGCTCAACGGCAGCCCGCAGGAGTTCACGCCGGCCGGCTTCGAGAACGGCGTGATGAAGTGCCAGGAGGCCGAGTTCGACATGGGCGCGGCCACGGACACGGCCGGAGCGCCGAGCAGCTTCAAGATGCCGGTGTGCATCTGGGGTGACCACAGCACCGTGGCGTCCGTCATCTCCACGGACCCGGCCGCCATCCTGACCGGCAAGTCACTGCCCCTGGACCAGGCCGCCGAACTGGCCGCCAAGGTCCGCAAGGACGCCCGCGTCGAGATCAAGTGACCCGGACGCCGCACTGACGCGTACGACGAGGGCGCCCGCCCGGTTCCTGGAACCGGGCGGGCGCCCTCGTGTGATGTCCGTGCCGCTACGCGGACTTCTCGTGGCGGCCCGGGTCCTTGACGACCCGGGGGACCAGCGTCGGGTTGACGTTGTTGTGGACGACGTCCTCCGTGATGACCACGCGGGCCACGTCCTTGCGGGACGGCACCTCGTACATCACCGACATCAAGACCTCCTCCATGATGGCGCGCAGGCCGCGCGCGCCGGTGCCGCGGAGGATGGCCTGGTCGGCGATGGCCTCCAGGGCCGGGCGGTCGAAGTCCAGCTCCACGCCGTCGAGTTCGAACAGGCGCTGGTACTGCTTCACCAGCGCGTTGCGCGGCTCGACGAGGATCTTCAGCAGCGCCTCGCGGTCCAGGTTGTGCACCGAGGTGATGACGGGGAGACGGCCGATGAACTCGGGGATCATCCCGAACTTCACCAGGTCCTCCGGCATGACCTCCTGGAACTGGTCGCTGGCCTCGATCTCGCGCTTCGAGCGGATCGTCGCGCCGAAGCCGATGCCCTTCGCGCCGGCGCGCGACTCGATGATCTTCTCCAGGCCGGCGAAGGCACCGCCCACGATGAACAGCACGTTCGTCGTGTCGATCTGGATGAACTCCTGGTGCGGGTGCTTGCGTCCGCCCTGCGGCGGCACGGAGGCGGTGGTGCCCTCCAGGATCTTCAGCAGCGCCTGCTGGACGCCCTCGCCCGACACGTCCCGGGTGATGGACGGGTTTTCGCTCTTACGGGCGACCTTGTCGATCTCGTCGATGTAGATGATGCCCGTCTCGGCCTTCTTGACGTCGTAGTCGGCGGCCTGGATGAGCTTCAGCAGGATGTTCTCGACGTCCTCGCCCACATAGCCCGCCTCCGTCAGCGCCGTCGCGTCGGCGATGGCGAACGGGACGTTGAGCATGCGGGCCAGGGTCTGGGCCAGGAGGGTCTTGCCGGAGCCCGTGGGGCCCAGCAGGAGGATGTTGGACTTGGCGAGCTCGATCGCGTCGTCCCGGCCCTGCGCGCCGCCGTTCTCGCCGGCCTGGACGCGCTTGTAGTGGTTGTACACCGCGACGGAGAGGGCCTTCTTCGCGGGCTCCTGCCCGACGACGTACCCCTCCAGGAACTCGTAGATCTCACGCGGCTTGGGGAGTTCCTCCCACCGCACCTCGGAGGTCTCGGCGAGTTCCTCCTCGATGATCTCGTTGCAGAGGTCGATGCACTCGTCGCAGATGTACACACCGGGGCCTGCGATGAGCTTCTTCACCTGCTTCTGGCTCTTTCCGCAGAACGAGCACTTGAGCAGGTCGCCGCCATCACCGATGCGTGCCACGAGGTGCTTCCCCTTCGCCTGGGAGCGGCTTGGTTCAGCCGGCTCCTGGTGCCTCATATCCGACGGTACCTTGCCGGGCCCCGTGTTCGGGCCCCCCTTGGCACGGTTCACACCGTGCCAAGGGAAGGCGGAGCCGTCAGGCTGCCGCCGCGGCGGTGCTCTTACGGGTGGAGACGATCTGGTCCACCAGGCCGTACGCCAGGGCGTCCTCGGCCGTGAGGATCTTGTCGCGCTCGATGTCGTCGCGGATCTTCTCGATCGGCTGGGTGGAGTGCTTGGCCAGCATCTCCTCCAGCTGGGTGCGCATGCGCAGGATCTCGTTGGCCGCGATCTCCAGGTCGGAGAGCTGCTCGCGGCCGGTGCCGCCGGACGGCTGGTGGATCAGGACGCGCGCGTTGGGCAGGGCCATCCGCTTGCCGGGGGTGCCCGCGGCCAGCAGCACGGCCGCGGCGGACGCCGCCTGGCCCATGCAGACCGTCTGGATGTCCGGCTTCACGAACTGCATCGTGTCGTAGATGGCCGTCAGCGCGGTGAAGGAACCACCGGGGCTGTTGATGTAGATGGAGATGTCGCGGTCCGGGTCCATCGACTCCAGGCACAGCAGCTGCGCCATGACGTCGTTGGCGGAGGCGTCGTCGATCTGCACGCCGAGGAAGATCACGCGCTCCTCGAAGAGCTTCGCGTACGGGTCGTACTCACGCACGCCCTGCGAGGTGCGCTCGACGAAGCGCGGGACGACGTACCGGTTGTCCACCTGCGGGCCGGTGTAGAGGCCGCTCGCGGAGAAGTTGCTCATGTGGGTGTTCACCATCCTGGTGGCGTTCGGCGGGGCTGGGAGGAAGGGGGCGGGTGCCGGCTCAGGCGCCGGTGCCGCCACCGCCCGGAACGCCCGCGGCGGCAGACATGATGTCGTCGATCAGGCCGTACTCCTTGGCCTCCTCGGCGGTGAACCAGCGGTCGCGGTCACCGTCGCGGATGATCGCCTCCACGGTCTGGCCGGAGTGGCGCGCGGTGATCTCGGCCATGCGCTTCTTCGTGCGGAGGAGGTACTCGGCCTGGATCTTGATGTCCGAGGCGGTGCCGCCGATGCCGGCGGAGCCCTGGTGCATCAGGATGTCGGTGTTCGGCAGCGCGAAGCGCTTGCCGGGGGTGCCGCCGGTGAGCAGGAACTGGCCCATCGAGGCCGCCATGCCCATACCGATGGTGACGACGTCGTTCGGGATGTACTGCATGGTGTCGTAGATGGCCATGCCGGCCGTCACCGAGCCACCCGGGCTGTTGATGTAGAGGTAGATGTCCTTGTCCGGGTCGGCGGCGAGGAGCAGCATCTGCGACGTGATCTTGTTGGCGATCTCGTCGTCGACCTGCTGGCCGAGGAAGATGATCCGCTCGCCGAGCAGCCGGTTGTAGACATGGTCGCCGAGGCCACCACCGATGGACGGCTCACCCGCGGCGTAAGGCATCAGATTCGTCACGTATCCACCTGCTCGTCTCTGACGGCTCCGGCCGTCTCAGCGTCGTACGTACTGGGGGCGAGTACTGGCCTGCCCTCGTATTCATGGACCCTAACGCGCAGGTCGGACAACACCATCCCGGTTCCCGAACTGTTCGCTCGGAGCGCAAGGTAGTTGGGCCCGCGGGGCTCCCGGGGCCCGTACGGCGACGGGCCCGATCGCACGCGGGTGCGGATCGGGCCCGTCGGACCGTTCATGCCGGGGCCGGGGCTCAGGCCTCGGGCTTGTCCTCGGCCTTGTCCTCGGTCTCCTCGGAGGAGGCGTCGACCGTCTCGGCGGTCTCGTCCTCGTCGTCGTCGAGCTCGACCGGCTCGCCGTTGGTGTCGACGACCTTGGCGGCCTCGACGACGACCGCGAGGGCCTTGCCGCGGGCGACCTCACCGACGAGCATCGGGACCTGGCCGCCCTCGACGACGGCCTTGGCGAACTGGTCGGGGCTCATGCCGGAGGAGGAGGCACGCCGCATGAGGTGCTCGGTGAGTTCCTCCTGGTTGACGTTGAGCTTCTCCTTGTTGACCAGCTCGTCCAGGATGAACTGGGTCTTGATGCCCTTGACGGCCTGCTCGCGGGTCTCGGCGTCGAACTCCTCGACCGTCTTGCCCTGGAGCTCCAGGTACTTCTCGATGGTCAGACCCATCTGGCCGAGCTGGTGGTGCTCGAGGTTGTGCTTGCGGGTGTTGACCTCGTCCTCGAGGAGCTTCTCGGGGATCGGCACCTCGGCCAGCTCGATCAGCTGGTCCAGGACGCGCTCCTGGGCCTGGGTGGCCTGGTCGTACTGCTTCATGTTCTCGAGGCGCTTGCGGCTGTCCGCCTTCAGCTCCTCGAGGGTGTCGAACTCGGACGCCATCTGGGCGAAGTCGTCGTCGAGCTCGGGGAGCTCACGGGCGGCGACCTGGGTGACCTTGACGGAGACCTCGGCCTCCTTGCCCTCGGCGGAGCCGCCCTTCAGCTCGGAGGTGAAGGTGGCCTCAGCCCCGGCCTCCAGGCCGGTCACGGCCTCGTCGATGCCGTCGAGGAGCTCACCGGAGCCGATGGTGTACTGCACGCCGCTCGCGACGCCGTCCGGGAGGACCTCGCCGTCGACCTTGGCCTCGAGGTCGATCGTCACGACGTCGCCCTCGGCGGCGGCGCGCTCGACCGGGTTGGTGGAGGCGAAGCGGTCGCGGAGCTGCTCCACGGACTTCTCGACGTCCTCGTCGGTGACCTCGACGGCGTCGACCGTGACCTCGATGCCGGAGTAGTCCGGGATCTCGATCGTCGGGCGGATGTCGACCTCGGCGGTGAAGGCCAGCAGCTCGCCGTCCTTCAGCTCGGTGATGTCGACCTCGGGCTGGCCCAGCGGGTTGACCTCGGCCTCGTTGACGGCCTCGGTGTAGAACTTCGGGAGGGCGTCGTTGACGGCCTCCTCCAGCACCGCACCACGGCCGAACCGCTGGTCGATGACACGAGCCGGGATCTTGCCCTTGCGGAAGCCCTTGACCGTGACCTGCTGGTTGATCTTCTTGTACGCCGCGTCGAGGCTGTCCTTGAGCTCCTCGAAGGGCACCTCAACAGTGAGCCGAACCCGGGTCGGGTTCAGGGTCTCAACGGCGCTCTTCACGGTTCGGTCTCCTTGGTGGCTGATTCTTGGATTCTGCCGATGCCGCTTGCGGGCGGTTCCGGCGGATTCGGCCCGGTCAGAGAGACACACGGGCACGCAGCTTGCATAGTAACCGCAAGCGGGTTGGCGCCCACAACGTGATCTTGGTTGCGCATGCGATCAGGCGCGTCTGGCGTGGTCGGGGTGGCGGGATTTGAACCCACGGCCTTCCGCTCCCAAAGCGGACGCGCTACCAAGCTGCGCCACACCCCGTCGGTGCGACACGTAGGGTACATGCCTCGCGCCGCTGCGTCGGCACCTTAATGGGGCGGCCCGTTTCAAGGGGTGTGCGACGACCCGGCCCGACCCGCTACGATGACGTTGCGTTCGTGCCGCGGCCTTGGGCCCGCGGTGCGTTGCCTGCGGGCGTAGCTCAATGGTAGAGCCCTAGTCTTCCAAACTAGCTACGCGGGTTCGATTCCCGTCGCCCGCTCCATCCGGCCGCGGCCCGGTGGGAGGACACCGTCCCCCGCCGGGCCGCGCGGCGTTTTCGGCGGCGACGCCTCGGCCCCTCCGTACGCCTCACCCCATCTGTGCCTTCACGTGCGCGATGACCTCGTCGAACTCCTTGGTGGGCGAGAAGTCCAGGTACTCGCAGTCCTCCAGGGCCTCGGGCGCGTGTCCGGGCTCCCAGTAGAAGGCCTGGCCGGCCTCGTAGATCCGGTCACCGTCTCCGGTGCGCATCCTGAGGCGTCCTTTGAACAGGTAGCCCCAGTGGGGGCACTGGCACAGGTCGCCGGGCAGGCCCTTGAGGGCCGGGCCCATGTCCGTGCCGCGGGGGAAGCGGACGAACGCGGCGGTCATGTCGCCCCCTAGGTCCGCCATCCGCAGTTCCACACCGTCGCCCTCGATGGCGACGGGGGTGTCCTCGCGTGTCGTTGCCGTCATGGTGCCTCCTCGGTCGGCACCCCTTCTCCCAGTCTGGGTCCGGCTCCGGGCACCGGCGACCCGGCCGCCGGTTCAGAAGTTGATCTGGTTGATCGTCGACGCGATCGAGTCGAGGAAGCGCTGTATGGACGGCGCCATACCGGACGAGGCGAGGAAGAAGCCGAAGAGGACGGCGACTATCGCGGGACCGGCCTTGAGGGAGCCGCCCCGGATCATCACCACCAGGATGATCGCCAACAGCAGCACCACGGACAGTGAAATGGCCACAACTGATCACACACCCTCGGTCGGTCCACCTTGCCGGCCCCGGGGTGCGCGGCCCGGCGCCCCCCGTTCGCTCCATCGTGCCACCAACCTCCCCACGATTGAGGCCCGCTGACACATCGTTCACACGGGCACGGAGCGCGGCCGTGGCCGGGCCCGGGCGCGGACGGAAAAACAGACTTCGAATTCAATGTGATCGTTTCACGCCGCATACATATCGGACACAGGAAATTCGCAGCGTGCCCGACAAGTAATTCTCCGTGGACCATGACGGGGCAACATGCCCCAATTAAGGGGGATTAATTGGGGCATAGAGTGCGGTTGCGGGTGGTGTCAGAAACAAATGGCCGAGGCTTCCGGCAGGTTTTACGAATGAGCGGAAGCGTGGCTAGGGTGCCTCAGATGTTCCAGGCTCCGCATGGAAATCAGCAGACCCTGCTCCCACCGGTCGGGGAGCCCGAGACCACCACGAGCCCCCGCCCGGCCGGGGCGGACAGACCAGGCCGGGACGCCTTCTTCGACAACGCCAAGTACCTGGCGATCGTGCTCGTCGCCATGGCGCACGCGTGGGAGCCCGTCATGGACGGCAGCAGGGCGGCCAGGGCGCTCTACATGTTCGTCTACACCTTCCACATGCCGGCGTTCATCGTGATCTCCGGGTACTTCTCGCGGAGCTTCACCGGACGGCCCCACCAGCTGAAACGGCTGGTCAGCGGGATCGTGGTGCCGTACCTGGTGTTCGAGGTGGCGTACTCGCTCTACCGGCGCTGGGCCGGCGGCACCCCCGACCAGGCCATCAGCCTCACCGACCCGATCTACCTCACCTGGTTCCTGATCGCGCTGTTCGTCTGGCGGCTGACCACCCCCCTGTGGCGCTCGATCCGGCATCCGCTGCCCGTCGCCCTGGTCATCGCCGCGCTGGGCTCGCTCACTCCGGGCATCGGCCAGGACCTGGACCTCCAGCGCATCCTCCAGTTCCTGCCGTTCTTCGTGCTGGGCCTGTCCCTGAAGCCCGAGCACTTCGAACTCCTGCGGCGGCGCGCCGTCCGGCTGGCCGCCCTGCCCGTCGCCCTGGGCGCCCTGGCCTTCACGTACTGGATCGCACCGGACATCCGGATGGGCTGGTTCTACCGCTCGACCAGCGCCGAGGAGCTGGACGCGCCCTGGTGGGCGGGTCCGGTCATGACGTTCGCGCTGTTCGGCTGCGCCCTGGTGCTCACCGCGGCCTTCCTCGCCTGGGTGCCGCGCCGGCGGACCTGGTTCACCGTGCTCGGCGCGGGCACCATCTGCGGCTACCTGCTGCACGGGTTCCTGGTGAAGGGCATGGACTACTGGGCGCTCGTCCCCGCCTACCAGCTCGACACGCCCCTCGGGCGGATCGTCGTCACCCTGGTCGCCGCCACCACGGTCACCCTGATGTGCACCCCGCCGGTGCGGCGCGCCCTGCGCTGGGTGACGGAACCGAACATGGACTGGGCGTTCCGCCGCGACGCGGCCGAACTCAGCCGCCGCTGAGCCCCAGCAGCGCCCGCGTCCTCGCGTACTTGGCCCTGAGCCGGTTCCGGGTCGCCTCGTCCAGCACGGCGAGGCGGCCCGGATCCGCGTTGTGGGCCAGGTCGGCCTCCTTGACCAGACGGGCGCCCGGCACCGCCAGCACCCGGGCGGTGTACGCCTCCAGGTCCTCGCCCGGCCGCTTGGTGAGCGCCAGCACCATGTCCTTGACGGCCCGCGGCAGCGCGGCCTCCATGAGCCAGGCCTCCGGCAGCCGGTCGTCCTCCACCGCGTCGTGCAGCCAGGCCGCGGCGACCTGCTCGTCCCCGCCGCCCCGCGCCCGGACCCCCTCGGCCACCGCCTCGAGGTGCTCGGCGTACGGGCGGCCCGCCTTGTCGGTCTGCCCGGCGTGCGCCTCCCGCGCCAGCGCCTCGACCTCGTCCAGCGACAGGTACGTCATGTGTGCCCCCTACGCGTCACGGGTGATGAGCAATAGCGCCCGGTCGTCGTTGACGTCCTTGGCGCACGCCTCGATCAGGTGCCAGGCGGAGCCCTGGAAGCCGGAGGAGACGTACCGGTCGGCCTCGCCGGTGAGCCGGTCGATGCCCTCGGCGATGTCCCGGTCCGCCGCCTCCACCAGGCCGTCGGTGAACAGCATCAGGACGTCCCCCGGCCGCAGCGACCCCTTGACCGGGTGGAACTCTGCGCCGTCGTACACCCCCAGCAGCGGGCCCTCCCCCGCCTTCTCCTCCCACCGGCCGCTGCCCGCGTGCAACTGGAGCGCCGGGAGGTGACCCGCGGACAGCAGCTCGTAGTCCCCGGACTCCAGGTCCAGCACCAGGTGGATGGAGGTCGCGAAGCCCTCGTCCCAGTCCTGGCGCAGCAGGTAGCCGTTGGCCGCCGGCAGGAAGCCGTGCGGCGGCAGCGAGCCGAGCAGCCCGCCGAACGCCCCGGACAGCAGCAGCGCGCGGGAACCCGCGTCCATGCCCTTGCCGGACACGTCGGTCAGGACGACCTCCAGGGAGCGGCCGCCCTGCGTCCTGGCCGCGACGACGAAGTCGCCCGAGAAGGACTGGCCGCCCGCGGGGCGCAGCGCCATCTCCTGGTGCCAGCCCTTCGGCAGCCGCGGCAGGGCGCTCTGCACCCGGATGCGTTCCCGCAGGTCGAACAGCATGGTCCCGCCGCGCCGCCACGGCACGCCGACCCGGGCCCGGAACTGGGCGATCAGCAGACCGAACAGCCCGCACGCGGCCACCACCAGGACCGTGCCGGGCGTGACCCGGCCGGCGGCCCCGGGGTACGGGCCGAGCACGGCCGACTCGACGATCAGGGCGCCGGCGGCCGCCGCGTACAGGGCCAGCAGGCTCGCCGGGCGCAGCAGCAGGCCGCCCGCCACGATGGGCAGGACCAGCGCGGAGGGGGCCGCCCAGACGGGGGTGGTGATGGTGAGGAACGTGATCGCGGGGACCGTGAGCAGCAGGCCCACCAGGGCGATCCAGTCGGAGCCGTCGCCGCGGAAGTAGTCGACGCCGGATTTGCGCAGCCCGACCTTGACCCGGCGGGCGGACTTCCGCATCCGGGCCAGGTACGCGTCCACTCGTGCGCTACGGGCCATTGGCCTGGACCCTATCCACCCGGTGGGGCCCCGTGCAGGGGGACCCCTGTGACATTGCGTTCGAAATTGGGTCGCCGCGCTCACCCGCGCCTGGTACGCATGGCATATGACGACAGACCTACGCGTGCTGCGGCCGGCCGAATGGGACCACTGGTACGGGCAGTTGGAGACGGCGTTCGGGGGTCTGCCGGACTCGCCCCAGGAGCGCGCGCTGTGGCAGGCGCTCACCGAGTGCGAGCGCTCGATCGGTATCTGGGACGGGTCGGTCTGCGTGGGTACGGCCGGGGCGTTCTCCTTCCTGCTGTCGGTGCCGGGCGGTGCCCTGGTGCCCGCGGCGGGCGTGACGATGGTCGGTGTGGTGCCGACGCACCGGCGCCGCGGGATCCTCGCGTCGATGATGCGGCGCCAGCTCGACGACGTCTTCGCGCGGGGCGAGTCCCTGGCCGTGCTGACGGCGTCGGAACCGGCCATCTACGGTCGCTTCGGCTACGGCGTCGCCACCCGGAAGCTGCGCGCGGAGATCGACACGGACCGGGTGCGGCTGTCCGTACCCGACGGGACGGATGACGTAGCCCTGCGGCTCGTGGCGCCCGCCGACGCGAGCGCGGCGTGCGAGGCGGTGTACGCGCGGCTGGTGTCCGAGCGGCCCGGGATGCTCGCCCGCCGCCCCGGCTGGGAGGCGTTGCCGCTGCTGGACCCGCCCGGCAGCCGGGACGGCGCGTCGCGGCTCCAGTGCGTGCTGGCCGAGCGGGACGGCGAGGTCGTCGGGTTCGCCCTGTACAGCACCAAGGTGGAGTGGGAACCGGCCGGGCCGAAGGGCGCGGTGCGGCTGCGGCACATGGGGGCGCTGGACCCGGCCGGGTACGCGGCGGTGTGGCGGTTCCTGTGCGGCATCGACCTGACGTCCACGCTCCAGGTCCACAACCGGCCGGTGGACGACCCCTGGCAGCACCTGGTCTCCGACATCCGCCGCTGCGACCTGCGCGAGCTGGACGCGCTGCACGTGCGCCTGGTGGACGTGCGCGCGGCGCTGGAGGCGCGCACCTACCAGGCCCCGGTGGACGTGGTCCTGGACGTGGAGGACGCCTTCTGCCCCTGGAACACCGGGCGTTGGCGCCTGTCGGGCGACGCGAAGGGCGCGGTGTGCTCCCGTACGGACGACGCCGCGGACCTCGCCCTGTCGGTACGGGAGCTGGGCGCGGCGTACCTGGGCGGGTCGTCCCTGGCGTCACTGGCGGGCGCCGGCCTCGTGCGGGAGGTGCGGCGGGGCGCCCTCGCCGAGGCGTCGCTGGCCTTCGGCTCCACCCTCGCGCCCTGGCTTCCTCACGGCTTCTGACAGCCGGGGCACCAGAACAGGTTGCGGGCGGCGAGTCCGGCGGTACGGATGTCGCCGCCGCAGACGTGGCAGGGCAGGTTGGCCCTGCGGTACACGTACACCTCTCCCCCGTGGTCGTCGACGCGCGGCGGGCGGCCCATCGCCTCGGGGGTGTGCTCGGGGCGCACGGTGTCGATGCGGTTGTTGCGCACGCCCTCGCGCATCAGCGCCACGAGGTCGGCCCACATCGCGTCCCACTCGGCCCGCGTGAGGTCCTTCCCCTGCCGGTAGGGGTCGATGCCGTGCCGGAAGAGGACCTCGGCACGGTAGACGTTGCCGACGCCCGCGATGACCTTCTGGTCCATGAGCAGGGCGGCGACGGTGGTACGGCTCCGGCAGATCCGCCGCCACGCCTTGTCCGGGTCGTCGCCGTCCCGGAGCGGGTCGGGGCCGAGCCGCTCGTGTATCGCGCGCTTCTCCGGCTCGGTGATCAGTGCGCAGGTGGTGGGCCCGCGCAGGTCCATGTACGCGCCGTCGCCGGCGATCCGCAGCCGCACCGTGTCGGTGGGCGGCGGCGCGGGGACGTCCCCGAACCCCACCTTGCCGAACAGCCCGAGGTGGATGTGGACCCAGCCGGTGTCCTCGAAGCCGAGGAACAGGTGCTTGCCGTGGGCGTCCACGCCGTCGAGCACCCGGCCGTCGAGGAGGGCGGCGCTGTCGGAGAACTTGCCCTGGGGGCTGGTGACGCGGACGGGCTGGCCGGCGAAGCGGGTCAGGTGCTCCTCGGCGAGGCGGTGGATCGTATGCCCTTCGGGCATGGGTCTCCTCGGGTGTACGTACGCAAGCCCCGGCCCGCAGTCGGCATCCGGCCGGGGCGGGGCCGTGCAGGGTCGCCCCCGGGGTTGGCGGCGCAGGCGCGGCTCCCCTACGCGTAACCCAAGGCCGCCGGCCCCGAGGAGGCGAGCCCGGAGGGGCCACGCCCCCCACCCACCGGCAGCCAACCGAGCCGCACCGGAGCGAACCGGGAACAGGCACCGCTCCGGTCCCGTTGTGCCCACCCGTCCCGCCCTGCGGGACGATTGCCCACAACGGGTGGGGGTGGGAGCCGCCCTGCGGGACGGGGTCAGGCCTGGGGGTGGTGGGGCGGGATGGGGGGGAGGTCGCCGGTGGTCTCGTAGGCCGAGAGCATCTCGATGCGGCGCGTGTGACGCTCCTCACCCGAGTACGGGGTGTTCAGGAAGGTCTCCACGAACTTCGTGGACTCCTCCACCGTGTGCATCCGCCCGCCGATCGCGACGACGTTGGCGTTGTTGTGCTCGCGGCCCAGCGCCGCCGTCTGCTCGCTCCAGGCGAGCGCCGCCCGCACGCCCTTCACCTTGTTCGCGGCGATCTGCTCGCCGTTGCCGGAGCCGCCGATCACGATGCCCAGGCTGTCCGGGTCGGCCGCGGTCTTCTCGGCCGCGCGGAGGCAGAACGGCGGGTAGTCGTCCTGGGCGTCGTAGATGTGGGGACCGCAGTCGACGGGCTCGTGGCCGTGGGCCTTGAGCCACTCGACGAGGTGGTTCTTGAGTTCGAAGCCGGCATGGTCGGAGCCGAGGTACACGCGCATGGGTCCGAGTGTGGCACGCGCGGGGCCCGGGGCGGGTCGGCGGGGCCCGTCGTATCACGATCCGGAATCGGGTCTTTCGGTGCGTCCGGGTCTCGTGCTTGCATGCACGGGCTCGTAACCCGAGTACCGCACAGACGTTAGGAATCGTCCATGACGACGCAGTCGACCCTCCAGAAGGAAGGCGGAGCAGCCGGGGAACCCGGTACTCCGCAGCCTTCAGACGGTCTCAAGGCCGGACTGAAGAACCGCCACCTTTCCATGATCGCCATTGGTGGAGTGATCGGCGCCGGCCTGTTCGTCGGGTCCTCCGGCGGCATCGCCAAGGCCGGTCCCGCCATCCTCGTGTCGTACCTGCTCGTCGGCGCGATGGTCGTGTTCGTGATGCGGATGCTGGGCGAGATGGCGGCCGCGAGCCCGAACTCGGGCTCGTTCTCCGCGTACGCGGACCGCGCGCTCGGCCGCTGGGCGGGCTTCTCCATCGGCTGGCTGTACTGGTTCTTTTGGGTCGTGGTGCTGGCGGTCGAGGCGACCGCGGGTGCCGTGATCCTGGAGGGGTGGATACCGGCCGTTCCGCAGTGGGCCTGGGCGCTGATCGTGATGGTGGTCCTGACGGCCACCAACCTCGCCTCGGTCTCGTCGTACGGCGAGTTCGAGTTCTGGTTCGCGGGCATCAAGGTCGTCGCCATCGGCGCGTTCGTCGTCATCGGCCTGCTGGCCGTGTTCGGCTTCCTGCCGGGCTCGGACAACCCGGGTGCGGGCTTCGCGCACCTCACGGACGCCGGCGGGTTCATGCCGAACGGCGCGGGCGCCATCCTGACCGGTGTCCTGATGGTCGTCTTCTCCTTCATGGGCAGTGAGATCGTCACGCTGGCCGCCGGCGAGTCCGAGGACCCGCGCCGCGCGGTCACCAAGGCGACGAACAGCGTGATCTGGCGCATCGCCGTGTTCTACCTGGGCTCGATCTTCGTCGTGCTGACGCTGCTGCCGTGGAACGACAAGTCGATCGTGGAGAAGGGCTCGTACGTCGCCGCCCTGGACTCGATCGGCATCGCGCACGCCGGCCAGATCATGAACGTGATCGTGCTGACGGCCGTGCTGTCCTGCCTGAACTCGGGCCTGTACACCGCTTCCCGCATGGCGTTCTCGCTGGGTGAGCGCGGTGACGCGCCGAAGGCCTTCGCCAAGGCCAACGCCAAGGGCGTGCCGACCGCTGCCATCCTGGCCTCGGTGGCGTTCGGCTTCGTGGCCGTCTACTTCAACTACGCGTTCAAGGACACGGTCTTCGACTTCCTGCTCAGTTCGTCCGGCGCGGTCGCCCTGTTCGTGTGGCTGGTCATCTGCTTCACCCAGCTCCGGATGCGCGGGATCCTGATGCGCGAGGCGCCCGAGAAGGTGACGGTGAAGATGTGGCTCTTCCCGTACCTGACGTGGGCGACCGCCGCCATGATCGTCTTCGTGCTGGTGTACATGGTGTTCGACAAGGACAACCGTGAGGTCGTGCTGCTGTCGACGCTGGTCGCGGCCGTCGTGGTGGCCGTCGGTGTGGCCCTCGACCGCGCCCGCAGGGCCAAGGCGCGCGTCTCCGCCTGAATGAACGGCTCGCACCCGTAGGAGCCGAAACGGAAAGGCCCTCCGCGCACAGGACGTGCGCGGAGGGCCTTTCTCTTCACCCGTTCGTGTCAGCCCTTGCGGCCGAGGACCTTCCACGCCGTGGGCAGCAGGCCCATCGCCAGCGCCGCCTTGAGCGCGTCGCCGAGGAGGAAGGGCGTCAGGCCCGCGGCCACGGCCTGGGAGAGCGTCATCCCGGTCGCCAGGGCCAGGTAGGGCACGCCGACCGCGTAGATGATGAGGGAACCGAGCGCCATGGTGGCGGCCGTGCGCGCCACGGAGCGGTCGGCGCCGCGCCGGGCGAGGGCGCCCACGACGGTGGCGGCGAGCAGCATGCCGAGGATGTAGCCGAAGGAGGGCATGCCGTACCCGGACGTGGCCTGGGCGAACCACGGCATGCCGGCCACGCCCGCGACCGTGTACAGCGCGAGGGACAGGAAGCCGCGGCGGGCGCCGAGGGCGGTGCCGACGAGCAGGGCGGCGAACGTCTGGCCGGAGACCGGGACGGGCGAGCCGGGGACCGGCACGGAGATCTGGGCGGCGATACCGGTGAGCACGGCGCCGCCGGCGACGAGCGCGATGTCGCGGACGCGGCTGGACGGCAGCAGGTCGGCGAGGACCACTCCGTGGCGGACGGGGGCGGCGGCTGTGCTCATCGGGGACTCCGGCGGGATGCGGGGGTGGTGCGGGACAGGCTGACCGTAGCCCACGGGTGAACGCCCGATCACCGTCCGCCGACCACAAAGCGGCTGACGGGGCGTTGGTGGGGTTCGAACAAAGAAGGCGGATACACATCGGTCCGCGTGACGCTCGTCACTAGGGAGGCCGAGTGGACGGTCCCTTTTGCGCCACACGGGCGTCTCCGGGGAGACTGTGGGGTCCTTCCAATTACCCAAGAGTCACCTGAGAGTACGAGCGCCATGCACGACGCCCCGTCCCCGCCGCTCGCCCCGGCGCCCGAGCCCCTGTCGCACGGGCTGAAGCAGCGGCATCTGACGATGCTCGGCCTGGGCGGGGTGATCGGTGCCGGGCTGTTCGTGGGCTCGGGCGCCGGGATCGCGGTCGCCGGGCCGGGCATCGTGCTGTCGTACCTGATCGCGGGCGCGCTGGCGATGCTGGTGATGCGGATGCTCGGGGAGATGTCGGCGGCGATGCCCGCGTCGGGCGCCTTCTCGGTGCACGCCGAGCGGGCGCTCGGCCGGTGGGCGGGGTTCTCGGTCGGCTGGCTGTACTGGTTCCTGCTGGTGGTCGTGCTGGCGGTGGAGGCGACGGGTGCGGCGCGGATCGCCAACGGCTGGGTGCCGGGGGTTCCGCAGTGGGCCTGGGTGCTGGTGTTCATGGTGGTGTTCACGGTCGCCAACCTGGCGGCGGTGAAGAACTTCGGTGAGTTCGAGTTCTGGTTCGCGGCGCTGAAGGTCGGCGCGATCGTGCTGTTCCTGGTCCTCGGTGTGCTGGCGATCGGCGGGTGGCTGCCGGACACCGCGCCGGTGGGGCTCGCGAACCTGACCGGCCAGGGCGGGTTCCTGCCCAACGGCTGGGACGGGGTGGTCTCCGGCGTCCTCGCGGTGGTGTTCGCGTTCGGCGGGCTGGAGGTCGTGACGATCGCCGCCGCCGAGTCGCAGGACCCGGCGCGCAACGTGGCGCGGGCGGTGCGCAGCGCGGTGTGGCGCATCCTCCTCTTCTACGTCGGTTCGATGCTGGTCATCGTGACGCTGCTGCCGTGGACGTCGATGGTGCCGGGGCAGAGCCCCTACGTGGCGGTGCTGGACGCGATCGGGGTGCCGGGGGCGGGCCAGATCATGAACGTCGTGGTGTTCGTGGCGCTGCTGTCGGCGCTCAACGCCAATCTGTACGGCTCGTCGCGGATGGTGTTCTCGCTGGCGGAGCGTGGCGAGGCGCCGAAGGGGCTGCTCGCGGTGTCCAGCGGCGGGGTGCCGCGCCGGGCGGTGCTGGCGTCGGTGGCGTTCGGCTTCGTGTCCGTACTGCTGAATCTGAAGTGGCCGGACTCGGTGTTCCTCTACATGCTGAACGCGGTCGGGGCTGTGCTGCTGTTCGTGTGGGGCCTGATCGCGGTGTCGCAGCTGCGGCTGCGGCGGCGGATCGAGCGCGAGGCGCCCGAGCGGCTGACGCTGCCCATGTGGGGCTTCCCGTGGCTGACGTGGGCGGCGCTGGCGGCGATGGCGGCGGTCCTGGTGCTGATGCTGCTGGACGACGGGTCGCGGCCGCAGGTCCTGTGGTCGGCGGCGGCGACCGGGCTGGTGCTGGCGGTGGCGGGGCTGCGGGAGTGGCGCACGTGCCGCTCGTGATGATTGTGTGCCCAATCCTTCACATTGTGTGAGCACGGTGTCCGTATAGCGGGCGGTTGTTCCCTGTGAGCGGTGCGCCCGCCCAGACTGTGGGCCGGCCCCGACTCGTGGGCCACCCACGCATCGCACCCCGTCTCAGCTACGGAACAGGGCACGCCCATGTCTCGGACCTCCGCGCCCGCCGACTCGACGCCGGTCGATCCGGCGCCGGCCGACGCGCCGCTCTCCCACGGCCTCAAGCAACGCCATCTGTCGATGATCGCCCTCGGTGGGGTCATCGGCGCCGGTCTGTTCGTCGGCTCGGGTACCGCCATCGCGGCCGCCGGACCCTCGATCGTCATCGCGTACGCCCTCTCCGGCGCGCTCGTGATGCTGGTGATGCGCATGCTGGGCGAGATGTCGGCGGCCAACCCGGCATCCGGCTCCTTCTCGGTGCACGCCGAGCGGGCCATCGGACCCTGGGCGGGCTTCACGGCGGGCTGGTCGTTCTGGTTCCTGCTGTGCGTGGCCGTGGGCCTGGAGGGCATCGGCGCCGCCAAGATCATGACGGGCTGGTTCCCGGGAACGCCCGAGTGGGCCTGGGTGGCGCTGTTCATGGTGGTCTTCTGCGCCACCAACCTCGCGGCCGTGAAGAACTTCGGCGAGTTCGAGTTCTGGTTCGCCGCCCTCAAGGTCGGCGCGATCGTCGTCTTCCTCGGCATCGGCGCGCTGGCCATCGCGGGCCTGCTGCCCGGCACGGACTCCCCCGGCACGGCGAACCTCACCGACCACGGCGGTTTCCTGCCCAGCGGGTCCGAGGGCCTGATAGTCGGCCTGCTCGCGTCCGTCTTCGCGTACGGCGGTCTGGAGACGGTCACGATCGCGGCGGCCGAGTCGGAGCACCCGGTGCAGGGCGTCGCCAAGGCCGTCCGTACGGCGATGTGGCGGATCGGCGTCTTCTACATCGGCTCGATGGCCGTGGTGGTCACGCTGCTGCCGTGGACCGACGAGGCGGTCGCCGAGAAGGGCCCGTACGTCGCCACGCTGGAACACCTGGACATCCCGTACGCCGGCCAGATCATGAACGTCGTGGTGCTGGTCGCCCTGCTGTCCGCGATGAACGCCAACATCTACGGCGCCTCCCGCATGGCCAACTCGCTGGTGGCCCGCGGGCAGGGCCCGAAGGCCCTCGGCAGGATCTCCGGCGGCGTGCCGCGCATCGCGGTCCTGATGTCGTCGGTGATCGGCTTCGTGTGCGTGCTGCTCAGCTACTGGCGCCCCAACGACGTCTTCCTGTGGCTGCTCAACATGATCGGCGCGATCATCCTGGTCGTCTGGATCTTCATCGCGGTCTCGCAGCTCGTGCTGCGCCGCCGGACGGAGCGCGAGACGCCCGAGAAGCTGGTCGTGCGGATGTGGGCCTACCCGTACCTGACGTACGCGGCGCTGGCGGGCATGGCGGCGGTCTTCGTGCTGATGGCCCGCGAGGAGGGGACGCGGCACCAGCTGTACGCCACGGGCGCGCTGACGCTGGCGCTCGCGGTGGCCGGCTACGTGCTCCAGGTGACCCGCAAGGAGTCCGGCAAGGTCTGACGGTGGCGGTACAGGAGCCCCGGCGCGTCGTGCGCCGGGGCTCCTGGCGTTCGCGGCCCGGGGGCCTACCGTCCGGGCCCATGAGACGTCGCTCGGTACTCCTCGCGGCGGCCGCGACCGCCGCCGCCTCCCCGCCCGCCACCGCGTCCGCCCGCGCCGGGGCCGCCGGCCGGTGCCCGCTCGTGATCGGGCACCGGGGCGCCGCGGGCTGGCGCCCCGAACACACGGCCGCCTCATACACCTTCGCCGTCGAGACCGGCGCCGACTGGATCGAGCCGGACCTCGTCGCCACCCGGGACCACCACCTGGTGGTACGCCACGAGAACGAGATCTCCGGCACCACGGACGTCGCCCGCCACCCCGAGTTCGCCGGGCGCCGCACCACGAAGACCGTCGACGGGCGGACCGTCACCGGCTGGTTCACCGAGGACTTCACGCTCGCGGAACTGCGGACCCTGCGGGCGGTCGAGCGCCTGCCCCTGGTACGGAACAGGAACACCGTCTTCGACGGGCACCAGCGGGTGCTCACCTTCCAGGAGGTCGTCGATCTGGCGCGGCGGCTGTCGAGGCGCCACGGCCGGACCGTCACGGTCTT
The DNA here is from genome assembly GCF_009739905.1 of Streptomyces ficellus. Classification (NCBI taxonomy): domain Bacteria; kingdom Bacillati; phylum Actinomycetota; class Actinomycetes; order Kitasatosporales; family Streptomycetaceae; genus Streptomyces; species Streptomyces ficellus. The sequence goes on along the minus strand of NZ_CP034279.1, from coordinate 4,896,979 downwards.
CCCCGAGACCAAGCACCCCACGTACTTCCGCGAGATCGGCCTGCCCCTGGAGCCGGTCCTCGCCGCGTCCGTCCGCCGCGGCCGGCCGGGGCCGCACGAGTGCGTGATCCAGTCCTTCGAGCCGTCCAGCCTGCTGCGGCTCGCCGCAGAGCGCCTCGGCGTCCCCCTGTGGCAGGCCCTCGGTACGGCGGGCGGCCCGTACGGGCACCCGATGACGTACCGGGACATGGCGACCCCGGCCGGGCTGCGCGCGATCGCCGGCTACGCGCACTGGATCGGCCCCGACAAGTCGTCCCTGGTGGCGCCCTCGACCCTGCTCGCGGACGCGCACGCCGCGGGGCTGAGGGTCGGCGCGTACACCTTCCGCGCCGAGAACCGGTACCTGCCGCCCGAGCTGCGTCGCGGTACCGACCCGGACGCCTTCGGGGACGCCTTCGCCGAGTACGCCCGGCACTTCGCGCTGGGCGTCGACGCCGTGGTGACGGACTTCCCGGACCTGGCGGTGATCGCCCGGGACGCGCGCCCTAGGACGAAGGGCTGATCAATTCCGGCCCGACCTGCTGCTAGCCTGCACTTGCATATCGTTCGCAATAAGCATCGCTCGCAAGAAGCAGCAGTCGGAGGGCTCGGACATGGCGATCTACACACTTCCTGAACTTCCGTACGACTACGCGGAGCTCGAGCCGGTCATCAACCCGCAGATCATCGAGCTGCACCACGACAAGCACCACGCCGCCTACGTCAAGGGCGCGAACGACACCCTGGAGCAGCTGGAGGAGGCCCGGGACAAGGAGGCGTGGGGGTCGATCAACGGCCTGGAGAAGAACCTCGCGTTCCACCTCTCCGGCCACATCCTGCACTCCATCTACTGGCACAACATGACCGGCAAGTCGAACGGCGGCGGTGGCGAACCGCTGGCGGCCGACGGTGTCGGTGAGCTCGCCGACGCGATCTCCGCCTCCTTCGGCTCCTTCGCCAAGTTCAAGGCCCAGCTCACCAAGGCCGCCGCGACCACCCAGGGCTCGGGCTGGGGCGTCCTGGCGTACGAGCCGGTCAGCGGCCGCCTCATCGTCGAGCAGGTCTACGACCACCAGGGCAACGTCGGCCAGGGCTCGGTGCCGATCCTGGTGTTCGACGCCTGGGAGCACGCCTTCTACCTCCAGTACAAGAACCAGAAGGTGGACTTCATCGACGCGATGTGGGAGGTCGTCAACTGGCAGGACGTGGCCAAGCGCTACTCCGAGGCCAAGGACCGCACGCCGCTGATCACCCCCTGACCCGGGTGCCCTGAAACGCCCTGCTCGTGATCGTCTTCTCAACCTTCACGGGGCAGGCGGATGAAGGAAGGCCCCCTGCGAGGACGTGACTCGCGGGGGGCCTTCTGTGCGCGCGGCGGGCGCGCCCGGTTACAGGTTGCTGAAGTCCGGGCCCTGGGTGCGGCTGCGCTTGAGCTCGTAGAAGCCGGGCACCGACGCCACCAGCAGCGTGCCGTCCCACAGGCGGGCCGCCTCCTCGCCCTTGGGCGCGGGGGTGACGACCGGGCCGAAGAAGGCGATCTGCTCGCCGTCCGGGCCGGGCACCGCGATGACCGGGGTGCCGACGTCCTGGCCCACCTTGCTGATGCCCTCGTGGTGCGAGGCGCGCAGCTCGGCGTCGTAGGTGTCCTTCTCGGCGTACTCGGCGAGGGAGACGGGCAGGCCCACGTCCTCCAGGGCCGCGCGGACCGCCGAGACGGTCGGGCCCTCGCCCTTGTTGTGGAACCGGGTGCCGAGCGCGGTGTAGAGCTTGCCGACCACCTCGTCGCCGTGCAGCTGCTGGGCGGCCACGACGACCCGCACCGGCCCCCATGCCTGGGTCTCCAGCATCTCCCGGTACTCCGCCGGAAGCTCGTCCAGCTTGTCCTCGTTGAGGACGGCGAGGCTCATCACGTGCCAGCGGACGTCCACCGGGCGGACCTTCTCGACCTCCAGCATCCAGCGGGACGTCATCCACGCCCACGGGCACAGCGGGTCGAACCAGAAGTCGGCGGTGGTCCTGCTCTCGGACATGTCTCTCCTCGTCGTCTGCACTCGCGGGGTCGGGCCGTGCTCGTCCCCGGCCACAACGTCCCCGGCCGCCGGCGCATTCCCCAGGCGTGCCCAGGTGTGCCCGGGTGTCCCCGCGTGTCAGTGCCGCATGGCAGGATCACTGCTGTCCAGACGAGCCACGAAGGAGTGCCGCCCGTGCCCGGTGAGAATCTGTCCCGCGACGAGGCCCGCGAGCGGGCCGAGCTCTTGTCCGTCGACGGGTACGAGGTCGCGCTCGACCTGCGGTCGGCCGTCGGGGGGAGCGAGTCGCAGCGGCGGACGTTCCGTTCGGTGACGACCATCCGGTTCCGGTGCGCCGCGCCCGGTTCGGCCACGTTCGTGGACCTGATCGCCCCCTCGGTGACCGCCGTGACGCTCAACGGGCGGGAGCTGGACCCGGCGGCCGTCTTCGACGGTTCCCGGATCGCGCTGGACGGTCTCGCCGAGGAGAACGTGCTGGTGGTGGACGCCCAGTGCGCCTACAGCCGCACCGGTGAGGGGCTGCACCGCTTCGTCGACCCGGAGGACGGCGAGGTCTACCTCTACACGCAGTACGAGCCGGCCGACGCGCGGCGGGTGTTCGCCAACTTCGAACAGCCCGACCTGAAGGCGCCGTTCCGGTTCGAGGTGACGGCCCCCGAGGCCTGGTCGGTGTGGAGCAACGGCGCGGAGGAGTCGCGCGACGGCGAGGTCCGGCGGTTCGCCGAGACGGCGCCCATCTCGACGTACATCACCTGTGTCGTGGCCGGTCCGTACCACTACGTGACGGACACCTACCGGCGCGGCGGACTGGAGATCCCGCTGGGCGCGATGTGCCGCCGCAGCCTGGCCCGGCACTTCGACGCGGACGACGTCTTCCTGGTCACCAAGCAGGGCTTCGACTTCTTCCACGACAACTTCGACTACCCGTACCCCTTCGGGAAGTACGACCAGGCCTTCGTGCCCGAGTACAACCTGGGCGCCATGGAGAACCCGGGCATGGTGACCTTCCGCGAGGAGTACATCTACCGGGGCAAGGTGACGCAGGCGGCGTACGAGCGCCGGGCCAACGTCATCCTGCACGAGATGGCGCACATGTGGTTCGGCGACCTCGTCACCATGAAGTGGTGGGACGACCTGTGGCTCAAGGAGTCCTTCGCGGACTTCATGGGGTCCTTCTCGCTCGCGGAGGCGACCCGGTTCACCAACAGCTGGGTGACCTTCGCCAACAACCGCAAGGCGTGGGCGTACCGGGCGGACCAGCTGCCGTCGACACATCCCGTCACGGCCGACATCCGTGACCTGGAGGACGCCAAGCTGAACTTCGACGGCATCACCTACGCCAAGGGCGCGGCGGTGCTCAAGCAGCTGGTGGCCTACGCGGGCCGGGACGCGTTCCTGGAGGGCGCCCGCCGGTACTTCAAGCGGCACGCGTACGGCAACACCCGCCTGGACGACCTGCTGTCGGTGCTGGAGGAGACGTCCGGGCGGGACATGCGGGCCTGGTCGCGGTCCTGGCTGGAGACCTCCGGCGTCAACGTGCTGACGCCGGAGGTGACGTACGGCGCGGACGGCCGGGTCGCGGAGCTGGCCGTGCTCCAGGAGGGCGCGGAGCTGCGCCCGCACCGGGTGGCGGTGGGCCTGTACCGGCTGACCCCGGACGGCGAGCCGGTGAGGTACGCCCGCGCGGAGGTGGACGTCACCGGTGGGCGGACCGTCGTGGCGGAGCTGGCGGGGGCCGAGCGCCCGGCGCTCGTGCTGGTCAACGACGACGACCTCACGTACTGCAAGGTGCGCTTCGACGAGGTCTCGCTGGCCACGCTGCGGGGGCACCTGGGCGACCTGAAGGACCCGCTGGCGCGGGCGCTGTGCTGGTCCGCCCTGTGGAACCTGACGCGTGACGGGCTGTTGCCGGCCCGGGAGTTCGTGTCCCTGGTGCTGGCCTTCGCCGGGCGCGAGTCGGAGATCGGTGTGCTCCAGATGCTGCACGCCTGGGCGCGGTCGGCGCTGGTGCACTACGCGTCGCCGCGGTGGCGCGAGGAGGGCGGACGGCTGCTCGCCGAGGGTGCCCTGCGGGAGCTGCGGGCGGCCGAGCCGGGCAGTGAGCAGCAGCTGACGTGGGCGCGGTTCTTCGCGTCGGCGGCGGCGGACGACGCGCACTTCCAGCTCCTCGAGGGGCTGCTGGCGGGCACGGCGGCGATCGACGGGCTGGACGTGGACCAGGAGCTGCGGTGGTCGTTCCTGGAGCCGCTGGCCGCGCACGGCCGGGCGGACGAGACGGTGATCGCGGCGGAGCTGGCGCGGGACGACACGGCCTCGGGCAAGCGCCACCAGGTGCGCTGCCTGGCGGCCCGCCCGTCCCCGGCCGTCAAGGCGCAGGCGTGGGCGCAGGTCGTCGAGTCGGACGCGCTGTCGAACGCGCTGGTGGAGGCGGTGATCGCGGGCTTCGGCCAGCCGTCGCAGCGGGCGCTGACCGCTCCGTACGCGCCGAAGTACTTCGCCGCGATCGAGCGGGTGTGGGCCGAGCGGTCGATCCAGATCGGCATGGACGTGGTGCGGGGGCTGTTCCCGTCCCTCCAGGACGACCCGGCCACCCTGGAGGCGGCCGACGCCTGGCTCGCCGCGCACGAGTCGGCCGCCCCGGCGCTGCGCCGGCTGGTCCTGGAGTCCCGGGACGACCTGGCCCGCGCCCTGCGCGCCCAGGCCTGCGACGCGGCGGCGGGCTGACCCGGGGCCCGCGCCGGGGGTGCGTCCGTTCCCGTACCGAACAGCGGTCCGGGAACGGGTCGCGGTGCAGGTCGGGGCCGTGATCGGGGTCGCTGATCGGCACTCGAACGTCCGTACTTTAGGACGGGGTTGTCCCGGATTGTCGACGGGCGTGTAACAGCGGTTAGCGAGGGGCCCGTTGACGGGAACCCCCGGGGCATGACGAACACCCCGCTCTCCCCCCGCCCCCTGTCCCACCTCGCCACCGACCGGCGCCGGGTGCTGTCCGCCGCGCAGTTGCGGGCGCACGGCGTGTCCGCCGCCGAGGCCGGCGCCCAGTGCCGGCCCGGCGGCCCCTGGCAGCAGTTCCTGCCGGGCGTGTACCTGCTGCACCCCGGGCCGCCCACCAGCGAGGAGCGGCTGCAGGCCGCCCTGCTGTACGCCGACCGGCAACCGCAGCAGCCGCAGCCGCACCGGCAGGCCCGGCCGCCGGCGGTCGAGGCGATGGTCACCGGACAGGCGGCACTCGCGCTGTACCGGTTCGCGTCGGCCCCGGCGCTGCCGGCGCTGGACCGCATCGACGTCCTCGTCCCGCGCACCCGGCGGCTGCGGTCCACCGGCTGCGTACGGATCGTGCGCACGCCGGAGCTGCCCAGGCCGCTGGAGGTCACCGGCGTCGCGGTCGCCCCGGTGGCCCGCGCCCTGGCGGACGCCGTCGCGCAGCTCGGTGACGCCCATACCGTGCGCCGGCTGCTGACCGAGGCCGTGCGCGGCGGCCACTGCGAACCGGCGGCGGTGGTGCGCGAGTTGAACGCGGCGCGGCTGCTGACGCGGCCGCACGTGGTGGACGCGGTCGACACGCTGCTCGCCGAGGGGCGGGTGCTGGCGGAGGACAGGCTGTACGAGATGGTGCGGTCGTACGGCCTGCCGGAGCCCCTGTGGAACGTCGACCTCCGGCTGCCGGGCGGCCCGCACCTCGGCGGTGTGGACGCGTACTGGCCCGACCACGCCGTCGCCGTCGAGCTCGACACCCGGTCGCCGCGCCAGGACGACGACACCGACTGGTCGGAGAGCACCCGCAAGCGCGAGCAGCTGGAGCGGCTCGGCATCACCGTCGTCCACATCACGCCCCGGAAGCTGCGGGACGCCCTGGAGCAGCAGTCGATCGTGGTGCGCACCGCGCTGATGGCGGCCGGGGACCGCGCCCCGGCCGCCTACGTGGTGGTGCTGCCCCGGTAGGTCAGCCGCAGAACTCCGCCTCGACGACCGCGTGGGTGTCGCCCGCCCAGTCGCCGTTGACGTTCAGCGCCAGCGAGTGCTTCCCGTCGCGGGTGGCCACCACGTCCGAGCCGGACCCGTGGATGCCGCCGCCGTGGCCCCACGCCTCCTCGCCGCAGCTCAGCTTCCGCACCATCACCCCGAGGCCGTAGCGGACGCCCGGCGCGTCCGCGCCCACCGGGACGGTGGCGGTCAGCTCCTTCATCTGCCGGGGTGGCAGCAGCCGGCCCGTGAGCAGCGCCCGGACGAAGCGCTGGAGGTCGGCGGAGTCGGAGACCATCTCGCCGGCGGCCCAGGCGACGGACGGGTTCAGCTCGGTGACGTCGTGGACGGGTGCGCCGGGTTCCCGGCCGAGGGTGGAGTAGGCCCGGCCGCTGGGCGCGGGCATCCTCGGGTCGATGCCGGGCACGCTGGTGGCGCGCAGGCCGAGCGGCTTCAGGACGCGGCGTTCGACCTCCTTGCCGTAGGGCCGTCCGGTGACCTTCTCGATGACCAGGCCGGCCAGCACGTAGTTGGTGTTGGAGTAGCTCCAGCCGGTGCCGGGGGCGAAGTCCGGTGCGTGGCGCATGGCGATGTCCACCAGGTGGCGCGGGGCCCAGGTGTCATAACGGTGTTCCAGGAAGCCGGAGCCGAGGACCTTGTCCTGGAAGCCGGGGTCGGAGGTGACGTCGTAGACGCCGCTGGTGTGGTTGAGCAGTTGGCGGAGCGTGATCTTCCGGCCGTCGTGGCCGTTGCCCCGGACCACGCCGGGCAGCCGGCGCTCGACCGTGTCGTCGAGGTCCAGTCTGCCCTCGGCCTCCAGTTGCAGGACGACGGTGGCGACGAACGGCTTGGTGATGGAGCCGACGCGGTAGCGGTCCCGGGGGTGGCGGGGGGCGCCGGTGGTGCGGTCGGCGACGCCGGCGCTGCCGTTCCAGGTGCCGTGCCGGTCCTGCGCCTGGGCGAGCGCGCCGGGCACGCCGTCCCGGACGAGCGCCTCGACGGCCGCCCGGGTGGCCCGGTGCCGGTCCCCGGTCCCGTCCGGGGTCCGGTCGCCGGTCCGTTCACCGGCCATGGCGGGCGCGGCGAAGGCGGTGGCGGCGAGCGCGCCCGCCACCAGGGCCGCGGGCAGCTTCTTCCGTACGGACATGTCGGAGTTCCCCTCTGCGCGACGTGCTCTCACGGGGCAGGACTCCCGGGGCACGAGGCGCAGTTGCGTGCTTCGTTCGGGTTGAGCGTGTTTCAGCCGTTCTGCACGAGCCGCCCCGCAGCGGGCCGCTCACGCCACAGCCGCAGCCCGGTGTCGACCAGCCCGACGCGTACGAGCGAGGGGACGGCGTCCAGCGGGTACCAGGCGGCCAGGTCGGTGGAGCCGCCCACCTCGGGGCGCAGTTCACCGCCGGTCACGCGGGCCTCGTAGAGGACGCGCAGGGCCTGGAAGTCGGAGCCGCCGCCGAGGCGGCCGGTGCGGCGGCGCCGTACCGAGTCGACTCCGAGGAGGGCCGTCACCTCGGCAAGGTAGCCGGTCTCCTCCTCGACTTCCCGCACGACGGTGTCGAAGGGGTCCTCCCCGTGGTCCATGCCGCCGCCGGGCAGGGTCCATTCCGCCGTTCCGTCGTCGGCGAAGCCGCGGGCCAGCAGAACCTGTCCGTCGCGTACGCACACGGCGTAGGCCGCCACCCTCAACCTCTGCTTCATGCACCGAGGTTAGTCGGCCGGGGACGACCCGGCACAGAGGCTTCCGGAACGCACGAGAAGCACGAGAAGCACGTAAAGGTATCGACCCATGCATGCCCGGAATGGCCGGTTGGCCGCCGACCGGTTGGCGGTCGACGCCCGCCACACGCGTCTCGGTGACCTGAGGATCGAGGTGGTGGCGCCGGACGGCACCGCGCAACGTCGGGGACGGCGGGCGCCGGCGAGGAGGCGGAAAGGTGAACGCTGAATCATTTATGGGGTGTTGAGTCCCGGTTCGTTCCCCTTGGCGGAGTGCCCGCGGTGGCGGGTCTCCGCCATGGCCCGATCCCGGCTCCGGCAGCCCTCCACAAAACACCTCCGCGTGCGAAAGGGTGAGCGGTCATCCGGCTCCGAATTCCGGACTGTCTCTTTCACATACAGGGATGCTGATGACCACGCTCGACTCCCAGGGCTCCATATCGGGGAGCCCGACCCCCGGGCACAGACGGGCGGCCCGCGTGGCCGCCGCCGCCGGCCTGGTGGCCGCGCTCGTCGCGGCCGGTACCGCCCCGGTGTTCGCCGCCGACCCGGCGGACCCCGCACCCCCCAAGCCCGCCCCCTCGTCCGCCGCCGCGGACAAGCTGGGCGCGGCCGACACCGAGCGGCTGGCCGAGGCGGAGGCGGCGGGGAAGAAGACCGTCACCGTCATGGTGGCCACCGCGCCGGGCCAGACCGAGCAGGTCGCCGCGCAGCTCGACGGCGTCACGGGCGCCACCCTCGGCACGACGTACGACAAGCTCGGTTACGTCCGCGCCACCCTGCCGACCGCGAAGGCCGAGTCGGCGCTCACCGCGGCCGCGAAGCTGCCCTCCGTCAAGGGCATCGACCTCCAGTACGAGATCGAGCTGGACGACCCGTCGCCCGACGCGGGCCAGTCCGCCGCGCGGGGCGCCACCGGCACCAAGGGCGCCGACCGCGGCCCGGGCGCCAGGACCCCGGCGAAGAACCCGTACAACCCGTCCCACGAGACGGGCGCGGTCGACTTCGTCAAGAAGTACCCCAAGGCCGACGGCCGGGGCGTGACCATCGGCATCCTCGACTCCGGTGTCGACCTGGACCACCCGGCGCTGCAGAGGACCACCACCGGCGAGCGGAAGATCACCGACTGGGTGACCGCCACCGACCCGGTCGCCGACGGGGACGGCACGTGGCGCAGGATGAACGTCGCCGTGGAGGGGCCGACGTTCACCGCGGACGGCCGCACCTACCGGGCCCCGGCGGGCAAGCACGCCTACAGCCGGTTCGCCGAGGCGGTCACCAAGGGCGGTGACATGGCCGGTGACCTCAACCGGGACGGTGACACCACCGACGCCTGGGGCGTGCTGTACGACGCCGCGGCCGGCACCGTCCGGGTCGACCTGAACGACAACGCCGACTTCACCGACGACGCCGCGATGAAGCCGTACAAGGACGGCTTCCAGACCGGCCACTTCGGCACGGACGACCCGGCCACCCCGGTGGCCGAGCGCATCCCGTTCGTGGTGGAGATCCGCAAGGACGTCGAGTACAACGCGAACGGCGACAAGGCCGACTACGTCAACATCGGCGTCGTCAACTCCGACCACGGCTCGCACGTCGCCGGCATCACGGCCGCGCACGGGCTGTTCGGCGGGAAGATGGACGGCGCCGCCCCCGGCGCGAAGCTCGTCTCCTCGCGCGCGTGCACCTGGTCGGGCGGCTGCACCAACACCGCCCTGACCGAGGGCATGGCCGACCTCGTGATCAACCGCGGCGTGGACATCGTCAACATGTCCATCGGCGGTCTGCCGGCGCTCAACTCCGGCGACAACGCGCGCGCCGAGCTGTACGGCCGGCTGATCGACACCTACGGCGTCCAGCTGGTCATCTCGGCCGGCAACGAGGGCCCCGGCGTCAACACCATCGGCGACCCCGGCCTGGCCGACAAGGTCCTGTCGGTCGGCGCGGCCATCTCCCGGGACACCTGGAAGGCCAACTACAACTCGGTCGTCGCGAAGAAGTACGCGATGTTCCCGTTCTCCTCGCGCGGCCCGCGCGAGGACGGCGGCTTCACGCCGTCGATCTCCGCGCCCGGCTCCGCGGTCAACACCATCCCGCTGTGGATGGCCGGTGCCGGCGTGCCGGAGACCGACTACCAGCTGCCCGCCGGGTACGGGATGCTCAACGGCACCTCGATGTCCTCGCCGCAGGCGGCGGGCGCGAGCGCGCTGCTGATCTCGGCCGCGAAGCAGCAGCGGATCGAGCTGTCGCCGCTGACCCTGCGCACCGCGCTGACCAGCACCGCGAACCGGATCCACGGGGTCGCCGCGCACGAGCAGGGCGCGGGCCTGATCGACGTCGTGGACGCCTGGAAGTCCATCCGGAAGGGCGCGACCGCGCACGAGTACAAGGTCGCCGCCCCCGTCGACACCGCGCTGGACCAGCACCTGAAGAAGCCCGGCACGGGCATCTACGACCGTGAGGGCGGTCTGAAGGCCGGCCAGAAGAAGGTCTACGACGTCCAGATCACCCGCACGACGGGCCCGGACCGGCCGGTCGAGCACGAGCTGGACCTGAAGTACGACGACGGCACGTTCCGCATCCTCGGCGACGACGAGGTGGACCTGCCGCTGAACAAGCCGGTCACCGTCAAGGTGCAGGCGAGGCCCGGCTCCGCGGGCGTGCACAGCGCGATCCTGGAGGCGGACGACGAGGACACCGAGGGCGTCGACAAGCAGATCATGGCCACCGTGGTCGTCTCCCACGAGCTGGCGAAGCCGTCGCACACCTTCTCGGCGCGCGGCAGCGTCCAGCGCAACAGCCACATGTCGTACTTCGTGACCGTGCCGCAGGGCGCCAAGGCGCTGGAGGTGGCGATCGGCGGGCTGAAGGAGAAGAGCCAGACCCGGTTCATCGCCATCCACCCGTACGGTGTGGCCGTCGAGGACACCGCGTCCAACCTGTGCTACCCGCACTACAACCCGGCCAACACCTGCCGCCCGGACGTGCGCTCGTACGCCGACCCGGCGCCGGGCGTCTGGGAGATCGAGGTCGAGTCGCGGCGTACGTCGCCGGACCTGAACAACCCGTACGAGCTGGACGTCACCCTGCTGGGCGCGGCCTTCGACCCGGCCGTGCAGACGGTCACGGAGGCGAAGGCCGGCACGCCGGCCGCGGTCGGCTGGAAGGTCACCAACACGTTCGCGGCGATCGACGGCAGGCTGAAGGGCGGCCCGCTCGGTTCCGCGAAGGTCGCCACGCCGACGATCGCGAACCACGAGTCGCAGACCAGCACGGTGACGGTCGGCGAGGGTGTCGAGCGGCTGGACGTGGCGATCGGCAACACCTCCGACAAGGGTGCCGACCTCGACCTGACCGTCCTGAAGGACGGCAAGGTCGTGGGCACGTCCGCGGACGGCGACTCGGAGGAGTCGGTCTCCCTGGTCAAGCCCGCCGCCGGTACGTACACGGTCGTCGTCGACGGGTACGCGGTGCCGTCCGGGTCGACCACGTACGACTACAAGGACGTGTACTTCTCGTCCTCGCTCGGCACGATCAAGGTCGACGAGTCGAAGCCGGTGAAGCTGGCGAGCGGTGCGTCCGCGCAGGTCGCGGCGGAGGTGCTGGTGAACGGCGCGGCCCCCGAGGGCCGGCGGTTCTTCGGCGAGGTGTCGCTGCTGACGGCGCGCGGCACGGCCGCGGGCTCGGGCAGCGTCGTGATCGAGAAGGTCACGCCGTAACGCCGTACGCACGGTGAGTGAGGGCGGGCGTCCGGACCGGGCGCCCGCCCTTCCGCGTTCCCCCTCGTCCCGCCGCCCGTGCCGCCCGCTCGGCTGGCGTGCTGCTTCTCACGTCGCGGACAATGAATTGGACAAGCCGGACCTGGTGATACGCATCATGGGGGCGGCAGCCAGGCCGCCAGGCCCGCAAGCACGTACGGAGGAACCCCTGTGAAGGTCGGAATCGTCGGAGCCACCGGTCAGGTCGGCACGGTCATGCGCAAGATCCTTGCCGAGCGTAATTTTCCGGTGGACGAGCTGCGACTCTTCGCCTCCGCCCGTTCGGCGGGCACGGTCCTGGACGGCGTGACCGTCGAGGACGCCTCGACGGCCGACTACACCGGCCTGGACATCGTGCTCTTCTCGGCCGGCGGCGCCACCTCGAAGGCGCTCGCCGAGAAGGTCGCCTCCCAGGGCCCCGTGGTGATCGACAACTCCTCCGCCTGGCGCCGGGACCCCGAGGTGCCGCTGGTGGTGTCCGAGGTGAACCCGCACGCGATCAAGGACCGCCCCAAGGGGATCATCGCCAACCCGAACTGCACCACCATGGCCGCCATGCCGGTGCTGAAGCCGCTGCACCAGGAGGCGGGCCTGACCGCCCTGGTCGCCACCACCTACCAGGCGGTCTCCGGCTCGGGTCTGGCGGGCGTCGCGGAGCTGGACGGCCAGGTCAAGGCCGTCGCGGACAAGGCCGCCGAGCTCACCCACGACGGTGAGGCCGTGGCGTACCCGGAGCCGGGCGTCTACAAGCGCCCCATCGCCTTCAACGTGCTGCCGCTGGCCGGTGCGATCGTCGACGACGGCTCGTTCGAGACGGACGAGGAGCAGAAGCTCCGCAACGAGTCCCGCAAGATCCTGGAGATCCCGGACCTCAAGGTCTCCGGCACCTGTGTGCGCGTCCCGGTCTTCTCCGGCCACTCCCTCCAGGTCAACGTCCGCTTCGAGCGCCCGATCGGCGTGGAGCGCGCCTACGAGCTGCTGAAGGACGCCGAGGGCGTGGAGCTCTCCGACATCCCGACCCCGCTCCAGGCGGCCGGCAAGGACGTCTCCTACGTGGGCCGGATCCGGGTCGACGAGACCGTCGAGAACGGCCTGGCGCTGTTCCTGTCGGGCGACAACCTGCGCAAGGGCGCGGCGCTGAACGCCGTGCAGATCGCGGAGCTGGTGGCCGAGGAGCTCAAGGGCGCCTGACCCGCCCGCCCGCGCCCGAGGTCCGCGAAGGGGCCGCCCCGCCGAAACGGTGGGGCGGCCCCTTGGCGTACGTGGAAGGATGACCGCAAACGTCACACAACGAGGAGATGACCGGGTGCCTGGCACGAACCTGACCCGTGAAGAGGCCCAGCGGCGGGCGGAGCTGCTGACCGTGGACTCGTACGAGATCGACCTCGATCTCGGTGGCGCGCAGGAGGAAGCGACCTACCGGTCGGTGACCACCGTGCGCTTCGATTCCGCCGAGGACGGGGCTGAGACCTTCATCGACCTGGTCGCCCCGGCCGTGCACAAGGTCACGCTGAACGGGCACGCGCTGGACGTCGCTGCGGTCTTCCGGGACGCGCGGATCACGCTGAAGCACCTGAAGCAGGGCCGCAACGAGCTGACGGTCGTCGCGGACTGCGCGTACACGAACACCGGTGAGGGCCTGCACAAGTTCGTCGACCCGGTCGACGACCAGGCGTACCTCTACACCCAGTTCGAGGTGCCGGACGCGCGGCGGGTGTTCGCGAGCTTCGAGCAGCCCGACCTGAAGGCCACGTTCCAGTTCACCGTGAAGGCGCCGGCGGGCTGGACCGTGATCTCGAACAGCCCGACGCCGGAGCCGAAGGACGACACCTGGGTCTTCGAACCCACACCGCGGATCTCCACCTACATCACGGCCCTGATCGTCGGCCCGTACCACGCGGTGCACAGCTCGTACGAGAAGGACGGGCAGAGCGTGCCGCTGGGCATCTACTGCCGGCCCTCGCTGGCCGAGTACCTGGACGCGGACGCGATCTTCGAGGTGACGCGGCAGGGCTTCGACTGGTTCCAGGAGAAGTTCGACTACGCGTACCCGTTCGCCAAGTACGACCAGCTCTTCGTGCCGGAGTTCAACGCGGGCGCGATGGAGAACGCGGGCGCGGTGACCATCCGCGACCAGTACGTCTTCCGCTCCAAGGTGACGGACGCGGCGTACGAGGTGCGGGCCGAGACCATCCTGCACGAGCTGGCGCACATGTGGTTCGGCGACCTGGTCACCATGGAGTGGTGGAACGACCTGTGGCTGAACGAGTCGTTCGCCACGTACACCTCCATCGCCTGCCAGGCCGCGGCGCCCGGCTCGCGCTGGCCGCACTCGTGGACGACGTTCGCGAACTCGATGAAGACCTGGGCGTACCGGCAGGACCAGCTGCCGTCCACGCACCCGATCATGGCCGAGATCAACGACCTGGACGACGTCCTGGTCAACTTCGACGGCATCACCTACGCCAAGGGCGCCTCGGTGCTGAAGCAGCTGGTGGCGTACGTCGGCGTGGACGCGTTCTTCCGGGGTGTGCAGGCGTACTTCAAGCGGCACGCGTTCGGCAACACGCGCCTGTCGGACCTGCTGGGCGCGCTGGAGGAGACCTCCGGGCGCGACCTGCGGACCTGGTCGAAGGCATGGCTGGAAACCGCCGGCATCAACATCCTGCGCCCGGAGATCGAGGTCGACGGGAACGGTGTGATCACCTCGTTCGCGGTCCGGCAGGAGGCCCCGGCGCTCCCGGCCGGCGCCAAGGGCGAGCCCGTGCTGCGGCCGCACCGGATCGCGATCGGCCTGTACGACCTGGACGGCGGCAAGCTGGTCCGCACGGACCGGGTGGAGCTGGACGTCACGGCGACCGGGCGGACCGAGGTGGCGCAGCTCGCGGGCAAGCGGCGCCCGGCGGTGGTGCTGCTCAACGACGACGACCTGTCGTACGCCAAGGTCCGCCTCGACGAGGTGTCGCTGGAGAACGTCACCGGGCACCTGGGCGACTTCGCCGAGTCGCTGCCGCGCGCGCTGTGCTGGGCGTCCGCCTGGGACATGACGCGGGACGGCGAGCTGGCCACGCACGCGTACCTGGAGCTGGTGCTGTCGGGCATCGCGAAGGAGTCGGACATCGGTGTGGTGCAGTCGCTGCACCGGCAGGTGAAGCTGGCGCTGGACCTGTACGCGGCGCCCGAGCGGCGTGAGGCGGCGCTGGCGCGCTGGACCGAGGCGACGCTGGCGCACCTGCGCACCGCGGCGCCGGGCAGCGACCACCAGCTGGCGTGGGCGCGGGCGTTCGCGGCGACCGCCCGGACGCCGCAGCAGCTGGACCTGCTGACGGGTCTGCTGGAGGGCACGGAGACGATCGAGGGCCTGACCGTCGACACCGAGCTGCGCTGGGCGTTCGTGGAGCGGCTGGCGGCCACGGGCGTGTACGACGAGGCGGAGATCGCCGCGGAGTACGAGCGGGACCGTACGGCGGCCGGTGAGCGGCACGCGGCGACCGCACGGGCGGCCCGGCCGACCGAGGAGGCCAAGGCCGAGGCGTGGGCGTCGGTCGTCGACTCGGACAAGCTCCCGAACGCCGTGCAGGAGGCGGTGATCGGCGGCTTCGTCCAGACCGACCAGCGCGAGCTGCTGGCCCCGTACACCGAGCGGTACTTCGCGGCGGTCAAGGGCGTGTGGGAGTCCCGCTCGCACGAGATGGCCCAGCAGATCGCGGTGGGGCTGTACCCGGCGCTCCAGGTGTCCCAGGAGACCCTGGAGGCGACGGACGCCTGGCTCGCGGACGCCGGGCCGAACGCGGCGCTGCGCCGGCTGGTGTCGGAGTCGCGGGCGGGCGTCGAGCGCGCGCTGCGGGCGCAGGCGGCGGACGCGTAGGCACGGCGGAGGCACCCTCGTCCGGGAACGCCCCGGGCCCGGTCGACCGGGCCCGGGGCGTTCCCGTGTCCGGTCGCTCGGGGAGCCGTTGCGGACGGACGGCGTCCGGATACTGACCCACTGTCAAGAACCTTGGTCAACAACCGATAAGCTTCCGGGCCGTTGTGTCCTTTGATCTTTCGCTTTCGATCGTTTGAGGGTTCTGATGGTTCGAGAGGGAGCGTCGCCCGGCAGTCCAGGGCCCACCTCACCCGTCATATGGGCGTTGCCCGCCATCGTGATCGCAGCGGGCACCGCCGTCGCCGTGGCCCTGGTCTCCGGACCGGCCCGCACGCCGGTCGCCTGGCTCGGAGCCGCCGCCTTCGTCGCGGTCGCGCTCTGCGGCGGGGCCGCCGCCCGGCGCGGTGGCGAGCTGGCGCGGTTGCGGGCCACGGTGCGCGAGCAGCACACGGCCCTCGCGCGCCAGGAGGCCGAGACGGTGCGGCTCGCCGGCACGCTGCTGCCGGACGTCGTACGGCGGCTGCGCGAGGGCGAGTTCCCCGAGGACGTCCTCGCCTCGCTGGAGACCGCCGACGCCTACGGGCCGGGGCTGACCCCGGAGTTCCGGGCCGCCCACCAGGCGGTGCTGCGCTCGGTGCTGGACGCCGTGGTCGCGGAGGAGGACCTGCGCGAGTCGGCGCAGCGCGCCTTCGTGAACATCGCCCGCCGCGTCCAGGCCATCGTGCACCAGCAGGCCCAGGAGCTGCGGGACATGGAGGACCGCCACGGGCAGAGCCCGAGCGTCTTCGGCGACCTGCTGCGGCTCGACCACGGGACCGCGCTCATCGGCCGGCTCGCCGACTCCATCGCCGTGCTCGGCGGGGCACGGCCGGGCCGTCAGTGGAACAGGGCCGTGCCGCTCTACAGCGTGCTGCGCGGCGCGATGTCCCGGATCATCGACTACCAGCGCGTCGAGCTGCACTCGGTGTCCGAGGTCGCGGTCGTCGGCCCCGCCGTCGAACCCCTCATCCACGCGCTCGCCGAGCTGCTGGACAACGCCACCCGCTACTCGCCGCCGCGCACCAGGGTCCACCTCACCGCGGTGGACGTGAACGCGGGCATCGCCATCGAGATCGAGGACGGTGGCGTGAGCATGAGCGAGGAGGCCCGGGGCAGGGCCGAGCGCATGCTCCGCCAGGCCCAGCAGGGCATCGACCTCAACGACCTGGGCGAGACGCCCCGGCTGGGCCTCGCCGTGGTGGGCCGGCTGGCGCAGGCGTACGACTTCCAGGTCTCGCTGCGCTCCTCGGCGTACGGCGGTGTCCGTGCCGTCCTCGTCGTCCCGCAGGAGCTGATCACCACCACCTCGGCCGCGACGGGCCTCGCCCACGGCATCGGCACCTCCTCCGGCCCCCGGGGAGCCGTCCCGCCGCCGGCACCGGCGCCGACACCGGCGCAGGAGGCGGCCGTCCCGGCGCCCGTACCGGCGCCCGCCCCGACCCCTCAGGCACCGGCCGCGACCGGCCCGACCACCGCCGACGCGCCCGTCGTGACCGAACGGACGCCCAGCGGCCTGCCGCAGCGCCGCCGCAAGACCCGGGTCACCGCGCCGGAGCCCGCGGCCACCGGCGCGGGCGGGGCCCCGGTGGGCGCCCTGCCGACCGGCGCCGTACCGACGGGGGCCGCGCCGACCACCAGCACCACGACCAGCCGGACCACCGCCGCCGCCGAGCCGGAGCCCGCGCCGCAGGTGCAGCCCGGCATGTGGCTGGCCGCCTTCCAGAGCGGCCTGTCCGGAGAACGCCAGCCCGGCGCAGACCAGAACAGCGACGCCTCGCCGGCCTCGGCGAGCAAGGGGGAACAGCCATGAGTCAGCAGCGGCCCGACATGGACTGGATGCTCAAGGACCTGGCAGAGAGCGTTCCGCAGACCCGTCACGTCATCGTGCTCTCCGCCGACGGCCTGCGCATGGCGCAGTACGGGGCCGAGACCGACACCGCCGACCGGCTGGCCGCCGCCTGCGCGGGCCTGCAGAGCCTGGCCGGCGCCGTCGCCGCCGAACTGCCGCACAGCGAGGGCCGGATGCGGCTCGTCGTGATCGAGATGGACGGCGGCTTCTTCTACCTGATGGCGGCCGGCGCCGGCGCGTACCTCGCCGTCCTGGCCGACGAGGGCGTCGACGCCGGACTGATGGGTCAGCGGATGCGCGACCTGGTGGCCCGGATCGGAGAGCACCTCAGCAGCCCGCCCCGCCGCGACGGGCTGCCCGCGTGAGCGAACCGGGCCGGCCCCGCGGTACCGGCCCCGACTGGGAGGACGGCAGCCCGGAGCGGCTCTACGTGATCACGGGTGGGCGCAGCGGCTCGTTAGAGTCCGCCCCCCTCGACCTGGTCACCCTGATCGTGGCCAGGTCGGGGCCCAGGCCCGGACTTCCGCCGGAGCACGCGGCGATCATGCGGATGTGCCAGGCTCCGCTGTCGGTCGCCGAGATCTCCGCGTACCTCTCCCTGCCGGTGAGCGTGGTGACCGTCCTGGTCGGTGACCTGCTCGCGGACGGGGACGTACTGGCCCGCGCGCCCGTCGCCCGCGCCCAACTCCCCGACCTGGCACTGATTGAGGCAGTGATCGATGGACTTCAGAAGCTCTGAGCCGCCCGCCGGTCCGCGCCGCGCGGACACCCTGCCGGCCACGACCACCGCCGCGGTCAAGGTGGTGATCGTCGGCGGCTTCGGGGTCGGGAAGACGACGCTGGTCGGCTCGGTGAGCGAGATCCGGCCGCTGACCACCGAGGAGACGATGACCCAGGCCGGGGTCGGCGTCGACGACACGGCCGGCGTGGAACGCAAGAGCTCCACGACCGTGGCCATGGACTTCGGCCGCATCAGCATCAACGAGGAGCTGGTGCTGTACCTGTTCGGCACGCCCGGCCAGGAGCGCTTCTGGTTCCTGTGGCGCGGCCTGTTCGAGGGCGCGCTGGGCGCGGTGGTCCTGGTCGACACCCGCCGCCTGGAGGTCAGCTTCGACGTCATCGGCCGGCTGGAGGAGCGCGGCGTCCCCTTCGTGGTCGCCGTCAACTCCTTCCCCGGCGCGCCCGAACACCCGGTGGATGAGCTCCGCGCCGCCCTCGACCTGCCCGCGTCGGTGCCGATCGTCCGCTGCGACGCCCGGCTGCGCGACTCCAGCCGCGACGTCCTGATGACGCTGATGCGCTACCTGCACTCCCTCGCCGTGACCCCGGAGGCATCGTGACCACGCCGTCCACTCCCCCGCCCGTCCCGGGCCCGCCACAGCCGTTCCCGGCGGGTCCGGCGTCCCCGCCCCCGGGCTGTCCCGCGCACCGGTTGTACGGCCCCGCGGCCGAGGCCGACCCGATCGGCCTGTACGAGAAGCTGCGCGCCGAGCACGGCAGCGTCGCCCCGGTCCTGGTCCACGGCGACCTGCCGGCCTGGCTGGTGCTGGGCCACCGGGAGAACCTGGACGTGGCCCGCACGCCGTCGCGGTTCTCGCGCGACCCGCGGCTGTGGCACGCCATGCGGGAGGGCAAGGTGACCGCGGACCACCCGCTGGCGCCGATCGCCGCCTGGCAGCCGGTGTGCAACTTCCAGGACGGTCCGGAGCACCAGCGACTGCGCGGTGCGGTCACGGAGGCGCTGGAGCGTTTCGACCGGCGTGGTGTGCGCCGGTACGTGAAGCGGTTCGCCGAGCAGCTCATCGCGGGCTTCGTGGACTCCGGCCGCGCCGACCTGGTGACGGACTTCGCCGAACCGCTGCCCATGCTGGTGATGACCCAGCTCGTCGGGGCGCCGGAGTCGTACGGTCCACGCCTCGTGGAGGCGGGCCGGGACATGATCAAGGGCACGGAGACCGCCGTGGCCAGCAACGCGTACGTCACCGAGGTGCTGGAGCAACTGCTCGCCAGGAAGCGGGAGGTGCCGGGGCGGGACTTCACCTCGTGGCTGCTGGAACACTCGCCGTCGCTCTCCGACGAGGAGATCGTGGAGCACCTGCGGCTGGTCCTCATCGCGGCGTTCTCGACGACCGCCAACCTGATCGCCAACGCCCTGCGCCTGGTCCTCACCGACCGGCGCTTCCGCGCGAACCTGTCGGGCGGCCACATGACCCTGCCCGACGCGCTGGAGCAGGTGCTGTGGGACGAGCCGCCGCTCATGACGATCCTGGGGCGGTGGGCGACCGGTGACACCCGCCTCGGCGGCCGGCACATCAAGGCCGGTGACATGCTGCTGCTGGGGCTCGCCGCCGCCAACACCGACCCCGCGATCCGTCCGGACCCGGGTGTCCCCGTGCACGGCAACCGGTCGCACCTGGCGTTCAGCGGCGGGCCGCACGAGTGCCCGGGCCAGGACATCGGCCGGGCGATCGCGGACACCGGTGTCGACGTCCTGCTGTCGCGGCTGCCCGACCTGGAACTG
The DNA here is from genome assembly GCF_009739905.1 of Streptomyces ficellus. NCBI lineage: Bacteria > Bacillati > Actinomycetota > Actinomycetes > Kitasatosporales > Streptomycetaceae > Streptomyces > Streptomyces ficellus. Next base: position 4,877,220 of record NZ_CP034279.1, on the reverse strand, counting down.
TCGGTCGCGGAGGGCGAGCTGCGCTGGGAGTCGTCGCTGATGTCGCGCGAGCTGGTTTCGTTGCCCGTGACGTTCACCCCGCGCGGGGCGACGGGTACCACGACCGCCCCCGTCGCGGCCGCCTCCGTCGCGGTCGCCGCCTCGCAGCCGCTGCCCGAGGCGGTGCCGGAACCGGCCCGTTCCGTCCCCGTGGAGGGCGGTGACCCGGGCCGGTCGTCGTGGTGGAGCCGTCTGCTGCGGCGCGGCTGAACCGGAGCGACCGCGGGAGCCCGCCGTCGCGTCAGCCTCGCGTCAGCCGTCGAGCTGCCGCCACCACCAGGCGATCGCCGGGACGGGCGGCGGCTCGGGGCTCGGGTCGCTCGGGGTGTCCCGCCAGGTGATGTCGTAGGAGGCGCCCTCGACGGGCAGCGCGTTGCGGTTGCGCGGGCTGGCGTAGCGCGGTGCGCGGTTCTGCCAGGTGATGCAGCCCGCGACGTAGTGCGCGAGCGAGTCGAGGTAGCGGCGGAGCGGTTCGCCGGCGTCCCGGGCGAGCTGCTCGCTCAGCCGGACGAACAGGGTCATGGCGCGGTCGCGCAGGGCGACGGCCGGGACCAGCGCCTCGCGCGGGGTGCAGCCGCGGTCGCGGGCGACCACGTTGAGCAGGTTCTGCTCCCGGGGTTCCTGGTGGTCCTCCTTGTTGTACGAGAACAGGTCGTTGTCGCAGGAGACGATGAAGCCGGCGGCGTCGGTGAGGGCCTGGACGGGCGCCGAGTAGAGCACGTCGGCGGGCAGGCGGATGTCGTTCGCCGCGTCGCACCAGGTGAGGGTGAAGCGGGTGCCGTTGACGGACGCCCGCATCGCCGCGAACTCGTTGAGGGACGGCATGACGTCGCGTTCGGTGTTCGCGGTCTGCCAGCCGGCGCCGAACAGCCAGTCGCGGGTCCCCTCGGTGAACCTGCGCAGCTGGAAGGGCGTGAGCATGGCACGAGTACGGGAGACCAGGTCGTCCAGGGCCTCGGTGAGCGGTCCGCGGGGGAGCAGCCGGGAGCCGGGCGCCTCGATGGTCCGGACGAGCCGGGCGCTGTGGTCGGTGATGTCGGCGGTCCGGGTGGCGGCGGACCCGGAGTCCTGCCAGTCGTCGACCGCGTTGGCCCAGTAGTTCCACTCGATGAACAGCAGGATCGGCTCCACGTCGCCGTGGGGGATGATCCGGCTGGTGAAGTCGGCGCTGTGGGTCGCCAGGCCCCAGGCGCGTTCGGTGGCGTCCGGATAGAGGCCGTACGCGTCGATCCAGGCGACGGCCCGCTCCTCCAGCTCGGCGGCCTTGGGGTGGAGCAGGTCCCGGTCGAATGGGCAGTAGAAGGGCGGGAGTCGCCAGCCGATCCGGGAGGGCGGTGTGTCCTCGGCGTAGGAGGGTGGCATCGTCAGCTGCCCCCGCCCAGGCGGAAGAGCAGCAGGCGGGTCTCCATGGCGTGGTCCCGCCAGATGCGGAACAGTTTGCCGTGGGTGATCGTGGACTCCTGGAGCCGTTCGCGGGACCAGGCCGTCCGGTCGGTGGCACCGGCCGGGGCGCGCTCGGCACGTTCCAGCTCGGCGGTGTTCCAGGCCATGGACTGGACCCAGAACTCGGCGACCCGGTCGGTGACGTCCTCGTCCTGTTCGAGTTCGAAACCGGCCGCCTCGGCGGCGAGGATGTATTCGGTGAGGGTGCCGAGGCGGGTCTTGTAGTAGCCGTCGATGAACTCGGTCCACTCGGGGCGGCGGATGAAGTGCTCCTGGAGGCCGAACCAGCCGCCCGGCTTCAGGGACTTGGCGACGACCTTGAAGAGCCGCTCGCGGTCCATGTAGCCGGAGCTCTCGTTGGCGTACGCGGCGTCGTACTTGCGTTTGGTGCGGAAGGCGTGGATGTCTCCGAGGACCGGGGTGACCCGGCCGGCGACCCCGGCCCGGCGGGCGAAGTCCTCGATGAGCGGGACGTGTTCGCCGGTGACGGTGATCCCGGTGACCTTGGCGCCGTGCTCCTGGGCCCAGTAGAGCGAGCCGCCGCCGACCCCGCAGCCGATGTCGAGGAGCCTGCGGGGCGGGGTGGAGTGCGCGCCCCAGGTGCGCGCCGCGTGCGCGACGATCGCCTCCTGGGACTCGACTATCCGGCGCTTGAGGACGCGCTGGGCGACGGTGGTGTTGGGCGTGGCGCCGGGGTCGAACAGCCCCACGTGGAAGTGGACGCGCGGGCCCGGTCCGTACTTGTGGAGGATGTCCGCCGTCTTGCGGCTGTAGTAGAGGGGGACTTGTGCTTCGTCGAACGCCTGGCCATCAGTGGTCGGCTGGATGGCGAGGTTGCTGTCCATCGGTTCTCCGGTCCTGCGGTCATGTGGGGGTGTTCATCGGCCGCCCCACCCTGCCCAAATATGACTGAAAAAAGTCCTCAGTTACTTAGGGTTTGAGCATAGTCACGCGCAAAAGGGCCACATTCTGCGCGAGTTGACCGCGTACGGGAACGCCGGAAGGGGCGCCCTCCCCTGCGGGGCGCCCCTCCCGGGTACTGCGTGGTGAAGCCCGCCCGGCGGGTGGGCGATCGGTGCGCGGCCGCCCGCCGGGCGGAGAGCGGTCAGCCGTTCAGCTCGGTCCAGCGGGCGCGGAGGGCGGCCGCGCCGTCGGTGGTGAGGGAGCCGTGCAGGCGCATCCGGGCGACGCCGCCGTCGGGGAAGGCGTCGAGGCGGACGTGGGTGGCGACGGCTTCGGCGGGGAGCACGAAGCGGTGCAGCGTGTCGGGCTGGAGCCGGGTGCGCGGGATGATCTCGAACCACTCCGCGCCGCCCTCGGGCCCGCCGTCGCGGCCCTGGAGGGCGATCCAGCCGGCGGAGTTGCCCTTGAGGTACGCGGTGTCGATCTCGACGGCCCGGACGGCGCCCCGGGCGGCCAGCCGGAAGCGCACCCAGTCGTTGGTGCCGCGCACCCGGCGGCGGCGGTTCTCCCAGCCGTCGTCCATCTTGCGGGAGGTCCCGGGCAGGATGATCTGGGTGGGCGAGGAGTAGAACTTGTCCGACGCGTCCTCGTAGGCGCCGCCGTTGAGCACCGAGACCAGGTCGATCGTCCCGAGCAGCTCCAGCCACTCCGGGTCGGGCACGACCTCGCCGTGGACGCGCAGGCGGGCGATGCCGCCGTCGGGGTGCTGGCACAGCCGCAGGTGGGTGAAGCGGCGCTCGGTGGTGATCTCGAAGCCGTTGGCGGCGTGGCCGCGTACGGGCGTGGGCGGGACCAGCTCCTCCCACTTCACGTCGTCGCCGAGCAGGTCTGCCGGGCTGGGCGAGCCGGGGACGGCGGCGGCCTGGACGGACACGCGCTGGGGGTAGTTGCCGCGGAAGTGGGCGGTGTCCACCACGATGCCGTGGATGACGCCGGGGGCACCGAGACGGATGATCGCCCAGTCGTGGTCCTCGGGGGCGGGGAAGGGGTTCCCGGCGTCGGCCCCGCGACGGCGACGGGTCTCCCAGCCGTCCATGATCTTGCCCTTGTGGCCGAAGTGCTCCGGGTCGAACACGGCGGGCTCGCGCACCAGCAGGTTCTCGCGCTCGGCGAAGAACTCGTCGTTGGCGGCGACGACACCGGCGCCGAGGCGGCGGTCGGCCAGGTCGACCAGCTCGGTGAAGGGGAAGTCCCCGGAGCGGTAGTCGGCGTAGGGGTCGCCGCCGCCGTAGGGCGCGGCGTCGTTGGCGTGCGGGTCCTGGCCGGGGGCGTGGTGGCTGGCGTCGAAGGTCATGCTCCGACTGTCCCGCCCAGGACCAGTGAGGTCCATCGGAAGTTTCTTCACTTGTTGTTAAGCAGGACTGAAAGATGACGGGCGGTACGCTGGTCCCATGGGCCAGCCGCAGGGCGCCGGCCCCGGCGGGCGCCACGAACGGGCCGACGCCGCGGACAACCGGTGCCGCATCCTGGAGGCCGCCGCGCGGATCATCGCCGACCGGGGCGCCGGCGCGCTGACGATGAACGGGGTCGCCCAGGAGACCGGTATCGGTGTGGGCACGGTCTACCGGCGGTTCGGGGACGTCGCCCAGCTGCTGTTCGCGCTGCTCGACGAGCGGGAGAAGCGGTTCCAGGACGCGTTCATGACCGGCCCGCCGCCGCTCGGCCCCGACGCCCCGCCCCTGGAGCGGCTGCGCGCCTTCCTGCACGCGCTGGCCGACCGCGTCACCGACCAGCTGGACATGCTGCTCGCCGCCGAGGCCGCCGCCCCGGCCGCCCGCCACCGCAGTGGGGCGTACGCGACGATGCACGCGCACGTGACGGTGCTCGTGACCCGCGCGCGGCCCGGGGCGGACGCCTCGCTGCTGGCCCACCTGCTGCTCGCGCCGTTCGCGCCGAGCCTGGTCCACCATCTGACGCGGGAGGGCGGCCGGAGCGTGGCCGACCTCAAGGCCGGCGCCGACGAACTGCTGAGGGGGCTCGCCCCCGACGCGCGCTGAAGCCCCGCCCCGGCCGGCGCCTACCGGCGCTCCGCGGCCTCCCGCAGCGCCGCCAGCAGGCGGGCCACCGCCGGGGCGGACTCGGCGCCGCGGCGTACCGCCGCCACGACGTGCCGGCGCGGCTGGTCGGCCTCCAGGACCCGCATCACCACTCCCCTGACGCGCTCCGCCGCCGCCATGCGCGGCACCAGCGCGATGCCCATCCCGGCCTCCACCATGGCGAGGATCGCGGTCCACCCGGCGGCCGAGTGCGCCTGCTCCGGTACGAACCCGGCCGCCTCGCACGCCGCCCTGGTGATCTCCGACCAGGGCCCGCTGCCCCCGAAGATCCACCGCTCCCCGGACAGGTCGGCCAGCCGCAGCCCCGGCGCCCCGGCGAGCGCGTGCCCGGCGGGGAGGGCCACGTCCAGCGGGTCGGCGAGCAGCGGTACGCGGCTGAACCCGGGGTCACGGGCGGTCGGGGCGTGCGCCGCCAGCGACAGGGCGAGGTCCACCTGCCCGGCCGACAGCAGCTCGTACGCCTCGGCCGCCTCGGCCTCGCGCACCCGCACCTCCAGCCCCGGGTGGTCGGCCCGCAGCCGCAGCACCGCCGGCACGACCAGGGCGGGCACGGCGGTGGAGAACGCGCCGACCCGGACCTCGCCGGCCTCGCCCTGGAGGTAGCCGGCCAATTCGGCGTCCGCCCTCTCCAGCTGGGCGAACACCACCTCGGTGTGGCGCAGGACGAGGTGCGCCGCGTCCGTGAGCCGCACCCGCCGCCCGTGCGCCTCGAGCAGCCGTACGCCCAGCTGCTTGGAGAGGTTGGTCAGCTGCTGCGACACCGCCGAGGGGGTCATCAGCAGCGCCTCCGCGGTCGCGGTCACCGTCTCCCGGTCGCGCAGGGTGCGGAGGATCTGGAGCTTCTTGATGTCCCACTCGGTCATGCCCCGCAACCTACCCATGGCCGCGCCTCACCTGCCCCGGGACGTCCCCAGGACCACCCCGCCCAGGATCAGCGCCATGCACAGGAACTGCAGCGGGCCCATCGCCTCCCCGATCAGCGCCCAGGACAGCAGCGCCACGCACACCGGCTGGAGGTAGTACACGACTCCCGCGCGGGCGGCGCCGATCAGCGCGATCGCCTTGTTCCAGGCGAAGAAGGCCACGGCGGAGGAGAAGACGCCGACGTACACCAGCGGGCCGACCGTGCCGGGCGTGGGCGTGAAGCCGCCCTGGACGGCGAGGCTGATCGCGTACACCGGCAGCAGCATCAGGGCGCCGAGCACGAACGTGGCGAAGAGGAACGCGGGCCCCCCGAGACCGGCCGGGCGCCGCCTCAGCAGCGCGCTGTAGGAGGCGAAGCAGCCGGCGGCGGCCACGATCCACAGGTCACCGGCGGACAGGTCGGGCACCAGGGAGCCCTTGCCGACCAGGAGCAGCACACCGGCGCAGGCGATCAGCATGCCGGTGACGCGGCGGGGGCCGAGCCGGGCGCCGCCGAGCCTCTCGTACACCGCCATCAGGACCGGCGAGGCGGCCATGACCATGCCCATGGTGCCCGCCGAGGTGGTCAGGCCGGCCTGGTTGACGAGGGTGTTGTAGACGGTGACGCCGAGCAGCGAGGCGAGCACGAGGAAGCCGAGGTGACGGCGGATCAGGGCGCGCTGCCGCCACGCCTCGCGGGCGGCGAAGGGCGCGACGGCCGCGATGGCGACGATCCAGCGCCAGAAGGCGGCCTGGACGGGCGGGACGGAGTCGTGCAGGGCGCGGGAGGTCACGAAGCTGCCCGACCAGACGACCGTGGCGAGGGCGGCGAGGAGGAGCCCGGCGCCGGAGGCTCGGGCGGTCGCCCTCCTCGTGCTGGTCGACCCGCCGGTGCGGACGCGCTGGTCCAGGACTGCCACGGTTTCCCTTGCCTCTCTCCCCGCGGGGATGGTGAACGAGGCACTACCGTCGCACCGACACTCCTCTTAGGTCCATCGAAGGTTTTTGACCAATTGATTCAGTTGAACTGAACATTGTTCGCAGGGAACGCCAACAGCCCGGGCGGTACGGGGTACCACCCGGGCGGGGTCCGCGAGCGGGGCTCGGGAGAGTCAGGCCTTCTTGGACTTGTCGAGGACCATGACCAGCCCGGCGATGACCAGGAAGAGCACGATCGGGGCGGCCACGTACAGGCCGAGGGTCTCGGCGACGCTCAGGCCGGAACCCGGGTCGTCACCGTCGTCGCGGGTGAGCGCGAGCGCGGGGGACGACATGAGCAGCATCATCAGCGTCGTACCGGTCGCGACGGCGCCGGTGCGCAGGGCGTTCTTCTTGTCCACGGTGCAAACGCTAGCGAACGCCTAGACGCCGCGCGCGTCCGGGGGTGCCGTGGACGGCCGCAGGACGTCCATCAGGGCGTGCAGGCGGGGTGAGACGGCCAGCTCCTCCAGGGTGACGGGGCGCCCCTCGGCGTCGGCGACCGGAAGGCGCCAGTTCGGGTACTGGTCCCAGGTGCCGGGCAGGTTCTGCGGGCGGCGGTCGCCGACCGCGTCCGGCAGCCAGACGCCGGTCATCCGGGCGGGGGTGCGGCGCAGGAACCGGTAGACCGCGCGGATCTCCGCCTCCTCGTCGCGCGGCCCCTCCTCCAGCAGGCCGAGCTCCCTCAGGTACGCCAGCCACTCGGCGACCTCCTCGGTGTCCTCGGCGCGCTCCTCGTCCAGGGGGCGGGTGAGCAGTCCGAGCCGGTGGCGCAGTCCGACGTGCTCGCCGGTGAGCCGGGCGGCGGTGGACGGCAGGTCGTGCGTGGTGGCGGTGGCGACGCAGTCGGACCGCCAGGTGCCGGGCGCCAGCGGCCGCCGGTCGCCCTCCCAGTCCCGCTCGAACCACAGCACGGACGTGCCGAGGACACCGCGCCGCTGGAGGTTCTCCCGTACGCCGGGTTCAACGGTGCCGAGGTCCTCGCCGATCACGACGGCGCCCGCGCGGTGGGCCTCCAGCGCGAGGATCGCGAGCATGGCGTCGGCGTCGTACCGGACGTAGGTGCCCTCCGTCGGGGGGCGGCCCTCGGGCACCCACCAGAGCCGGAACAGGCCCATGACGTGGTCGATGCGCAGGGCGCCCGCGTGCCGCAGCAGGCCGCGCAGCAGGTCCCGGTAGGGGGCGTAGCCGGAGTCGGCCAGCGCGTCGGGGCGCCACGGCGGCAGGCCCCAGTCCTGGCCGCGGGCGTTGAACGCGTCCGGCGGGGCGCCGACCGACATCCCGGTGGCGAACGCGTCCCCCTGCGCCCACGCGTCGGCGCCGTCGGGGTGGACGCCGACCGCCAGGTCGTGGACGATCCCGACGGACATGCCCGCCTCCCGGGCGGCCCGCGCGGCGGCGCCGAGCTGCTCGTCGGTGAGCCAGGCGAGCCGGCAGTGCAGGTCGACCCGGTCGGCCAGCGCGTCCCGCTCGCGGGCGGTGGCGGCCGAACGGGGGTCGCGCAGCCCTTCGGGCCACTGCCGCCGGTCGGCGCCGTACCGCTCGGCGAACGCGCACCAGGTGGCGTGGTCGAGCAGCGCCTGGCCGTGCTCGGCGCGGAACGCGCGCAGGGCGGCCTGCCGTCCGGGCCCGAGCGGCACCCGCCACAGCAGCTCCAGCGCCTGCCGCTTCAGCACCCACACCGCGTCGCGGTCGATCAGCTCGCCCTTGCGCAGCACCCCTTCGCGCAGCTCGCCCGCGCGCGCGACGAGCGCGTCCAGCTCGGCCCGGTCCTCACCGCGCGCGTACGCGTACTCGGGGACGTCCTCGATCCGCAGGTGCACCGGGTCGGGGAAGCGCCGTGAGGAGGGGCGGTACGGGGAGGGGTCGGTGGGCGTCCCCGGCACGGCCGCGTGCAACGGGTTGACCTGCACGAACCCGGCTCCCAGGTCGCGGCCCGCCCAGTCGGCCAGCTCGCGCAGGTCACCGAGGTCGCCCATGCCCCAGGACCGCGTGGACAGCAGCGAGTACAGCTGGACCAGCACGCCGTACCCGTGCCCGGCGGGCTGCGGCACGCGCGCGGGGGCCACGACGAGCGTGCTGTGCCCCGTGCGGCCGTCGCGCGCCCGGGCGCGGAGCGTGTGCACGCCCAGCGGCAGCCGTGCCCAGCGGGGCGTGCCGGAGATCTCGTCGCCGTTCTCCGTGGTGATCCGCAGCTCGGTGCCCGGCGGGAGCGTCGCGAGGGGGCGGGGCAGCTCGGCCGGCCGGCCGGGCGGTGCCCCGGCGTCCGGGTCGTCCTGCCACAAAACCAGGGTCGCCGGGAGGAGCCGGGCGTCCCTGGCCGCCTCGGTGGCGGCCAGGGACGCGCGCAGCGCCCCGGGCGTGGCGGCGTCGACGTTCAGGGCGGCGAGGACCTCCACCACCGTGGCGTCGGGGACCGGGACGGTGACGCCCGCGGACGGGGAGTACGCGGTGGCGACACCGTGCAGCGCGGCGAGCCGGGCAAGGGTCATTCAGGCTCCTGGGGACTCCGGTCCGCCGGCCGTGTGGTACGCGGTCGGCTCGCTGGTGAGGGGGGTGAAGTCGGTGAGGGCGGGTTCGCTGGTGAGGGGGGTGGCGTCGGGGAGCGGGGGTTCGCTGGTGAGGGGGGTGGCGTCGGCGAGCGGGGGTTCGCCGGTCAGCGGGGCGCCGGCCTCGGGCAGGCCGGTGAGGGGGCAGAATCCCGGGCCGTACCCGCTGACCGGTCGGTCGAGGGCGGGTGCGGGGCCCGGGACCTGTTTGGAGAGGGCGGAGAGCAGGAGCTGGGCGGAAGCGGCCACGGTGGCCTCCTTGTGCGGGTGACGGTGGGACACAGCAGCCCTACCCAGCACGCGCCCACACATCCGCCCGAAGTGGCGTCCGTCACATGGCTTTCCGGTGGCGGGAGTTGGACCGCACCCCGCGCCCCGGTAGGCAAATACGACACAACGGCCACGCACATTGACACCTTCGGCGAGTCGGTGGTGGGCTCGAAACCGACCGGTTCAGCCACCGGTCCGGCCTCCGGCCAAGCTACTCGCAGAACAACGAAAGACGAGGGGAGACGCGCGTGCAGTTCGGGCGCTTCGGCCGCGGAAAGCGGACCGCGACGGCCGTCGCCGTCGCCGTGATCGGCGGCCTGCTGGGTGGCGCTCCCGGGGCGCTGGCCGCACCGGGCGGCCCCGGCTCCCCCACCACGACCGTCCCGGAGCGGGACGGCACCGACCTGCCGCCGGTGTGGCCGCGCCCGCAGTCCCTGCGCGCCGCCGGCACCGCGATACCCCTCGGCGACGACGTGACGGTCCTCACCGGCGAGGGCGCCGACCCGTACGCGGCGGCCGCGCTGGAGGGCGTCCTGCGCGACGCCGGGGTGCGCACGGTGTACCGGGAACGAGAGGGCCGCGGGCCGGTCGTGCTGCTGGGCGGCGCCGCCGCGCACAGCGCCCTGCGCGCCCTGCGGGCGCCCGAGCGGGGCGACCTGCCCTCGGGCGGTTACCGCATCGCCACCGGCCGCCACGAGGGCCGCGACACGATCGCCGTGGACGGCGTCGGCCCGGACGGCCTGTTCCACGCCGTCCAGACGCTGCGCCAGCTGGTGACCGCCGGCCGCACCGTGCCCGGCGTCCTGGTGCGCGACTGGCCCGGAACCGCCGTGCGGGGCCTGACGGAAGGTTTCTACGGCCGTCCCTGGAGCCACGCCCAGCGGCTGGAGCAGCTCGACTTCATGGGCCGCACCAAGCAGAACCGGTACCTCTACGCCCCCGGCGACGACCCGTACCGCCAGACGCAGTGGCGCGAGCCGTACCCGGCCGCCCAGCGGGCCGAGTTCCGGGAGCTGGCCGAGCGCGCCCGGCGCAACCACGTGACGCTCGCCTGGGCCGTGACGCCCGCCCAGTCGATGTGCCTGGCGTCGGACGAGGACCTCACGGCGCTCAAGCGCAAGGTCGACGCGATGTACGCGCTCGGCGTGCGCGCCTTCCAGGTGCAGTTCCAGGACGCCTCCTACGACGAGTGGCACTGCTCCAGGGACGCGGACACCTTCGGTTCGGGCCCGGCGTCGGCGGCCCGTGCCCACGCGCGCGTGGGCACGGAACTGGCGCGGCACCTGGCCGGCCGGTACCCGGACGCCGAGCCGCTGACGCTGATGCCGACGGAGTACTACCAGGACGGCGCCACCGAGTACCGCACGGCGCTCGCCGCCGAGCTGGACGACCGGGTGCAGGTGGCGTGGACGGGCGTCGGGGTCGTCCCGCGCACGATCACCGGGCGGGAACTCGCGGGCGCCCGGGACGCGTTCGGGCACCCCCTGGTCACCATGGACAACTACCCGGTCAACGACTACGCGCAGGACCGCGTCTTCCTGGGCCCCTACATGGGCCGCGAGCCGGCCGTGGCGGCCGGTTCCGCCGCCCTGCTGGCCAACGCGATGGAGCAGCCCACCGCGTCCCGGATCCCCGTGTTCACCGCCGCCGACTACGCCTGGAACCCCAAGGGCTACCGGCCCGGCGAGTCCTGGCACGCCGCGCTGACCGACCTGGCCGGCGGCGACCCGCGGGCCCGTGAGGCGCTGCACGCCCTCGCGGGCAACGACGCCTCCTCCATCCTCAGCCGCACCGAGTCGGCGTATCTGCGTCCGCTGCTGGCCGGCTTCTGGCGCACCCGCGCCAGCACGACGGCCGACCCGGCGGCCCGGGACCGGGCGGCGCGGGAGCTGCGGGCGGCGTTCACCGTGATGCGCGAGGCGCCCGTGCGGCTGGCCGGCACCGCGGACGGTCTGCTGGACGACGAGGTGCGGCCCTGGCTGGAGCAGCTGGCGCGCTACGGCCGGGCGGGGGAGGCGGCCGTGGACATGCTCCAGGCGCAGTCCCGGGGCGACGGGGCCGCCGCCTGGCGGGCGTCCCTGGAGCTGGAGCCGCTGCGCAGGGAGCTGGCGGCGAGCCCGGCGACGGTCGGCGAGGGCGTCCTGGACCCGTTCCTGACGCGGGCCGTCGACGAGGCGGCGCGGTGGACGGGCGCGGCGCGCCGGGCCGGCACCGTGGCGCACGAGAACGGCTCGTACAGCGTGCGCCTGGACCGGGCGCGGCCACTGGACACGGTCACCGCGATGACGGTGCCGGGGGACCGCCCCGCGAGCGGCTCCGTCGAGGCGCACGTGCCCGGCCAGGGGTGGCGGCGGCTGGGCGCCCTGTCGGCGAGCGGCTGGACGCAGGCCGCCGCGCGGGGCGTGACCGCCGACGCCGTACGGATCACCTGGACCGGGCGGTCCCCCGGGGTGCGGGCCCTGGTCCCGTGGTTCGGGGACGAGCCGCAGGCCCGCCTGGACCTCCCGCGCAGCGAGACCGACGCCGTGATCGGCGGGGCCCCGCGCCGGGTGGACGCGGTGCTCGCCGCCCAGCGGCCCGGTGAGGTGCGCGGCACGCTCACCGCGAAGGCCCCGAAGGGTCTGAAGGTCACCGTCCCCAAGCAGACGACGGTGCCGCGCGGCACGGCCGCCACCGTCCCGGTCGACATCACCGTCCCGGCGGGCACCCCGTCGGGCGACTACCGGGTGCCGCTCTCCTTCGGCGGCCAGGAGCGCACGCTGACGGTCCGGGCGTACCCGCCGTCGGGCGGCGCCGACCTCGCCCGTACGGCCAGGGCGTCGTCGTCGGGGGACGAGACCGCCGACTTCCCGGCCGCGGCCGCGATCGACGGCGACCCGGAGACCCGCTGGTCGTCACCGGCCGAGGACGGCGCCTGGTGGCAGCTGGAGCTGGAGCGCCCGGTCCGGCTGGGGCAGGTCGTCCTGCACTGGCAGGACGCGCACGCCTCGAAGTACCGCGTCCAGGTGTCGGCGGACGGCCGGGTGTGGCGGACGGCGGCGACCGTGCGGGACGGCAAGGGGGGCCGCGAGGCGATCCGCATGGACGCCCCGGGCACCCGCTTCGTCCGCGTCCAGGGCGACGCGCGGGCCACGGAGTACGGCTACTCCCTGTTCACGGTCGAGGCGTACGCGGTCACCGCCCCCCTGGCGGCTCCTAGGGCCCCGGCCGGGTCCTAGGAGACCCTAGGAGACCCGGTCGATGCGGGCCATGGCGTCGTCGGCGCCGTACGGCTGGAGGTACGGCAGCCAGCGCGGGTCGCGGTGTCCGGTGCCGATGATGCGCCAGGCCAGGCCGGTCGGCGGGGCGGGCTGCTGGTGGAGCCGCCAGCCCAGTTCCCTCAGGTGCCGGTCGGCCTTGACGTGGTTGCAGCGGCGGCAGGCCGCCACGACGTTCTCCCAGGCGTGCTGCCCGCCGCGGCTTCGCGGCACGACGTGGTCGACGCTGGTTGCGACGCCACCGCAGTACATGCAGCGCCCGCCGTCGCGGGCGAAGAGGGCCTTGCGGGTCAGAGGAACGGGCCCCCGGTAGGGGACCCGCACGAACCGCTTCAGGCGGACCACACTGGGTGCGGCGATGACGTGGGTCGCGCTGTGCATGAAGGCGCCGGATTCCTCGAGGCAGATGGCCTTGTTCTCAAGGACGAGGACGAGCGCGCGGCGGAGCGGTACGACGCCGAGGGGCTCGTACGACGCGTTGAGGACCAGGACATGCGGCACGGATGCCTCCTATAACGCCGGCGGCGCGTGGCTCGCGCCGGGACGATCTGCTCTCAGTCTCTCCTCATGCCAGGTCGAAGCGCCACCACGTACCGGTAACGGGCCCGAAGTGTTTTCGACCACACCCTGATCATCCCCAGGTGAGACGCAGCTCTCCCTCGAACATGGCAACGAACCCCTCCGAGTGCCCCGTTAATGTAATTAGTCCGCTTGTCCATCCTGGAGGTTCCCGCCGTGCTCAGGTCCGCCGTTCCGGCTGCCGACCCTTCGCCCAGGCCGGTGTCGCTCGACGAAGCCGCCAAGCAGGCCGGTGAGGCCGCCGGCTGGGTGGAACAGAACTGGTCCACCTGGCTGAGCACCGGTCTGCGCATCCTGCTGATCCTGGTGGTGGCGATCGTGCTGCGCCACCTCGTCCGCAGGGCGCTGACCAAGCTCATCGAGCGCATGAACCGCAGCGCCCAGGCCGTCGAGGGCTCCGCGCTGGGCGGTCTGCTGGTGAACGCCGAGCGCCGCCGGCAGCGCTCGGAGGCCATCGGGTCGGTGCTGCGCTCGGTCGCGTCGTTCCTGATCCTGGGCACCGCGGGGCTGATGGTCCTCGGCGCGTTCAACGTGAACCTGGCGCCGCTGCTCGCCTCGGCCGGTGTCGCGGGTGTCGCCATCGGTTTCGGCGCCCGGAACCTGGTCACGGACTTCCTCTCGGGCGTTTTCATGATCCTTGAGGACCAGTACGGGGTCGGCGACTCGGTCGACGCGGGCGTCGCCTCCGGCGAGGTGATCGAGGTCGGGCTGCGGGTGACGAAGCTGCGCGGCGACAACGGTGAGATCTGGTACGTCCGCAACGGCGAGATCAAGCGGATCGGCAACCTCAGCCAGGGCTGGTCGACGGCGACGGTCGACGTGACGGTCCGCCCGACGGAGGACCTGGACCGGGTCCGCACCGTGATTGCGGAGGTCGGGGACTCCCTGGCCAAGGAGGAGCCCTGGAACGAGCGCCTGTGGGGCCCGGTGGAGGTCCTGGGCCTCACCGAGGTGCTGCTGGACTCCATGACCGTCCGGCTCGCGGCCAAGACGATGCCGGGCAAGTCGCTCGGGGTGGAGCGCGAGCTGCGCTGGCGCATCAAGCGGGCCTTCGACGAGGTCGGCATCCGCATCGTGGGCGGTCTCCCGGCCGTTCCGGCCGAGGACACGCCCGCCGACCCGACGGCCGGCATGGCCGCCCCCTCCGCCTACGCCTCCACCACCTCGCCCCAGTCGGTGGCGGCCACCCCGCTGACGCCGCCGGCGAACCTGACGAAGTAGGGCGACACCGCCCCGGAAGGGCGCCCCCGCCGTCGCGGCGGGGGCGCCCTGTTGACGTGCTCCTCCCGGCCGCCCTATCGTCCAGCCACTCCGACAGGAAACTTTCCTGACAGTGGTTCCCCACCGGTGAGGCAGGTGTTTCCCCGTGACCGGTACCGGCGCCTCCGGGGCCACCCCCGGCACGCCGCGCGTGCTGCGGGCCATGAACGACCGGGCCGCGCTCGACCTGCTGCTGGAGCACGGGCCCCTGTCCCGGACCAGGATCGGGACGCTGACCGGACTGTCCAAGCCCACCGCGTCGCAGCTGCTGGCGCGGCTGGAGGCGGCCGGTCTCGTCGTGGCGACCGGCGTGACCGAGGGGCGCCCGGGGCCGGGCGCCCGGCTGTACGCCGTGAACCCGCGCGCCGCGTACGTGGCCGGGCTCGACGTCACCCCGCGGCGCGTCCGCGCGGCCGTCGCCGACGTGACCGGCACGGTGCTGGGCGAGTTCGGCCTGGCCACCCCGAGGAAGGCGGCCGGGGACGTCGTACGGCAGGTGACGGACGCGCTGGACGGGGCCGTGAAGGCGGCCGGGATCACCCGGGGCGAGGTGCACCGGCTGGTGATCGGCACCCCCGGCGCGTTCGACCCGTCGACCGGGCGGCTGCGGTACGCCGCCCACCTGCCGGGCTGGCACTCCCCCGCGCTGCTGGACGAGCTGGCGGCGGCGCTGCCCATGCCGGTCGGGTACGAGAACGACGTGAACCTGGTCGCGGTCGCCGAGCAGCGGCTGGGGGCCGCGCGGGGGCATCGGGACTTCGTCCTGCTGTGGAACGAGGAGGGCCTGGGCGCCGCCCTGGTGCTCGGGGGCCGGCTGCACCGCGGCTTCACCGGCGGCGCGGGCGAGGTCGGTTTCCTGCCCGTGCCGGGCACACCGCTGGTGCGGCAGGTCACCAGGGCCAACAGCGGCGGCTTCCAGGAGCTGGCGGGCGCCCGGGCGGTGGCCCGGCTGGCCCGCGAGTGTGGCATCGAGGACGTACCGAGCGGGCGGCGCGGGGAGCGCGGTACGCACGCCGAGGTCGCCGCCGAGCTGGTGCGGCGGGCCGCGCACGCCGGGCCCGGCCCGTACGCCCGGCTGCTCGGCTCCTTCGCGACCGGGCTCGCCACCGGGCTCGCCGCGCTCGTGTCCGTCCTCGACCCCGAGCTGGTGGTGCTGTCCGGCGAGGTGATCACGGCCGGGGGCGAGCCGCTGCGCGAGCGCGTGGCGGCCGAGCTGGCCGAGCTGGCCCCGTCCCGGCCCCGGCTCGTCACCGGCGGCGTACGCCAGGACCCCGTGCTGCGCGGCGCGCTGGAGAGCGCGCTGGCCGCGACCCGTGACGACGTCTTCGACACCTCCCGTTGAACCCCACCTCAGGAGTCACCGCATGAAGCGCACAGCCCCGCTTCCCCCGGCCCTGTACGGACGCCGAGGGCGTCACACCGTCCGGAGCGAAGGGTGAGACGGGCATGAAGCTGGCTGTTGTGGGGGGCGGCTCCACCTACACCCCCGAACTGGTCGACGGGTTCGCCCGGCTCCGCGACACCCTCCCGGTCGGGGAACTCGTCCTGATCGACCCGGACGCCGACCGGCTGGAACCCGTCGGCGGACTGGCCCGGCGGATCTTCGCCAAGCAGGGCCACGACGGGCGCGTCACGACCACGTCCGACCTGGAGGCCGGGGTCGACGGCGCCGACGCCGTACTGCTGCAACTGCGGGTCGGCGGACAGGCGGCCCGGCACCAGGACGAGACGTGGCCGCTGGAGTGCGGCTGCGTGGGCCAGGAGACGACCGGCGCCGGCGGGCTCGCCAAGGCGCTGCGCACGGTGCCGGTGGTGCTGGACATCGCCGAGCGCGTACGGCGGTCCAACCCCCGTGCCTGGATCATCGACTTCACCAACCCGGTCGGGATCGTCACCCGCGCCCTGCTCCGGGCGGGCCACCGGGCCGTCGGGCTGTGCAACGTGGCCATCGGTTTCCAGCGGAGGTTCGCGCGGCTGCTGGGCGTCGCACCGGACGCCGTCCACCTGGACCACGTCGGGCTCAACCACCTGACCTGGGAGCGGGCCGTGCGGCTCGGCGGGCCGGACGGCGAGGACGTCCTGCCGAAGCTGCTCGCCGCGCACGGCGACACCATCGCCGGCGACCTGCGGCTGCCGCGCGCCCTGCTCGACCGGCTGGGCGTCGTCCCCTCGTACTACCTGCGCTACTTCTACGCCCACGACGAGGTCGTCCGGGAGCTGGGGACGAAGCCGTCGCGGGCGGCCGAGGTCGCCGCCATGGAGCGGGAACTGCTGGCGATGTACGGCGACCCCGCGCTGGACGAGAAGCCGGAGCTGCTCGCCCGGCGGGGCGGCGCCTTCTACTCGGAGGCGGCGGTCAACCTGGCGGCGGCGCTGCTGGGCGGCTCCGGGCCGGGCACGCAGGTGGTCAACACCGTCAACCGGGGCACGCTGCCGTTCCTGCCGGACGACGCGGTGATCGAGGTGCCGGCGGCCGTGGACACCGAGGGCGCGGTGCCGCTGCCGGTGCCCGCGCTCGACCCGCTGTACGCGGGGCTCGTCGCGCACGTGACGGCCTACGAGGACCTGGCGCTCCAGGCCGCCGTGCGCGGCGGGCGCGACCGGGTGTTCACGGCGCTGCTGGCGCACCCGCTGATCGGCCAGTACGCGCTCGCCGACGGGCTGACCGACCGGCTGATCGCGCACAACCGGGAGCACCTGGCGTGGGCGTGACCGCCGCGGTCCTCGCGATCGACGCGGGCAACAGCAAGTCGGACGTGGCGTTCGTCGGCGACGACGGCACGGTCCTGGCCGCCGCGCGCGGGCCGGGCTTCCAGCCGCCGAGGGTGGGCGTCGGGCCGGCGCTCGACGTGCTGGCGGCGATCGTCGGCGAGGCGCGGGCGTCCGCCGGCCTGCCCGTCGCCGGAGCGCGGCACGTGTCGGCGTGCCTGGCCAACGCCGACTTCCCCGCCGAGGAGGCCGAGTTGACGGCTGCCCTGCACGCGCGCGCGTGGGGGCGGACGGTCGAGGTCCGCAACGACACGTTCGCGATCCTCCGGGCGGGCGTGGACGAGCCGCGCGGGGTGGCCGTCGTGTGCGGTGCCGGTATCAACTGCGTGGGCATGCTGCCGGACGGGCGCACCGCCCGCTTCCCGTCGGTCGGCCGGATCTCCGGCGACTGGGGCGGGGGTTCGTTCCTCGTGGAGGAGGCGCTGTGGTGCGCCGCGCGGGCGGAGGACGGGCGCGGTGAGCCGACGGAGCTGGCCCGGGCCCTCCCGGCGCACTTCGGCCTGGACTCGGTGTACGCGCTGGTCGAGGCGCTGCACCTGGGGCGGATCCCGGCCGGGCGGCGGCACGAGCTGACGCCGGTGCTGTTCGCGGCGGGCGCCGCGGGCGACCCGGTGGCCCGCTCGCTGGTGGAGCGGCAGGCGGAGGAGGTCGTCGCGCTGGCGACGGTCGCCCTGGACCGGCTCGGCCTGCTGGACGAGGAGGTTCCGGTCCTCCTGGGCGGCAGCGTGCTGGCGGCCCGGCATCCCCGGCTGGACGGCCGGATCACCGAACTGCTCGCCGCCCGCGCCCCGAGGGCCACCGTCCACGTGGTGACCGAACCTCCCGTCCTGGGCGCCGCGCTGCTCGGCCTGGACCGCCTCGGCGCCCCCGCCGGGGCGCGGGCCAGGCTGCGGGCGCACTACGCGCGGGGCCCCGAGTAGGGAACCTCCGGGGTGCGTACGGCGTATACAGGGTGGGGAGATCGAGGGGTGGTGCGAGCGGGGCGGCGGGCACAGCAGGACAAGATCGAGTCAAGCCTGGTGTGAACACCGGCCCCTTTCGCCATACTGCGGTGAGCGACCGAGGGGGAGGTCACGTGACATACGCACCGGACGCGCCGGCCGCACCGGCCGTGCCGGGTCCGCCCGGCGCGCCGCCACCGCCGGCACCGGGACCGGACCCCGTGACGGCGCCCGGGGGGCCGCCCGCCGGGCGGGGCGCGTGGGCCGAGGGGGCGGCCCGGCTGCGTGGAGCCGCGACGACCGAGCCTGGGCGGCTCCGGATCCTGGGGGCCGTACTGGCCGCGCTGGTCGTGGCGTTCGGGGCGGTCACCGCGTTCGAGGTGTCCGACCGGGCGGCGGCGGCCGACGACGTGGTGAGCCGCAGTCAGCCGCTGAGCGCCGACGCGGCGGACATCTACCGCTCCCTGGCGGACGCCGACACGGCCGCGGCGGGCGGCTTCCTGGCCGGCGCGCAGGAGCCCGCCGGAGTGCGCGAGCGGTACGAGGAGGACATCACCACCGCGTCCCGGCTGCTCGTCAAGGCCGCGTCGCACACGGACGCGTCGTCCGCATCCGCCCGGGACATCGGCCGGCTCAACGAACACCTGCCGCGCTACACGGGCCTCGTCGAGCGCGCCCGCGCGGCCAACCGCCAGGGCCTGCCGCTGGGCGGCGCCTATCTGCGCTACGCCAACCAGCAGATGAGCACCCGGCTGCTGCCCGCCGCCGAGCGGCTGTACGAGGCGGAGACCGCGCGCCTGGGCCAGGACGACCGGGACGCCCGGACGTGGCCGTTCCTGTCACTCGGCACCGGGATCGTGGCGCTCGCCGCCCTTCTGTGGGCGCAGCGCCGCTCGTACCTGCGCACCCACCGGGTGTTCAACCAGGGGCTGCTGGCCGCCACGGCCGCGTCCACGGTGGTGCTGCTGTGGCTGGCGGCCGGGCACGCGGTGGCGCGGGCGGGCCTCGACGAGGCCACCGCCCACGGCCAGAATTCCCTCAAGGTGCTGAACGAGGCGCGGATCAACTCCCTGAAGGCACGGGCGAACGAGAACCTGACCCTGGTGGCGCGCGGCGCGGTGCTGACCGCCGACGGCAAGAGCGACAAGTACGAGACCGACTACGGCACGGGCATGGGCAGGCTCACCGCGGCGCTGGACCGGGCGGCCGCGCTCGCGGACGACAGCGCGGGCAGGACACCGGTGACGGAGGCCTCGGCGCGGGTCTCCGAGTGGAAGGACCGGCACCAGAACGCCCGGGAGACGGACAACGCGGGCAACTACGAGGGGGCGCTGGCCAGGGTGATCGGCCCCGACGGCTCCACCGGCGAGTCCTTCGACGACGTGGACGCGGCGCTGGAACGCGCACGCGACCACGAGCAGGGCGAGTTCACCCGCGCCGCCGAGGACGGGCGCGCCGCGCTGACCGGCCTCCCGGCCGGAGCCGCCGCGCTGGCCGTGGTGGGCGCGGCCGGCGCCGTCATGGGCGTCAACCGCAGGCTGTCGGAGTACCGGTGAGGGCGAGGGGAGGCACGATGAAGGGCGACGACGGCACGGAGCCGGTTCCCGGGCGGCCGCCCGGCCGGACCGGCCCGAGGGGGTGGCGCGCGCGTGCCGCCCGGGGCGCCGCGCGGCTGCGCGGCTGGGGCGGGGTCGCGGCGATGGCCGTGGCGTGCGGGCTGACCGCCGCGCTGACCCTGGTGCCGCTGTCCCACGGCGGACCCGGCCGCTCCGCGGTGTCCGGCGCGGACAGCGCCCTCCCCGTCAGGGCCGACACCTGCCAGGACCCGGAGGCCTCCCTGCCGCCGTCCACCGCGGACGGGCCGTCCGTCGACGCCATCAAGGCGCGCGGCAAGCTGGTCGTCGGCGTCGACCAGAACAGCTACCGGTGGGGGTACCGCAATCCGGCGACCGGCCGGCTGGAGGGCTTCGACATCGACCTGGCCCGGGCGATCGCCGAGGACATCCTCGGCAGCCGGGACGACGTCATCTTCCGGGCCGTCCCCACCAACCAGCGGATCTCCGCCCTGGAGAACGGGACGGTCGACCTGGTGGTGCGGACGATGACGATCAACTGCAAGCGGATCGAGCAGGTCGCCTTCTCCACCGCCTACTTCCAGGCCGGGCAGCAGGTCCTCGCCCCGGAGGACTCCCCGGTCACCGGCTACGACACGTCCCTCAAGGGCAAGCGGGTCTGCTCGGCGGAGGGTTCGACGGCGTACGAGGCGCTGGCGCGGAACTCGTTCGGCGCCGTCTACCGGGACGCGCACGACGACCGGCCCGAGGACGAGGACGTCCACACCGTGCCCAACCAGCTCGACTGTCTCGTACGGCTCCAGCTCGGCGAGGTCGACGCGGTCGTCACGGACAACGCGCTGGCGGCCGGACAGGCGGCCCAGGACCCGGCCGTCGAGCTGAAGGGCAAGCCCTTCACCACCGAGTACTACGGGGTCGCCGCGAAGCTCGGCAACGACGACCTCGTACGGCGGGTCAACGCGGTGCTGGTCGACTACCGCAAGGGCCCCTGGACGAAGGCGTACGACCAGTGGCTGCGGCCCGTCCTGCCCGGCATAGCCGGCCCGCCGGCGCCGAAGTACCGCACCAACTGACCCTGTGGACGAGTGGAGAGGTGATCGATGGGCGTCACGGGACCTCCAGGGCCGGTGATGGACCGGGACGAGGTGGACCGTGCGCTGGCGCGGCTCGGGGCGGAGCACAAGGCGGTGGAGGACTCGCTGCTCGCCCTCCAGGACCACGCGGGCCGCAGGCTCCTCGAGGGCGCCGAGCTGACCGGCACGACCAAGGACCGCTGGGCCGGCACCGAGCAGACGATCACCCTGCTGTGGACGTACTTCGACGCGTACACGGAGGCGCTGGACGAGGTGCGCGAGGTGCGCGCCCGGCGGCGCTGGCCCGGACGCGAGGAGCTGGCCGAGCTGACGGAGCGGCTGCGCGGCGAGAGCGTGACGGTGTCGGGCACACCGTCCAAACTGGCCGAACGGTTCACGCTGGAGCGGCTGGTGGAGCGGATGAACGAGCTGTACGCGAGCTCCCTCGACATGGTCGTGACGGCGGACGCCGTGTGGTCGGCCCTGCCCGCCCGGATAGACCTGCTGGCGGCCGAGCTGCGCCGCACCCGTTCGCTGGCGCACTCGGTGGGCGTACGCCCCGGGGAGCACCCGGCCGGCGACGACCTGGAGTCCATCACGCACGAGCTGACGACGCTGCGCTCGCAGGTGGTGACCGACCCGCTGGCCTTCTGGCGCCCCGCCCTGGGCAGTTCGGCGCCCGGGGGCGGGCGGCCGGACACCGACCGCTACGACCGGGCGGCCCGGGCGCTGGAGGACGTGCGCCGCGAGATCGAGGCGGTGCTCCAGGTGCGGCAGGACTCGGAGGCCCGGCTGCTGCGGCTGCGGGACGTCCTCTCGCGCGCCGACCGGACGCTCACCGAGGCGCGGGCGGCCCGGGGCGAGGTGCTGGCGAAGATCGCCGCCTCGGAGGTACCGGTGGTGAACGGTCCGCCGACCGTTCTCCAGGAGCGCCTGGCGGCGGCCGCCGACCACCGCCGCCACGCGCGGTGGCACCGGCTGTCGCCGCTGCTGGAGGCGCTGGAGCAGGAGGCCGAGGAGGAACTGCTGCGGGCCCGTGAACAGTTGACGGCGGTCACCGCGCCGCTGGCGGTCCGGGCGGAGCTGCGCGGCCGGCTCGACGCGTACCGGGCGAAGGTCGCCCGGCACGGCCTGGCGGAGGACCCGCTGCTGATCGAGCGGTACGACGTGGCGCGCCGCATGCTGTGGAGCGCCCCGTGCGACCTGCGGGCCGCCGAGCAGGCGGTGCTGCGCTACCAGCGGGCGGCCGCCGAGGCCCTGTCGGGTGCCGGGCCCGTGGACCGTGGACCGTAGGGGGAAGAGTTGAGGGACTGTCAGCGGCCCGGCTGTGAGGGCCACTACGAGGACATGGGCGGCGGCGAGCTGTACTGCGACACGTGCGGCCTGGCGCCGGTCGTGTCGCCGTCGGGCATGGTGTCGTCGCCGCCCACGGGCGTCGCGGGCGGCGGGCGCGGTTCGACCGGCAGTTCGCGCTCCTCGTCCCGGTCGTCGCGGTCATCGCGGTCCTCCCGGTCGTCGCGGCGCTCGGTGTCGGGGCGGCTGTCGCGCTCGCTGTCGGGCGGCACGGGCTCGTCCCGGTCGGTGTCGGTGCGCAGCTCCGGCTCGTCCACCGGCCAGTCCGGGCGGGGCAGGCTGGGCGCGGGGCTCGTGTCCGTCCCGGCGGTGCCGCGCCCCGACCCCCGGTCGGTGGTCATGGCGGAACCGGAGGTGCCGGAGCGGAAGCGATTCTGCTCGCGGTCCGACTGCGGGGCGCCGGTCGGCCGGGCCCGCGGTGACCGACCGGGGCGCACCGAGGGCTTCTGCACCAAGTGCGGCCACCCGTACTCGTTCGTCCCGAAGCTGCGCGCCGGTGACGTGGTGCACGGCCAGTACGAGGTGGCCGGGTGCCTCGCGCACGGCGGCCTCGGGTGGGTCTACCTCGCGGTGGACCGGGCGGTCTCCGACCGGTGGGTCGTCCTCAAGGGCCTGCTGGACACCGGCGACCAGGACGCGATGGCGGCGGCGATCTCGGAGCGCCGGTTCCTCGCCGAGATCGAGCACTCCAACATCGTCCGCATCTACAACTTCGTGGAGCACCTGGACCAGCGGACCGGCTCCCTCGACGGCTACATCGTCATGGAGTACGTCGGCGGCAAGTCCCTCAAGGACATCGCCAACGAGCGGCGCGGGACGGACGGGCGGCGCGACCCGCTGCCGGTCGAGCAGGCCTGCGCGTACGGCATCGAGGCCCTGGAGGCGCTCGGGCACCTGCACGGCAGGAACCTGCTGTACTGCGACTTCAAGGTCGACAACGCGATCCAGACCGAGGACCAGCTGAAGCTGATCGACATGGGCGCGGTGCGCAGGATGGACGACGACGAGTCGGCCATCTACGGCACGGTCGGCTACCAGGCGCCCGAGGTGGCGGAGACCGGCCCGTCGGTCGCGTCCGACCTGTACACGGTGGCGCGGACGCTGGCGGTGCTGACGTTCGACTTCCAGGGCTACACGAACGTGTTCGTGGACTCGCTGCCGAACCCGGACCACATCGAGGTGTTCCGGACGTACGAGTCGTTCTACCGGCTGCTGGTACGCGCGACCGACCCGGACCCGGCGCGCCGGTTCGCCTCCGCCCAGGAGATGGCCGACCAGCTGACGGGCGTGCTGCGCGAGGTGGTCGCGCTCCAGACCGGCCGCCCCCGCCCGGCCCTGTCGACGCTGTTCGGCCCCGAGGTGCGCGTCCCCGACACGGAACTGTTCGCCGCCGACGACGCCGACGTCTCCCTGCTCGGCGCCCGCGAGGTCCCCAGGGGCCTGGCCCTGCGGGCACGCGCGCGTGTCGCGGGACGGGCCCCCGGCGTGGGCGGGCGCGTGGCGGCGGGGACGGCGGTGGTGCCCGTGGCGGCGGTGGCGCCGGTGACTGCTTCGGGCGCGGGTGCGGCTGTGGCGGGTGGCGGGCCGGGGGCGGCTGTGGCGGGTGGCGCGTTCGGTACGGGGCCCGGCGCGGGGTCCGGGGTCGCCGTGGCGGGTGCGGTGCCGGCGCCGCGGGCGGGGGCGGGGGCGGTGACGGCCGCCGCGTCCGGGGCGCCCGGCGCGCCCCTGCTCGCCCCGCTGGACGCCCGCGTCACCGCGCTGGCGCTGCCCGTACCGCACGTCGACCCCGGCGACCCGAACGCCGGTTTCCTGGCCGGGCTGCTGGCGTCCGCCCCCGCGGAGCTGATCGCCGCGCTGCGCTCCGCCCCGGCGGGCTCCCCGGAACTGCGGCTGCGCGAGCTGCGCGCCCGCCTCGAGATGGGCGAGACCGAGTCGGCCGGCCGGTTGCTGGACACCCTGGAACGGCAGCACCCGGACGACTGGCGGGTCGTCTGGTACCGCGGGATCGTGTCGCTGGCGACGGGCGACGACGCGAACGCCGCGCTGTCGTTCGACGCGATCTACGACGCGTTCCCCGGCGAACCGGCGCCCAAGCTGGCGCTCGGCGTATGTGCCGAGGTGCTGGGCCAGTTGGACAACGCGGCCGAGTACTACCGCCTGGTGTGGACGACGGACCCGAGCTACGTCAGCGCCGCGTTCGGGCTCGCGCGGGTCCGGCTCGCGGCCGGCGACCGGCCCGGCGCGGTCCACGCGCTGGAGTCGGTGCCCGAGGCGTCGATCCACTACACGGCCGCCCGCGTCGCGGCCGTACGGGCCAGGCTTCGGCGGCGCCCGCCCCGGGAAGCCCTGCTCGGAGACCTGACGGCGGCGGCCGGCCAGGTGTCCGCGCTACAGCAGTTCGGGCTGGACGCGGTCCGCCGCGAACAGTTGTCCACAGAGGTGCTGGGCAAGGCGCTGGACTGGGTACTCTCCGGTAGTCCCGGTGTGGGGGCCGCACGGGCCCCACTGCTGGGCAGCGAACTGGACGAGCGTGCCCTGCGTTTCGGACTGGAACGCTCCTACCGGGTGCTCGCCCGGCTCGCTCAGCGCGGCGAGGAGAGGATCGACATGGTGGAGCGGGCGAACCGCTTCCGCCCCCGGACATGGGTGTGAATGATGTCGCAGAGGCACCAGTTGTCAGCCTGCCCCAGCTGCGAGGAGCCGCTGGATTCGGGTGACCTGTTCTGCGGTGCGTGCGGGTACGACCTGTCGGCCGTACCCCCGCCGCCGGAGGACCGGCCGACCATGGTCATGGGCTCGCCCGTCGGCGGCGCCACGTGGCCCACCGCGCCGGCCGAGCAGCCCGCCCCGGGCGCCGCCGCCGTGCGCTTCGACGCCCGCGCCACGGGCGACGGCGACTTCGAGCTCCCGGCCCCGGCGCCCGCACCGGCCGAGGCCCCAGCGCCGCCGCCCGCCCCGGCACCCGCCCCCGGTACCGCCCCGGCTCCGGTGCGGGCTCAGGCCGGTGCTCCCGGTCCGGCCCCGGGCGGCGGTGCCCCGGGCGACGGTGTCCCGGGGGCCGACCCGGCACCGGCCGGGGGCGCGCCCGATCCCCGGGCGGCCGAGCACACGGCGGCGCCGGCCGCCGGGACCCGGCTGTGCGTGGCCTGCCGGGCCGGGCACGTGGATCCGGACGGGTACTGCGAGAACTGCGGGCACGCCCAGCCGCGCGAGCGCGACCACATGGAGGAGGAGCTCGGCGCGGTCGCCGCCGTCAGCGACCGCGGGCTGCGCCACCACCGCAACGAGGACGCTTTCGCCGTGTCGTCGACGGCCCTGCCGGACGGTTCGCCGGCGGTCGTCGCGATCGTCTGCGACGGGGTGTCGTCGGCGACCCGCCCCGACGAGGCGTCGGCCGCCGCCGCGGCCGCGGCCAACGAGTCGCTCCTGGCGTCCCTTCCGCGCGGCACCCACCCGCAGGCGGCGATGCACGACGCGATCGTCGCCGCCGCCGACGCGGTCAACGCCCTGGCGAACACCGGCGGCGGTCAGGACGGCGCCATGGAGCACGACCCGCACCGCCACCAGAACGCCCCGGCCTGCACGCTCGTCGGCGCGGTCGTCGCGAACGGCCTGCTGGTGGTCGGCTGGGTCGGCGACAGCCGCGCCTACTGGGTGCCGGACGACCGCGGCGGCCCGCCCGCCCGGCTCACCGAGGACGACTCGTGGGCCGCGCAGATGGTCGCCGCCGGACTGATGAACGAGGCCGAGGCGTACGCGGACGAGCGGGCCCACGCCATCACGGGCTGGCTGGGGGCCGACGCGTACGAACTCGACCCGCACACCGCGGCGTTCAAGCCCGACCGGCCCGGTGTCGTCGTGGTGTGCACGGACGGCCTGTGGAACTACGCGGAGGGGGCGCGGGACATGGCGCGGGTGGTCCCGCCGGACGCGGCGGCCCGGCCCCTGCACAGCGCCCGGGTCCTGGTCGGGCACGCGCTCGACGGTGGCGGGCACGACAACGTAACGGTGGCCCTCGTGCCGTTCGCGGTGGCGCCCGGAGGGGCAGGATCGGCCTGACCGTTTCGCCCGACGACCAGCCCCCCACCGCCTTCCGCCCGTTGCGCGGGCGTCAGTCCACGTCCTGAGGAGCCGATCAGATGGCGAACTTCTCCAAGTCGAACGTGCCGCAGTTCTCGGTGGACGTGTACCAGAACGAGTACCTCCCGGAGGGCGGGCGCGAGGTCAACGCGATCGTCACGGTCACCTCGACGGGTGGCGGCACCAGCGGCGGGGTGCCGTTGACCGGGGCGTCGGTCTCACCGGCGTACATACCGGGGCGGGGGCCGTCCGCCGCCGTCGTGATCATGGTCGACTGCTCCGGGTCCATGGAGTACCCGCCGACGAAGATGCGCAACGCGCGGGACGCCACCGCGGCCGCGATCGACACCCTGCGCGACGGCGTCGCCTTCGCGGTGGTCGCCGGCACCCATGTCGCGCACGAGGTCTATCCCGGCGGGGGACGGCTGGCCACCGCCGACGCCCGCACCCGCGCCGAGGCGAGGGACGCGCTGCGCAGGCTGAGCGCGGGCGGCGGCACGGCGATCGGTACGTGGCTGACGCTCGCCGACCGGCTGCTGGCGTCCGCCGACGTACCGATCCGGCACGGCATCCTGCTGACCGACGGGCGCAACGAGCACGAGTCGCCGGAGGACCTGCGGGCCGCGCTGGACGCCTGCGCGGGCCGCTTCACCTGCGACGCGCGCGGGGTGGGGACCGACTGGGAGGTCAAGGAGGTCACCGGCATCGCCTCGGCCCTGCTCGGCACGGCGGACATCGTCGCCGACCCGGCGGGCCTCGCCGCGGACTTCACGCGGATGATGGAGGACGCCATGGGCAAGGAGGTCGCCGACGTGAGCCTCCGCCTGTGGACCCCGGTCGGGGTGGAGATCGTCTTCGTCAAGCAGGTGGCCCCGACGGTGGAGGACCTGTCGGACCGGCGTACGGAGGCGGGGCCCCGGGCCGGTGACTACCCGACCGGCTCGTGGGGCGACGAGTCCCGTGACTACCACGTCTGCGTCCGGGTGCCGGAGGCGGGAATCGGCCAGGAGATGCTCGCCGCCCGGGTCTCGCTCGTCCTGCCCGACCCCGCCGGCGGCACCCCGCAGGCCCTGTCGCACGGGCTGGTACGTGCGGTGTGGACGGACGACATGGCGGCGTCCACGTCGATCAACCCCCAGGTCGCGCACTACACGGGTCAGGCCGAACTGGCGCAGGTCATCCAGCAGGGGCTGGACGCCCGCAAGTCGGGTGATTTCGACGGCGCGACGGCGAAGCTCGGCCGGGCGGTGCAGCTCGCGGCCGCCTCCGGCAACGCGGACACTGCGAAACTCCTTTCGAAGGTGGTGGACGTGGTCGACGCGGCGACAGGTACTGTGCGACTGAAGGCGAAGGTCGCGGAAGCGGACGAGATGACCCTCGAAACGCGCTCCACGAAGACCGTTCGCGTCAAGAAATAGGTCACGATCTGCTCGGCCTGCGGGCCGGACGAGGAGAGGGGGAAGCGCCGACATGCCGACCTGCCCGAACGGACACCAGTCGGGTTCCGACGACTGGTGCGAGGTCTGCGGACACCGCATGACCGGGGCGGGCGCGCCTGCGGGTGCCGTTCCGCCGCCGCCTCCCCCGCCGCCGCCGCCCGCGTACGGCTACCCCGGCCCGGCCGGCCCCGGTGGTCCCGGCGGCCCCGGTGGTTTCGCGAACGGTGACCCGAACGCCACCGCGCAGGCGGAGCTGTGTCCGCAGTGCCGCACTCCGCGCGAGGCCATGGCCCCGTTCTGCGAAGAGTGCCGGTGGAACTTCCTGACCAACACGGCCACGTCGTACACCCCCGTCGCCCCGCCGCCCATGCCGGGCAACCAGGGCCGTCCCGGGGGCCCCGGTGGTCCCGGTGGTCCGCCGCCCGGGCTGAACCTGCCGCCCGGCTTCCAGTCGCAGTCGCCGTCGCAGGCCCCGCAGCCACCACAGGCCCCCCAGCCGCAGGCGCCGCGGCCGCCGGACCCGTTCGACTACCAGGGCTCCCGCCCCTCGCAGATGAACCGCCCCGCCGAACCGCTGCCTCCCGAGCCGCCGTCCCACCAGGGGCCGCCCCAGGGCGCGCCGCAGGGTCCGCCGCCGGTTCCCCAGGCGTTCCAGCAGCCGCCCGGTCCGCCGCGGCCGCCGCAGGCGTTCCAGCAGCCGGGCCCGCCGCCCCCGCCGCAGCCCCAGTCACCCGCGCACCCGACCGGTGGCGGCGGGGACGACTGGATGCTGCCCCCGCCCTCGCAGCCCGGCCCCCCGGCACCACAGCCGCACACGCAGCAGCCGCAGCCGCAGGCACAGCAGCCGCACCAGCCGCATCAGCCGCATCAGCCGCAGGCGCAGCACCAGCCGCAAGCGCAGCCTCACCAGTCGCAGCACCAGCCGCCGCAGGCACAGCAGGCGCCCGCGGGCTGGACCGCGGTGGTCGCGCCCGACCGTGAGTACTTCATGGCGATGATGCGGCGCAGCGGCCCCGAGGCGGCGGGCCTCAACCTGCCCGCGTACTCCCCCGAGCAGCGCCTGACGCTGACCGGCACCCAGATCAGCATCGGCCGCCGGCGGCACTCCACGGGCGAGTCCCCCGACATCGACCTGTCCGTGCCGCCGGAGGACCCGGGCGTCTCGCACCAGCACGCGGTGCTGGTGCAGCAGCCGGACGGTTCCTGGGCGGTGGTGGACCAGAACTCCACCAACGGCACCACCGTCAACGGCGCCGAGGATCCGATCCAGCCCTACGTCCCCGTCCCGCTCCAGGACGGCGACCGGGTGCACGTGGGCGCCTGGACGACGATCACCGTCCGCCGGGGCTGACGCCGCACGAGGCGGCGCTGGGCCGCGCTAGTCCGCGGTGCCGAGGGGCCAGAGGTAGGGCCCCTCGGGATCGTCCAGCCAGGCCCACTGGTGTCCGTCGCTGACCGTCACGCCGAACCGTTCCCGTGCGGGGCGCCTCTCGCGCTGCCAGAGCGAGTACGCCTCGTACGGGTCCAGGCTGCCCGCGGTGAGCGTCAGCAGGAACCGGAACAGCTCGTTCTCGGTGGCGTGCCGCGGCAGGCCGCCCGTGCGCACCACCGGCTCCCGGGCGGCCCCGCCGCGCAGGGGCACGAAGAAGGCGGACGTGTGGAGGAACCGCCCCTCCGCGTGGCCCTCGTCCCGTACCCGCAGGCGGATGAGCCCGGTGGACAGCGGCGCCAGGACGCGGGCTCCCGGCCGGCACTGCGCGAGCCACGCGGGTGGTACGGACGGCACGGCGCAGGTGGCGACGATCGCGTCGAACGGCGCCCGGCCGGGGCAGCCGGCGGCCCCGTCGCCGGTGACGACGGCCGGGCGGAACCCGGCCGCCGCGAGGTGGGCCCGGGCCGCCCGCGTGATGTCCTCGTCGAGGTCGATGGTCGTCACCCGCTCGTCGCCCAGCCGGTGGGCGAGGAGCGCCGCGTTGTACCCGGTGCCGGCACCGATCTCCAGGACGCTCTCGCCGTCCCTCAGCTCCAGCGCGTGCAGCATCGCGGCCATCAGGGACGGCTGGCTGGCGGAGGAGACCAGTTCCCGGTCGCGTACGCGCGTGGCGAGCGGTCGGTCCAGGTAGGCGCCCTCCAGCCACCGCCTGCGCCGGGCCGGGTCGGGGTCCTCGCACGAGAGCCGCTCGTACCCGCCGATCACCCCGATGTGGAAGTACGGCACGAACAGGTGCCGGGGCACGTCCTCGAACGCCGACCGCCAGGCCGGGTCCTGGAGGTCACCGCCCGCGGCGATCTCCCGCACCAGCTCGCGCCGCGCCTCGGCGGCCTCCTCGGCGAACGGATCCTCGGAGATCGGGTCCTCGGAGATCGGGTCCTCGGAGATCGGGTCCTCGGCGGACGGACCCTCGCCGGACGTCCGGTGTGTACCCATACCTCCACATTGACCCCCGTCGGGCTCGCTGGCGAGCACGCGGCAGATCGCGGAGGGGTTTCCGGGGGGGTCCTAGGGCCCGGGTCCTCGGCCGGTGCGTCTGAGACGATGGACTCGTGAATGAGATCCCGCGCGGCACGCTTCAGGAGCAGACCTTCTACGAGCAGGTCGGCGGCGAGCCCACCTTCCGGCGCCTCGTCCACCGCTTCTACCAGGGCGTCGCCGAGGACCCCCTGCTGCGGCCGATGTACCCGGAGGAGGACCTGGGTCCGGCCGAGGAGCGGCTGGTGCTGTTCCTGATGCAGTACTGGGGCGGCCCGCGCACCTACAGCGACAACCGCGGCCACCCGCGCCTGCGGATGCGCCACGCCCCCTTCACCGTGGACCGCGCGGCGCACGACGCCTGGCTGAAGCACATGCGGGCGGCCGTCGACGAACTCGGCCTGTCCGAGGAGCACGAGCGGACGCTGTGGAACTACCTCACGTACGCCGCCGCCTCCATGGTGAACACGGCCGACTGAGCGGCGCATACGCTCCGTAACCGGGAAGTGACAGAAAAGGTTCCGGCCAGATCTCCCGTACCCGGTCCCCCTGGGCACCCTCCACCACCTAAGTTCACAGCCGCAACACATCGAACGGGCATCCGCAGCCGGCGGGTGCCCCTCGTCTTGTGGAGGTGCAACGTGCGACGGAGGACATCGCGGCTGGGCGCCGTGGCGATCGCGACGGTGACGGCGCTGCTCGGGGCCGGCACCGCGTTCGGTGACACCTTCTACGTCTACGAGGGTGAGGACTTCGGCTACATCGGCCAGGACCACAAGTACGCCGGTGTCTGCGACCGCGAGTACGACGGCTTCAACGTGTACGTCAACTTCAAGCGGACCACGCCCAACACGGTCGTGCGCATGGAGGAGCAGAACGGCTACTGCCGGTCCTCCACCACCGGCACGTACTCGATCTACACCCTGCAGACGTGCGAGAACCGTCCCCTCGTGTCGGACGCGTGCTCCAGCTGGAAGAGGCACCCCTGACCCCCCTGGCCGCGCCCACCGTGCTGGTGTCCGGCCTGACCTGCGAACTCGGTGGCCGCACCCTGCTGCGCGACGCGGCCATGACCGCCCACGCGGGCGAGTCCGTCGCCGTCACGGGCCCCAGCGGCAGCGGCAAGTCCACCCTGCTGTCCTGCCTGGCCGGGCTGTACCGCCCCCGCGCCGGGACCGTCCGCGTGTGCGGCACCGACACCGGCGCGCTGCGGCCCGCGAAGGCCGCGGCGTGGCGGCTCGGCACCCTGGGCTTCATCTACCAGTTCGGGGAGCTGCTGCCCGAACTGAGCGCCCTGGAGAACACCGCGCTGCCCCTCCTCATCGCCGGCCGGGGCCGCCGCGAGGCGTACGGGACGGCCGGGCGGCTGCTGCGCGAGCTGGGCGTGGGCGCGGTCGCGGACTCCCCGGCCGGCGTCCTGTCCGGCGGCGAGCGCCAACGGGTCGCCGTGGCCCGCGCGTTGTCGACCCGGCCACCGGTGATCCTCGCCGACGAGCCGACCGGGGCGCTCGACGAGCGCGCCACGGACGACGTCTGCGCGCTGCTCTTCGCGCTGCCCGTCCAGTACGGCTGCACCCTCGTCGTGGTCACGCACAATCCCGTGGTCGCGTTCTGTGCCGACCGCCAACTGGCGCTCCGTGACCGGCGGTTGCACGAGACCACCGACAGCACCCCGGCGGGCGCGTGAGCGGCACCCGGCGCACGACCAGTGACCGACGGGCGACCGGCGGCCGGTGGGCGGGCCGCGCCCCGCGCCGCGGCGCGACCGCGCACCTGCTCGCCGTCGGGCGGCGCGCCTCGGCGGGCCGCGGCGGGCGGCGCGACCCACGGCTCACCGTCCAGGCCCTGTGCCTGGTGCTCACCGGGATGGCGGCGGCGCTGCTGGTGTGGGGCGTCCAGGCGGTCCACACGGTGTACGAGGGACGCCAGGCCCGCGTGGCGGCCCGGGTCCCCGTCGCGGCGGAGCCCGGCGCGCGGCCGGCCGCCTGGTGGGCGCAGAGCGACGACACCTGGGGGGAGAAGGTCTTCTCGGTGGTGTACGTCGAGCCCGCCGACCCGTCCGCGCCCCTGCCGCCGGGCCTGCCCCGCCTGCCGGAACCCGGTGAGTCGTTCGTGTCACCGGCGCTGCTCGACGCCATGCCGGCCGCCGCCACCCGGTACGGCAGGCTCGCGGGCACGATCGGGCGCGAGGGGCTCGCCGACGCGGGAGAGCTGTTCGTGTACGTCCGCCCGCCGGCCGGCGTGAGCGTCAAGGGGTACGCCACGACGCTGGGGATCAGCGGTTTCGGGACGGAACGGCCGGGCGACCCCGCGTACTTCGCGAGCCAGTCGTTCGACCGGCCGGAGGGCGACTTCCTCTGGCTGCTGGTGCCCCAGCTGGGGCTGCCGGTGGGCGTCCTGCTCGTCGTCGCCTCCCGGCTCGGTGCCCGGCAGCGGGACCGGCGCCTGGCGGTGCTCTTCGCGATCGGCGCGGGGCGTTCCGTACGGGCGAGGGTCGCGGCCGGGGAGGCCCTGCGCCCGCTGGCCGCCGGCGTCGTGCTCGCGGGCGTACCGCTGGCGGCGCTCACGCTGACCGGGGTCCGGCTGCCGCTGACCGGGTACGAGGTGCCGGCCGCCGATCTGGCGCCGCTGCGGTGGCAGTTCCCCCTCACGTCGGTGGGCGTGTGGGCGGCCCTGTGCCTGATGTTCGCCGCGCTGCACCTGCGGGTGCGCCCCGCGGGGTCCGGCCGGCCGCAGGCGGCGCGGCGCCCGCCGTCGGCGTGGCCCGGCGTCCTGTGCGGGACCGGCGCCCTGGCCGTGGTCGCCGGGGCGGCGGTGGGCCAGGCGATGGGCCTCCGACTGTTCGTCCTGGGCACCACGCTGACGCTCGTCGGGCTGCCGCCGCTCCTGGGGCGGGCCGCCGCCCGCGCCGCCGAACGGCTCACCGGCCGCGGCACGGCGAACCCGGCGCGGCTGATCGGCGGGCGCTGGGCGGCCGCCCATCCGGCGGTCGTCGCCCGGGCGGGCGCGGCGCTCGTCGTCATGCTGGGGCTCGTCGCCCAGGCCCTGGTGCTGGTGACCGACCTGACGGCGGGGGCCCGGAACGCCACCGTCCTCGGCGAACGCCTCGGCGGCGGGCTCCTGGAGGTCTACAGCGCACCTCCGAGCCAGGAGGCGTACGCCCGCTTCCTCACCGCGCTGGGCCCGGAGACCCGAGTCCTGCGCGTCCTCCCGGGCAGCGGGACGCCGGAAGGTGCGGGCCCCGTGCTGCGGGGGGACTGCCGCGACCTGGCCGCCCTGGGCGCCATGCGGTCCTGCCCGCGCGACCGGGCCCTGCCGGTGCGGGAGGTGTACCGGGAGCGCACGCCCCGCACGGAGGCGCTGCGCTGGATGAGCTTCGGCAGCGTCCACGTCCAGGCGTCCGCCTCCCGGGCGGCGTTGCTGGAGGCACAGGGTCCGTTCGTGGTGCTGACCGGCGGCCCGGAAGGGCGTGAGCGTGCCGAACGGGCCGCCCTGGCCACGCTGCCGCTGCCCCACGTCGACGTCCCGGGCGCCGGCAGCGTCGTCGGCGCCCAGGCCCGCGCGCGGCAGGCCGGCTGGGTGGTGCTGGTGGCGGCCGCCGGGTTCCTGCTGCTGGCCCTCACGGGTGCGGCGGGGTTGCTGCACGCGTTCCTCGACCGCGCCGACGAACTGCGCCCCCTGGCCGGCTACACCTCGGGCACGCGCTTCCACCTGCGGGTCGCCTACTGGGGCATGGGCGTCCCCATGGCCTGCGTACTCGCCCCGGCCGCCCTCGCCGCGGCCCTGCTCGCCGGCGTGAACCTCGGCTTCCTGTCCCCATCGGGAAGTTCACCCCTGGCACTGCTGGCCGGCGGCCTCACGGTGGCGGTCACGGTCTGCGCGGCGGCGACGGTGGCCGGCGGATGGCTGGCGGCCAGATTCACCCACCGCTGGGTCCCGAGAGGCGACTGAGCGGTGGGAAGCGCGCGGCGTGGCGCCGCGGCCGCGGCCGCGTGGCGCCCCCCGTGCGTTTGAGTGCCGCGCCGAACGGCGCCCGGGCGGCCATGTCGAACCCGGTGGTACGACCCGCCCGCCGGGCCCTTACGTCCGGACCGGGGTGACGGTCAGTCCCGGTCCGATACCGGCCTTGCGGACGGCGATCGATCCGTACGGGGTGCGCAGCCGCAGCCACGAGCCCGCGGCGAGCAGGGCCACCGGCACGTCGTGCGGGGGCAGGAAGCCCAGCGACTGGGCGGCGTGCACGGCGCGCAGGGGAAGGCCGGTGGCGCCGATCGTGCGGGTCCAGATCTCCCGCCCGATCCGGTCGCGCTCGGCGCGGTTGCGGCGCTCGGCCGGCAGGGCGGTGTCCCGCTCGCGGAACTCGGCCACCGCCGCGGCGACCGCTCCGCGCAGTCCGGCGGCGTCGGGGAGGCCGGGGGCCTCCTGCCAGCCGCCGCGCGGGGGAAGGACGCCGGCCCACGGCGGGCCGGTGACGGGGTCCGGGACCATGGCCTTGCCCGCCGACTCCTCGATGCCGTCGAGGAGTTGCCCCGCCGACACGGTGACGTCCAGCGGCGCGTCGTCCAGGAGCGCCGCCGTCCGGATGGCCAGCACCTCGAACGACGGCGGCCGCCCGAACACGGCCAGGGCCCCGCCACCCGCCTGGAGGCGGACGGCGGCGGCCCTGTCGTAGTGGATCAGCCGGGCCAGGAAGGCCGCGAGGTCGGCGGCCTCCCTGGCGTCGGCGAAGTGCAGCGGCGGAGTCATGCCGCGGCGGCCTCCCCCGGCGCGGGCGAGCGCATGCCGTCGTCGACGTACTCCTCGAGGAACGACCGCTCCTCCGCCGAGATGCGGCGCGGGCGCTGGGCCTCCAGGTCGAACGGCACGACGACCGTCGAGGCCCGCACGTACACCTGGTCCGGGTCCTTGATCTCGTACGCGATCGTCAGCGACGCCGCGCCGATCTTCGTGACCCACGACTCGATGGTCACCGGCTCGTGCCGGTGGACCAACGGGCGCACGTAGTCGATCTCGTGCCGGGCCACGACGGACCCGCCGGAGAAGGAGGGCGAACCGTCCCCCGGCGCGAGCCGGAACATGAAGTCGATCCGCGCCTCCTCCAGGTACCGGAGGAAGACGACGTTGTTGACGTGCCCGAAGGCGTCCATGTCCGACCAGCGGAGGGGACAGCTGTAGATGTGACGAGCCACTGCCGCTGCCTCAGCCCCGGGTCAGCTTCTTGTACGTGGCGCGGTGCGGGCGTGCCGCGTCCGGGCCGAGGCGCTCGATCTTGTTCTTCTCGTAGGACTCGAAGTTGCCCTCGAACCAGAACCACTTGGAGTCGCCCTCGTACGCCAGGATGTGCGTGGCGACCCGGTCCAGGAACCAGCGGTCGTGGGAGACGACCACGGCCGCGCCCGGGAACTCCAGCAGCGCGTTCTCCAGCGACGACAGGGTCTCGACGTCGAGGTCGTTGGTCGGCTCGTCGAGGAGCAGCAGGTTGCCGCCCTGCTTGAGGGTCAGCGCGAGGTTCAGGCGGTTGCGCTCACCACCGGACAGGACGCCGGCCGGCTTCTGCTGGTCCGGGCCCTTGAAACCGAACGCCGACACGTAGGCGCGGGACGGCATCTCGACCTGGCCGACGTTGATGTAGTCGAGCTCGTCCGAGACGACCGCCCACAGCGTCTTCTTGGGGTCGATGTTGGCGCGGCTCTGGTCGACGTAGGAGATCTTGACGGTCTCGCCGACGCGGATGTCGCCGGAGTCCGGCTCCTCCAGGCCCTGGATCATCTTGAACAGCGTGGTCTTGCCGGCGCCGTTCGGGCCGATGACGCCGACGATGCCGTTGCGGGGCAGCGAGAAGCTCAGGTCGTCGATGAGGACCTTGTCGCCGAAGGCCTTGTTGAGGTTCTCGACCTCGACGACGACATTGCCCAGGCGGGGGCCCGGCGGGATCTGGATCTCCTCGAAGTCCAGCTTCCGCATCTTGTCGGCCTCGGCCGCCATCTCCTCGTACCGGGCGAGACGGGCCTTCGACTTGGCCTGCCGTCCCTTGGCGTTGGAGCGGACCCACTCGAGTTCTTCCTTGAGCCGCTTGGCGCGCTTGGCGTCCTTCTGGCCCTCGACCTTGAGACGGGTCTGCTTGGTCTCCAGGTACTTCGAGTAGTTGCCCTCGTACGGGTAGGCGCGGCCCCGGTCGAGCTCGAGGATCCACTCGGCGACGTTGTCGAGGAAGTACCGGTCGTGGGTGATGGCGACGACGGTGCCGGCGTACTTGGCGAGGTGCTGCTCCAGCCACTGCACGGACTCGGCGTCCAGGTGGTTGGTGGGCTCGTCGAGCAGCAGCAGGTCGGGGGCCTCCAGCAGCAGCTTGCAGAGCGCGACGCGGCGCTTCTCACCACCGGAGAGGTTGGTCACGGGCCAGTCGCCGGGCGGGCAGCCGAGGGCGTCCATGGCCTGCTCGAGCTGGGCGTCGAGGTCCCACGCGTTGGCGTGGTCCAGCTCCTCCTGGAGCTTGCCCATCTCCTCCATGAGCGCGTCCGTGTAGTTCGTCGCCATCTCCTCGGCGATGGCGTTGAACCGGTCGAGCTTGCCCTTGATCTCGCCGACGCCGTCCTGGACGTTCTCGAGGACCGTCTTGGACTCGTCCAGCGGCGGCTCCTGGAGCAGGATGCCGACTGTGTACCCGGGCGACAGGAAGGCGTCACCGTTGGACGGCTGCTCCAGACCGGCCATGATCTTCAGCACGGTCGACTTACCGGCGCCGTTCGGGCCGACCACACCGATCTTCGCACCGGGCAGGAAGCTCAGCGTCACGTCATCGAGGATGACCTTGTCGCCGTGCGCCTTGCGCGTCTTGCGCATCGTGTAGATGTACTCAGCCAAGAGAAACCGTCCGGCAGTCCGTGAGTGGGCAGATACACCCCATCTTGCCTGACGGCCACCCCGCGACGGAAACCCGTATCGTCCCGCGCCGCCCGCCAGGGGCTACGCCGCCCGCGCCCCGGCGGCGGGCCACCGCCCGGGCGCGTCCGTCAGCCCCCGGCGCCCGTCAGCCCCCGGGTCCGTCAGTCCTCGGCGCCCGGGTCCTTCTTCTTGCGGAGCAGGAAGACGGCGGCGCCGCCGATCACCAGCATCGCCAGCGCTATGCCCGCGATCATGGGCGTGGCGCCGGAGGCTCCCGTCTCGGCGAGGTCCGGTCCGTCGTCCGTCCCAACGGGGCCGGTGGACGTGCCGCCTGCCGAGAGGGGGCTCGGCCCGTTGCCCTGCTCGCCGGTCATGGGGACGGCGGTGCTGCCCGTGGTGCGGCAGTCGAGGGTGCCGGTGAACGTCTTCCGGAAGCCGCCGGGGGCGGTGACCGTGACGTCGTACGGCTGGTCCTCCGCGACCGGGACGGTCACGGTGCGGGTCTCGCCGGCCCGGACGGAGTGGGTGAGGCCCATCAGCTCGAAGCCGAAGGCGGCGTCGCCCCGGTTGGTGACCGTGACGTCCACGCCGCTCTTGGCGCAGTTCTTCCGGGCCGAGAGGGCCGGTATGGGGCCGGCCGTCGCCCAGGTGGCCCCGGCGGTGGCGGAGACGGTCGACTCGCTGGAGCCGGCCAGGATCTGCGTCTGGCTCTTGGTGACGCCGCTGAAGGCGCGGCCGACCGGCACGGAGGTGGTGGCCTGCACGGTGAGCGCGGCGGAGCCGTCGGCCGCCTTGGCGGGGACGTCGAAGTACAGCCGGCTGCCGTCGGCCGCCGAGGTGACCGGCTTGCCGTTGCCGTCGGTGATCCTGATCCCGCTGGCGGCGGCGTCGGCGGGCGGGGACACCGAGACCCGGGCGGCGTCGGTGCGCACGGTCACGGGGCCGATCCGGCCGCCGGCGGGGCCGGACACGGCGCTGGGCTCCAGGCTGAGCGACGCCTCGGGCTCCGCGACGCTCCGGGCCTCCTTCTCCAGCCAGTCGGCGAGCCTCTCGGCCGCCGGGTCGAGCGCCTGGATCTGCGCCTTGTCCGAGTAGCGCCAGATGGCGACCTGCGTGCCGGCGGCCGCGGTGCCGGCGGTGAGCGGTCCCGTGCCGGCGTCCGCCGCCAGCTCGCCCAAGTCGTCGACCTGGGGGTAGGAGTGCTGGAGGATCCACCGGATCCGGCCCGCGTCCTTGTTGCCGCCGAGCGCGGTCTGGTCCCAGGACGTCTCCTGGTACCGGGCCTTCTCCTGGGTGGGCTTGTGGA
Source organism: Streptomyces ficellus (assembly GCF_009739905.1). Lineage (NCBI taxonomy): Bacteria > Bacillati > Actinomycetota > Actinomycetes > Kitasatosporales > Streptomycetaceae > Streptomyces > Streptomyces ficellus. Next base: position 4,839,032 of record NZ_CP034279.1, on the reverse strand, counting down.
GGTCGACGCAGTAGGTCTTGAGCGTTCCGCCGCCGTCGACGGTCATCTCGAAGAGGCCCGCCGGGATCTCCTGCTTCTCACCGTCGACGTGGAGCACCGCCTGGTCGAAGGTGGTGAGCCCGTTGAGGGTGGCGGCGGCGCCGCCCTGGTGCTGTGATGCCTCGTCGGCCACGGCGGCGGTCGCCCCGGCCACCGCTCCCCCGGCGACCAGACCGGAGGTCACGACCGCGGCGAGGAGGCGGGCGGGACGCCTCCTCCACCTCCGTACAGAAAACCCAGCAAACACAGAATTCCCCTCCGGGCGAGACTTTTGCGCACGTGGCGCGTGGGGGGAGTGCCTCGCCTGCCGACTCAAGTGCCCCGTGAGTACCCGGGAATCCTAGAGAGGCGACCTTGCACAGTCCCCTGTCATACCGTCAGACAACCATTCCGAATCGGAATCGTTATCGCGAACGCCGGTTCACGAGGCCCGTACTCGCCGAATCTCCACATCACCGCGCCGCTCGGTGGCCCACCCCTGACACACCGTCACGACACCAGCTCGGCCTGCCGGTCCGCCGCACCACCTCCCGCCGCCCCCGCCGACCCGGTCGTTCCGGTGGTCCCGGTGGTCCCGTTCGTCCCGGTCGCGCCGCCGTCGCCGCCCGCCCCGGCCGGCTCGCTCCCGTCGCCCGTCCGGTCCGCCGCGCGGGGCTCGCCCTTCGTCACCCTCCTGAACGCCGAGGTCCCGCGCGTCAGGTCGTGTCCGGCCGCCGACGCCTCGAGGTCGACGAACGTCCGGCGCTGACCGTCCCAGTCCTCCTCCCGCACCCTCAGCCGCCCGTGGACGACCAGCGGGTCACCGACCGACACCGACGCGGCCAGGTTGGCGGCCAGCGCCCGCCACGCGCTCACCGTGCAGAAACTCGTGTGTCCGTCCACCCAGGCCGCCTTCTCGCGGTCCCAGCGGCGCGCGGTCGCCGCGAACCGGAATTTCGCCACGCCTCCCATCGCGGTGTCGCGGTAGTCCACGCTCGTCGCGACATTGCCCACCACCGTCACCATCGTGTCGTTCATGACACCCACCCCTCACGGTCGTCCTGCTGACTGACCTCATGCTGGCCCGCCCGCCGAAATCCCACCCGGCCCTGTGGATGAGGCCCGGTTTGTGGACAAGGACACCACCCGCAAGGGGGACGTCCATCCGGCCGCCGCCCAGACCCGCCTCCTCGCCCACACCCGTCACGTCCCCCACACCGCCCGCGGACGTCACAACCTCCGCAGGCCCTTCAGCCCCGTGAGCCCGAGTTGTCCCAACGGTCCCGAGGCCCCCGGGGCCCCCGAAGTCCCGGAAGACCCAGAAGGCTCAGAAAGTCCCGGAGACCCCACCTGTGCGACCTGTCCCACAGGCCCCACAGCTCCTACCGGCCCTACAGCTCCCACCGGCCCCACCGCCCCTCCCCGTCCCCCGACCGTCCGGACGATCACCGAGGCGGGGCCGCTACCGTCGCCGCGCCGGCGCGCCACGTGTGCGTACCGCTCGCGCACCTCGCGGTACCGCATCAGCTCCGCCGCCACCGGGTCGAGCACCCTCGCCCGCCCGCACCCCGCCGCCGCCTCGCGCAGCCGGCGCTCCGTCTCCTGCCCGTACCGCCGGGCCGGGCCCCGGGCCGCCGCCGCGCACGCCCACTCCACCAGGGGCCCGCCGAGGATGCCCGCGAGCATGACCAGGACCGGCGGGACGAGGCCCGGTTCGAGGACGCCGACGATCTGGCCGACCAGCCACAGGGCGCCGTAGAACTGGAGCAGCGTCATGGCCGCCTGCGCCAGTACGGCGGCCGGCCACCACGCGGGCCGGGGCGGCCTGCCGCCCGCCGGGGGCGCCGCCACCGACACCGCCAGCTCGTCCAGCGCCTCCGGAAGGCCGCGGGCCCCGCGTACCGCCGCCTCGCGCACCGCCTGCGCCCAGGGTGCCGGCAGCCCGCGCGAGGCCTCGTCGGCGACCACCCGTACGGCCTGCTCGACCCGCTGGCGCGCCGTCAGCTCGTCCTCCTCCGCGGAGGCGGCGCTCTGCTCGGCGCCCTCCTCCGCGCCCGCCACGCCCCCGTGCGTCCGCATCCGCTCGTACCAGCGCCACAGCCGCAGCCAGGGCGTCCCGCAGGCGCGTCCCGCGTTGCGCCGCCATTCGCGTTCCGCCGCCTCGCCGGCCGCCCGGGCGCCGACGGCGACCGCGAGCCGCGCGCCGAAGTCCTCGCGGGAACGCTCGCCCAGACCGGGGTGGCCGTCGGCCATGTACACCGGGCGCAGCCGGGCGGCCGCCGCGTCCACGTCCGCCGACAGGCGCCGTTCGGCGGCGCCGCGGCCCTGGACGAACGCGCCGAGGAGTTCGCGCAGTTCCCCCACGCCCTCGCCGGTGAGCGCGGACACGGCGAGGACGGTGGCGCCCGGTTCGCCGTGCTCGCCGAGGGCCATCCCGTCCTCGTCCAGCAGCCGCCGCAGGTCGTCCAGCACCTGGTGGGCGGCGTCGCCGGGGAGCCGGTCGACCTGGTTGAGGACCACGAAGGTCACCTCGGCATGGCCCGCCAGGGGGCGCAGGTAGCGCTCGTGCAGGGCCGCGTCCGCGTACTTCTCCGGGTCGACGACCCAGATGACGGCGTCGACCAGGGCCAGCACCCGGTCGACCTGGTCGCGGTGGGCGACGACCGCCGAGTCGTGGTCGGGCAGGTCGACCAGGACCAGGCCCTGCAGCGCCTCGTCGCCCGCTCCGCCGGCCAGCGGCCTGCGCCGCAGCCGTCCCGGGATGGCCAGCCGGTCCAGCAGCCCGGCCGCGCCCTCGGACCAGGTGCAGGCGATGGGGTTGGCGGTGGTGGGCCTGCGGAGCCCGGTCTCCGACACGGGTACGCCCGCCAGCGCGTTGATCAGTGTCGACTTGCCGCTCCCGGTGGGTCCGGCGATGGCGACGACGGTGTGCCGGGACGACAGCCGCTGCCGCGCGGCGGCCTCGTCCAGGACCCGTCCGGCCTCGGCGAGCGTGTCGCCGTCCAGCCGGGTCCTGGACAGGCCGACGAGTTCGCGCAGGGCGTCCAGCCGCGAGCGCAGCGTTCCGGCGTACGCCTCCCCGATCGGGACGTGCGGCTCGTCCGCCGGCGCGTCGCCGTCGGCGGCGGCCTGTTCCTGGGCGCGGCGGGCGATCAGTCCGTCGTCCCAGCGTTCGTCAACGGCGCTCACCGCCGTCACCTCTCCTTCTGCAGTCGGGACAGTGCGGCGATGAGCTCGGACTGTGGTTCGGGGGTCACGTCGAGGGCCCGGAGCGGTTCGAGCCGCCGGACCCGCTCCTCGTGCAGGACGCGGTCGATGTACGCGGTCACCAGCTCGCCGCCCCGATCGCGCAGCCGCAGCGCGCCCTGGGCGCCGAGCAGTTCGGCGAGCCGTTCCCCGGCGCTGCGCGCCCTGCGCCCGCCGAGCAGCGCGGCCGCGAGGAGGGCGGCCACCGTCTCGGGGTCGGGGGCGGCGGCGCGGTCCATGCGCCGTACCTCGTCCTCGGCCAGCTCCTCCAGGACGCGCCGCCAGCGGCGTACGGCCATGCCGATGCGCTCCCCGGTCTCGCGGTCGGGCCCGGAGGACCTCCCGGCGCCCGCGTCGAGCACCCGGGCGGCCGGTTCGCGCCGCCAGGATTCCCGTACGTGGTCGTCGGCGGCGGCGACGGCGCACTGAAGGAGAGCGGTCAGGGACTCGGCGAGGGAGTCGAGCAGTTCGGTGGCCGTGCAGTCGCGGGGGTAGCCGCGCCAGCGGGTGCGGGCGTCCCCGGCGAGTACGGCTCCGCGCCGCAGCTCGCGCCGTACGCGTTCGCCCTCCTGCTCGTAGGCGCCCTGGACGGCGCCGGTGAGGCGGACGGCGGCGGCGTACTGGGCGGCGACGGCCCCGGCCAGCTCCGGCAGCCGGGCGTTCAGCGAGTCGATCACCCCGCCGGCCGTGCGTCCGACGGTCTGCTGGCGGGCGGCGGGGTCCTGGGTGCGGTGGGCGAGCCAGGCGCGCAGCGGGGCGACGGCGGTGTCGGGCAGGAGTCCGTGGCCGCCGCCGGCGGACTCGGGCAGTTCGGGGATGGTGAACCGGGGCACCTCGCCGAGACCGGCGCGGGCGAGGAGCGCCTCGTACTGGCGTGAGACCTCGTTGATGACCTGGTGCGGCACCCGGTCGAGGACGGTGACGAGGGTGGCGTCGTACTCCTTGGCGGTGCGCAGCAGGTGCCAGGGCACGGCGTCGGCGTAGCGCGAGGCGGTCGTCACCATCACCCACACGTCGGCGGCGCAGATCAGCTCGGCGGCGAGTTCGCGGCTCTCGACGACGAGGGAGTCGATGTCGGGGGCGTCGAGCAGGGCCAGTCCGCGCGGGACGGTGTCGGCGGTCTCGACCCGCAGGGCGCGCTCCTGCTTGCCGTCCTCCGGCTCGGCCTCCCCGTCCGGGGCCGCCCATACGCGGGTGAGCTGGGGCAGCACCCGCATCCCGGCGAACCAGTGGTGGTCGTCCGGATGGCAGACAAGGACGGGTGTGCGGGTGGTGGGTCTGAGCACCCCGGCCTCGCTGACCCGCCGCCCTACGAGGGAGTTGACGAGCGTCGACTTCCCGGCCCCGGTGGACCCGCCGATGACGGCGAGCAGCGGAGCCTCGGGTTCCTTGAGCCGGGGCACCAGGTAGTCGTCGAGCTGCGCGAGCAGCTCGGCCCGCGTCTGCCGGGCCCGTGGCGCGCCCGGAAGGGGCAGTGGGAGACGCACGGCGGCGACACGGTCGCGCAGGGCGGAGAGTGCGTCGATGAGCTGAGGCCGTACGTCCAAGGTCACCACATGCGAAGAATGCCCAATTTCATGACCTTTTTGAAGCGTATGACGCTCCCTGCGCGCCGATCAGACACATGAGACAGACGGGATGAGTGGGACACAGGCATAACGAGTACACAACACCCGGGGCGTGAGACGCGAAAAGCGCTGCAGGAATCGCACCTGCCTGCGATTATCGGTTCGCTTCACCGAACCTCCACATCGTGCCACGCAGGCGAAGCGACCGGGTCAAGGCGATCGGAGCCCTATCCTTGTCCCCGGCAAGGTCACGGACCACCCAGCAGGGGCTCCAGGCCACACGGCCAACACCGGCCCCCGTAGCTCAGTGGATAGAGCAGGCGCCTTCTAAGCGCTTGGCCGCAGGTTCGAGTCCTGCCGGGGGCGCACACCTTCGTTCCGCCCGTCAGCGGGAGCCGTTCGTGTCGTCCGCGTCGTAGGCGTCGCGGGCCCGCTCGACCTTGGTGAGGTTCTCCGCGGCCCACTCGGCGAGGTGGGCGAAGAGCGGGGCGAGGCTGCGGCCCAGAGCGCTGATCTCGTACTCGACCCGGGGCGGGACCTCCGGGTGATAGGTGCGCACCACCAGGCCGTCGCGTTCGAGTTGGCGCAGGCGCTGGGTCAGCACCTTGGGGGTGATCCGGGCGATGCGCCGTTCCAGTTCGACGAACCGCTGACGGCCGTGCGTGTGCAGGGTCCACAGGATCGGCGTGGTCCAGCGGCTGAACACGATGTCGACCACCGGGCTGACCGGGCAGGCGAGTTCGGGATCGGTCGCCGTGGGAGTCGTCCGGGTACGGGTGTCCGTCATGCGCTTCCCTCCGCCACAGTCACTTTCCTCTAGGTACCTACTATACGGGCGGTGTTAGCGTCCCCACGTCGGCCAAGGGGTCGGCAACCACCCACCATTGCAGGGGAGTTCGGCATGTACGTGGTGACGGGGGCGACGGGCAACGTCGGCCGATCGCTGGTTCGGATCCTCGCGGCCGCCGGAGAGCCGGTGAGGGCGACGTCCCGGAACATCTCGGCGGCCGGCGTGCCGGACGGCGTCCGGTACGCGCGGGCCGACCTGGTCGACGCCGAGAGCCTGCGGCCGGTCCTCGAGGGCGCCGGCACGCTGTTCCTCCAGAACGGGGGCCCCAGCATGCACCGGCTGGCCCCCCGGGCCCTCCTCGGCGTCGCCAAGGCCGCCGGGGTCGGGCGCGTGGTGCTGCTCTCCTCCCAAGGAGTCGTCACCCGTCCCGCGTCGGCGTCCCACGGGCACACGGCACGCGCCATCGAGGACGCCGTCCGGGAGTCCGGCCTGGAGTGGACGGTCCTGCGTCCCGGCGGCTTCGCCTCCAACGCGTACGCCTGGGCCGAGTCGGTCCGCGCCCAGCGGCTGATCGCCGCGCCGTTCGCCGACACCGGCCTCCCGGTCGTCGACCCGGACGACATCGCCGAGGTCGCCGCGGCCGCCATGACGGAGGACGGCCACCACACGCGCGCCTACGAACTGACCGGGCCGGCGCCCAGCACGCCCCGCGAGCGGGCCGCGGCCGTCGCGGAGGCGCTCGGCGAACCCGTCCGGTTCGTGGAGCAGACGCGCGACGAGGCCCGCGAGCAGATGCTGCGCTTCCTGCCCGCGCCGGTCGTGGAGACGACCCTCGACATCCTCGGCGAGCCCACGGCCGCCGAGCAGCGCGTCAGCCCGGACACCGAGCGGATCCTGGGCCGCGCGCCCCGCACGTTCGCGGACTGGGCCGCACGCCACATCGCCGCCTTCCGGTAGGCGGCGGCCGGCCGACAGGTCCTACCGGGCCGGCTCCCCGTAGAGCACCAGGTTCTCGGCGTACGCGTGCGTGGCGGGGTCGAAGGTGCCGGTGCAGGTGACCAGGACCAGGCGGGGCGTCCCGCGCGGGGTGAAGACGTCCTGGGGCAGGGCCTCCTTGGCGTACGTGCGCCGGGCGACGATCCGGTACGTGTGGTGCCTGCCGTCCGCCGTGGTGAGGTGCGCCCGGGCACCCAGGGGCACGTCGTGGAGGGCCTCGAAGGGGCCCGCGCCCTCGGCGGCCGAGTCGAGGTGGCCGGCCAGCAGGACGGTGCCGCGGGCGGCGCCGGGGGGTGCGCCGAGGGCCCACCAGCCCAGGCGGGCGGGCGACTCCGGCACGGCCATGGCCCCGGTCCGGTCCGCGGTGACCGGGTCGACCGGTGTGGGGCGCAGGTGGCCCGGGACGCCGAGCGACACGGGCGGCGAGTACGCCCCGGCCCTGCCGGCGGCGGGCGGCGCCGCGGCGGACGACCCCGGCAGGACGCCCGCGTCCGGCGCCCGCACGGGAGCCGGATAGAACGGGAAGAGGTACGCCACGAGCGCGGTGGCGACCGCGGCGAGTCCGGCCCGGACCAGCACGCGGTCCGGGCCGGACTCCTCGCGCCCCCGCGGCGGCGGGAACTCGTCACGCGGGTTGCGCGGCCAGGCGCCCACGGGCGTCACCCGTCCCCGTGGGTCAGCGGTTGTCGTTGCGGCGCATCCGGGACGCGGCCCAGAAGGCTCCGCCCGCCACCAGGAGGCCGCCGACCGCGAGCGCCGGTACGGCGACCGCGACCGGTACGCCGGCCGCCAGGGACGTCGCGACCGGGCCGCCGTTGCCGGCGTGGATGGCCTTGGGGGCCGCCCCGGCGTGGCACTCACCACCGCGGACCATGTCCAGGTGCATGGCGACGACCGGGCGGGCGGCCTTGGCGGCGGCGGTCACCCGGGCGTTCTTCCCGTTGGCGACCTGGTTGTCGATCCGGGCCAGGGTCTTCTCGTGGGCGGCGGCCTGGGCCTTCAGCCACGCGTGGTCGTAGGCCTCGGTGCCCGCCTTGGACATCACGTCCGCGAGGGTGTCCTGCTGTTCCTTCGTGGGCGCGAGGGGCAGGTCGACACCCTGGTCGTCGGCGAGCGCCCGGGTGTCCGCGTCGAGCTTGGTGTGGTCGCGGACGAGCACCTCGCCGACCTTCTTCACACAGTCGGTGGTGGCGTTCTTCCGGGCGTCCTTCCCCGCCGCGATCTCGGTCAGGTTCCCCTGGTGGGAGGCGCGGAGGAACGCCGCGTCGGTGGCGTGGGCGTTGGAGGAGCCGTCGGCGGGGGCCGTGGCGGCGGCGGGACCGGCGGCTATGCCGGTCAGGGTCAGACAGGTGAAGGCCGTGGCGGCCCAGCGGTGGGTGCGGATCACGTGTGGTCGTCCGTTTCTCGTCGGTCGGTGGGTGACCCTCACCTCGCGAGGGTCACCCGACCATCCGGACACGGCGCGGTGCCGCACGCCACTCGCCGTACTGCAAACGGCGCATCACCCGGTCAGGTGACCGAGGCCGTGACGAGCAGGGCGAACGACGCGGTGATCAGCAGGGTGCGCAGCAGGTGGAAGGCGTTCCACCGGGACTCGAACGCCTGTCGTACGGCGCCGGGCGCCTCGCCCTCCGAGGCGGCGAGCGCGTTGTTGAGCGGGATGTTGCCGGCGATGGTGACGAGGTGGTTGAGCACCGCGCACGCCAGACCGGCGACGATCAGCCACCGCCGGCCGTCGGACGCGCCCTCGACGGGTATCGCGAGGGCCAGGACCGGGAAGACGACCACGCCCGCGAAGACGGCGAGGAACACCGCCCGGGGCACGAACTCGTTGACGCGCCGCATGGCCGTCACGAACTGCTCGTCCGTCAGCCTCGCCAGGGCGGGCATGATCCCGGTCAGGAAGATCAGCATGAACCCGGCGTACAGGCCGGTGGAGATGACGGCGAGGGCGAGCAGCAGCGTCGGCATGCGGTCATCATGGCAGCCCCCCGGACGCGGCGTCAGGGCCTGTGGACAGGCCGGGGACGCAGCGGCCACGGGCCTGTGGACAGGCCGGGGCAGGCCTGGACAGGCTGAGCAGGCCGGGGACATGACCACCGGGCCGGTTCCGGGGACCGACCACCGGGCCCGTCCGGGAACGCGGCTGCCGGGCCGCCCCCCGGGCTGGCGCGCCTCCCCCGGGGCGGTCCTGGCGGCCGGCTCCCCGGTCAGTCCCTGAGGCCGTTCGCCCGGCGGATGGATGCGGCCAGTTCCCCGACCACCTTGGACTCGGTCGTACGGGCCAGGCCGTCCGCGTGCCCGGCGAGTTGGGCGCGGGTGGGCGCGCCGGGGAGTTCGCCACCGCGCAGCGAGTCGGCGAAGTACGCGGCCGTGGCGGCGACCCGCAGGCCCGGCTTGGTGCCCTCGTCCCAGAGGCGGGCCCCGAGGGCGCCCGAGTCCAGCGAGCCGGAGCGCTCCTGGGGCGCGCGCGAGGCGGGGTCGAGCCACCGGACGGTGGCCGTGGCCAGGCGGCCGCCGCGGTCCTGGGCGCCGGGCCGGGTCTTCACGGCGTACAAGGCGGTCACCTGGTGGCCGGGGCCCACCTCGCCGCCGTCGACGCGGTCGTCGCGGAAGTCCTCGTCGGCGACCTCCCGGTTCTCGTACCCGATGAGCCGGAACGTCTCCACCCGCTTCGGGTCGAACGCCACCTGCGCCTTGGCGTCCCGGGCGCGCAGCTCGATGTGGGCGGGCAGTTGCTCGACGAAGACCTTGCGGGCCTGCTCGGAGGTGGAGACGTAGGTCGTGTGCCCGTCACCCTTGTCGGCGAGCTGTTCCATGAACGCGTCCCCGTACTCGCTGCCGACGCCGACCCCGAAGAGGGTGATGCCGTAGGCGCGCCGCTCGTCCTCGATGCGGTCGAGGATGGCGCCGGCCTCCGTCTCGCCCGTGTTGGCGAGCGCGTCGGACAGCAGGACGACCCGGTTGGTGGCGCCCTTGCGGTGGCCGGCGACGGCGGTGTCATAGCCGGTGGTCACGCCCGCCTCCACGTTGGTGGAGGAGGTGGTCTCCAACTCGTCGACGACCCGGTGAACGCGGTCGCGGCTGCCTTCGACCCGGGTCATCGGCAGCCGGGTCTCGGCCTCGTCGCTGAAGGTGACCAGGGCGATCGAGTCGTCGTCGCGCAGCTGGTCGGTGAGGACGCCGAGGGATTCCTTGACGAGGTCGAGGCGGCCCGGTTCGCCCATCGATCCGGAGATGTCGACGACGAACGTGAGGGCGGCGGGCGGGCGTTCGCCGTGCCGGTCGGCGGGGCGGGTGGCGAGTCCGACGCGGACGAGGGACCAGTCCCGCGCCCCGGTGCGGGCACCGTCGACGGTCACGCTGAAGCCGTTGCCGGCGGGCTTGGGATAGTCCTGGCGGAAGCTGTTGACGAACTCCTCGGGGCGGACGGTGTCCGCGGCGGGCAGCCTGCCGTCGGCAAGCGTGCGGCGGGCGTAGCCGTACGAGGCGGTGTCGACGTCCAGCGCGAACGTGGACAGGTGGTCGGCGGGCGCGGTCTCCCGCGCCTCGTCGCCGGCGGCACCGTCCGCGCCGCCGTTCGCGCCCCCGTTCGCGCGGTCGGCGCCGGGGCGCTGTTCGCCGTCCCGTGCGCCGGGCGCGGGGGCGGGTGCGGGTGCGCCGGGGGCGGGTGCGCCGGGCGCGCGCTCGCCGCTGTCACTCGTGGCCGCCCGGTCGGTTCCGCCGCCGGAGCAGCCCGTGATCAGCAGCCCTCCGGCGACCACCGCCGCGAGCGCGGCCCGGCGCGCCGCACCCGTCCTCCATCGATTCGTGTCCACGCGGATCCCCCCATGTCTCGTGTCGCGTGTGCCATGGCCACGCGGCTGTCGGCACTTGTGGATGTGACGTTCGGGAGGGTTCCGCGGGAGCAGACGAACCTGTTGCGGATGTGTCTCAATGCGGCAACACCGAGCGGCCGGTGAGGCGTGGCGCAGGGCTTGGCTTGGACTCGCCAACCGCCGACGGACCTCTTGTCACCGTACGCAGTCACATGCGTACATGGAGTTGCGTAGTCCAAGGGGATGGCGGGGGTGGTCGGCCGTGGCGAACGTTCCGGGCTCTGTGCTCGGCCGAACGATTATCAGTGATCCGACACGAGACACGGCAAGAGACATGACACCTGCGCGTGCCGCGCCGCCCCCCGAACCGAGACCGGCGGGCCAGCCGGTGCGGGGGACGAGACAGATCTGCGCGACGCTCGCCGCGCTCACCGAGTCCGCCCGCCGGGAGCTGCTGACCTTCGACGATCCGGCCGCCTGTCTGGGCCTTCCGATCCCGGCGCCGTTCCTGGAGCTCGCGGGCACCTGCGTGCGGGCGGCGAGCGAGCGGGTGGCCACGGTCCGTCAGATCGTGCCGCGGCACGCGCTGTCCAGCGTCGCAGCCGCGGACGCGGCCGGGGCGATACGGCTGCCGGGCCGGGCCAGGCTGACGCCGTCCATCCCGTTCAAGATGATCGTGGTGGACCGTACGGTCGCGGCGATCCCTCTCGACCTCGAACTGCTCTACAACGGGCTCCTGCTGATCCGCGACCCGGTCGTGGTGCAGGCCCTGGTGCGGGCTCACCACGCCTGGTGGGAGACGGGCGAGGAGGTCCCGCCCCGGCCGGCGCCCGCCGGGGCGCTGCCCGCGCACCTGCGGCCGGTGCTGGAGGCGCTGCTGGCGGGGCTCACCGACGAGACGGCCGCCGCGCGGCTCGGCATATCGGGGCGTACGTACAGCCGTCGGGTGGGCGAACTGCTCGCGGCGCTGGGCACGACGAGCCGCTTCCGGGCGGGAGCGGAAGCGGTTCGTCGCGGCTGGCTCTGAGCACGACGGCACGACGGCACGACGGCACAACGTCTACGACACGATGTCCTTGCGGGAGAAGCCCCGAAAGGCGAGCGCGAACAGCACCAGGGCGTAGGTCACGGACACCGCCGACCCCTTGAGCATGCCGCCCCACTCCAGTTGCGGCTGCAGCGCGTCGGCCCAGGCGAACTGCCAGTGCGCGGGCAGGAAGTCGCGCCAGGAGCCGAGCGCCGTCACCGCGTCCAGCACATTGCCGATGATCGTCAGTCCGACCGCGCCCCCGACCGCGCCGAGCGGGGCGTCGGTCTTGGTCGACAGCCAGAAGGCGAGGCCCGCCGTGACCAGTTGGGAGACGAAGATGAAGGCGACGACGAGCGCGAGGCGCGGCACGGTGTCGGCCGTGGCCAGGGAGCCACCCGTGGGCAGCCGCAGCGGCCCCCAGCCGTACGCGGCCGTCCCCGCCGCGAGGGCCACCACCGGCAGCAGCAGCATCGCGGCCGCGCTGAAGGAGAGCGCCACGGCCAGCTTCGACCAGAGCAGCCGGGCACGCGGCACGGGCGCGGCGAGCAGGTAGCGGAGGGAGGACCAACTGGCCTCGGACGCCACGGTGTCCCCGCAGAACAGTGCCACCGGCACCACCAGCAGGAAGCCGGCCGAGACGAACAGGCAGGTCGCGGCGAAGTTGGCGCCGGACGCGGTCGCCGTGTCCATCAGGGTGATCCGGTCGTTCCCGCGCCCGTCCGGGGTGCCGCCGATCGCGAAGGCGGCGATCAGCACGAAGGGCAGGGCGGCGAGGATCGCGCCCATGACGAGCGTGCGGCGCCGCTTCAGCTGGCGTACGGCTTCGACGCGCAGGGGCAGGGTGCGCCCGGCCCGGTAGCCGGGCGCGGTCGCGGCCGCCGTCCCGTCCCCGGTGCGCGCGGGGACCGGTTCCTGGTCAACCGCCGGCTGGGCCGGGTGGGCCGGCTGGGCCGGGTTGCGGCTGGGGGCGCTCATGCGGATCCTCCTCCGATCAGGGTGAGGAACGCGTCCTCCAGGCGGCGGTGCGGGCCGACGCCGGTCAGCGGGACGTCCAGCCGGACGAGCTCGGCGATCAGGGCGCCGGCCCGCGCGCCGTCGAGCCGTACCAGCAGGCCGCCGTCCGCCCGGGCCACCGAGCCGACGCCGGGCATGGCGCCGATCTTGTCGAGCAGCCCGTCCGGTACGTCGCCGTCGGTGGTGACGAGCAGGGTGTCGCCCGCGCCGGTGATCTCGGCGACCGGCCCGGTCTGGACGAGCCGGCCGCGGTCCATGACCACCAGGTGCGTGCAGGACTGCTCGACCTCCGACAGGAGGTGGCTGGAGACGATGACGGTCCGGCCCCCGGCCGCGTACCGGATCATCACGTCCCGCATCTCGCGGATCTGCGGCGGGTCGAGCCCATTGGTCGGTTCGTCGAGGATGAGGAGGTCCGGCAGGCCGAGCATGGCCTGGGCGATGGCGAGGCGCTGCCGCATGCCCTGCGAGTAGGTGCGCACCGCGCGGGCCAGGGCGTCGCCGAGGCCGGCGATCTCCAGGGCCTCCTCGATGTGGGCGTCGGCGGCGGGGCGGCCGGTGGCCTGCCAGTACAGCTCCAGGTTCTCGGTGCCGGACAGGTGCGGCAGGAAGCCCGCTCCTTCGACGAAGGCACCCACCCGTGACAGGACCGGTGCGCCCGGCCGGATCGCGTGCCCGAAGACCCGGATCTCGCCCTCGTCCGGGGTAATCAGGCCCATGAGCATGCGCAGGGTGGTGGTCTTTCCGGCGCCGTTCGGTCCGAGGAGCCCGAGGACCTGGCCCTTCTCGACGCGGAAGGACAGCTCGCGCACGGCGTACCGGTCGGCGGACTTGGCGTACCTCTTCGTCAGTCCGGTGATCTGGAGCGGGACGTCGGCGAGCCCGGCGTCGGGCGCGGGCGCCGCGGTGCGGCGGCGTGCGGTGACCAGCAGCGCGGCGGCGACCAGGGCGCCGGCGGCCGGGAGGCCCCACACCCACCAGGGCAGTCCGGCGGCCTCGGTGCGTACGCCGGGAGCGGTCGGTACGGACAGGCCGTCGCCAGCCAGGGCCACGGAGTACGTCGCCGGGGCCGCCGGGGTGGCGTAGCCGAGGTCGGTGGCGGCGAGGACGAGGCGCAGCCGGTGCCCGGCCTCGACCTCGTGGTCGACGGCCGGCAGGGTCAGCTCGACCGTCTTGCCCCGCTCGGCGCCCTCGACCCGGACGGGCGCCACGAGCTGGGCGGGCAGCACCTGTTGGCGGCCGTCGGGACCGACGTCGTACACCTTGCCGAAGAGGACCGCCTCGCCGGTGTCGGAGGTGACGGTGACGCGGACGGTGGGCGAGCCGGTGATGCGCAGCGGCTCGGTCAGGGGCGGGGACTCGAACCGGGCGTGCTGGCCGGGGAAGTCCAGCGACAGGCCCACGCCGAGGGACGACAGTTGCGCCAGTCCCCCGCCGACGCCGGGAACGGCGGAGATCGCGGGAGGCGTGCCGCCGGCGGGGTTGCGGAAGATCTGTGGCCGGGCGGCGTCACCACTCCTGCCGCCGCCCGCTCCCGAAGCTCCCGCACCCGCGGCCCCCGCACCCGAAGCGCCCGCACCTGCCCCGCCGGCACCCGCACCTCCCGTGAGGGGGATCGTGCGGTCACCGTTGCGCAGGCCGGGGTAGCCGTCGCCGGTGGCGCCGCGCAGCCGGGCCCGGCCGTCGGTCGAGTCGACGCCGCCGGTGCGGCTGACCCGGAAGGCGGGGCCCGTGTCGGCGCCCTCGTCGCCCTTGAGGTACCGGTCGAACCAGGCGCCGATGCGGGCCTCGACGCGCTCGGTCTCCCGGTCGCCGCCGTCGTGCCCGCCGGCGATCCAGTCGACGGCCACGGGGGCTCCGCCCGCGCGGACGGCCTTGGCGATGGCGTCGGCGTGCGACAGCGGGAAGAGGGAGTCGGCCTGGCCCTGGACGATGAGCGTGGGCACCTTGATGCGGTCGCCGACGGCGGAGGGGCTGCGCGCTTCGAGCAGTTTCCGCGCCGCGGCGTCCGGCTTTCCGGTGACGGCGACCCGTTCGTACATGGCGCACAGGGCGTCCTGGAATTGACCGCAGGCGGCGGGCCGGGCACCCGGCTGCGTGACCGGCTGCCGGGCCGCACCCGCGCTCTCGCCACCGCCCGGCGCGCGGCCCGGCGGCTGGTCGCCCTCGCCCGGCGCGCGCTCCGGCGGCCGGTCGGCGGAGGCGGCCGTTCCGGTGCTGAAGAAGATGCCGGCCCAGAGCTTCTTGAAGACCCCGTCCGGGAAGAGCGCCTCCGCCAGGTTCCAGTACGTGATCTGCGGGGCGATCGCGTCCACCCGCTGGTCGTACCCGGCCGCCAGCAGCGAGATCGCCCCGCCGTACGACGAGCCCGACACGCCCACGCGCGGGTCACCGTCCCGGTCCAGCCGGACCTCGGGGCGTTTCGCGAGCCAGTCGATGAGCCGCGACACGTCCTTGACCTCGTGGTCGGGGTCGTTGAGCCCGATGCGTCCGGTCGAGGCGCCGAAACCGCGCGCGGACCAGGTCAGCACGGCGTAGCCGTCCCGGGCCAGCTTCTCGGCCTGGGCGCGGACGTCGTCCTTGCTGCCGCCGAAGCCGTGCCCGAGGAGCACGGCGGGGCGGCGGACGCCGGCCGGGCCCGAGGTGAAGAACGAGGTGTCGATCCTCGCTCCGGGCATCTCCAGCACCCGGTCCTCGCGGCTCGGGGCGGACTCGTCGCCGGAGGCCACCGCCGTCCACGTGCCGCCGCCCGCGAGCAGCACGGCGGCGGCGGCGCCCGCGGCCAGCCGGCGGCGGGAGGGTCGGCGGAATCGGATCTGCATGCCTAGACCCTAAGCGGAGCGCCACCCGCGCCGGACTGCCGCACGGCGGAACTCGGGGGCCTTCCTGAGGTGTACGCACTACCGTCCCCGTACGGCATCCGCGGTACACCGCGGCCTCCCGCGGTACTCCGCGGCACACGGAAGGACCCCTATGGAGATCCGGCGTGCGACGACCGTCGCCGAGCTGGTCGCGGCGCAGCACCTCTACGACGGCCCGGCGCGCCCCGGGTGGGCCGCGCGGTTCCTGGCGGCGCCGGGCCACCTGATGCTCATCGCCTACGTGGACGGCGTCCCGGCCGGGATGGTGTCGGGGGTCGAGATGCTGCACCCCGACAAGGGCGCCGAGATGTGCCTGTACGAGCTGTCGGTCGACGAGGCGTACCGCAGGCGCGGGATCGGGCGGGCGCTGACCGGGGCGCTGGCCGGCGTCGCGCGGGAGCGGGGCTGCTACGGCATGTGGGTCGGGGTGGACACCGACAACGCTCCGGCGCTGGCGACCTATCGCTCGGCGGGCGCGGACGACGATGGAGAATTCGCCATGCTCGCGTGGGGGTTCGGCGACGAAGCGGAGGAAGCCCGGTAGCACCCTTGTGCGGTACATGACCAGCCGCGACGCTGTGGGGCCCGTCCCCAAGTGGAAAGGTCAGGTGCCCCCAGGATGAGAGCACCGTCCCGCAGGCCCCGGCGCCCCGCGCTCCGGCGCCGCACCGGCGCGCTGATACCCGCCCTCGCGCTCGCGGCCGGCCTGCCGCTCGCCGTCTCCCCCACCGCGCACGGCGCGCAGACCGGCGACCTCCGTCTCGCCCCCGCGAAGACGGCCGTCCCCAACAGCTGGATCGTCGTCCTCAAGGACGGCTCGACGCGCGCCGCAGACCTCGGCGTCACGGCGCGGCACGAGTACCGCAGCGTCCTCGACGGGTTCTCCACCACCCTGTCGACGGCGGAGGCGGGCGCCCTCGCCGCCGACCCGAGGGTGGCGTACGTCGAGCAGAACCGGGTGGTCCGCGCCAGCGCCACCCAGCCGGACGCCACCTGGGGCCTCGACCGGATCGACCAGCGCGACCTGCCGCCCTCGACGACGTACAGCTACGACACCACCGCGTCGAACGTGCACGCCTACGTCATCGACACCGGGATCCGCACCTCGCACGGCGAGTTCGGCGGCCGGGCGGTGGTCGGGACGGACACCGTGGGCGACGGCCGCGACGGGCAGGACTGCCAGGGCCACGGCACGCACGTCGCCGGCACGGTCGGCGGGAGGACCTACGGGGTCGCGAAGGGTGCGAAGCTCGTCTCCGTCCGGGTCCTGGACTGCAACGGCTCGGGCACGACGGCCGGGGTCATCGCGGGCGTCGACTGGGTGACGGCCAACGCCGTCAGGCCGGCGGTCGCCAACATGAGCCTGGGCGGCGGTTCGGACACGTCGCTCGACGACGCCGTGCGGCGGTCGATCGGCTCGGGCGTCTCGTACACCGTCGCGGCCGGCAACGGCAACTTCCTGGGCCTGCCGGAACGGGCGTGCAACACCTCGCCGGCCCGCGTCCCGGAGGCCATCACCGTCGGCGCCACGGACAGCGCGGACAGGCGCGCCTCGTTCTCCAACTACGGTACGTGCGTCGACCTGTTCGCGCCGGGCGTGAACGTCGCCTCGGCCTGGAGCACCGGCGACACGGCGACGAAGAGCATCTCCGGCACGTCGATGGCGGCACCGCACACGGCCGGTACGGCGGCCCTGTACCTGGCGGAGCACCCGGCCGCGTCCCCGGCGCAGGTCCGGGACGCGCTGGTGGCGAACGCCACGGCCGGCAAGGTGCGCAACGCGCTCACGGGCTCGCCCGACAGGCTGCTGTACTCGCGGTTCTAACCCGTTGCGAACCGTTCAGGACTCGTTCCGCACGAGGTGCCCGAGGAGCTCCGGACCCGCCGGGTACGGACGCTCCTCGGGCAGCAGCCGTGCCGCCCCGTCCAGGTCCCCGGCGCGCACGAGCCCGTGGACCTCGTGCGCGAGCGGCGTCACGTCCCGTATGGAGACCGTCCACTCGTCGGCGTACCGCGCGGACGCCTCGCCCGCGAGGCCCAGCTGGAGCGAGCGGTACGGCAGCGGCGCCAGGTGCGGGTCGCGCTCGGGGTCCCACTGGACGCGGGCGGGCGACCGGCGCAACTCCCGCTGCCAGGCGGCCCGGTCGGGGTGGAAGCCCCGTACGTAGTGCGACAGGCAGGCGTGGCGCAGCGCCCACTCGAAGCCCTCGCGGGTGATCTCGACGGCCAGGACGGTCTCCTGGCCCTCCTTCGTCGCCCAGCCGCAGCGGTACATCATCCACAGGAAGCTCGGCTTGATCCAGGTCATCCGGTCCCGCTTCCAGGCGGCCGGGAAGCGGCCGGTGCGGGCGGCGGGGCCGCCGATGCCGGGCCGGTACGCCTGGTAGACGGTGACGGTGTCCTCGGTGTGGAGGGCGCGGATGCGGTACTTCGGTTCGTTCGCGTTCATCCCGGCACAGGATGAACGGCCGGCCCCGGACGGGGCCAGCCGTTTTTTCCTGCGCGGGCTTTCCTGCGCGGGCTTTCCTGCGCGGGCTTTCCTGCGCGGGTGCGGCTCAGTGGTTGCGCGGGAAGCCCAGGTCCACGCCGGCCGGGGCGTCGGCGGGGTCGGGCCAGCGGGTGGTGACGACCTTGCCGCGCGTGTAGAAGTGCACGCCGTCGTTGCCGTAGATGTGGTGGTCGCCGAAGAGCGAGTCCTTCCAGCCGCCGAAGGAGTGGTAGCCGACGGGCACCGGGATCGGGACGTTCACGCCGACCATGCCCGCCTGGACCTCCAGCTGGAAGCGGCGGGCGGCGCCGCCGTCGCGGGTGAAGATCGCGGTGCCGTTGCCGAACGGCGAGTCGTTGATGAGGCGTACGCCGTCCTCGTAGGTGTCGGCGCGCAGCACGCACAGCACCGGGCCGAAGATCTCGTCGCGGTAGGCGTCGGAGTCGGTGGACACCTTGTCGAGCAGGGACAGGCCGATCCAGTGCCCGTCCTCGTGGCCGTCGACGGTATAGCCGGTGCCGTCGAGGACGACCTCGGCGCCCTGGGCGGCGGCTCCGGTGACGTAGGAGGCCACCTTGTCGCGGTGGGCGGCGGTGATCAGCGGGCCCATCTCGGACGTGGGGTCGTTGCCGGGGCCGATCTTGATCTTCTCGGCGCGCTCGCGGATCTTCTGTACGAGCTCGTCGCCGACGGCGCCGACCGCGACGACGGCCGAGATCGCCATGCAGCGCTCGCCGGCCGAGCCGTACGCCGCCGAGACCGCCGCGTCGGCGGCCGCGTCGAGGTCGGCGTCGGGGAGGACCAGCATGTGGTTCTTGGCGCCGCCGAGGGCCTGGACGCGCTTGCCGTTGGCCGAGGCGGTGGCGTGGATGTACTTCGCGATCGGCGTCGAGCCGACGAAGGAGACGGCCGCGACGTCCGGGTGCTCCAGGAGCGCGTCGACCGCGACCTTGTCGCCGTGCACGACGTTGAGGACGCCGTCGGGCAGGCCGGCCTGGGAGGCCAGCTCGGCGAGCAGGTTGGCGGCGGACGGGTCCTTCTCGCTGGGCTTGAGCACGAAGGTGTTGCCGCACGCGATGGCGAGCGGGAACATCCACATCGGCACCATGGCCGGGAAGTTGAACGGCGTGATGCCGGCGACGACGCCGAGCGGCTGGCGGATGGCGGCGACGTCGACCCGGCTGGAGACCTGGGTGGACAGCTCGCCCTTGAGCTGGACGGTGATCCCGCACGCCAGCTCGACGATCTCCAGGCCGCGCGCGACCTCGCCCAGGGCGTCGGAGTGGACCTTGCCGTGCTCGGCGGTGATCAGGGCGGCGATCTCGTCGCGGTGGGCGTCGAGCAGCGCGCGGTACTGGAACAGCACGGCGGTGCGCTGGGCCAGCGAGGACGTGCCCCAGGTCGCGTACGCGTCCCTGGCGGCGGCGACGGCGGCGCCGACCTCCTCCGTGGAGGCGAGGGCGACCCGCGTGGTGACGGCGCCGGTCGCCGGGTCGGTGACCGGGCCCCAGTTGCCCGACGTGCCCTCGACGGTCTTGCCACCGATCCAGTGGTGAACGGTCTTCGTCATGACGTACGTGCTCCTCTTCAGACCTCTACAGGTGGCGGCGTCGGGCTGCGACGTGACGGTCGTACTCCTCCCGGGCCCTGACCGCCGGTGGACGTGTCGCGATCTCGGCCACGGGCACATCCCACCATGCCTCGGCGGCGGGCGCGCCCGACACTGTGTCTGCCGTTTCGGTCTCGGTGTAGACACATGTGGGGACGGTCGCGGACCGCGCTTCGGCCAGGGCTTCCCGCAGGTCACCGATGGTGTGGGCGCGCAGGACGCGCATCCCGAGGGCGGCCGCGTTCGCGGCGAGGTCGACCGGCAGCGGGTCGCCGGTGTACGTGCCGTCGGCGGCGCGGTGGCGGTAGGCGGTGCCGAAGCGCTCGGCGCCGACGGACTCGGAGAGGCCGCCGATGGAGGCGTACCCGTGGTTCTGGAGGATCACGACCTTGATGGGCACGCCCTCCTGGACGGCGGTGACGATCTCGGTGGGGTTCATCAGGTACGTGCCGTCGCCGACGAGGGCCCAGACGGGGCGGCCGGGGGCGGCGAGGGCGACGCCGATGGCGGCGGGGATCTCGTAGCCCATGCAGGAGTAGCCGTACTCGACGTGGTACTGGTCGCGGGAGCGGGCCCGCCAGAGCTTGTGGAGGTCGCCGGGGAGCGAGCCGGCGGCGTTGATCAGGATGTCGGTGTCGTCGACGAGGGCGTCGAGCAGGCCCAGGACCTGCGGCTGGGTGGGGCGCCGGTCGTCGCCGCGCGCCGTGTACGCGGCGGTGACGCGGGCCTCCCACGCGGTCTTGCGCTCCTCGTACTCGGCCGGGTACGCGGCTGGGACGCGGTGCCCGTCCAGGGCGCGTGCGAGGTGCTCCAGGCCTTCGCGGGCGTCGGCGACCAGCGGCAGGGCGGCCATCTTGTGGGCGTCGAAGCCGGTGATGTTGAGGTTGACGAACCGGACGCCCGGCTCGGCGAAGAGCGTGGACGAGGCGGTGGTGAAGTCGGAGTAGCGGGTGCCGGCGCCGATCACCAGGTCTGCGGTGCGGGCGAGGTGGTTGGCGGTGGCGGTGCCGGTGTGGCCGATGCCGCCGACGTCGGCCGGGTGGTCGTGGGGCAGGGCGCCCTTGCCGGCCTGGGTGGAGGCGACGGGGATGCCGGTGGCGTCCGCCAGGGCGCGCAGCGCGGCTTCGGCGCGGCTGTGGTGGACGCCGCCGCCCGCGACGATCAGGGGGCGCCGCGCGGCCCTCACGGCCCGTACCGCGGCGTCGAGTTCGGCGGCGTCGGGGCGCGGGCGGCGGACGTGCCAGACCCGTTCGGCGAGGAACTCCTCGGGCCAGTCGAAGGCTTCCGCCTGCACGTCCTGCGGCAGCGCGAGCGTGACCGCGCCGGTCGTGGCCGGGTCGGTGAGGACGCGCATGGCGGCGAGGGCGGCCGGGATCAGCGCCTCGGGGCGCGCGATCCGGTCGAAGTAGCGCGACACGGGGCGGAGGGCGTCGTTGACGGACACGTCACCGGCGTACGGCACTTCGAGCTGCTGGAGGACCGGGTCGGCGGGCCGGCCGGCGAAGGTGTCGCCGGGCAGGAGCAGCACCGGGAGGTGGTTGATCGTGGCGAGGGCGGCGCCGGTGACCAGGTTGGTGGCGCCGGGGCCGATGGAGGTGGTGACCGCGTGCGCGGAGAGGCGGCCCGACTGGCGGGCGTAGCCGACGGCGGCGTGCACCATGGCCTGTTCGTTGCGGCCCTGGAGGAAGGGCATCCGGTCCCGGTGCTCGATCAGCGCCTGGCCGATGCCGGCGACGTTGCCGTGGCCGAAGATGCCCCAGGTGGCGTTGATGAGCCGGTGGCGCTGCCCGTCGCGTTCGGTGTACTGGCGGGCCAGGAAGGCGACGAGCGCCTGGGCGGTGGTGAGCCGTCGGGTGCTCATCGGTATCCCTCCGTGCGGTGATCGGGGTGGAAGCGGATCTTCCACTCCCGTTCGTCGCCGGGCCCGGCCATGACGTTGAGGTAGTACATGGCGTGGCCGGGCGGGGCGATGGACGGGCCGTGCCAGCCGTCCGGTACGAGGACGGCGTCGCCGCTGCGGACCTCGGCGAGGACGTCGGCGCCGCCGGGGCGGGAGGGCGACACGCGCTGGTAGCCGGGTCCCCCGCCCTCGATCTCGAAGTAGTAGATCTCCTCCAGCTCCGTCTCCTCGCCGGGGAGGCGCTCGTCGTGCTTGTGGGGCGGGTAGGAGGACCAGTGCCCGCCGGGGGTGATGACCTCGACGGCGATGAGCCGGTCGCAGTCGAAGGTGTCGGCGGCGGCGAAGTTGCGCACCTCGCGGGCGCAGGTGCCGCTGCCGCGCGACTCGACGGGTACCTCCGGCGCGGGGCCGTGGCGAGCGGGGAGTCGTCGCTCGCACCTCGCTCCTGCCAGGGCGAAACGGCCTCCCGCGCCGGAGGCGATCTGGGTGTGGGCGTCACGCGGGAGGTACGCGAAGTCGGTGACGCCGCTGAACACGCTTTCACGGCCGAGCAGTTCGATGCACTCACCGTCGGCCAGAACCGTACAGCCGCCGGTGAGGGGAAGCAGGATCCACTCGCTGTCGCCGGTGGCGAAGAGGTGGGACTCGCCGGGCGCGAGGTCCAGGACGCGCAGGGCGGAGTAGCCCCACCCGGCCCGCTCCGGGTCGATGCGCAGGGCGTAGGGTCCGTGGGCCGCTTCGCCCGCAGGTACGTGCAACTGCCGTTCGGTCATGATCTCTCCGTACCCCTCCGGACCGGTCCTCAGAGCAGGCCCACTGCCGTGTCGACGGCGGCGGCGACGTCGCCGTCCGCCGGGTAGAGCAGCGAGCGGCCCGCCACCAGCCCCTGCACGGTCGGCAGCCGCAGCGCCTTGCGCCACTTCTCGTACGCCGTGTCCTGGTCGGGTCCGACGTCGCCGCCGAGGAGGACGGCGGGCAGGGTCGTCGTCTCCATGACCCGGGCCATGTCGCCGGGGTCGTCGGTGACGGGGACCTTCAGCCAGGTGTACGCGGAGGTCCCGGCGAGCCCGGAGGCGATGGCGAGCGAGGTGGTCACCGCGTCGGGGCTCAGGTCGTTGCGGACCCGGCCGTCGGCGGGGTCGCGGCGCGAGAGGAACGGCTCGACGAAGACCGGCAGGCCCCGCTCGGCCATGGCGTCGATGGTGCGGGCGGCCGAGGCGAGGGTGGTGAGGGAGCCGGGGTCGGTGTGGTCGATGCGTAGCAGGAGCTTCCCGGCGTCGAACCCGAGCCGCGCCAGGTCCTCGGGGCGGTGGCCGGTGAACCGGTCGTCGAGTTCGAACGCCGCGCCCACGAGGCCGCCGCGGTTCATGGAGCCCATGACGACCTTGTCCTCCAGCGCGCCCAGGAGGAGCAGGTCGTCGAGGATGTCGGCGGTGGCGAGCACCCCGTCGACCCCGGGGCGGGACAGCGCGAGGCACAGCCGTTCCAGCAGGTCGAGGCGGTTGGCCATGGCCAGCGGCCGGTCGCCCACGGCCAGCGCGCCCCGGGCGGGGTGGTCGGCGGCGACGATCATGAGCCGCCCCGACGCGCCGAGCAGCGCCCGCCGCCTCCGCCGCCCGGCCGCCTCCGCGACCGCCTCCGGATGCCGCGCCCGCACCGCGACGAGCCGCGCGAGGTCGACGGTCACGATCGGCCGCCTTCGGGGTGGGCGGGGCGGTGCTGACCCCCTTCGGGGTGGGCGGGGCCGGGGTACCCCCCTTCGGGGTGGGCGGGGCCGGGCTGGCCGCCCCCGGGGTGCCCGCCCCCGGGGCGGCCGGGGCCGGGCGTGGCGTTTTCGGGGGCGGCACCCGACCCGGCGTCCTCCGGGTGGGCCGGCGGGGACGCGGAGGCGCCCGGGCCGGGGGCCCCTGGGCGGGCGGTCAGGGACGCGGCCGCGCGGGGCCTCGGCCCGCCGGGAGCGGGGCCGGGCCCCGGCGGCGCGGCGGCACCCGACCCGGCGTCCTCCGGGTGGGCCGCCGAGGGCGCCGGGCCGGTGAGGGCGGCTTCGACCTCGTGCGGGAACGGCATCGCGGAGGAGCAGGCGAGGCGGGAGGCGACGAGGGCGCCCGCGGCGTTGGCGTACCGTACGGCCCGCTCCAGGTCCCATCCGGCGAGGAGCCCGTGGCACAGCGCCCCGCCGAACGCGTCGCCCGCGCCGAGGCCGTTGACGACCTCCACCGGGACGGGCGGCACGTCGGCGGTGTCGCCGTCGGCGGTCATGGCGAGGACGCCCTTGGGGCCCTGCTTGACGACGGCGAGCCGGACGCCCCGGTCGAGGAGGGCGCGGGCCGCGGCGTGCGGTTCGCGCTCGCCGGTGGCGATCTCGCACTCGTCGAGGTTGCCCACGGCGACGGTGGCGTGCCGCAGGGCGGCCGCGTAGCGGGGCCGGGCCTCGTCGGCGCCGGACCAGAACATGGGCCGCCAGTCGAGGTCGAACACGGTGACCCGCCCGTCCGGCGCGGCGGCGTACCCGGCGGGGCGCGGGCCACCGGACGGGCCGCCGGGCGGCGACGCGGACGACCGGGCCGCGAGCGCCGCGAGGGTGGACGTGCGGCTGGGGTCGGCGGACAGGCCCGTACCGGTCATCCAGAACACCCGGG
The DNA here is from genome assembly GCF_009739905.1 of Streptomyces ficellus. NCBI lineage: Bacteria > Bacillati > Actinomycetota > Actinomycetes > Kitasatosporales > Streptomycetaceae > Streptomyces > Streptomyces ficellus. Next base: position 4,815,055 of record NZ_CP034279.1, on the reverse strand, counting down.
CGGCGGCGATCGCCGCCAGGTCCAGCTCGTGCTCGTGGATCTCCAGGTCCGGGGCCTTGGGCTGCCGGTAGAAGTAGAGCGGGAAGTCGTCCGGCGGGAAGATCTCGCAGAAGGTGAGCGGGGTGGGGTACGCGTCGACCGGCGTCACCCACCGGTCGTCCACGCCGAACGCCCGCAGCTCCTGGTGCAGGTACGTGCCGAAGGGGTCCGCGCCCGTGCGGGTGATCAGCGCGGTGCGGCGGCCGAGGCGGGCGGCGGCGACCGCCACGTTGGAGGGCGAGCCGCCGAGGAACTTGCCGAACGTCTCGACGCGGGCGAGCGGGACGCCGGTCTGGAGCGGATAGAGGTCCACCCCGATGCGCCCCATGGTGATGAGGTCGTAACGATCGGTCGCCATCCATGTCCCCTTCGCGTCGGTCGGCACCGTGATCAGGTCTAGCCGCCCCGAGTACCCCTGTCAACATTTTGTCCTGACATTCGGACGAATGCTTGACGACCCCCGGCGGCCGCCACCAAGCTGACCCCCATGACGCCGCTGTCCCCGCCGCCGCTGTCCCGCATCCGGATCGGTTCCGCCCCCGACTCGTGGGGGGTGTGGTTCCCCGACGACCCACAGCAGGTCCCCTGGCCGCGCTTCCTCGACGAGGTGACGGAGGCCGGGTACGAGTGGATCGAGCTCGGGCCCTACGGGTACCTCCCCACCGACCCCGCCCGGCTCACCGCGGAGACCGCGCGCCGCGGGCTGAAGGTCTCGGCGGGCACCGTCTTCACCGGCCTGCACCACGGGGACGCCGTGTGGGAGAAGACCTGGGCGCACGTCTCGGACAACGCCACGCTCGCCCGCGCGATGGGCGCCGACCACCTCGTCGTCATCCCGTCCTTCTGGCGCGACGACAAGACGGGCGAGGTGCTGGAGGACCGGACCCTGACGGCGGACCAGTGGCGGAACCTGACCCGCCTGACCGAACGCCTCGGGCGCGAGGTGCGGGACCGCTTCGGCCTGCGCATCGTCGTCCATCCGCACGCCGACACCCACATCGACGGCGAGGAGAGCGTCAGCCGTTTCCTCGACGCGACCGACCCCGACCTGGTCTCCCTCTGCCTGGACACCGGGCACTACGCGTACTGCGGCGGCGACAGCGTCAAACTGATCGAGACGTACGGCGAACGCATCGGCTACCTGCACCTGAAGCAGGTCGACCCCCGCGTCCTGGCCGAGGTCGTCGCCGCGGGCACCCCGTTCGGGCCGGCCGTGGCCCGCGGCGTGATGTGCGAGCCCCCGGCCGGCGTGCCCGCCCTCGAACCCGTACTGGCCGCCGCCCAGGCACTGGACGTCGACCTCTTCGCGATCGTCGAGCAGGACATGTACCCCTGCCCGCCGGACAAGCCCTTCCCCATCGCCCGCCGCACCCGCCGCTTCCTCCGCTCCTGCGGAGCCTGACCGCGGCCCCCTCTCTGACCCCTTCGTGTCACAGCGGTCTCACCGCTGTCACACATGTCTCCGTCACGCGGGTCTTCCGTCACAGCCGGTCGACAAGCCCTTCCGGCCCGTCACTCTGCGTCGTTCAACGGGCACTGGCTCAGTGATCGCCAGCGTCTGCGCCGCGGCCCCCCGACGGTCCCTCCCGGACCGCCCCGCGGCGCGCGCAGGGAGGTGCCCAAGATGACGGACAGAAGGCTCTGGTCCTACAAGGAGATCGCCGCGCACATCCGGGTGCAGCCGGACACGGTCCGCTCGTACCGCAAGCACGGCCTGCTCCCGCAGCCCGACCACGTGGAGGGCGGGAAGCCGTACTGGTACGCGGACACGATCCGCACCTGGGTGGCCAACCGCCCCGGCAACCGCGGCCGCCCGAGCTGACACCCACCCCCGCGCCGCCCGGACCCGGCACGCCGGTCCGGCACCCCGGCCCGGCACCCCGGCCCCGCACCGCCCCCGGTGCGGGGCCGGCGGCGTAATCCCCTTGCCCGCTCCCCCGCCGGGCCGGAGGATCACCGGATGACCGACTTCTCCAGCAAACCCACCCTGACCGGCGACAACGTCGTGCTGCGCCCGGTCACCGAGGAGGACGCGGCCGTGTTCGCGGAGATCCTCACTGATCCCGAGGTCCTCACCCTCACCGGCACTCCCGAGGACGCGCCGCCGCTCTCCCCCGCGTACCTGCGCTCCTGGTACGGCTCCCGCGGCGACCACCCCGACCGGCTGGACCTCGCCCTGGTCGACCGGACCTCCGGTGAGGTGGTGGGCGAGCTCGTCCTCAACGAGTGGGACGAACCGAACCGCAGCTGCAACTTCCGCACCCTCATCGGGCCCCGGGGCCGCGGCCGGGGCCTCGGCACCGAGGCGATCCGGCTGCTCCTCGCCCACGCCTTCGAGCACCTGCACCTGAACCGGGTCTCCCTCGGCGTCTTCGCCTTCAACCCGCGCGCGATCCGCGTCTACGAGAAGGTCGGCTTCGTCCAGGAGGGCGTGGAGCGCGAGGCGCTGCTGCACCGGGGCCGGTGGATCGACTCGCTCTCCATGTCGGTCCTGGCCCGCGAATGGGCCGTCCACCGGGGGCACCCGGAGACGGCACACGGGCCCGGGCTTACTGGAATTCATACCCCCTAGGGGTATAGTCTGTGGTACGCCAGGACGCCACGGTGCTCCCGTGCGCCCCTGCCGCACCACGAGTCCGACCGTAGAGGAGAACACCATGACCGCTGAGACGAGGACCGAGCTCCCCCAGGCGACCGGCTCCTGCTGCTCCCCCGCCGGCTCCTGCCACGACAGTGCGGCCGGGGCCGCGGCCGGCGGCGTGACGACGGTCTACGAGGTCCGGGGCATGACCTGCGGCCACTGCGAGGGCGCCGTGACCGAGGAGGTCTCCGCCCTCGCCGGCGTCACCTCCGTCACGGCGGACGCCGGGTCCGGCCTGGTCACCGTCGTCTCCGAGACCGCGCTGGACGAGGCCGAGGTGCGCGCGGCGGTCGACGAGGCGGGTTACGAGCTCGCCGGCCGGGCCTGACCGCCACCCCTCACGCCTTCCCGGCGCCGCACACCCCCGGCGTTTCGTCCGCCTTTGCCGGTGACTGTCGGTCTCGCGCCGCTCGACTCCCCGTGATTTCACCTTCACGTGACTCACAGGACCTTCACAAAGAGACCTAGATCACAGATATTTGGGGGTAACCATTTGGACGGCTCGCGAGTCTAAATGGGCGATGCCAGGAACGTCTTGGGGGACGTTCATGGGATGTCTTGGGGGACGTCCCAGGCAAGCGTTGGCCGGGGCACGTGCACCGGGGAGCTTTGAGCGGCCCTCCCGTACGTACCCCGGCAGATCGCACCGCGAGCTTCTGCTGCAACCCGGCAGACGCCCGGACCCGGATCCCGTGGGGGGAATCCGTTCCGGGGATATGGGGAGCGCCCCGCTCGCCGACCCGTGGGGGGATCGGCGGCGGGGCGCTTCTCGTGCGTACGGCGCCCGGGGGGCGTCCGGCGTCAGCGGCCCTCGACCGGGACGAAGTCGCGCAGAACCTCGCCCGTGTAGATCTGGCGCGGACGGCCGATGCGGGAACCCGGCTCCTTGATCATCTCGTGCCACTGGGCGATCCAGCCCGGCAGCCGGCCCAGCGCGAAGAGCACCGTGAACATCTCGGTCGGGAAGCCCATCGCCCGGTAGATCAGACCCGTGTAGAAGTCGACGTTCGGGTAGAGGTTGCGCGAGACGAAGTAGTCGTCGGCGAGCGCGTGCTCCTCCAGCTTCAGCGCGATGTCCAGCAGCTCGTCGGACTTGCCGAGCGCGGAGAGGACGTCGTGCGCGGCCGCCTTGATGATCTTCGCCCGGGGGTCGAAGTTCTTGTAGACGCGGTGGCCGAAGCCCATCAGGCGGACGCCGTCCTCCTTGTTCTTCACCTTGCGGATGAAGGAGTCGACGTCGCCGCCGTCGGCCTTGATGCCCTGGAGCATCTCCAGCACCGACTGGTTGGCGCCACCGTGCAGCGGGCCCCACAGGGCGGAGATGCCGGCGGAGACGGAGGCGAACATGTTCGCCTGCGACGAGCCGACCAGGCGCACGGTGGACGTGGAGCAGTTCTGCTCGTGGTCCGCGTGCAGGATCAGCAGCTTGTCGAGGGCCGACACCACGACCGGGTCCAGCTCGTACTCCTGGGCCGGGACCGAGAAGGTCATGCGCAGGAAGTTCTCGACGTACGACAGGTCGTTGCGCGGGTAGACGAACGGGTGACCGATCGACTTCTTGTACGCGTAGGCCGCGATCGTGGGCAGCTTGGCCAGCAGCCGGATCGTGGACAGGTGGCGCTGCTTCTCGTCGAACGGGTTGTGGCTGTCCTGGTAGAACGTGGACAGCGCACTGACGACCGAGGACAGCATCGCCATCGGGTGGGCGTCGCGCGGGAAGCCGTCGAAGAACCGCTTGACGTCCTCGTGCAGCAGGGTGTGCTGCGTGATCTCGTTGCGGAAGGCCGCCAGCTCGTCGACCTTCGGCAGCTCACCGTTGATCAGCAGGTACGCCACCTCGAGGAAGGTGGAGCGCTCGGCCAGCTGCTCGATGGGGTAGCCGCGGTACCGCAGGATGCCCTGCTCGCCGTCCAGGTAGGTGATCGCGGATTTGTAGGCGGCCGTGTTGCCGTAGCCGCTGTCCAGGGTCACCAGACCGGTCTGGGCTCGGAGCTTCCCGATGTCGAAGCCCTTGTCACCGACGGTGCTCTCGACCACCGGGTAGGTGTATTCACCGTCCGCGTACCGCAGTACTACAGAGTTGTCGCTCACGTCATCCCTCACCGACGTAGTGCCTCTTCTTCGAGGTGCCCTGACTGTCTCTACCATCCCCCACTTGGCCCAGCAGAGTGCACTCGGGGTCGACCATTCGGCCGCTTGGCGGCACTCAGTGCCGTCAACCTGCTCATCCTGCCCCCTTCGCCCCGGTTGCGAAAGTCCGGGTGATCCTCAGGTGATGTTTCCCACCCGGACCTCACCTTTCAGCCGGTGGCGCAGTGAGGTAAAGCGCCGTCCGGCCGAGACGGTGCGGACCGCCTGCCCGATCGCCTTGCGTGAGCCCACGAGGACAACGAGCTTCTTCGCGCGCGTGACGGCCGTGTAGAGCAGGTTTCGCTGGAGCATCATCCACGCCCCGGTGGTGACCGGGATCACCACCGCCGGATACTCGCTGCCCTGGGAGCGGTGGATCGTCACCGCGTACGCGTGCGCCAGCTCGTCCAGCTCGTCGAAGTCGTAAGGAACCTCCTCGTCCTCGTCGGTCAGCACCGTCAGCCGCTGCTCGTCCACGTCGAGCGAGGTGACCACGCCGACCGTGCCGTTGAAGACCCCGTTCGCACCCTTCTCGTAATTGTTCCTGATCTGGGTGACCTTGTCGCCGACGCGGAAGACCCGGCCGCCGAACCTCTTCTCCGCCAGGCCGGGTCTCGCGGGGGTGACGGCCTGCTGGAGCAGCCCGTTCAGGACGCCCGCGCCTGCCGGGCCACGGTGCATCGGCGCCAGGACCTGCACGTCACGGCGCGGGTCGAGGCCGAACTTCGCCGGCAGGCGGCGGGCGGCCACGTCCACCGTGAGCCGGCCCGCCTCCTCGGTCTCCTCGGCGACGAACAGGAAGAAGTCCGGCAGCCCGGAAGTCAGCGGTTGCTGACCCGAGTTGATCCGGTGCGCGTTGGTGACGACACCGGACTGCCGGGCCTGCCGGAAGATCCGGGTCAGCCGCACCGACGGGACGGGGCCGTCCGGCGCCAGCAGGTCGCTCAGCACCTCGCCCGCGCCCACGCTGGGCAGCTGGTCGACGTCCCCCACCAGCAGCAGGTGGGCGCCCGGCGCCACCGCCTTGACCAGCTTGTTGGCCAGCAGCAGGTCCAGCATGGACGCCTCGTCGACGACGACCAGGTCGGCGTCGAGCGGCCGGTCCCGGTCGTACGCCGCGTCCCCGCCCGGCTTCAGCTCCAGCAGCCGGTGCACCGTGGACGCCTCCGCGCCGGTCAGCTCCGCCAGCCGCTTGGCGGCCCGGCCGGTGGGCGCCGCGAGGACCACCTTGGCCTTCTTGGCGCGGGCCAGCTCCACGATCGACCGGACCGTGAACGACTTGCCGCACCCGGGGCCGCCCGTCAACACGGCCACCTTCTCGGTGAGCGCCAGGCGCACCGCCTCCTCCTGCTCGGGCGCCAGATCGGCACCCGTACGGTCGGCGAGCCACGCCAGCGCCTTGTCCCAGGCCACGTCCCGGAAGGCCGGCATCCGGTCCTCACCGGTCCGCAGCAGCCGCTGGAGCTGGGCGGCCAGGGAGACCTCGGCCCGGTGGAACGGGACCAGGTAGACGGCCGTCAGCGGCTGCCCCTCCGGGCCCGGGACCTGTTCCCGGACGACCCCCTCCTCGTCGGCCGCCAGAGCGGCCAGGCAGTCGATGACCAGGCCCGTGTCGACCTGGAGGAGCTTCACCGCGTCGGAGATCAGCCGCTCCTCCGGCAGGAAGCAGTGCCCCTGGTCGGTGGACTGCGACAGCGCGTACTGCAACCCGGCCTTCACCCGGTCCGGGCTGTCGTGCGGTATCCCCACCGCCTGCGCGATCCGGTCGGCGGTCAGGAACCCGATGCCCCACACGTCGGCGGCCAGCCGGTAGGGCTGGTTGCGCACCACGGAGATCGAGGCGTCCTGGTACTTCTTGTAGATCCGCACGGCGATCGAGGTGGACACGCCCACGCCCTGGAGGAAGACCATCACCTCCTTGATCGCCTTCTGCTCCTCCCACGCGGCGCCGATCATCCTCGTCCGTTTCGGCCCCAGCCCCGGCACTTCGACGAGCCGCGCGGGCTCCTGCTCGATCACCTCCAGCGTGCCGACCCCGAAGTGCTCCACGATCCGGTCGGCGATGCGCGGCCCGATGCCCTTGATCAGTCCGGAGCCCAGATAGCGGCGGATGCCCTGGACGGTGGCCGGGAGGACGGTCGTGTAGTTCTCCACGGTGAACTGCTTGCCGTAACTCGGATGCGACCCCCAACGCCCCTCCATCCGCAACGACTCCCCCGGCTGCGCGCCGAGCAGCGAGCCGACCACCGTGAGGAGATCCCCGCCACCGCGCCCCGTGTCGACCCGGGCCACCGTGTAGCCGTTCTCCTCGTTGGCGTACGTGATCCGCTCGAGGACCCCTTCGACCACCGACAGACTGGACATGCTCCGACGCTACCCGGCGGGTCCGACAGCGCGGTGCCCCTGTGGAAAACCCCTGCCGTCGCGGCAATGGCCCTTGCTAGGGTGCGCCGATGTCATCGATCAGGCAGTTCCAGGTCACCTTCGACTGCGCGGATCCCGAGCGCGTGGCCCGCTTCTGGTGCGAGGTGCTGGGGTACGTCCTGCCGCCGCCCCCGAAGGGGTTCGGCACGTGGGAGGACTTCCGCTCCTCGCTGCCGCCCGAGGAGCGGGGGGCGTGGTCCGCGTGCGTCGATCCCTCGGGCGCGGGACCGCGGTTGTTCTTCCAGCGCGTCCCCGAGGGCAAGGCCGGCAAGAACCGGGTGCACCTCGACGTGCGGGTGGGCACCGGGCTCGTCGGTGAGGAGCGCCTGACCACGCTGGAGGCCGAAGGCGCCCGCCTGGTGGCACTCGGCGCGGTGCGCGTACGGCTGCTGCCCGCCGACGAGGACAACGAGTCGTGTCTCGTGATGCAGGACGTCGAGGGCAACGAGTTCTGTCTCGACTGAGCGCCCTGACACGGGACTGGCACGACACCCGGCACGACAAAGGGGCCCGGTCCTCGGACCGGGCCCCCGCGTGGTCCCCCCACGGGACTTCCCTGAATCCCCCCGGATTCCCCCCGGAAAGCCCCGATGACAGGTACGACCCCCGCCACCGCCCAAGGGTTGTACGGGTGGTGGGAAAAACTTCAGAGGACGTGCTCGACGTACCGCCGTGCCGTCTCCTCCAGGACGTCGACGCCGTCGCGGGACCACAGGGTGTCGTTGAAGAGCTCCACCTCGATGGGGCCGGTGTAGCCGGACGCGTCGACGCGTTCGCGCCAGGCACGCAGGTCGATGACGCCGTCGCCGAGCGGGCCGCGGCCGGTGAGGACGCCGGCGGGCAGGGGGGTGGTCCAGTCGGCGACCTGGAAGGCGTGGACGCGGCCCTCCGCGCCCGCGCGGGCGACCGCCGCCGGGGCGTGGTCGTCCCACCAGACGTGGTAGGTGTCGACGACGACGCCGACCTCGGAGGGCGCGAAGGGCCGGGCCAGCGCGAGGGCCTGGTCCAGGGTGGAAACCGCGCAGCGGTCGGCCGCGTACATGGGGTGCAGGGGTTCGATGGCGAGCCGGACGCCTCGCCCGGCGGCGTACGGGACGAGTTCGGCGAGCGCGCCGGCGATGCGGGAGCGGGCCGCGGCGAGGTCCTTGACGCCCGGCGGGAGGCCGCCGGAGACCAGGACCAGGGTGTCGGTGCCGAGGGTCGCCGCCTCGTCGACGGCCGCCCGGTTGTCGTCCAGGTCGGTGGCGGTGGTGAAGAAGCCGCCCCGGCACAGGGTGGTGACGGCCAGTCCCGCGTCACGGACGAGCTGGGCGGTGGCCTCCAGGCCGTACTCCGCGACGGGTTCGCGCCACAGTCCGACGCCCGGGACACCGAGCCGGACGCACTCCTCGACCAGGCGGGGGAGCGGCAACTGCCTGACGGTCATCTGGTTGATGCTGAAGCGGGCCAGGTCGCTCATCGCCCGCCCCCGTACACCGACAGCAGGGCCTTCATCCGGTGTTCCGCCAGCGCCGGGTCGGGGAACAGCCCCAGGCGGTCGGCCAGTTCGTACGCCCGCGCGAGGTGCGGGAGCGAGCGGGCGGACTGGAGGCCGCCGAGCACGGTGAAGTGGTCCTGGTGGCCGGCCAGCCAGGCCAGCAGGACCACACCCGTCTTGTAGAAGCGGGTCGGCGCCTCGAAGAGGTGGCGGGACAGCGCGACGGTCGGGTCCAGGAGCGCGCGGAAGCCCTCCTTGTCCCCCGCGTCCAGGACCCGCACGGCCTGCGCCGCCAGCGGGCCGAGCGGGTCGAAGACGCCGAGCAGGGCGTGGCTGGAACCGTGTGCGTCGCCCTCGATGAGCTCGGGGTAGTGGAAGTCGTCGCCGGTGTAGCAGCGCACCCCCTCGGGAAGGCGGCGGCGGAGGTCGACCTCGCGACCCGCGTCCAGCAGGGACACCTTGATGCCGTCGACCTTGTCCGGGTGCTCGGCGACGACCTTGAGGAACGTGTCGGTGGCGGTGTCCAGGTCCGCCGAGCCCCAGTAGCCGTCCAGCGCCGGGTCGAACACGGGGCCGAGCCAGTGCAGGATCACCGGCCCGGAGGCCTGGCGCAGCAGCCCGGTGTACACGTCCAGGTAGTCGTCGGCGGACGTGGCCGCCGCCGCGAGGGCGCGGGAGGCCATGAGGACGGGCTGGGCGCCCGCGTCCTCCACCAGGGCGAGCTGTTCCTCGTACGCGGCACGGACCGCTGCCCGGCCGGCCGGCCCGGTCAGCTGGTCCGTTCCGACTCCCGCCGCGATCCGGCCGCCGGCCGCCCTGGCCTCGGCGGCGGAGCGGCGGATCAGCTCGGCGGCGGCGGCCCAGTCCAGGCCCATGCCCCGCTGGGCGGTGTCCATGGCCTCGGCGACGCCCAGCCCGTGCGCCCACAGGTGGCGGCGGAAGGCGAGGGTGGCGTCCCAGTCGACGGCGGCCGGGGAGCCGGGCGGGACGTCCGCGTACGGGTCGGCCACGACATGGGCGGCGGCGAAGACCGTGCGGGACACCGGAGGGGAGCCCGTGGGCCCGAAGGACCGGGGCGTGGTGCGCGGTTCGTAGGGCCCGTGCGGGAGCCGGATCGTCACAGGGTCAGCTCCGGTACGTCGTAACGGCGGCCCTCGGCCGAGGACTTGAGGCCCAGCTCGGCCAGCTGTACGCCGCGCGCCCCCGCCAGCAGGTCCCAGGGGAACGGCTCGTCCAGCACCACGTGCCGCAGGAACAGCTCCCACTGGGCCTTGAAACCGTTGTCGAACCCGGCGTTGTCGGGGACCTCCTGCCACTGGTCGCGGAACGCCTCCGTGACAGGCGCGTCCGGGTTCCACACGGGCTTGGGGGTGGCCGAGCGGTGCTGGACGCGGCAGCCTCGCAGTCCGGCGACGGCCGAGCCGTGGGTGCCGTCGACCTGGAACTCCACGAGCTCGTCGCGGTGGACGCGTACCGCCCAGGAGGAGTTGATCTGCGCGACGGCTCCGCTCTCCAGCTGGAAGATGCCGTACGCGGCGTCGTCGGCGGTCGCGGCGTACGGCTTGCCGTCCTCGTCCCAGCGCCGCGGGACGTGCGTGGTGACGTGGGCGGTGACGCCGCACACCCGGCCGAACAGTTCGTGCAGGACGTACTCCCAGTGCGGGAACATGTCGACGACGATGCCGCCGCCGTCCTCGGCGCGGTAGTTCCAGGAGGGGCGCTGGGCCTCCTGCCAGTCGCCCTCGAAGACCCAGTAGCCGAACTCGCCGCGCACGGACAGGATCTCGCCGAAGAAGCCGCCGTCGACCAGGCGCTTCAGCTTGCGCAGCCCCGGCAGGAAGAGCTTGTCCTGGACGACCCCGTGCCTGACGCCGGCGGCCCGGGCGAGGCGGGCGAGATCCAGGGCGGCGGCGGTGTCGGTGGCGGTCGGCTTCTCGGTGTAGACGTGCTTGCCGGCGGCGATCGCCTTCCGGATCGCGTCGGCGCGGGCGGAGGTGGCCTGCGCGTCGAAGTAGACGTCGACAGTCCCGTCCGCGAGGACCGCGTCGAGGTCGGTGGACCATTCGGTCAGGCCGTGGCGGCGGGCGAGCTCCCGCAGGGCGTGCTCGCGGCGGCCCACGAGGACGGGTTCGGGCCACACGACCCGGCCGTCACCGAGGTCGAGGCCGCCCTGCTCGCGGATCGCCAGGATCGAACGCACCAGGTGCTGCCGGTGGCCCATGCGCCCCGTCACACCGTTCATGGCGATCCGCACGGTTCTGCGCGTCACGAAGCCCTCCCTCGACAGTAAGCGCTTTCTACCAGGCGTGACGCTAGCCTGCCGCCAACGACCCGGACAAGGGTCCCGGCCGCACCCCCCGGAGGAACGCGATGACAGTCACCCTGGCCGACGTGGCGGCACGCGCCCGGGTGTCCCCGGCCACCGTCTCGCGCGTCCTGAACGGCAACTACCCGGTCGCGGCCGCCACCCGCGAGCGGGTGCTGCGCGCGGTCGACGAACTGGACTACGTCCTGAACGGCCCGGCCAGTGCGCTCGCCGCCGCCACCTCCGACCTGGTCGGCATCCTGGTCCACGACATCGCCGACCCCTTCTTCGGGATCATCGCGGGGGCCGCGCAGCACGCCATGGTCGAGGGGGCGCCGGGCCGGGCGGGCGGCGAGAAGCTGGCCGTGGTCTGCAACACCGGCGGCTCGCCCGAGCGCGAGCTGACGTATCTGACCCTGTTGCAGCGCCAGCGCGCGGCCGCCGTCGTCCTGACCGGGGGCGCCGTCGACGACCCGGAGCACACCGCGGCGACGGCCGCCAAGCTGGCCAGACTCACGAACGGCGGCACCCGCGTGGTGCTGTGCGGGCGGCCACCGGTGCCGGGGGCGGCGGTCACGGCCACGCTCACGTTCGACAACCGCGGCGGGGCCCGCCGGCTGACGGAGCACCTCCTGTCCCTCGGCCATGAACGGATCGGGTACGTCGCGGGCCCCGCCGAGCGCACCACCACCCGCCACCGCCTGGAGGGCCACCTCTCCGCGATGCGGGACGCGGGCCTGGCCGCCGGCCTCGACCGGCTCACCGCGCACGGCTCCTACGACCGGCGCTCGGGGTACGACGCGACGCTGGAGCTGCTGCGGCGGGAACCGGGCCTGACCGCGATCGCCGCCGCCAACGACACGGTCGCGCTGGGCGTCTGCGCCGCGCTGCGCGACCAGGGACGGCGCGTCCCGGACGACGTCTCCGTGGCGGGCTTCGACGACCTGCCGTTCTCGGTGGACGCGGCGCCCGCGCTCACCACCGTGCGGCTTCCGCTGCACGAGGCGGGGGCACGGGCCGGGCGGCTCGCCACGGGCACGGAGGCCCCGCCGCCGGGCGGTGTCGCGACCGTCGGCGCCGAACTCGTGGTCCGCTCCTCCACGGCGCGGCCATGAGGGGGCGCGGGCCGGGTACGTTCCACGGGAGTGAGACCGGACCCGCCCCGCACGAAGGAGTCCAGACCGTGAAGTACGCCTTCTCCACCCTCGGTGTCCCCGGCATGCCGGTCCCCGATGTCGCCCGGCTGGCCGCCGGGTGCGGCTACCAGGGCGTGGAGCTGCGCGCCCACCCCGAGGAGCCGGTGCATCCGGGGCTCGTGAGCCACGAGCGGCGGGCGGTGGTGGAGGAGTTCGCCCGGGAGGGCGTCGAGATCCTGACGGTCGCCGGGTACGCGCGCGTGGCGGAGGCCGGTGACGACGAGCCCGTGTACGAGGAGCTGCACCGGTTGCTGTACCTCGCGGCCGACCTGGGCGCCTCGTACGTCCGGGTGTTCCCGGGCGGCGGCGACCAGGACCCGGCGGAGGCGGACGCGACGGCCGCCCGGCGGTTGGGCGCCGCCGCGGAGATCGCGGCGGACCTGGGCGTACGGATCCTGGTGGAGACCCACGACTCCCACCGCACGGGCGCGGACGTGGCCCGCATCGTCGGCGCGGTCGGCCACAAGCACGTGGGCGCGCTGTGGGACGTGATGCACCCCTGGTCGGCGGGCGAGCGCCCGACGGCGACACACGCGGTGCTGGCGCCGTACCTCGGCTACGTCCAGGTCAAGGACGTCGCCTCGACGGACGACCCCACTCCGCTGGCCCTCGGCGCGGGAGTGCTGCCGCTCGCGGAGTGCCTGGCGCTGGTGGGCGACGAGGGGTGGGTGAGCTGGGAGTACGAGAAGCGGTGGCACCCGGGGGCGGCGGAGCTCCCGCCCCTGCTCGCGGCGGGCCGCGAGCACCTGTCCACGCTGACCTGACGCCCGCGGCGTCCCGCACCCGGCGACGCGCCCGGGGCGGGGCCGTGCAGGGTCGCCCCCGCAGGGGACCGGCGGCGCAGGCGCGGCTCCCCTACTCGTAACCCGAGGCCGCCGGCCCCGAGGAGGCGAGCCCGGAGGGGCCACGCCCCACCCCCACCGGCAGCCCACCGAGCCGCACCGGGGCGAACCGAGAACAGGCACCGCCCCGGTCCCGTTGTGCCCACCCGTCCCGCCCCAGCGGGACGATTGCCCACAACGGGTGGGTGGGGAGGGAGCCCCCGGGACGATTGCCCACAACGAGACCGGCCGGACGATTGCCCACAACGGGGATGGGAGTCCCGGGAGGATTGCCCACGACGGGATGGGCGGGCCCGGCGGGACCGATTGGCCACGACGCGTTGGGGTTCTTGACCTGGCAGTTACTTTCCGGCTATCCGTGACTCCTTGGAAGTTTCCTTCATCCGCATGGCCGGAAGGAGCACCGATGCACCACCGCGCCACCTCCACCGACTCCCCCTCCTCCTCCCCCTCCGTCCCCTCCAGACGCACCCTCCTCGCCGTCACCGCCGCCGCCGCGGCCGCCGCCGTGTCCGGGGGCGCCGTTCCCGCCGCGGCCGCCGCCGACGACCGCCGCCTCAAGCAGCTCGTCTCGCGGATGAGCCTGGAGGAGAAGGTCGGTCAGCTCTTCGTCATGCGGGTGTACGGGCACTCCGCCACCGAGCCCGACCAGGCCGACGTGGACGCGAACCTCAAGGAGATCGGGGTCCGCAACGCCGCAGAGCTGATCGCGAAGTACCACGTCGGCGGCATCATCTACTTCTCGTGGGCGCACAACACCCGCGACCCGCACCAGATCGCCGACCTGTCGAACGGCATCCAGCGCGCCGCGCTCGGCCGGCCCGCGCGGGTGCCGGTGCCGGTGCTGATCTCCACCGACCAGGAGCACGGCATCGTCGCCCGGATAGGGGAACCGGCCACGCTGATGCCCGGTGCGATGGCGCTCGGCGCGGGCGGGTCGCGCTCCGACGCCCGGCGTGCCGCCCAGGTCGCCGGCGCCGAGCTCGCGGCGCTGGGCATCCGCCAGAACTACGCCCCGGTCGCCGACGTCAACGTCAATCCCGCGAACCCGGTGATCGGCGTCCGGTCCTTCGGCGCGGAGCCGGGTGCCGTGGCCGCGATGGTCGCCGCCCAGGTCGGCGGCTACCAGCGGGCGGGGGTGGCCGCCACGTCCAAGCACTTCCCCGGGCACGGCGACACGTCCGTCGACAGCCACTACGGTCTGCCGACCATCAGCCACACCCGCGAGCAGTGGCGGACGCTCGACGCGCCGCCGTTCCGGGCCGCGATCGCCGCCGGGATCGACTCGATCATGACGGCTCACATCGTGGTTCCGGCGCTCGACCCGGCCGAGGATCCCGCGACCCTGTCCCGTCCCATTCTGACGGGCATCCTGCGTGAGCAACTGGGCTACGACGGTGTGGTCGTGACGGACTCGCTCGGCATGGAGGGCGTCCGCACCAAGTACGGCGACGACCGCGTGCCGGTCCTCGCCCTCAAGGCGGGCTGCGACCAGTTGCTCAACCCGCCGAAGCTGGACGTGGCGTTCCACGCCGTCCTGAACGCGGTGCGCGGCGGCGAGATCAGCGAGACCCGCGTCGACGAATCGATTCTCCGGATCCTCCGCCTGAAGGTGAGGCTGGGGCTGTTCCGGGACCCTTACGTCACGCACGGGGCCGTCGACCGCACGGTCGGCACCCGTTCGCACCTCGCGACCGCCGACCGGATCGCCGAGCGGACCACCACGCTGCTGCTCAACGAGGGCGCTCTGCTCCCGCTGCGCGCCGCCGAACGGCCGAACCTCCTGGTCGTGGGTGCCGACGTCGCCTCCCCCTCGGGGACGACCGGCCCGCCGACCGCCACTCTGGGCGCCGCCCTCGCCGCGCTGGGCTTCACCACCACGGTGCTGCCGACCGGCACGGCGCCGACGGCCGCGAAGATCGACGAGGCGGTGGCGGCCGCGGCCGGCAAGGACGCCGTGGTCGTGGGGACGTACAACGTCTCGGCGTCCAGCGCCCAGCG